>CAZCFB010000006.1:71422-78988 GCA_964497805.1 uncultured Kofleriaceae bacterium
CCCGACAAGTGCGTGGGCGAGTGCCTCGCCCCCGACGGTGGCGTGTCCGCGGACTCGGGCACCACCTCCTCCTCGGGGCTCTCCTCCCTGGACAAGGCGTATGTCTGCTCCGACATGATCACCTCCCCCGGCACCGTCCAGATCTCCGGGCTGAAGAACAACGTCACCTACGCCTTCTATGCCGTGACCATCGACAAGCTCAAGAACCCCTCGTCCCTGCTCAAGCTGGGCACCGGAACGCCGGTTTACGAGGAGGATTTCTGGGAGCGCTACAAGCGCGCCGGCGGCCAGGCTGACGGCGAGTACTGCTTCGTGGCCACCGCGGCCTATGGCGACTACGACCACCCCCATGTGCGAGTGCTGCGCGACTTCCGCGACGAGGTGCTCATGCCCTCCGAGGCAGGCCGCGCCTTCGTGGGCAGCTACTACCACCACGCGCCCGAGCCCGCCTCCTGGCTGGCGCAGCACGACACCGCCCGCAAGGCGGCCCGCGCGGCCCTCTGGCCCCTGACCATCGGCGCGGGTCTCTGGGTCTACTCGAGCCCAACCGGAAAGATCGGGCTCGCCCTGGCCCTGGCCCTGGCCCTGGCCCTCTACCGCGCCCGCCGTCCCATCCTGCGCGCGGCCAGGCTGCTCACCCCCCTGGCTCTGGCCGTCGCCATCCTCGCGGCCCCTGCCGTGGCCCAGGCCCAGTTCGACGAAACCGAGCCAGAGCTCAGCGATAGCCAGAAAGCCGACTACGAGTCGGACCGCTGGTTCATGCTCGAGATCAAGCTCGGGCCCTACAGCCCCGACGTGGACTCCCAGGTGAGCGGCTTCTCCCCCTACGACGACATCTTCGGCGGCGACGGCCTCATGGTGAAGGGCGAGCTTGATGTGGAGTTCTGGCACCCCTTCGGCACCCTGGCCGTGGGCGGCGAGGTCGGCTGGTTCTCCAAGACCGCCAACTCCTTCTCCGACACCGGCGACTCCTCCACCCCCTCCAGCACGGCGAACCGCACCGCCGGCGAAACTTCCATGAACATGGTGCCCCTGGCCCTGCTGCTCGTCTACCGCGCTGACTTCGTCTGGGAGAAGTGGAGCGTGCCCATGATCCCGTACGTCAAGGCCGGCTTCAATTACACCTTCTGGTGGATAAACAAGGGCGACGGCTCCACCGCATCGGCCAAGGACAAGACCACCGGCGATACCATCGACGCCAAGGGCGGCACGTTCGGCTGGCAGGTCAACGCCGGCGTCTCGATCATCCTCGACGTGTTCGAGCCCCAGGCGGCGAAGAACATGGATGTGGAGAGCGGCATCAACCATGTGTACCTCTTCATTGAGTTCACCCACGTGGGGGCCGACTCCTTCGGCTCCGACACCGCGCTCAACGTTGGTGACACCACCTACCAGGGCGGCCTCGCCTTCGAGTTCTAGCCGCCACCCGCTTGTTCTCCGCTATCATGGGCCCAATGACCGAGGGTCCCCCCACTCCGCGCAACATCCTGCTCACCGTGGCCTACCAGGGCACGGCGTACTCCGGCTGGCAGATCCAGCCCCGGGACCCCACCGTGCAGGGCAAGATCCAGGCGCGCCTGGAGACCATGACCGGGCACGCCCTGCGCCTGCGGGCGGCCGGCCGCACCGACGCCGGGGTGCACGCCGCCGGGCAGGTGGCCAACTTCCGCACCACCAGCTCCATCCCGCCCCGCGGTTTCCTGCGCGGGCTCAACGCCATGTTGCCCAGGGACATCGGCATCCGGCGGGTGGAGGAGGTCGCCCAGGCCTTCGACGCCAGGCGCCACAATACGGGCAAGCGGTACCGCTACACCCTGTACAACGAGCGCCCCTCCTCGCCGGTGCACGCCGCCAACTCCTGGCATGTGCGGCGCCCCCTTGATCTCCAGGCCATGGCCCGCGCCGGCGCCCACCTGTGCGGCCGCCACCACTTTGACGCCTTCCGCTCGGCCCGCTGTGATCGGGACAACACCCTGCGCACGTTGTACCGCTGCAGCGTCTCCCGCGTGGACTCGCTGGTGCACATCGAGGTGGAGGGCAGCGCCTTCCTGCGCAACATGGTCCGCATCATCGCCGGCACCCTGGTGGACGTGGGCCGCGGCCGCATGGCCCCGGACCGCGTGGCCGAGATCCTGGCCGGCCAGGACCGCCGCCTGGCCGGGCCCACCGCGCCGCCCCACGGTCTATGCCTGCAGCAGGTCTTCACCTGCCAGCCCCCCGGGCCTGGCGAGCCTCGCCGCAGCGCGGTCATCGAGAGCGAGCGCGAGGACAGCGCCAGTGACTGACGGGGGCGAGACGCGGCTCAGCAAGCTCCGCGCCGGCGCCCGGGACGGGGCGCTCATCTTCTTCGGCGCGCTGGGCGTCTTCGGCGTCTCCTTCTTCCTGGCCGCGCAGATCAGCCTGGTGCTCGCCGGCCTGGCCTCGCGCCTGGAGCTGGGCATGTGGTCCCGGGTGAGCCTGGGCATGGTGGCCCTTGATCTGAGCAAGGCCCCGGCCCTGGTGCTGGGCGCCCTTGTGCTGGCTCTGGCCGTGCGCCTCTCCCCCCTGGCCCTGGCCCTGACCTTCACCGCTATGGTCTACCTCCTGGACCTGGGGCTGGCCCTGCTCATGCACCAGGCCCCATGGCTCTGGTTCGAACCCCTGGTTCTCGTGCTGCGCCTTGTCAGCGCCGGAGCGCTCACGCTGTTGGTCTTCGTGACCGTGCGCTGGCGGCGCCGCAAATAAATCGCCTATCTGGCGTTCATTGCTTGGAAATCGCCTGTCCTGTGTTTTAATTCCTCCAGAGACAATCCCCCCATGGACTATCGCAAGACCTTCTTCATCCTGCCCAACCTGTTCACGCTGTCGTCCATTTTCTGCGGCTTCTTTGCCCTGACCCTCTGCTCGGGCGACGCACAGATCGAGCAGCTCTACCAGGCTTCACTGGCCATCATCTTCGGCTTCTTCTTCGACACCTTCGACGGGCGAGTGGCGCGGCTCACCAACACCCAGAGTGAGCTGGGCGTGCAGCTCGACTCCCTGGCCGACCTGATCACCTTCGGCGCCGCCCCCGCGCTGCTGGTTTACAAGTGGGGCCTGAGCAGCTTCGGGATATACGGCGTGTTCATCGCCTTCGTCTACGTGGGCGCCGGGGCCATCCGCCTGGCCCGCTTTAACGTGCTCGCCGCCCGGTCCGACCTGGGCAAGCCGGGCAAGTATATGCTCGGGCTCCCCATCCCGGCCTCCACCGGCGTCCTCGTCTCGCTGGTCATCGTGCACTTCAAGGTGGGCGGCGGGGACGAGGTCCTGGCCCAGGGCGGCATCGCCGCGCTCATGCTGGTGCTCAGCTACCTGATGATTAGCCGGGTGCGCTTTCGCTCGTTCAAGGACGTTCGCCTGACGCGCAAGGCCCTGGCCGGCGCCTTCCTCATTGTGCTCATTTGCCTGCTCATCACCCTGCGCCTGCGGGCCAGCTTCGTGTTTATCTTCTTGACTAGCGCCTACGTTGCTCTGGGCCTCACCGAGGAGGTTTACATCTACTTGCAGGATGCGCGGCAAAAACGGCGCGAGGCCAAGCTCGCCGCGGGCCAACCCCTCAGCCCGGAAGACGAGGACGAGATCGACGACGAGCAGGAGGTCCTCGAAGAGCTGGGTGTTAACGAGTTAGCTGACGATTAGGGTTTGCACCCCATACACTTGCCCGCCTTCCCCCGCGCCTCCTTGCAGTCCGCCCTGGCTCGCTGACACTTTCCTCGCGCTGCGTCCTCTCCGAGGTAGTCGGCAATCTTGCATATTCGCCTGGCCGCCTTGCAGATGGCCCGGGACAGCTTGCACGGCTCTGAGCAGGTATCGCGGCCGTCGCTCTGCCAGCCCTCTGAGCGTGACACAGGAGCGGACTCGGGCGCCGGAGATTCGTCCGCCTCGGCCTCGGAAACGGCCCCGGCCTGTACGCCGTCCTGGGCCATGGGACCTGGCGCTGGTGGAGCGACGGCCAACCCCAGACCCTGGCGGCTGAGCTGTATCTCCCGCTCCAGCCGGGCGATCTCGGCCCTGGCCTCATGGGGCGACTCCGGGAGCGGCGCGGTTTCCATGGCGGCCGTGGCAGGCGCATGGGCGCGCGACCCGGCGCAGCCGGCCTGGATCAGGGCGAACATCATGGGCAGGGCAAAGTGAAGGGCTCTCATCGGGTCGCCTCCTCGGTGACGGCGCCCTTACCGAGCTTCTCCTGGAGCCGCTTGTTGATGGCGATTGACGCCTCAAAGGCGGCGATGGCCTCCCGGGCCAGGGCGCGGGCCTCGTCCTTCTTACCCGCGCTATCCAGGGTTTTGACCTTGGCCTCCAGCAGCTCCCCCCGCAGGCTGTGCAGGTTGGAGAGGTAGAAGGACTCCCGCGTGCTGCTCCTGAGTCCCCGCTCCACCTCCTCGAGGGCTCCCGAGGCCTCACCGATCTGCAGGAGCAGCGTGGCCAACCGCGCCGTGGCGTCCAGGCGCGCCTCCTCGGCCTCGGGCCAGCTGCTGTCCGGCTTCAGCTTCAAGATTTCGCGTACCGTGGTGAGCGAGGCGTGGATGTCTCCCGAGCCGAGCTGCACGTCCGCCTTGTGGTGCAGGCTGCGCACCGTGGCCAGGTGGAGCATCAGGGCTTTGCTGAGCTTGCCCTCGGCGGGGCACGGGCAGCAGGCCGCCCGGCGGTCAGCGCAGCCCGGGGAGGCCAGCGCGAGCAGCAAGAGGGGCAGAATCGCTCTCTTCATCGGGTGCCTCCTCCGGCCAGGGCCAGGGTGCGGTAGCCGCGCATGCGGTCGGCGAAGACCCGGTCCATGCGCGCGGATGCGCCGGCCCGGTCAGCAAAGGGCTTTCCCATGAGGGCATCGCTGGAGCGGGACAGGAGCTCGGCGGGCAGGGCGGGTAGGGGCTCTGACTGATCCCGAAGGGTCGGAAAGAGCAGCGTCCCCGAGATCACCAGGGTCAGGGTCGCGGCCAGGGCCACCAGGGGAGCCACCCGGCGCAGCCGCTTGGTGGGCTCCACCTGCAGCTGGTCGTGCCGGGCCAGCGAGTCGTCGAGGACCTCGCGCATGACCTGGTCTGGCAGCCCCGGCTCCTTGCCCTCGGCCGCGCGCAGCATCACCGCTGCGGCCAACTCCCCGTCGCCATCCTCCGGGGCCTCACCGGCCAGGAGGGCCTCCAGCCTTCCGGCCAGGCGGGCGGCCGCTTCCTGCTCCTCCCGGGTTGCAGGCGGTTCCTCGCCATCAAACAGCTTCTTTTCGTCGCTCATGTTTCCCTCTCAAACGCCTTACGAAGGGCGGCGAGCGCCCTGAACAGGACCACGTCGAAGGTACCCACGCTCACCTCCAGCCGGTCGGCGCACGCCTCCCGGGGCAACTCCTCCAGCAGGCGCAGGCGGATTGCGCGCTGGTAGCGCGGGTTGATCTGCTCCAGAGCAGCCTTTGCCCGGCGCAGGTTGATGCGCCGCTCTTCCTCGGCGATGAGCGCCTCCTCGGCCCCCGGCGACGCCGATGGGAGCACGGCCGCTGCCGGCTCCTTGGCCAGGGCGTCGGCCAGCCGCCGGGATCGCTGACCCCGCCGGTGGTGGTCGATGACCTTGTTCACCGCCACCCGCCGCAGCCAGTGGTACACGCTGCGCCCCTGCCACTTGATCCCCGGGAGCTTTTCGATGGCGGTCATCATGGTCGCGCGGAGCACATCCTCGGCCACGGTGGCGTCTCCTGCCCGGGGCAGGATCACCTGGGCATACAGGGAACCTGCGTGCCGCTCCAGCAGCTCACGCAGGGCGCCCCGATCCCCTGCCTGCGCCCGCTCCAGCAGCAGACGCTCCTTATCAAGGTCCGTGACGCTCACCGTCTCCACCCCGAATAACGCCGCATGAGATAGAACCTTACACCCTGTGGGCCATGTGCCGTATCCTTCCCTGGTGCTCCGCCTGCTGCTGATCATCCTGGTGGCCCTCCCGGCCACGGCCCACGCTCAGGGGCTCGACCCCGGCCAACCCGGCGCCTCATCCCTGGCTCTGGCCGGCGCCGGCGTGGCCTCCCGCTCGGACCCGGCCACGCTCTTCCAGAATCCCGCGGCCCCGGCGCTCAGCCGGACCAGGATCAGCGTGGGCGTGGGCCTGGTGAGCCACTCCCGCTCCGTGCACCGCCGCGAACCCGGGGATCCGCTGACCGCGGTCCACGACGCCGCCGCGGCCCGTCCGCTGGGACACCTGGCCCTGGCCCAGCCCATGCCCGTATGGGGTGAGCGCATCAGCCTGCTCCTGGGCTACAGGTCCGGGCTCAACAGCGGCAGCAACTACCCGGCCTTCTACGAGTATCCGGGCAAGCCCGGTACGTCCCAATCCCGCATTGACTCGGGGCGCTACCTCGGCACGGGCATGGACCTACAGGAACACCTGGCCTACATCGGCCTGGCTCTCAGGTGGCGCTTCCTACACCTGGGCGCCGCCCTCGAGCTGGGGCACCTCCGCATGAGCCTGGATCGCAACCTTTGGCTCGGCGCCGCGAAGGACCGGAACATGGGGAAGCCGGAAGATCTGGACCTGGGCGCCAGCCTCGCCCTGAAGACCCCGTCCGTGGCGCCAGGAGCGGTGGTGGGCCTCTTGCTCACCCCGCTGCCGTACCTCTCCATCGGGGTCAGCGCGCGCATGCCGGTGGTGCATCACCTGTCGGGCACTGCCGAGATCACCGGCTCCCGCAAGGCCCCCGAGGGCTACAGCAGCGTCGACGCAAGCCAGGGCGAGGGCCCCGCCGACCTTGAACTCCATCTCCCCTTGCGGCTGCGAGGCGGGCTCAGTGCGGGCTGGCCCCTGCTGCGCCTCAGCGTGGACGTGGCCTGGGCTCGCTGGTCCAGCGCCGGCAAGCCAGCGGCCGAGCTCTCCAACTCCCACCTCACCCTCAAGGGCAGCGGCAAGTCGAACCTGAACCTCCCCGTGCCGTTGCTGCCCCTGGGCCTGGGGCTGCGCGACGATATCTCGGCCCACACCGGCCTGACCTCCGAGCTCCCGGGTGGCTTCCTCACCCTGCGCGCGGGCTACGCCTACCACATGGGAGCCAGCGATCCGGACCTCCCGGGCGCCACGGCCCAGGATCTGGAGCGGCATGTCATGGGCCTGGGCGTGGAGCTGGCCATCAACCCTATCCGCGTGGGCCTGGCCCTGGGCCACAGCTTCGGCGTGGCAATGGACACCGAAGCCAAGGACGCGACCCTGGATAACCCGCTGTCGCCACACACCACGGCCAACGTGGGCGAGGGGAGATACGAGGCGGGGGCAACGCGGGTGATGGTTGAATTGCAGGCTGGGTGGTGAAAACTAGAAATGCCAAAACGGGAAATGAGAAACGGGAAATGATTCTTCGTTTCCCGTTTCCCGTTTCCCGTTTCCCGTTTCCCGTTTCTAGTTTCTAGTTTTCTCTCCGTCGGTCCGGCTGTCGTCCCACTCAAAGAAGACCGAGAACAGGATCCCCAGGACCGGCCCCAACACATACGTCGTGCCCAGGGCCATGGGCCGGTTTTCAAGGGCGGCGCTCATCAACACGGGGTTAAACAGGTTCGCCACCAGGGCGTAGAGCCCACAGAA
>CAZCFB010000006.1:79088-83568 GCA_964497805.1 uncultured Kofleriaceae bacterium
TTATACGACGCACATCCACAATCTGCCAGCCGAGGCAGACCATGCTATCGTTCCTTTCTCGCTGGGAGGTTGTATGGAGCTGAAACAGATACCCGCTGTCCCCTTTGTTGACGTTGATATGGAAGGCGCCCGGGGCGCCCGGATTCAGACCCTCATCGGCGCCGCCGACGGCGCGCCCGCGTTCACCCTTCGCCTGTTCCACCTCGAGGCTGGCGGCCACAGCCCCCGCCACTCCCACCCCTACGAGCACGAGGTCATCGTGCACGAGGGCTCTGGCACCCTCTGGAGCCAGGAGGAGGAGTACCCCCTCGATGTCGGCACCGTGGCCCTGGTCCTGCCCAACGAAGAGCATCAGTTCACAGCCGGCCCCAAGGGGATGACCTTCTTCTGCCTCGTCCCCAACGAGGGCCACAAAACGTAGAGGAACTTTCACCAGCAATCACGCGTTACATCCCTGAACAACCCTGAAAGGCGCCAATGCAAGAAATCTATGAATTCCTCTTCGTCAAGGGCGGCCCGGTCATGTACCCGATCATCCTCGGGTCGGTGCTTGCCCTGGGCCTCTTCATGGAGCGCCTCTGGGCACTGCGCCGTGAGCGGGTCATCCCCCAGGACTTTCGCGACCGCGTGCGGGCCCTCGTGCGCGCCGGCAAGCTCTCCGAGGCCGAGGTCCTCTGTCAGGAGAATCGCTCCTCGCTGGCCCATATCATCGGCACCGGGCTCAAGGAGGCGGGCCGGAGCCGGTCGGAGCTGAAGGAGGCCGTCAACGACGTTGGGCGCCGCGAGGTCACTCACCTGGAGAAGTTCGTTGACTTCCTTGGCACCATCGCCGCGGTGGAGCCGCTCATGGGGCTGCTCGGCACGGTTACCGGCTTGATCGGTGCATTCAAGCGCGTTGAGGCCCAGGCGGGCCGGGGCGGCAGCGTGAATCCAGGGGACCTGGCTGGCGGCATCTGGGAGGCCCTGATCACCACCGCAGCGGGCCTCTGCGTGGCGATCCCAGCCTACCTGGCCTACCGCTACCTGCAGGGGCGGGTTTCCACCCTGGTGGTGGAGATGGAGGAAGACTCCATGGAGGTGGTGGACCTGATCGCCCGTAACGGTGACAGCGACAAAAAAGAGGACGGGCAGGGATGAGCTTCCGGGAGGGCGGCTTCAGGGTGCCCAAGGAGCGGGTGGTCCTCGACCTGACCCCGCTCATCGACTGCATCTTCCAGCTGCTGATCTTCTTCCTGCTCACCGCCTCGTTCATCACCACCCCCAACCTCAACGTTGAGCTGCCCAAGGCGTCCGCCAAGGCCGCGGCCTCGGAGTCGCGGGACGCCATGGTGGTGATCACCCGCGAGGGCAAGCTGCAGTTCGAAAAGGTGGACATCACCCCGGACCAGCTCATGGCCAAGCTCAAGGTCCTGCACAAGGAGCGCCCCGACGCCAGGATCCTGATCCAGGCTGACCGCAAGGCCTACCACGGCATCGTGGTCAAGGTGATGGACATCGCCAAGTCGATCGGCTTCAAGCGATTGGGAGTGGCGATCCAGAAAAGGTAGGTCCGTTGTAGTAATCTGCACACCCAATGTCTCCCCTCACCGGCCAAACCCTCGCGGACACCTACAAGATCATCCGCCGCATCGGGCGCGGCGGCATGAGCGTCGTGTACGAGGCCGAGCACCTGCGGCTCAAGAACCGGCACCTTGCCGTGAAGGTGCTCTCCGCCGAGGCTGCCACAGATGAGGCCTTCTACCTCCGCTTCCAGCGCGAGGCCGAGATCCTGAGCGAACTCTCCCACCCCAACATCGTCGTCGTGCAAGACTTCGCCCGCACCGATCAGGGCGCGCCCTACCTGGTCATTGAGCTCCTGCGCGGCGAGACCCTGATGCAGCGCATGCGGCGGATGGGGAAGATCCCCCTGGAGGAGAGCCGCATCGTGGTGCGCCAGGTGGGGGCGGCCCTGACGTACGCCCACGGCAAGGGGGTGATCCATCGGGATCTGAAGCCGCACAACGTCTTCCTCCAGGGCGAGGCCGCGGCCGGAACCGAGGTGAAGCTGCTCGACTTCGGCATCTCCACCATGAAGCAGGGCCTGCAGGTCACCCGCGGCGACGGGCTGATCCTGGGAACCTCCGCCTTCATGTCCCCGGAGCAGGCCATGGGCCAGGTCAGCGCCATCGATGAGAAGTCCGAGGTGTTCTCCTTCGCCTCCCTTGCCTACCTGTGCATCACCGGCCAGCGGCCGTTTCAGGGAGACAGCGACGACGAGATTCGCCGCAGGGTGTGTCACGGTGATCCGCCGCCACCCACCTCACGCGTCGCCTACCTGCCCAGGAGCGTGGACGGCGTGTTCGCCAGGGCCCTGGATCGCCACAAGCACCGCCGCCACCACCAGGTTGAGGAGTTCGTGGCCGATTTCTTCCAGGCCCTGGGGCCCATGGGCGAGGCCGGGGAATCAGAGGGCCTCCGCGTGACCCTCCCTCTGGCCGAGCTGCGCGATGGGGCTCGAAAGGGCATGGAGGTGTTGGAAGATCTGGCCGAGGAGCTGGCCCAGCAGGCGGCCCAGGCGGACGCCGAGAACCCGGATGATGAGCCCACCGAGCCGCGGCGCCCCACGGGCAAACAGGTCCAGGGCCTCAAGGCCGTGCCCACCGGCATGCCCGCCATAAAGGATCCACCCGCAGAGGATCCCCCTGCCGCTGATGCCCAGCACGCAGACCCGAGGCCCGGATCCCGATCTTTCGGCGGGATCTTAGTTTTACTCCTCTTCACCCTATTAATAATCGGGGCCAGCCTGGCCGCCTGGATGTTTTTGCGATGAGCGGGATCCGCCTCCAGGCAGGCTGTTTGCCCGTGCGTCTGCGCCGGGGCCATGTCCAGGTGCTCCTTGTGACCAGCCGCTATACAGGGGAGTGGATAGCCCCCAAGGGCACCGTCGATCCGGGAGAATCTCCGGACCTGACCGCCACCCGGGAGACGTGGGAGGAGGCGGGCGCATACGGGCAAATACTTGATTATCTTGGTGGTTTCTTCTACCCGCGGGGGGGGGGAGTGGCCATGGTGGATACCTTCGTCCTCCAGGTGACTGGCCAGGCCCGGACCTGGGAGGAGCAAAACACCCGAAAAAGGAAATGGTTTTCTCTTGACGTGGCTCTCGAAAAGGTGCAAAGAGCTGAGGTTCTGGAGATGATTCTTACCCTTAAGGACGCTTTGCACACCCAAAAGATCCGCTTGACAGAGTAAGTCTCCTACATATAATGCTGACTCCTTTGAGGGGAGCCCGCCGTGCTGCGCGGACGAATCCTTAGTAAGGACGGCGAGTTAAGCCGCTCCCAAGGGAAAGCAAAATAAGGACGTACGAGAGTACCAGATGCCTACGATTAACCAGCTTGTCCGCAAGGGACGAAAAAAGACCACGTCGAAGACCACGGCGCCTGCGCTGGCCGCGTGCCCGCAGAAGCGTGGGGTCTGCCTCAGGGTCTACACCACCACCCCCAAGAAGCCGAACTCGGCCCTCCGCAAGGTCGCTCGTGTTCGCCTCAGCAACGGGATGGAAGTCACCACCTATATTCCTGGCGAGGGTCACAACCTCCAGGAGCACTCGGTGGTCATGATCCGGGGTGGGCGAGTCAAGGACCTTCCCGGGGTTCGCTACCACATCATCCGTGGCGCACGTAACACCGACACCTCCGGCGTGGAAGAGCGTCGCCAGGGGCGGTCCAAGTACGGCGCCAAGCGGCCCAAGTAAGTAGGGAGAAGCCAAGATGCCTCGTAAAGGTGAAGTCCCCAAGCGCCCGCCGCTCCCGGATCCCAAGTACACCGATGTACCCATGGAAACCAGGCGGCGGATCAGTAAGTTCATCAACATCGTCATGCTCAAAGGCAAGAAGAGCACGGCTGAGAACATCGTCTATGGCGCCTTCGAGATCATCGCGCACCGGCTCAAGGATGACCCGGTCAAGGTGTTCGAGAAGGCCCTGGGCAACGTGAAGCCCCGCCTGGAGGTCAAGAGCCGCCGGGTGGGTGGCTCCACCTACCAGGTGCCGGTTGATGTCAAGCCGGACCGGGCGCTGGCCCTCTCCATGCGCTGGCTCATTCTCTACTCGCGTAAGCGTGGAGAGAAGACCATGCGGGAGAAGTTGGCCTTCGAGATGATGGATGCCGCCGCCGGCCGCGGCGCGTCTGTGAAGAAGAGAGAGGATACGCACAAGATGGCGGAAGCCAACAAGGCGTTTGCGCACTACCGCTGGTAAGGGGGTCGCTAGAGGCGGGCAATAGCCCGAACCGCAGCGGCCGGGAAGTTTGAGTCCCCAACCTCCCCCCCCTCCGGTAGTACCCAAGCCCCTCAGCGAAAACGTTTCAACCCTGAAGGCTCATTGAGCCTCTGGAGGCATTCTCATGGCCAAAGAAAAGTTTGTTCGGGACAAGCCCCACGTCAACGTCGGCACCATCGGTCACATCGACCATGGCAAGACAACCCTGACCGCGGCGA
>CAZCFB010000007.1:0-82561 GCA_964497805.1 uncultured Kofleriaceae bacterium
CCTCCTTTCAATCCTTCATGATCTTAGCTGCTTGCGCTTAACCGAATGCGCATGCACATAGGGCCACCAGAGCCAGCGCCAACGCCCCCAGGAGTTTGGCCTTCTTCTTTATCAACTGTTGAAAGTCTACTTCGGCTTCATGCCCAGCTGTTGCATCAAAAATGAAAATTCATCGATGGTCGCCTCAACCTGCTTTTTGACCATGTCACCGCCGCCGTGACCCGCGTTTGTTTCCAGGCGGAACAGGACGGGATGTTCGGAGGCGGTCGCGTGTTGGATGGCCGCGGTGAACTTGCGGGCGTGCATGGGATCCACCCGGTCGTCGCTGTCCGCGGACATCATGATCATGGCCGGGTAGGCTGTGCCCTTTATGACCTTCTGGTACGGGGAGTAGCCGATGATCGCCTTGAACTGCTCCGGGTCATCGGCGGACCCATACTCGCTGATCCAGGTCTTGCCTGAACCAAAGAGGTGGTAGCGCACCATGTCCAATAGCGGCACATGGCACCCCACGGCACGGAAGAGCTCCGGCCGCTGGGTCATGGCCGCGCCTACCAGCAGGCCGCCGTTGGAGCCGCCCACGATGGACAGCCGCCGCGGGCTGGTGTAGCCGCCGTCGATGAGGTGCTGCGCCGCCGCGATGAAGTCGTCAAAGACGTTCTGTTTCTTCAACAACATGCCGTCCTGGTGCCACTGCTCGCCGTACTCGCCGCCCCCCCGCAGGTTCGGGATGGCCAGCGCGCCGCCCTGCTCCAGCCAGACCATACGCGAACCCCGGAACTGGGGCGTGAGGTTGATGTTGAAGCCCCCGTAGCCGGTGAGGATGAATGGATTATCGCCGTCCTTCTTCACGGCCTTATTCCGCACGATGAACATGGTAACCGGCGTGCCGTCCTTGGACTTGTAGGTCACCTGCTCCGTGGTGAAGGCCGAGGTGTCGAGCTTCAGGTCCGGCTTGAAGTGCACCTCCCGGCCGCCGTCCTTGACCGAGGTCTTGAAGATGGTGGTGGGGGTCAAAAATGAGGTGAAGCTGTAGTAGGCGGTGTCGTCCTCCGGGTTCCCCACGAGGTCGGAGACGCTGCCCAGCTCCGGCAGGGGCACCTTACGCACCTTCGTGCCGGCCAGGGTCCAGATCTCCAGCTTGCTGGAGGCCCGCTCCAGGTAGCGCAGGGCCAGGTGTCCACCCCGGAGGGTGACCCCGTCCAGCACCGCGGCCTCCTGCTCCGGGACCAGCTCGTGCCACGCTGAACGCTCCAGCTGAGAGGGATCCACCCGGAACAACCGGTAACGGGGCGCCCCCTCGTTGGTGTGCACGTAGATCTTGCCGCCCCAGGCGAAGGCGCCGTATAGCGCCTTCTGGCCCACCCGGAACGGCTTGAAGCCGTCGGCCTTGCACGGCTTGGCAGGATCGCTCACCAGCTGTACGAAGACGTCCGTGCTGGTCCACCCGTGGTGCTTGTAGAGTATCAGCACGGAGCCATCCCTGGAGAGTTGGGCGCTGATGAAGGTGGTGGGATCGCCGGTGGCGGCGCGGATCAGGGGGTCTTCGGCGAAGGGCTTGCCCACGGCGTGGAAGTAGATGGCCGCGTGCCCGGGCAGCTCCGAGATCTTGATCTTCGGGTCCACCGGCAGGCGGGTGTAGTAGAAGCCCTCACCGCCCGGGGTCCAGGAGGGGTGGGCGTACTTGGCGCCGGGGATGCTGTCCACCTTTGACCGCTCGCCGGTTTCCACCCGCATCAGGTGCAGCGTGGAGGCGTCGGCGTTGTTCTCGCTCAGCTTGAACGCCACCCACTCGCCATCCCAGCTGGGGTAGAGGCCCCGCACTGACACCGAGCCGTCGTCGCTCAGCTTGTTGGGATCGATCAGGACGCGCTCCTCGCCGCCCGCCACGGGGCGCCAGTAGTAGACGCTCTTCTCCTTGTCCTTGTGCTGGCGGCTGTAGAAGAACCGCTTCCCCCGGCGCCGGGGCGCGGTCTGGCTGTCGATATAGCTCAGCTCCTCCAGGCGGCTGCGCAGGCAGGCGCGGCCGGGAAGGGCCTCCAGGCGCTCGCGGGTGAACTGGTCCTGGGCCTTCATCCAGGCCTGGACCTCGGGTGCCTTGACCTCCTCCAGCCAGCGGTAGGGGTCAGCCACCTTCACGCCATGGATGGTGTCCAGGATCTCCTCCCGGCGGGTGGGAGGAGGCTTGGCTTTAGAAAGCTTGTCCATCTTCGCCTTCTGTGGTCCAACGTTGGAATCACCGGACTTCCCGCCGGCCGGACAGCCGACGAGGACGCCGGAAATGAGTAGCATGCATAGTTTTCTGCAGGTCATGTTTGGCCCCCACGGAAAGATAGCACGGGGTGGCCGTGGTAGGGCAGCGCGAGGTGAGCTCATGGAAGAACAGACACGGATGGAGAAGATCAGGAACGCGGCCGGCGCAGAGCGGGACAGCGTGGCCCGCTTCCTCAGCGACATCGTCAAGATCCCTAGCCTGAGCGCCGAGGAGGAGGCGGTGTCCCACCGCATCGGCCAGGAGATGGAGGCGGTGGGCTTTGACGAGGTCCGCTACGACGCCCTGGGCAGCGTGGTCGGCCGCATCGGCGATGGCCCGCGGGTGCTGGCCATGGACGGCCACATCGACACCGTGGACGTGGGCGATCCGGAGGCATGGGACAAAGATCCGTACAGCGGCGACATCGAGGACGGCAAGGTCCACGGCCGGGGCAGCACCGACCAGAAGGGCGGGGTGGCGGCCGCGGTGTACGGCGCCAAGGTGCTGCGCGATCTGGGCCTGCTGGACGGGATCACCCTCTACGTCACCGGCACGGTCATGGAGGAGGACTGCGACGGCCTCTGTTGGCAGCACCTGGTGCGCGAGGACAACCTGCGGCCCGAGTGCGTGCTGATCACCGAGCCCACCCACTGCATCATCAGCCGGGGGCAGCGCGGGCGCATGGAGATCAAGGTGGAGACCACCGGGCTCTCCGCCCACGGCTCGGCGCCCCACCGCGGCGTCAACGCCGTGTACAAGATGCAGCCCATCATCAAGGGCGTTGAGGAGCTCAACGAGCGCCTGGCCCCCCACGACTTCCTGGGCAAAGGCACGGTTGTGCTCTCCGGCATCTGGTCCCGGTCGCCGTCACAGTGCGCCGTGGCCGACGGGTGCGGCATGAGCCTGGACCGCCGCCTCACCGCGGGCGAGGACAAGGAGCTGGCGCTGTCTCAGATCAGGGAGCTGCCCGGCGGAGACGAGGCCGAGGTGAGCCTGTACCACTACGCGCGTGAGGCTTACACCGGCAAGGTCTACCCCACCGAGAAGTACTACCCCACCTGGCTGCTTGATGAGGACCACCCGGACATCGTGCGGGCGGCGGGGGCCTACAAGGCGCTCTGGGGCGGCGACGCGCCGATTGGCAAGTGGGTCTTCTCCACCAACGGCGTCTCCATCAACGGAATGTTCGACATCCCCTGCTTCGGCTTCGGCCCCGGGGAGGAGCGCCACGCCCACGCGCCCAACGAGTACAACAGCATCGATCAGCTGGAGAAGTGCGTGGCCTTCTACGCCGCCTGGGCCAGCAGCTACTAGGAAAGGCGCCCTACAACCCTCCCGACCTGCCGTCGGCCCACACCGCCCACAACCACATGACGCCCCGCATCTTCTTGGATGCGTCGTGCCCGGCTGCCACCCGCACGGCCCACTGGGCCAGGGGGTGATCGTGGAGCACCAGGGCGCGAACGGCGGCCAGGCGGTGGTGCTTGTTCACGTTGGACAGGGCCACCCGCACCAGCCAGTGGACCTGCTCCTTGGCGGGGTAAATGGCGGCCGCGTGCACGCCGATGAGCACCTCCTCCTGGTTGTCCGAAGCGAGGGCGGCGATGATCTTTTCGGGGCCGCCGTCTCCCAGCATCTTGAGCGCCAGGAACCGCTGGCCGACGCCCTTGTCCTTCTCGGCCTTGGTGGCGGAGGCCAGGATGTTCAGGTCGCCGAACACGGTGAGGGCGAACACGGCAGCGTAGCGCAGCCCCGGGTCCTTGCTCTTGGTGGCCTTCTTGAGGTGCGTGTAGGCTGTCCGGTTCTTCATTGGCGCCAGGGTGTAGGCGGCGTCGGCGCGCCTGGCGGGCGAGCCTGAAATCAACTTGGAGATGGCGCCGTTCAGGTCCAGGCGGCGGCGGGCGGCGAGCCAGCTCTTCCGCAGCGCGTTGTAGTTGCGCACGATGTCGCCGCGCACCTTGGACTCGGTCTCCTTACGGCTGGCCCCCAGGAGGGTCTTGAGGGCCCTCTTGTCGCTGTAGCGGTACAGGGCCACGCCGGCGCGGCGCCGCACCTCGCCGTCCGGATCAGATTCGATGAGCCGCTCCAGCGCCTCGCGTGAGCGCTTGAAGGGGGAGGGGTAGAGGTCATCCACCGCGGCCGCCCGCACGATGGCGTCGTCGGAGTTGAGTTTCTTGAGTACCCGGTTGAGCCGGGCGATGCGCGACTGGCCGGCGCGGGCGATCTCCCGCCGCAGGCTGGCGTCGTCGGTGGTGGCGTTGGCCACGGAGAGACCCACATCGATGAGGGGGTGGTCGATGGCGGCGAAGCCCCGCGCAACGGTGGTGCGCACGGAGCTGCTCTCGTCTACCCAGAGGGCGCGCACCAGGGCGCGGAACGTACGGGAAGCCTTGAGCTGGCACAGCTTTTTGACAGCCTTCTGCCGAACCGACGGGTCCGAGTCAATGGTCTGGGGGAGCAGGGCGTTGATCCACGCTTTCTGGGCCGGGCTGCGGGCCGCGCCGCGGGTGGCCACGGAGCGCACCTCGGCCGAGGGATCCTCCTTGGCCGCGCGGGCCAGGACCTTGTACGCCAGCGCGTCGGCGTAGCGGCCCAGGGCCTTGGCCGCCTCCAGGCGGACCTCCTGGTCGTCGTCACGGGCCAGGGCGAAGGCGAGGCCCGGGACCGCCATGGCCGAGGGCATACGGGCCAGGGCGTGCACCGCCGATCGCCGCATGCTCACGTCGCTGTCCCTCTTGATCACATCGGTAAGCGGCCCGTGCTTGAGATCGGCGCTCAGGCGCATGATGGCGTTGAAGCAGGTGCGGCGCACGGTGGCGTCCCGGTCTCCGGCCAGCACCGCGGCCAGGGTCTTGACGCTCGCCGCGGCGCCCAGCTTCACCAGCACCTTGGCTGCCTCAGCCCGGACGTTGGCCTCCTCGTCCTGGGTCACCACCCGCTCGAGGGCAGGCCTGGCGATCTTTGCCTTGCACCGGCCGAGCTGGGAAACCAGGGCCTGGCGCACGGCGGGGTGGGGATCATTGATCCGGGCCGCCCGCGCCTGGCACGCGACCTTGCCCGAGTCGGTGGAGAGCCCCTTGAGGGCCGCTGCGCGCACCTTGCCCGAGCTGTCCGACTTGAGCAGCTGGCCCATGATCTGCTTGGCGTACTTTTTGTAGCCCTTCATCTTGCCCAGGGCCGCCAGGGCGGCAGCGCGGGCGTCAGCGCTCTTGTGGGTCATGGCCAGGCCGGCCAGCTCGCGCACGGCCTTGCGGTCCTTCATGCGGGACAGGGCCTTGATGGCGGCCAGCTGCACCTCGAGGATCACCTCCACCCGGGCCGAGGTGGAGATCAGCTTGGCGGCCTGGGGGATCTTCATGTGGGTGACGTTGCGCAGGCCCTCGGCGCGCACCCGCGCGTCCGGATCCTGGGTCAGGGTGTGTTGCACCACCGGGAGCGCCTTCTTCTTGTACGAAGAGCAAATGATGCGCAGGGCCAGGGCCCGAAGGGACCAGACCGGATCGTTGTTGGCCATCTTCCAGATCACCCGGAAGGCCTTGGCGTTGCGCCGCTTCTTCATCGCCTTCATGGCCGCCTTGCGGGTGGCCGGGATCGGGTGCTTCAGGAAGGCGATGACCTTCTTGTCTCCCCTTGGCAGCGGGTCGCCGTCGCCCATGGGGGCGTCCAGGATGTCGCACCGCACGCCGGCGCCGCGGCTGTACGAGGTGAGCCTATCCCGGGTGGCGGGATCTGGATCGCACACCGCCACGCGGGCGAGCACGGGCTTGGCCCGGGCGCCCATCTTGGACAGGGTCACGGCCGCCGTCTGGCGCACGCCCACGTCCGGATCGGTGAGCACGGCCATGTAGAGCGCCTTGAACGCCTGGGAGGTCTTGCGGAACCGGGACAGGCCCGAGGCCGCGCTCCGGCGTGCGTTTGGATCCAGGGAACGGAGCCCCGAAAGCACCGCGTAAGGGGTCTTCTCAAAGCGAGGAACCTGGGCGCTGGAAAGCCCTGGTAACGCCAGCAGCAGGGCGCCGGCGAACAGAGATGAAAGTAGCTTGGACCTGTACATACGTATGGACTCTCGTAGCTGGTTAAGCCTCGACAAAATCCCCCCACTGCTTCAATTGCGCCCACATTAGTCAGAAAACGACTGGATCGTCAAAGCGCGTGGTAATTCGTGATGCTCACACGGCCGGTGCGGAAGCTGCCCGCCGTGCCTCCGATTTGCAGGTTCACAGTTCACAGTCGACGGTCGACAGTTCAAGCGCCGTGAAAACCCATCATCTGGCGCTGAAATTTACACGGGGGAGATGGGCTCGTTATTCAGCTGGCTATCGGACTGTTAACTGTCAACTGTCAACTGTCGACCCTATCCTTCGCCCTCTGGCTCGAGGTCTAGCCAAACTAACTCCGGGCGGGCCAGGAACCTCATGCGGGGCGCGCCGAGCCCCTCAAGCCCGACGCCGCGGGAGATGTAGGCCCTGGTGCGGCCCAGCCGGTGGTAGCCCTTGACGTAGCGCCGCGCCAGGCGGGAGCCAGTGGCCACCGGGCCCAGCAGGGGTACGCAGATCTGGCCGCCGTGGGTGTGCCCGGCCAGGTAGACGTCCGCCTCCAGGTCCGCGGCCGCCACCATGAGCTCGGGCAGGTGATGCACCACCACCACCGGGCGCTCTTCCTCGGGCAGCAGCTCGCGCAGGGTGGCCTCCCGCTCCTCCCGGCTCCCCTCCGCCGGGATCCCGACCAGGTGTAGGCGCGCGTCGCCGTGGGTGACGGTGACCAGCTCGTTTTCCACCAGGCGCACCTCGGTCCCCTCAAGGGCCCGGGCCGCCAGCTCGGGCGGATCGATCTCCCAGGTGCCGCGGGTGAAGAAGACGCCGGCCGGGGCCTTCAGCCTGGACAGGAAGGCCTGCACATCCCTGAGGGTGTCGGGATCCCCCACGTAGGAGAGGTTGAACAGGTCCCCGGCAAAGACGATCAGATCCGGGCGGCCCCGCTCGATGGCCGCGAGCACGGCGGGCTCCCGGCGGGTTGGCCTCTCCAGGTGAAGGTCGGAGATGAGGAGCAATTTCAGGGGCGCCTTGAGCCCGCGGATCTTCCAGGTGAGGCGGGTGTTCTCCAGCCAGAACGGCTCCACCAGGCTGCCGTACAGAGAGAGCGCGGTCAGGGTGAGCTGCACCAGGGCCAGGGGGAGCAGCTCCCATGCGCCGGCCAGGGGGATGAGCCCGGTGAGCGCGGCCAGAGCGGACCTCCCCAGGCTGTAGAGCAGCCAGGGCGGCCCGGGCCAGCCGAAGGAGACGCCCATTCGCGGCAAGAGCAGCAGCAGGGTAAGGTCCCCGGCGGCCACCAGGGCCAGGAGCCCCCAGGCGGCCAGGGCGAGCTCGTGGGCCAGCGCGCCCGGGGCGAGGATCAGGGCGACCAGCAGGGCGCAGAGGGGTAAGGGGATGCGGGCAAGGTGGTAGAGCACCACCAGGAAGTTGTGCAGCCGGTTGTCCGCCATCCAGCCCACCCGGATGATGTCCGGGTGCACCATGGGGGAGGGGAAGAGCCTGTCTGCCAGGGTTGGTTGGGCCTCGGGGATGCCGGGGCGCTCTTCTGAGGGGAGGGGCATGGGTGCGTGGTGAACCGTCCGAGCGTACAATATAGCGTGGCTGTCAGCCGTCAGCTATCAGCTGACAGCTAGATGCGGTATAAAATGGGTATGCGAGGAAAACGGCATAACAGAGGCCCCCGGCTGTTCGCCTGGTTAGGCGGATCGGTTGGCGTGCACCTGGTGCTGGCCGCGGCGGCCACCCAGGCCTTCCTCGCGCCCACACCCTCGCAGGCGGCGCTGGATCGGGTCCACATCGTGGAGCTGGGGGCCCTGCCCGTCACGGAGATGGTGCACGCCTCGGCGGCGGCGCCGTTGCCCGATTCGCCCGAGCTCACCGCGCGGCTTGGCGACCTGAACGCCCCCTCCGAGCGGCGGCCAGCGGACAGCCTGAGCCGCCCCTCCGACGATCCGGGCGCGCTGGCCGGGGTGGGGCGGCCGTCGCCACACAAGCGGGCGCTCACCGGCGAGGACCTGGACGAGCTGCGCTTCCTTCCCTTCACCCACCGGACGCGGCAATCGCCCAGCCGAATCCGGACCAACCGCCAGGCGGTCTCCCCGGACAACCAGCGTCGCACGCCGAACCCCAGCGCCTCACCTCATCTCGTGAGCGGCAAGCGGGGGCAGACCTGGCGCACCAGGGGGAAGGCGCGGCAGGGCAGGGGGAGGGATCGCCTCACCGCCGCCACCGGTGCCCGCACGGGGGGGGACCTGGCCCGGACCGAGCGTCTGGAGGAGGCGCTCAACGACGCCCCGGGCGCGTACCGCTTCCTGTCTCCACAGCGGCGCACGCGCCAGGGAGCGGCGCCCGGATTTCGTAGGCCCGATCTGGAGCGCGCTCCCCCCACCACGCTCACCCGGCGGCTGAAGCTGGCCCTGGCCGACGACCGGGTACGGCACCAGGCCTCCACACGGCTCCTGCCCAGCGTCCTGGACGCCGCGCGCGCGGCGGGCACGGGTAAGGAGAGCGGGCGTGGGCGCGGCTCCCCGTCGGGCCGGCGCGGAGATCCGGAAGGAGAACCAGAGGGGCCCGCCATCTGGCTCAACAACCCGGACCGCCGCTACCTGCTCTATTTCCGCCGCGTGCACCGAAAGATCCAACCCCTCTGGTCCTTCCCCAGAAAGCTGCAGGTGATGATGGAGCAGGGCGACGTGCTCGTGCGCTTCAACATCCAGGCGGACGGGCGCGTCACCGACCTGCGCGTGACCAAGCCCTCCGGTTACCCGGGCTTCGACCGCCTGGTCATGGCGGCCATCCGGAAAGCCGCCCCCTTCGGCCCAATCCCCCGCGGCCTGGGGCGCACGGTCCAGGTCCTGGCCCCCTTCGAGTTCAACAACCCGCTGGTGCGCTAGCCCGATCCCCGACCCCCGACCGCCACACCTTTTGACAACACCCCCAACTCGTTCTAAACCCCCACACCATGGCAGACGCAGCTGTTACCGCTGGCCGTGGCGTCATCTTCATCGCGCTGGCCAAGCTCTATTTCATGGTGGCGGGCTACGCCATCTACTTCACCCTGCCGAGGCTGCTCGGCACCGAGGTGCTGTGGGGCAACTACCTGCTCGTGGTGGGCCTCGTCTCGGTCATCGACAACGTCATCGTAACCGGCACAATCCAGGGCGTTAGCCGCTTCACAGCCCAGGACGATAGCCTGGCCCAGGCGGTGAAGCGGGCCGCGCTCAAGGTGCAGATCCTGCTGGGCGGGGGCATCACCGCGCTGTACCTCATGGCGGCCCCCTGGATCGCCGAGTGGGAGCGTGACCCGGGGCTCACCAACCTGTACCGGCTCTCCGCGGGCATCATGTTCTGCTACGCCTTCTACGCGGTCTTCGTGGGCTCGCTCAACGGTCAGCGACAGTTCGGGCGCCAGGCCGCGCTGGACGCCAGCTTCGCCACCCTGCGGGCCGCCGCCATCCTGGGCTTCGCCGCGGCCGGCTGGGGCGTCGCCGGGGCAGTGGGCGGCTTCGTGTCCGCGGCCGCGGTGATCCTCCTGGCCTCCGCCGCCTGGGTGGGGCTCCCCGTCAACACCGGGAACTCGCCGCGCGCCACCTTCCCGGCCTCACGCATCTGGGGCTTCATGCTGCGCATCTTCGCCTACACCCTCTGCATGAACCTGGTGATGCGGGTGGACCTCTTCCTGCTCAAGCGCGTGGCCGGCACCCTGGGCAACGCCGCTGCCGAGGCGGGCAAGACCATGGCCGAGATCGCGTCGGCATACGCCGGCTACTACGGCACGGCCCAGTCCCTGGCCTTCATCCCATACCAGGCAATCCTGGCCGTGGCCTTCGTCATCTTCCCCCTCATCTCGAGGTCCACCTTCGAGGAGGACATCGAGGGCACCCGCGCCTACATCCGGCAGACCCTGCGCTTCTCCTTCATCTTCGCCGCTGGCGTGGCCGTGGTCTTCATGGCCAACCCGGAGGCGGTGATCAACGTGCCTTACCAGGACCGCTATCGCGTGGGCGGGGCGGCCCTCAGGATCCTGGCCGGCGGCATGGTCTGCTTCTCCATGTTCACCATCATCAACACCATCCTCAACGGCGCCGGGCACACCCGCGACGCCCTCATCTCCGGCGTGATCACCCTGGTCACGGCCGCCGCCGCCAACTCATTCTTCATCCCCAGAGCCGACTCACCGCTGGGGGCGCTCACCGTGGCCGCGTGGGCCACCACCGGCGCCCAGGCTCTGGGCATGCTCGTCTCCGCCGCCCTGATCTATCGGCGCTTCTCGGCCTCATTCCCTCCGGGCACGCTGGTGCGTGTAGTGCTAGCCATGGCCGCCGCCATGGCGCTGGGGGCGGTGTGGCCGGAACACTCCAAGCTGGTCACCGTGGTGGAGTGCGTGGTGGTGATGGTGGCGTACTACGTCGTGCTCGCCCTGCTACGGGAATTCAAGGCCGAGGATCTGGCCTCTTTCCGCCGCGTAATCTTCCGAAAACGGAAGAAATAACGTAATTTGTAGAAGTCCGATTCAATTGAATAACCTCCCCCGGCGCAGGTATGGCGGGGAAGGTAATGGAAGGATGTATTTTGAGCGCGCCCACCAGTCCACCGCCAGGTAGCCAGGACCAGGGCAGCCGGAGTGGGAATGACTTCGTGCAGGAGGCCACGCGGCTCCTCGAGGAGGGAGCGTACGCGGACGCGGTGAGGCAGTGCCGCGAGGGGCTCAAGGCGCGCCCGCGCAGCAACGAGGGGCGGCTCCTGCTCGGGCTGGGTTTGCTCGGGCTGGAGAACTACCTGGACCTGCTGGTGGAGGCGGAGCAGGCGGCGAGCCTGGCGCCGGATGACCCCCTGGCGCACCGGCTGCTCGGGGAGGCGCTCCTGGCCCTGGGGCGGCACGGCGAGGCGCGGGCCGCCCTGGACACCGCCAGGGAGCTGGCCAGCCCTGGCCAGGAGAAGGACCAGCTCTGGTCCTTGCTGGAGCGGGTGTGCGACGCGCCCCCCGCCGGCGCTGATGAAGGGAGCGGCGGCCGCCACGAGGTCCCGGTGATGTCCGAGCCGGAGTCATGGGGAGACGACGACGACTTCACCAACATCATGGACGATCCCCCCGACCTGGCCGCCATGGATGGCGCGGAGGAGGGAACGCCGGAGGAGGATGACGACGACGAACGGTACACCACTGCGCCGTGGCTCCCGCCCAGCTATCTGGAGCGCATGCGCAAGGGGGAGGAGGCCGAGGAGGACCTGGTCGGATACGACGTCGGCGACGAGGAGACCGTGTCCGAGGTGCTCACTCCAGTGCCGGAGGGGTTGGAGATCCTGAACTCCGAGGAGTTCGAGCAGCAGCGGGAGCAGGCGGATGAGCCGGAGATGGTGGACGACAATGACACCGTCTCTCTCGCCGACGACTACCAGGCGCTCCTGAACAGCAGCAGCGAGGAGGTGGCCGACGCTTCACACTGGGACCTTCCGGATCAAGGCGAGGACGCGGGCCCTGGCGAGGAAGACGGCCTTGGCGAGGATGACGGCATCTCTGACACCGATCACGGATCCGGCGAGCATCCTCCCATCAGCGAAGAAGAGGCCATCGCCGTGCTCACGGGCGAGCCCACGCCCTCCGGGGATGCGCTCGGCGCGGGCGAACCCGAAGAGGGCGGCACCCAGGAGCTCCTGGACGGAGAGATCCTTGAGATGGGGCCGGATGAAGACGAGGACCCCACCGTGGCCGGGGAGCTGGTCGATATCAGCGTGGAGGAGGAGCAGGGGGAGCTGGACCTCATCGACGACGACGAAACCGGCGTGGGCGTGGATCAGGAGCTGCTGCTGGCCTCCATGGAGCAAGCCGCCAAGGCGCCCCCCCGGGTTCAGCAACACGCCGACGACGACTCCTCGGCCTTGCTCGTAGACTCCGGTCTGCTCACCGAGTGGACACGTGCCGAGGGGGACGGCCTTGAGCCACAGGCCAGCGGGGAGGAGGGGACCACCGACACCACTGCTGCGGATGAACCCCCGACCATGGCCGAAGAGGCGCCGGGCACCGAGGAGTCTGAGCTCTTGCTCGAACAGAGCGAACAGCCGTGGGGCGAGGCGGTGGACGACCTCGAGGACACCGGCTTCGAGGACGAAGAGGACGAGTGGGACGACGAGGCCACGGTGGCCCATGGGCCCGAGCCGTTGGGAGCGCTGGACTCTACCGAAGAGGTTGTCGGCAGTGAGTGGGAAGAGGACCCCGGCGAGCCCACCGTTGCCCAAATCAACCCGGTGGTGGACAGCGATGAGGCCAGCGCAGAAGAGGAGTGGGGCGACATCGATGACGAGGGGGATCCCACGGTGGCCCGTGGTCCGGAGCCCCTGGGACCCCTGGATGAGGAGGATGACGGGGAGCCCACAGTTGCCCGTGGCCCGGAGCCTCTGGGGCCCCTCGATGAAGATGATGACGGGGATCCCACGGTGGCCCGTGGTCCGGAGCCGCTGGGGCCTCTGGATGAAGAGGATCCAGGCGAGCCCACCATGGCCCAGGCCAGCCCCATCTCTGATCAGATGGACGGCGTGGCCCCTGAAGGCGCCTGGGCCGACGAGGACGACGAGGGCGAGCCCACGGTCATCCGAGAGGACTCGGCGCTGGTGCCGGCTGGGCCCTTCGGGGACGGCGCCGGCGACGAGTTCGAGCCGCTGGACAGCGAGGAGCTGTCCGAGATCTCCCTGGAGATGGTCATTGATGAGGACGACCTGCCGCCCCTGCCGCCGCCCAGCGGGGTTGAGGTTGACGACAACAACCCGGAGGAGGGGTGGGGAGACCCGGCCGAGGTGCCAGCCTTCGAGGGCGAGGAGGAGTACACCTCCGGAGACGATCCGTTCACCTTCGACGATGACGACGAGGAAGAGTACGCGGAGGCCACCCAGGTGCGGGTGGAGCTGCCCAAGCTGCAGGCCATCGTAAGTGATGTTGACGCCGCTTCACCCCGGAGCCTCCTGCCAGGAGGCGAGGATGGCGTCAGTCTGAACCCGGACGGGTCCCTGGATGACGACGACATGCAGGAGGAGGCCACCGGGTTCTACCGAGAGGAGAACGCCCAGGTCGCGTTCCCCGAAGTTGAAGACGCCCCATCCCCGAACCTCGCGGAGCCTGGCGAGGGCGCCAGCATTCCCGAGGCGTATGGTGAGCCAGGGCTACAGGGGGCCCCCACGCCAGTCGGGGTGGAGGGCTTCCCTGGAGATGCTGCTCCGTACGGCGAGCCGCCGGCCAGCCCGGAGCAATCGATGTTCCCCCCCGGGGCAGACCAGGCGCCGCCTCCCCAACACCTGCCCGATGATCCGTACGACCCGTCGCTGCCGCCGTCGCGCCAGTTCGAGCACCTGCCCGAGGAGCCATACGACATCTCTCAGCCCGGGCAACCGGAGCAACCAGCCGCGCCGCAGTACCCGCCCGCGCAGTCCGTGCCGCCGGAGATGGCCCAGGCCTCCACGGTGGACATTCCGTCGGGGCCGATGAGGGTTGAGCGTACCGAGAACCTCCGCGCGTCCACGCCGGGCCCCAGCGTCTCCAGGGCGCCCGCTCCCGCCCCGGGCGCTCCGGCGGAGGTGTACGATGCGCGCGCTGGCGCTGAGGCCAGGGTGAAGGCGCCGGAGCCCAAGCCCAGGGCCAAGCCCAAGCCCAAGCCAACCAAACGTACCCTGCCCAGGCTCATGGGGGGGAACGCCCGCCTGGACAGGGCGGCGCGCACTGGCACCAACCTGGTGGCCATGCTCAAGGGCCGGCCAGGGAGCAAGCGCCTGCCCGTGCTCGTCGTTTGCACCATCGGCGTCATCGTGCTCGCCTTCGGCATCGGCCGGGTGGTGCGGCACATGCGCCTCGGGGATCAGATCGAGGACAAGCGGGGCAAGGCGGCCCAGCTGCTCTGGAACGGCAACATGGTGGACTACGCGGCCGCCTCCAGGAGCTACGCCGAGATCCTGAAGCACCGCCCCGAGGACAAGGCCGCTTACTGGGCACAGTCCAGGGTTCAGGCCGCCATCCCGGTGGAGTTTGGGGATCCAAACCCGCAGGCCGCGCGCAGGGTCGCCCAGACCGACAAGCCGGGAGCAGACCGGCTGGCCGCGGACATCTACGCCGCCCTCTTCACCGGCTCCCTGGCCCGGGCCAACAAGCTGCTGGAGCAGGGGAGGGTGGCCAGGCCCGAGGCCGCCATCCTCGCCTACCTGGAGGGGCGCGTGCGCATGCTGGAGGGCAAGGCCGAGGCCGCCCTGGCCTCGCTGGATCGCGCGGTGAAGACGAACCCTCTGGACACCCTTCATCACCTGTGGCGCGCCGAGGCCCTCGCTGAGCTGGGCAAGGTTCAGAAGAGCCTTAACGCCCACGCCGGCACCCTCAAGCTCAACGCCGACCATGTGGGGACCCTCATCGCCAGGGCCCGGGTCCTGCTGGAGTCACGCGGGGACATGAACACCGCGCAGAAGGACCTGGAGACCATCCTCAGCGGGGCGCGCAGCGCGCTCTCCTCCAAGGGGCAGCGCGGGTGGGCCGCCGTGCTTATGGCGCGCATCCTGCTGACCCGCGGGGACTCCACCCGGGCGCGCACATTTTTGACCAAGGCGCGCACCAACCAGCCGACCCGCGATCCTCTCTTCCTGGATCAGCTGGCCCAGGCTTACCTGGAGTCTTACCAGATGGGCGAGGCCGAGCGCGTGATCCAGGAGTCCCGCGATCTGCTGCCCGGCCGCCCCCACCCTCACTTCCACCTGGCCCGGGTCTACCTGCTGCAAGGGAGGAGCGCCCGCTCCCTGGCCAGCCTGAACCGGGCCCGAGGCCTCACCTCTCCGGCCGCCGCCCTGCTCAGGGCGCGCATCCTGTACAGCCTGGGCCGGCACCAGGAGGCCCTCGCCGAGCTGGACGGCCAGAAGGGCAACCTGCGGGCGAGCCTGGTCCGGGCCGAGATCCTGGCGAGCATGGGCAAGGGGCGCGAGGCCGAACAGGGCCTGCTCGGCCTGCTCCCGACCAACCGGCGCAGCGTGGAGCTGCTCACCGCGCTCGGGGAGGTTTACCTGCAGATCGGGCGCACCCACCAGGCCCGCCAGCGCCTGGGGGAGGCGGTCCGCCTGGATCGCTTCGCCTTCCGGGCGCGGCTCAAGCTGGCCGAGGTGGACCTGGCCGAGGGCAAGTACAGCGACGCCCACAAGCGACTGGCAGAGGCGGCCCGGACCAACAAGGGCAACACCGTCGCCATGCGCAAGCTGGCCGACCTGGAGTTCGTGCTCGGCAACCTGCCCAAGGCCCGGGAGCTGTACACAACCCTGGTCAAGCGCTCGGCCAATGATCCTGAGGTGCGCCTGGGTTATGCCCGGGTGCTCGCCGCCCAGCAGGAAACCTCCCTCGCTGATGTGGAGATCCGGGCCGCGGAGGCGCGCCAGGCCGACCGGATCAAGACGGCGCTTGTTCGAGGAGAGTTCGCCCTGCTCCAGGGCAAGGCGGGGCTCGCCATCACCCACCTGACCACGGCCACCGGGGGGACCAAGCCGTCGGCTGAAGCCCTGCATCTGCGCGTGCGCGCCCACCTGATGAACAACGACGAGCACAGCGCCAAGGCCGCGGTGCAGCGCCTCGCCAGCCTGTACGCCGGCACCCCGGAGGCCCTGGACGCGGCCGGCCGGGTGGACCTGTACGCCGGAAGCTTCTCCAGGGCTTCGCGCACCTTCGGCCAGGCGCTCCAGGCGCTCCGTACGGCGCCGAGGCCGCCGCTCATGCACGCGGCGATGCTGGTCATGGCGGGGCGCGCCCAGCATGATAGCGGGCGCTCGGATCGCGCCATGGCGCGGTACGAGGAGGCGGCCCGCATCTGCCCGCGGTGCGCAGAGCCCCACTACCGCATCGGCCTGGTCCACGACGAGAACGAGCGCCAGGACGCCGCCATCTCCAGCCTGCGCCGGGCCAAGAGCCTGGCCCCGAAGATGAAGGAGGTCTACTACGACCTGGGCAGCGTGCTTGAGCGCGCAAGCCGCATCTCCGAGGCAGCCGCGGCCTACCGGACCTACCTGAGCCTCAAGCCGCCCAAGGAGCTGGCCGACGCGGCGAAAGAGGCGTTGGAGAACCTGGGGCAATAGCGAACGTCGACGTCGACGTTTTTCAGATCTTGAAGCTCTCCCCCACTTCGTACCCATCCACCGGCACCTTCACCTCGATGAAGCCGCTGGACGGCACCGTGCCCACCTGTTGGCCTTCGCGGGTGAACTGCACCGAGAGGCCCACCTGCTGTCCCGGGATCAGGGCGAGCCTGGACAGGGGGACCGACAGCTCGATCACCTCACCCACAACCACCTCCTGGACGCGCCCAAGCTCCACCTCGGCGCCGTCGGGCGGACCGTGAGTGAGCGCCAGGTGGGGCTGCTCGCCCGTGACCAGGCGGCAGTTGACCCGTCGCCCGCTCTCCGTGATCTGCAGGTTGACCTGCACCTCCCCGGTCAGGGGAGAGAGGTGCGGTGGGAGGCTGTCCGCGGGCACCAGGCGGATGTAGAGGCGCCCCGGATCAAAGCCCCAGTACAGGCCTGAGAGGATGGAAGGGTAGGGGGCCAGGGAGCCGGCCGGGGGGACCCTGTGGTAGCCGGCGCCGCGCCACTCGAAGTAGGAGGCCAGGCTCCCGTCCATGCGCGGGTGCACAAGGTCCGTTGGCTGGCGGGAAGGCGCCACCGCGCCGCCCTGGGTCAGGGGGCGGAACAGCTCCGCCGGGGGCGTGTCGCCCAGGGCCCTGTAGGCGGCGGCCAGGTGGGCGCGGAAGAGGGCCTCATACAGGTCATCCTCCTCGCTGTGGTACGGCTCACCGAGCCACCAGAACCAGTCGGCTCCCTCGGCGTCGAGCAGGTGCTCCAGGGCCTCCGCGCGCTGCTCCGCGCTTGTCTCCCCCGAGCGTTCCGCCCTGGCCAGCCGCTCCCGCGCGTGGCCCAACAGATCCCAGGCGCGGTTCTTGAGCGCCTCGCCGATCCAGGTGGCGAAGTTGCCGTCCACCCAGGATCCGGAGTGCAGGTGGTCCAGGGCCACGGCGGGCGGGTGCCGATCAAGCCACTGGCCGAGGGTGGTGGTCACGACGTCGCCCCCGCGCTCCAGCCGCCCGAAGAGGGCGCCCAGGAACCCGGTCATCGGCTCGGCGTAGCGCTCCCACACGCGCTCCAGCGGCAGCGCCACCACCACCAGCGGCGGCGCGTCGCCGTCCACCCGGGCCCCCGCGGCGGCCTGCCGCACCTGCTGGAGGAAGTCGTCCGCCGCGGCGCCCGAGTCCTCCCAGGCGGTGTACTCCTGCTCCACCCGCCGGGACAGCTCCTCGTGGCGGAAGAAGAGGGCGCTCCCCCCGTGGCGGTACGGCTGGAAAAGGCGGCGGCGCCCCGGCGATGAGCCCCGCTCATCCAGGGAGTGGAACAGCACGGACGCATCGCTCACCAGGTAACCGAAGCCCTGCTCTCCGGCCAGGCGCACGCTCTCCGGGCTAACGGCCAGCTCCGGCGGCCAGAGCCCGCGCGGCTCCCAGCCCACCTCCTTGACGAAGGTGGCGCGGGCACGCTCCATCTGCTCCGCGGCGTCTCCGGGGTTGGCGAAGCGTCTGGGCAGGCGGGCGTCAGGCGTGGGCCGCCGCGCCGTGTGGCTGTCCACCAGCAGGGGCAGGATCGGGTAGCGGTGGGGGCACGGGATCCACTCCACCGATCCCCGGCGGCCCAGGGCCGTCCAGGCCGGCACCAGCCCCTCCAGAAGCTCCCGCTGCCGCCCTATGACCACCTCCTTGTCGGCCTCCTCGAAGTCGCGCCCCCTGACCAGCAGCGCCTCCACCCGAGGATCCTCGGCCGCGGTGGGCCCGAACCAGGCCAGGTTGAACAGCACCTGCAGGTCGCGCAGCTCGTCCACGCTCAGGTCCGCCGCACCCCAGGCACCCCCCGCGCCCTGGTGCCCTCGCTTCTCCAACAGCTCACGGTAGCGCGGCATGGGGTGCAGCCGCGCCTGCCTGTGCACCGAGAAGAAGTAGCGCGCCAGCATGCCCCGCTCCTCGGGGGTCAGCTCCTCGGCGGGGATCCGGGTGAGGGCCAGGCCGGTGTCCTCCACCCCTTCCCGGAGCAGACGGATCTGCTCCAGCAGCGGGGGCGAGAGCACGGCGGTCACGTTCACGCCGGGGTGGCGCTCCAGCAGGCTGGCGAAGTCACGGTAGGTGCCCGCCGCGTGCAGGCGCACCCAGGGGAGGGTGAGGCTGCCGCTGTCGGGCGAGAGGCTCCACGGCTGGTGGAGGCGCCAGACAAAGGCGAGGTGGATGGGACGGCTAATACTCACCTGTGGGGCTTACTCGGGCTGGATGATGTCGTCAACCAGATCTGGATCAATTGTCGGCCTGGCGTTGAGCTTCCAGATGGCCATCACCACGCCCACGCCCACGATGCTCAGCAGGACCAACACGATGAGCAGCACCTTGAGGGTGCGCGTGCTCATGCCGGCGCTGCTCCCCTTGCGCAAAGGTTTCTTACCTTTGCGGCCGCCATCGGGCTTGTCGCTCCCCTCCAGGTACTCCTCCAGAGAGCCAAGCTCGGGCAGCTCCGGCGACTCCGGCGGGGCGTGAAAGGTCATCTTGGCGCCGCCGTCCTCGGTCTCTTCAAGCTCGCTGGTCCAGCCGCGGGTATCGATGAAGTCCCGTGGATCAAGCACCGCGTCCGGGCGGCCCAGCTGGTCCGGTGTCAGCGGCTGAGCGCCCTGATCATCCTCGGGCGCCTCCTGCAGCGGGGCCAGCCTCGCCACCTCGTCCTGGATCAGCTTGTCGATGCGGTTTCCAGAGCCGCTCCCCCTGGGCAGGCTGGTGTTCCGCTCCGACTGGCAGTTTCGCACCAGCCGGGAGAGATCGCGGTTCGTCACCTTGAGCCCGTTGGAGAACAGGTAGTGGGCCAGGGCGTCGTGCAGCTCGTAGGCGGACTGGTACCGCTCCTCCGGATCCAGGGCCAGGCACCCGAGCACCAGCCGTTCAAGATCGGGGGTGATCTCCGGGTTGAGCGCCACCATGGGCGGCACCCGCGCCTTGCGTACAAGCTCCACCGTCTGATAGTCGGTCTCGCCGTAGAACAGCCGCTTGCCGGTGAGCATCTCGAACAGGATGATGCCGCAGGCGAACAGGTCCGCGCGCAGGTCCACGTCCTCGCCGCGCGCCGCCTCGGGGGAGAGGTAGGAGAACTTCCCCTTAACCACCCCCGGCTCCGTGCTCTCCACCTGGTTGGCCGCCTTGGCCAGCCCGAAGTCCACCAGCTTCACCTCGCCGGTCTTGGAGAGCAGGATGTTGGGGGGCGAGATGTCCCTGTGGACGATGCCCAGGGGCTTGCCAGACTCGATGTCCACCTTCTCGTGGGCGTAGGCCAGCCCCTTGGTCACCTCCATCATCACGAACAGGGCCTGCTGGATCTCCAGCCGCCGGTTCTGCCGCTTCAGGCTCTCAACCAGGTTGCGCAGGTTGAGCCCGTCCACGAACTCCATGACGATGAAGAAGGTGTTGCCCGAGTACCCGATGTCGAACACATGGACGATGTTTGCGTGATCAAGGAAGAGGCACAGCCGCGCCTCGTCCAGGAACATGGAAACAAAGCGTTTATTCTTGGTCAGGTGGGGCAGGACCCGCTTGATGGCCACCTGCTTCTTGAACCCCTGGATCGACTCGGCCTCGCCTCGATAGATCTCGGCCATGCCGCCGCTATCGAGCTTTTCAATAATCTTATACTTTTGCCCTTGATCGGCCATGGGGAGAGTTCGGTCCGGAGTTTGCCCGATACTACCTCATCTAATTCAAGAAATCCAAAAGGAGATCTCTCTGATTTCGGCTGTTTGGATGGATTTCTGCGGGCCCGGCCGGCTGGCTAGATGCCGCGTCTGCCGAAGGATGGTGGAGGGGGGCCGTCGTCCCGTTCCTGGCGCTCTTGCTCCTCCCGGGACTCCTTGCAGTGGATGCAGAGTGAGGTGACAGGCCGGGCCATGAGCCGCTTGTAGCCGATCTCCTCCCCGCAATCCTCGCATTCGCCGATCTCCCCCTCCTCCAGGCGAATCAGCGCCTTACGCACCTTGGAGAGCAGCTTCATCTCCCGGTCACGCAGGCGCAGGTCGGTTGAGAGCAGCCACTCTGTCACCGACAGGTCGATGGAGTCGCGCCCCGTGTCCGCCTCCCGGTCCATGCTCATGCGCAGGCTGCTCTCGGCGTTTGCCATGAGCTGCTCGGCTGCCTCGCCCAGGCGGGTGCGGATCTGCTCGATCTGTTCAGGAGTGAGTTCAGCTGGGCCGGTTGGCTCGCTCATGACGCCTTCTTTTCGCGGATCAGCTTGGGCCTGCTCCGATCAACAATGGTGGGCTCGTCGATGACGCACTCCACGATGCCTTCAAGGGAGGGGAGCTCGTACATCACGTCGAGCATCACCTCTTCGATGATGGAGCGCAGGCCGCGCGCGCCTGACTTGCGGCGGTACGCCTCTTCAGCCACGGCGCGCATTGCCTCCGGGGTGACCCGCAGCCGCACCCCCTCCATCTCGAACAGGCGCTGGTACTGACGCACCAGCGCGTTCTTGGGCTTCCACAGGATCTTGGTCAGCGAATCCACGTCCAGGTCGTCACAAGAAACCACGATGGGGATGCGCCCCACGAACTCGGGGATCATGCCGTACTTGATCAGGTCCTCGTGCTGCACCTTGGCCCGCAGGGCGTTCTTGTCCTCGAGGTTGCGGTCCACGGTGGCGCCGAACCCGAGCCCCTTCTCCCCCACCCGGTTGCGCACCTGATCCTCCACGCCGGTGAAGCTGCCGGTGCAGATGAAGAGGATGTTGGTGGTGTCCACCTGGATCAGCTCTTGCTGGGGGCGGTTCCTGGAGCCGTCGGGGGTGATGGTCGCCTTGCGCCCCTCCAGCATCTTGAGCAGGGCCTGCTGCACGCCCTCGCCGGACACGTCCCGGCTCACCGAGGGGCCGCCAGCGCGGCGGGCGATCTTGTCCACCTCGTCAAGGCAGACGATGCCGTGGGAGGCCCGCTCCACGTCGCCGTCAGCCGCGCGGTACAGGGACTTGATGATGCTCTCGACGTCCTCGCCCACGTAGCCGGCCTCGGTGATGGTTGGGGGGTCGGCCATGGTGAACGGCACGTCGAGAATGCGGGCCAGGGTCTGGGCCAGCAGGGTCTTGCCGCAGCCCGAGGGGCCGAGCAGAAGGATGTTCCCCTTGGCCAACTCAACGTCCCCCGGCTTGCCCTTGTAGGAGATCCGCTTGTAGTGGTTGTAGACGGCCACAGCGAGGGCGCGCTTGGCGCCGTCCTGGCCGATTACGTAGCGGTCAAGCTCGTCAAGGATTTCCTGGGGGCGGGGGTACTGACGGTGGGCTGGGCTCTCGTCCTGCTCGATGATCTCATTGCACAGGGCAACGCACTCGTCGCACACGTATACATTTGGCCCGCTGATCAGCTTGCGAACCTCGGAGCGGCGTTTACCGCAGAATGAGCAACGAATATCGTCCACGAAACCTCTTTACCGCTGTGCCAATCCCTATTGTTACACAACTGGTATGACGGTCTATAGCATTTCCTGTGGAAGAGGGGAGGGAAAGTTCAACTCCGTGGTGGGGCAGCGGCGACGGCGGGATGGGCGGCGGCCCAGGAGCTAATGGGGCGCCTTGATGGGGGCCAGGCCCACCCGGAGCCCACGGCGGGGGGGCTTGTGGGAGGTCAGCAAGGCGATGACCTTGCCCAGCTTCGTGTCACCCTCAATCCGGACCGGCACCCGGGCGCGATCCCTGGAGAACCAGATGGCCATGCGCCTGGGGGCGCGGTTGGGCCAGGGGGTGCCGTCGTCCTTGATCTTCTGCCCGGTGCCCTCCACCAGCACGGTGTTGTAGCCCTTGCCGTCGATGTACAGGCGCTCTTTGCCCGTCACCCTGGCCTTGACCAGCATCATGCTCGTGCCGTTGACCACCCTCATGACGTAGGTGTCCCCCACCTTCAGCCGCGATGAACGCAGGCTGAACAGGGCGGTGATCGGGTCCAGGTGAAAGCGCCCGGCGGTCATGTTGCGGTGGCGGTGGTAGACCTTGCCGTCCCTGGAGAGTTTCTGCTTGAGCGGCGCGCTCCAGGTGGTCTCCAGCAGGCGGTCCCGGTTGGGCGCCTTGCGGTCGGCCACCTGCTTGAGCGGCGCCATGTCCCGCAGCCGCACCGTGGTGATCAAGTCCTCGCGCATATAGCGGATGGCGGAGATGAAGGGCACCGTCTCGCCCATGCCGCGGATGCGTAGGCTGGCGCGCTTGCCCGTGCCCCGCACCTTGCCCACGGACATGGCCGCGCGGCCGCCCCACACGCCGGCCAGGCTCACCCGGTAGGTGAGGTACTCGCCGCTGCCCCAGCCCACCTTCCGGCGGGCCACCCTGGCGCGCTTCTTTATCGGCTTGATCACCTTCAGCCGGGCCATGGGGATGATGCCGGGGGCCTGGATCATACGGGTGGCAATTGCGCTCTTTTCGGCGGGGCCGCCGGCCAGGGCAGGGGAGGCCGGCGCCAGGAGCGCCGTGCCGAGGAGTATGCTGAGTATTTTGCGTCTCATGTTGCCTTTGACGCGCCAGGTTGGGCGCCTATTTACTCCCTAGTTTGATATTGTACGTCATACGCACAGGAGGAGCTTGTGAGCGTACGCGTGGCCATCAGCATGGGAGACCCGGCCGGGATCGGACCCGAGATCATCCTGCGGGTGTTGCAGCGGCCAACCCCGGGCGTCTCTCCAAGGGTGTTTGGTTGCCGGGCCGTGTTCCGGCGCGCCGCCGCCCGCCTGGGGCTCAACCCGAGCCCACCTGGCGTGGTCTGGGCAGAAACCTCCTCTGCCGATGACGGCGTGGATCAGGTGGAGCCGGGGGTGTCCGATGCCCGGGCCGGCGCCCTGTCGGTGAGCGCGCTGGATACGGCCATGGCGGCGGTTGTGAGGGGCCGGGCCGACGCCCTGGTCACCGCGCCAATCACCAAGGCCTCGGCCAGAGAGGGGGGCTTCCCCTTCCCCGGACACACCGAGTTCCTGGCCCACCGCTGCGGCGTGGCGGAGGTGGCCATGATGCTGGCAGGGCCCACCCTCCGCGTGGTGCCGCTAACAGGCCATGTCCCCCTGTACGCGGTGAGCGAGTGCATCGACGTGGGGCTGGTGCGCGACACCATCCTGCTCACCATTGAGACCCTCACCCGGGACCTCGGGATCCACCGGCCCAGGGTGGCCATGGCCGGCCTGAACCCCCACGCCGGCGAGAACGGAATGCTCGGCGAGGAGGAGCAGGATCTGCTGGAGCCCGGCGTGGCCCTGGCCGTCGAGGCGTTGGAGAAGACCGAGGCCCGCGCCAGGGTGGAGGGCCCGCTGCCCGCCGACGGCCTCTTCGTCAGCGCCACCAAGTATGACGCCATCGTCTGCTGCTACCACGACCAGGCCATGATCCCGATCAAGATCCGCCACCGCGACGACGCGGTGAACCACACCCTCGGCCTGCCAATCGTCCGCACCTCGCCGGCCCACGGCAGCGCCCTGGACATCGCGGCCAAGGGCGGCGCACGGCCCGACTCAATGGCCGCGGCCATCAAGATGGCGGTGGATATCGTGCGGCGGCGCCAGCGGGCGCGATAACGACTAGTCCTGATTCGCCTCGAACCGGGCCATGTAGGTTTCGGCCACCCTCGCGACGTCCAGGCGGAGCTCCCGGGCCACGGCCTTGATGAAGCCGCGCAGGTACACCGGCGCGGGCATGGCGTGGAAGTCCTCCTCCTCCATGGCGCGCAGGTAGGCCAGGGAGATCTTGGTCCGGTTGCACAGGTCGTCCACCTCCAGGCCGCGGGCCTCGCGCACCTGCCGGATCAGGTCCCCCGTGTACTCGGTGTCGTCGTCCAGGGCCGGCATATCGGGCAGGTCCTCCAGGGGCGGCGGATTCGCCGGGGCGATGATCCCCTCGGACACGGCCGAGGCCGCCGCGCTCCCCTCTGAGACCTGCTGGGTGATGTCCTTGACGCCGGGGAAGGTGGCCTTGTTGTAGAGGTGGCGCTTCTCCGGGTCCACCAGGGTGGCGTACGCGTCCTCGATGCGGCGGTGCAGCTGCTCCACCTCCTCGGGCGGGGCGATGCCGAGCACGGCGGTGGAGTCGTGGGCGTAGACGGCGCGCACCCGGCGCTGGGCCCGGCGCACCTCCTCCTCGGTGGCGCCTGGGTGGAGCCCGAGGATCTCGTAGTGGTTCTGCTGGGCCAGCGGCTTGGGCACCCGCATGCACTCGGGCCGCTCCTTGGTCTCCAGCTGGATCACCCGCCGCACAACGCGCTCCAGGTCCTTGCAAACCTTGGCGTCGGGGTACTCCACCATCAGGGGGCGCCGCTTGCGCACGGTCACCCAGGCGAGGTCGTCGTTCTCCACTGGGCCGAGGTAGTCCAGGGGGAGGCCGACATGCCGGCGGCCGGCCACGGTGAGGGCCGGGCCGAGCTTGAGGTCGTCGCGGGTGCGCACCTTGTTCACCACCAGGCGCGGCTTGAATGAGGCCATCACATGGTGGATCGCCTCGGCCATGGCCGGGTTGCGCTGCATGGCCAGGGCCCTCATCTGGTTGGGAGTTGGGAGGCCGGCATAGGCCCCCGGGCGCAGCTCCTCGATGAGGGCCTTCATGCCGGGCAGCCCCGCCGCCTTGCGGATGAATGCGCTCTTGATCAGGCGGAAGCTGCTCTCGATGGAGGTGGGCTCGGGCAGGGTCAGGACCAGGTGGAGGTCAGCCACCAGGAAGAGGTCGAGCACGTTGAAGGAGGTGCCAGGGTCGAGGTCGATGACCACCACGTCGGCCGGCAGGTTTCGGATCTTGGAGAGCAGCAGGTTCTTCTGGGTGGGGCGCGGGTTGGCCGCGGCGTAGCCGTTCTGGTGCCCGGGGATCAGGCGCAGGGAGGGGAAGGGGGTCTCACACAGGGAGTCTTCCAGGCTCGCGCCCTCCTTGCGCAGGAAGTCGTGCAGAGTGGGGCCTGTCTCATTAGCGCCCACGAGGGTGTGGAGGTTGGGGGAGCCCAGGGCGGCGTCCACCAGGATCACCTCCTTGCCAAGCTGCGCAAGGTAGATTCCGAGGCTGGCGGCCATGAGGCTCTTGCCCACGCCCCCCTTACCGCTGGCCACGGCGATGACCATGCTCGGGGTGGGACGGGATCGCCGCAAGGTTTCCTCGTCATCCTCGTCAATGGGCTGAGGCGCGGGGGTCAGCTCATCAACGGGTATCTCCGGCTCGGTGGGCGTCTCGGCGATGGGGGGCTCGTCTTCAGGAACGGGAGGGGGAACGGCCGGCGTATCCGCTGCCGGTGTAGGGGCTATCTTCGCGTCCCAGTCCACCACCACGCTCTCTGGCTTCTCGGCCGGCTCGATGAGCTCTTCCAGGTCTCCGCCGCCGTCATTGGGCTCTTTATCGCTCATGGCGTCCATTCTTATCATAGGTGTCCTGGACACGCGGTGATAAACTTGGTAGGTAATTACGAAGCAAAAAACTGTTTATCCTGAATACTCGGAGGGTTGCATGCCGGCCGTTCGGAAACCGATTGATAAGCCCGAGAGAGCCCGCCAGCTCGCCCGCGCTATCTCTTCTGACCTCAGCCTCTACAACGAGGAGAAGATCCTTGAGGGTATCCAGAATGATACCCTCTTCGAGGTGATGGAGGAGGAGATCCAGGAGGGGCGTGACCTGTTCAAGAGCCGGGTCACGGACCAGATCTTCACCATGAACATCTACGACCGTGCCATCGTGGATGTGCTCGTCAAGTCCAAGGGGCACGTCAAGTCCGCGATCTGGTAGAGCCCGCACAGGAACCGGCTGTCCACGAGTTCACGGTGTCCCAAGGGGATGCTGGTGGGCGCCTGGACCAGTTTCTGGCCGGCCAACTGCCAACGGTCACACGCAGCAAGCTCAAACGGCACATCGACCTGGGCGCTTGCCTGGTCAACGGTGAGCCCGGGCGCCCGGCCCAGAAGCTCCACCTTGGGGACGAGGTGCGCTACACGCCGCCACCCCCCCCTCCATCCGAGGTCGTCCCCCAGGATATTCCCCTGAACGTGATCCACGAGGACCCGGCGGTCATCGTGCTGGACAAGACGCCCGGCATGGTGGTCCACCCGGCGGCGGGGCACCCAGACGGCACCCTGGTCAACGCCCTGCTCGGGCGATACGGAGCGCTCACCGAGGCCGGGGGGGCGTGGCGGGCCGGCATCGTGCACCGCCTGGACAAGGACACCAGCGGGGTGATGGTGGTGGCCCGCTCCGACGAGGCCCACGCCGCCCTGGCCGCGCAGTTCGCCTGCCACTCGGTGGAGCGCCGATACCATGCCCTGGTGACGGGGACGCCGGGCAAGGGCGGGAGCGGGACCTTCGACACCCTGCACGGCCGCCACCCGACCCAGCGCAAGAAATTCAGCAGCCGCGTCAAGCGCGGGCGCCGGGCGGTGACGCACTACCGAGTGCTGGAATCCCTGGGGTTGGCGAGCCTGGTGGAGGCCACGCTGGAGACGGGACGCACCCACCAGGTGAGGGTGCACTTCGCCGACTCGGGACGCCCGGTGCTGGGCGACCCGCTCTACGCCAGGCCTCCGCGCCATGCGCTGTTGCGTGAGCTGGCCGCGGACCTGGGGCGCCAGGCCCTGCACGCCCGGGTCCTGGCCTTTGACCACCCCGAAAGCGGCGAGCGCCTGCGCTTCGTGTCGGAGCCGCCCGAGGACATGGCCCGCGCGCTGACGCGGTTGAGATTGGAGCACGAAGCATGAGCGGTGACGGTAACTACATCCTCGATGAGGCCGGGCAGGGGGCCGTTGTGCTGCGTTGTCCGGAGCTGGATCTGCCGGGGGTGGAGCACGGCTTCGCCACCCGCCTGGGCGGCGTGAGCGTCGGCACGCGGGCCAGCCTGAACTTCGGCATCAAGGGCGGGGATCCATTGGAAAACGTGCTGGAGAACCAGCGCCGCCTGTGCCAGCGCCTCGGTCTCTCTCCCGAGCGTCTCTACCGGCAGACGCAGGTCCACGGGCGGGCGGTGCAGCTCGTGGCCGGCGGGGATGATGCGGGCAGTGTCTGGGAGGGGGAATCGGACGCCATGGTCACGGGCACCCACGGGTGCGCCCTCGGGGTGGTCACGGCAGACTGTGTGCCCCTGCTCCTGGCCTCGCGCCGGGACGGACGCCGAGCGGTGGCCGCGGTGCACGCCGGCTGGCGGGGCATCGTGGGGGGCGTGATCCAGGCGGCCCTGGCCAGGCTCACGGCCAGCTTCGGGTGCGCGCCAGAAGACCTGGCGGCAGCCACCGGGCCCTGCATCGGCCCCTGCTGCTACGAGGTGGGCGAGGAGGTGGCCGGTCAGTTCAGCGAGATCCCCGGGGCGGTGGTTTCGCAAGGTGACGGGCGTCGCCCTCATCTTGACCTTCCCGCCGCGGTCTCCCGTGTGTTGGCGGAACAGGGCGTGGCCGTGAGCCACGCGGGCCTTTGCACCAGGTGCCGCGAGGACCTGTTCTATTCCTACCGTCGGGACGCATCGGGGACGGGCCTGCAGATGAGCGTAATTGCGTTGACCTAGACGTAAACCTGGGCCGTGGGCCGTGACCGTCCAAGCTCTCACCTACAACGACACCTGCTCGATCTGCGCCCCCTCCACATCAATACTCCCAGCCCCAAGCTTCGCCGCCTTTGCCAGGTACCCAACCTTGTCAGGCTCGAGGCCCAGCCAGCGGCAGGCGTAGGCGTCCGTCAGCACCGGATCCCAGGCGACCAGGAGCCTATCAATGTGTTCCACCTTCCCCGGCCCCACCGGCCCTTTCTCGGTGAGCACCCTCGAGGCGTCGGCGATGGTGATGGTGGGGCGCATTACGGCGGCCAGCTCCGCGATGCAGCCGTGGAGGTCGGCCCGGTGGTATGCGGCCCGGCGCCAGATGCAGCCCATGAGCTTCTTCACGGCCCCGGACATGGACACCCCCTGGTGGTGCTTGATCACTGGCATGTTGATGAGGACATCGCAGCGCAGCAGCACCGACGGCACCGCTTGCCACTTTAGCTCCCTGGCGTGGATCGGCATGCGCAGGAAGTCGTCCACCCGCACATGCTGCTCCGGACTCCAGGGGCTGAGCAGGGCGGCACCCGTACCCCGGGTGGCCTGGTACGCGCCGTTGATGCGGTAGGCGCGCGGCGTGGGATCGCAGCCCAGGTCAAGGCAGGTGATACTGCTGGCCCCGGCCTCCTTGCAGAAGGAGATTACCCGCCGCACCAGCTCCGGGCTGGTGGTGGCGCCCTTGCCGGGGGCGCTGGCCCAGGCGAAGTTCGGCGTGAGCACCACCCGGTCGCCCCGGTTGATCAGGGGGCGCGTGGCCCCCAACGCCCTCAGCCCCAGGGGCGCCATGTCTTCCAGGCTCTTGCCCGCCACCACCACCATGTCCGCCGAGGGGGGCTTGATCCGCCTTATACCGCCAAGACAGTCCTGCTTGGGTACATGGGCCGGCGGCGGGGACCGATCGGCCTGGGTGTCGTCCTTGCGCTCGCTCCTGCTGGCCCGCGGCTCCTCCTGCGCCAAGGCCCGGCCTCCAAGGCAGGCCCCCCCCAGCGCCGCTGCGCCGCCGATGAATTCCCGCCTGCTGGTCCCGCCGGTCACTCAGGCGCTCCCCTTGTGGAATGCCCAGGCCGAGGCGATTAGCCCCTCCAGGTCAGAGCGGGTGGCCCGCCAGCCGAGCACCTCCCGGGCGCGGTCTGCAGAGGCCACGAGCTCCGGCGGGTCCCCGGGCCGCCGGGGGGCGTCCTCGGCCGGGATCTCGGCGCCCGTCACCCGCCGCGCGGCCTCGATCACCTCCAACACCGAGTAGCCGCGGCCGGTGCCCAGATTCAGGGCCAGGCTGCTGTCCTCGGCGGCCATCCACTCCAGGGCGGCCAGGTGAGCCTCGGCCAGATCGAGCACATGGATGTAGTCCCGCACGCAGCTCCCGTCAGGGGTGTCGTAGTCCCGGCCGAACACCTTGATCGACGGGCGCTGGCCAGTGGGTACCTGGAGCACCAGGGGGATCAGGTGAGTCTCCGGCACATGCCGCTCCCCCAGCCCCTCCCGGGCCAGGGCCCCGGACGCGTTGAAGTAGCGCAAGGCCGCCGTGCGCAGGCCGTACGCCTCGCCGTAAGCCTTGAGCATGCGCTCGATGGCCAGCTTGGTGTCGCCGTACGGGTTCACCGGAACCTGGGGGTGGTCCTCGGGGATCGGCACCTGGCAGGGCTCGCCGTAGGTGGCCGCGGTGGATGAGAAGACCAGGTTCCGCACATTGTTGGCGCGCATGGCGTCCAGCAGGTTCAACGCCCCTACCAGGTTGTCGTGGAAGTAGAGGCGCGGGCGGGCCACAGACTCGGACACCTGGGAGTGGGCGGCGAAGTGCATCACCGCGTCGGGGCGCTGCTCGGCCATGGCCGCCTCCACCTGGGCCAGCACGCAAAGGTCGCCCTTTATCAGGGGGCCGCGCACGGCGTCGGCGTGGCCGTTGCTCAGGTTGTCGAACACCACGGTGTCGTGCCCCTGGCTGCGCAGGTAATGGGTGGTGATGCTGCCGATGTATCCGGCCCCGCCCGTGATCATGATCTTCATCGCTTGGTCTCCGCTTTCTGCACTGCGAGCACCTTGACCCGGAAGAGCCTCGGGTAGTCGTGCCAGTTCTCGTTGGCGCGCTGGGTGGTCCAGAGCATCTCGCCGTCCCACGCCATGTCCCAGACCCGCTCGGAGGTGGCGTGGATCCAGCCGAGCAGCTTGCCCTGGCGGTCGAACCGGAGCAGCCGGTCTGCCGGGGCCCAGAACGCCTCGCCGTCCCATGTGAGGCCGCCCGCGGCGTGGATGCGCACGCCGCCGCCAACCTCCCGCCAGGGCGAGGGCACGCTGGCCAGCACCTCCCCGTCGGGCCCCAGCCGGTACAGCTTGTGCGTGGCCCAGCCCAGGGCGTACAGATGCTCCCCGTCGTGAGCCAGGCCCTTGCAGCCGCCCGCCGGGTCAGGGGAGGGGAAGGACCGCCGGACCGCCCCGGTCTTCGGCTCGAGACCATGGATCATCCTGCGGGCGAAGTCCGTCACCCAGAGCAGCTCGCCGTCGTGGGCCAGGCCCCACGGCTGTGGGCCGGGCGCCTTGAACCGCTTGAGCACCTTGCCGCTGGTCCTGTGCAGCCGGAAGATCTCGCCGGCCAGGTTGGCGGTCCAGATGTGTTTGCCGTCGAACGTCACGCTCCAGGTCAGGCCCACGCCGCCGCCCAGCTTGAGCATGACCTTCCGGGTCTTGTCCTCGTCCGGGTAGACATACGGGAAGGGGTCGTTGTGGCGGTCCCCGGGGATGTAGTCGAGGTACGCCCCTGACCCCTCGATGGCGCCCGTGGTCAGCGCCACCGTCGGGCGTACCTTGTCTGACGCCTCCTTGACCGTGCCGTCCTCACAGTCCACGGCCACCTCCGGGTGGAGGCCGTCGTAGGTGTTGTCCCCCAGGCTCAGCTTGTTTTTGCCCCCGCCGCAGCTGATGGCGGTGACCTGCTGCCCGGAGAAGCGGTTGGCTCGCACCTCCGCGTGGGCGTCGTTGTCCAGGGTGAGCCCCTCCTGGGAGCCCTCGAAGAGGTTCCCCTCCACCCTGGCCTTGCTCGCGTCCAGGTGCAGCCCGGAGGTGCCGCAGTTGGCCACGTAGCTCCCCTCCACCGACAGGCGCACCGCCTGCTCCACCGCGATGCAGTTGTAGCCGTTGCCGTAGATCCGGCTGTTGCGCAGGGTCACGGCGCAGCTGTTCTCGGCGTAGAGCCCCTCCCAGTTGTTGAACCGGATCACAACCCGGTCCAGGGCGACGTCGGTGTTCCAGATGTTGAGCCCGTGCTGGGCGAACTCGAACACGCTGTGGCGGATGCGGCTGCCCGCCGCCGAAACCAGCTTGACCATGGACCAGTCGCCGTTGCGGGCTTCCTCGGAGGTTGAGGTAAAAAAGATCGGCTTGTCCCGGGTCCCCTGGGCGATCAGACGGCCCTCAACCCTCAGGCGCAGGCGGCGATCCGGATCCTTGTAGCCTCGGTAAGCCTTGAACTGGATCCTGGTGCCGGGATCGAGGGTGAGGGACACCCCCCTGGGCACCAGCAAGTTCTGCCCGACCAGGACGGTCCCGCACCAGCGCGTATCCTCTTTGATGGTGCCGCCGACCTCTCCGGCGGGCTCGCAATTAGCTTGCGCCGTCAGATCAGGCGCAGGAGAGGGCGCCTGATCTTTCTTGGGACAGCCCGATACCAGGAGGGCCACTGGAGCAATGAGAAGCAGCAAACGCACGAGAAATCAGTAGGTCATACTCAGGCCCCATCGTCCACCCGCCGAAACCCTCACTCCTTGGCGGGGACCTTGATTTCCTCCGGCTCAATACGCACCTCCACGCCGGGCGGTGTGCTGTCCTGGCCGCTGAGTGCCACCACGATGCGGGGGAAGAAGTGGCCCATCATGGCCAGGCCGCCGAGCAGGAAGGCGCAGACGATGAGGTTCACCCCGTTCTTGGCCCAGAACCCTCGCCCCCGGCGTCTGGCTGTGGCCGACATCAGAACCTGTTGGGCCAGGGCGTCTCGGGCCACCAGGGCGCGATCCCGCGACTCCTTCATCCGCTCCAGGTCTTCCTGGATCGTGCCCATCTCCAGCACGAGGTCCGAGCGCTCGTCCCAACCGATCTCGACGTCATAATCGGCTTCGTCCTTCGATACCGAAGCCGGAGGGGGGGCGGGCTCGCGTCCATCTCTGAGCCGCTCCACCTCGTCGGAGAGCTCGGTCACCTGGGCCCTGAGGGTGATGACCTCCTCGTCCAGGGTGCGCAGGTTGTGGCGGGCCCAGTCGCGCTCCTCGCGGGTGGCGGCGACCTTGTCCCCCAGCTGCTCCAGGAGGCGCTCCATCTCCAGCACCGCGTTCTGGGCGCGGTCCCGCTCCTCGGTGAGGTCCTTGACGCTGGTCCTGAGAGCGTCGGCCTGTCGCCCGACAAGTTGATCAGGGCTCACCACGAAGGCGCGGACCTCGGCGGTGTTGCTCCTGGTCAGCTGGCGTCGGGCTGGCTTCGGCGTGGACCGGCGGCGCAGGAACCTTGTCCGCGCACCAGCGCAGGAGGGAAACTCGCCGCTTGGAATGCTCTGGCCCATGTGCCGGAACCTCTTTGTACGTATGTATCCAGGATACACATCCAGGCGGCTGAAGGCTCCCCTAATTATGTTAAGTAAACGTCCCGCGGGAACTTCATCAGCGACGGGAGAGCTGCTCCAGGATCTTCCGGTTGGCCCTGGGCATGGGGACCTCGGACAGCTCGCCGGGATCCACCCACTTGCGGGGGTGCCCTTCACCTGCCCTGGGATCCATCTGCTCCAGGCGGCAGGTGTGAGGGTGGAGCGTTACCTTGAAGTGTGTATAGGCGTGGTTCACTGGCTCCATTGCCTTGATCCGATCCACGCGCAGGCCCTGCTCCTCACGCAGCTCGCGCCGAAGGGCCTGGAGGATGCTCTCCCCGGGCTCCACCTTGCCGCCCGGGAACTCCCACAGCCCTCCCAGGAGGCCGTCGTATGGCCTGCGTTGGATCAGGATCCTGCCCCGGTCATCAGTGACCAGGCCGACAGCCACCTGGTGGTGTGGGACGGCCCGACGGGGAGCACGGCGCGGATACGCCTCGGGATCCCCGCCCTCCAGGGCCGCGCACGCATCGGCCAGGGGGCACCCGCCGCACGCAGGCTTGCGAGGTGTGCAGACCAGGGCCCCCAGCTCCATCACTGCCTGGTTGTGGAGCCGGGCCGTGCCCTCGGGGAGCAGGTCCTGGGCCAGGTTCGCCACCGTCCGGGCGGCGGCGCCCGCGGCGGGCGGCTGCTCCAGGGCGATGAGCCGGGCCAGCACCCGCCGTACGTTGCCGTCCACCACGGCCAGGTCATGGCCGAAGGCGAGGCTCTGCACCGCGGCCATGGTGTAAGGGCCCACCCCGGCCAGGGCGGCGAAGGCTCCCGGGGCGTTGGGTACCTCTCCCCCGTGGAGGCGCATCACCTGGCCGGCGGCGCGGTGCAGGTTGCGGGCCCTTGAGTAGTACCCCAGCCCCTCCCACAGGCGAAGCACCTGCTCCAGATCCGCGGCGGCCAGCGTCTTCACGGTGGGGAAGGCCTCGAGCCAGCGCTGGTAATACGGGATGACCGTGGCGACCTGGGTCTGCTGCAGCATCACCTCCGAAACCCAGATTTCGTACGGATTCGTGGTGCGGCGCCAGGGCAGGTCCCGGGCTGTCTCCAGGTACCAGGCGTGCAGGGCCGGGATCGCCGATTGGGCCACCGCCAGCTCCTGTGGAGATGGCGTGATCAGGCGCTGGAGGTCAGAGCTCTTCATGGCGTATTGTTATGGACACGTTGCCGCTGAAGGAAGCATGATGAACGCTATGATTATTCAGGTGTGCGGCTACGATAGATTGTTCAAAATGAGGTCGGCGCCCTGGGCGCTGTTATTCGAGTCTTTACCGGAGGAGAAGGGATGACCCCAATAAGGAAGGCAACAGTCAGCCTGGCTCTGTTGACGCTGTTGGCATCGCCGACGGAGGTCAGCGCGCAACCGAAAGACAAGGCGGGCAAGAAGGCCGCGGCGGCCAAGAAGGCGCCCGCAAAAAAGGCTGGCAAGGAAGCCAAGAAGGCGGGCAAGGAAGCCAAGAAGGCGGCCAAGGATGAGGCCAAGGCGGACAAGGCGGCGGCCAAGGATGAGGCCAAGGCGGACAAGGCGGCGGCCAAGGATGAGGCCAAGGGAGCCAAGCCGGCGGCCAAGGATGAGGTGGTCCATGTCCATGTCCACCCAAAGAACATCTCCGACAAGAAGAAAGCAGACGGCAGGCACAAGATGCTGGCGCCGAAGATGGATAGCCTCATCGCCGCCCGGCGGGAAACCCGGGACGTACGCCAGAAGGCTGCGGTCAAGGCGCTCACGGACAAGTACGGCGTCAAGGTCAGGCGCCCGGCCGTTCACAAGGAGCTCCGCAAGATTGCCTGGCTTGAGGCCCGGCTGGAGCGGATAAGAGAGATCTATGTGTTGGCGGAGGAAAAGTGGCTGGTCAAAGAGGTCGACAAGGCGGCCAGGACCCTTGCCGAGGTCAAGGCAATGAGGCTCAAGGCTGTCATTGGAGGTAAGAAATGAACCGCGCCCTGATTGTTGTCCTGGCCCTCCTGCTGGCGTTCTTTGGCCATGCAGGATGCAAGAACAAGAAGAAGACCGGCGAGGCCGCCAGCAAGACGGGCGTAGCTCACGCTGCCCCGGCCAAGGCGAAGGCCAAGCCGGAAGCAAAGGCCGCGGCCGCTGATGAGCCAGATGAAACTGAGGCCGGCGACCCGGAGGAGGCCACGGGCAAAGTGACCAAGGAGGCCACGCCAACCGGGGCGTACGCCGCATCTTGCCAGAAGGAGCCCGAGACCAAGGACCACGCCGAAGATATCCCCACGTCCGTGGACTTCGAGGAGGAGGCGGCGGCGAAGATCACCGCCCTCAACGTGGACGCCGAGTTGAAGCTCTTCATGGCCCATATCTATGATCTGAAATACCCAAACAAGAAGAAATAGCCGCCCTGAGGCGCTGACGAGAGAGCTCAACGGGAGGAGGACAGGATGAATATCTACATCAAGGCAACGGCCTGCCTGGCGCTTGTGGTGTTGTTGGCATTGCCAGCGGTGGCCTCGGCGCAGCCGGCAGACAAGCCCGCGGCGAAGAAGGCTGGCAAGGCCAAGAAGGTGCCGGCCGCCAAGAAGGCGCCGGCTGCCAAGAAGGCGCCAGCCGCCAAGAAGGCGCCAGCCGCCAAGAAGGCGCCAGCCGCCAAGGAGCCCGCGGCCAAGGAGCCGGCAACCAAGGAGCCGGCAACCAAGGAGGCTGCCGGTGGGAAGAAGGTCGATAAGACCAACCCGGCCCAGACTGGCAGCCACAAGAACCCCAAGTTAATTTCAGCGAAGAAGAAGGCTAACGGCCGGCACAAGATGATCAAGCAGAAGATGAATGACCTGCTCCTGGAAAAGCGGGCGACCCGCGAAGAGCGGCGGGGGAAGGTCCTCGACGTGCTGGAGAAGAAGTACGGCAAAAAGCTCCTGGTCCCGGCCGTACGTAAGGCCATGCGGAAGTTTTCCTGGAGGAGGGCGCGCCTGGAGAGGATCAGGGATATCGCCACCCTGTCCGAGGAGAAGTGGGCGCTGAAGATCGTGAACAGGCTCACCGGGGAGTTGGACAAACTGGAGACAAAGGCCCTCGCCGAACTCACAGGAGTCAAGTGATGAAACGCGATCAGATACTGTTCTTCACCCTCCTGGTTTTTCTGTTCTGCCCCGCCGGGTGCAAGGGCAAGGGGAAGACCAAGCCGGCGGACTCCAAGGCAACCGTGGTCTCAAAGGCGGCTGCCACCGGAACGGCAAAAGAGGCGGCCGTTGCCGAGGACGACGAGGAGGACGACGCGCCTTTCGTGAAGGGCAAGGAGGAGAAGCTAACCGGCGTGTACGCCGCTGCTACCAAGCGCGAGCCAGAAACCAAGGACGATCCCAGCAGGACCCCCACCTTCCTGGACTTTGAGGAGGAAGCGGCCGCCAAGATCACCGCCCTCAACTTTGGCGAGGAGTTAAAGGCCATCGAGGAGCTACTCGAGGACATGGATGACGAAGACACGGAGGATGTGGAGGAGGACTGAGCCGCCCAGGCTCCCCATCATGCCAGGCGGTAGCCCAGCCGCTCCATGGTCCCCCCGAACGCGTCCTGCAGCAGATCCAGGCACTGCCTGTCCAGGTGATCTCGCCACTCGTCGGGCTTCCCCTTTCGTACAAACAGGATCCCCAGGTCTTTGCCCTTGAGCCCCGGGTCGGCCTCGGCCGTGCGCCCGCGATCAAGCCGCTGCATGCGCTCGAAGCTGCTCGCCTGGATGGCCGCGGTGAGGGCCTCGTCGTCGTCGGGTAGATCCAGGGCTCGGGCAGCCCGGCGCGCGCCCGGCAATGGGTCCGCGCGCATCTCCTCGTAGCCCAGCACCGCCACCCCCGGGTTGTCCCGTTCCGCGGCCAGCCAACCCTCCACATGGGCGTCCCATGTGCCATAACTGTCCAGCTCCCCGCGCAGGAAGCGGGGTAGGTAGGCCGCCACCGGCTCGTCGGGCCTTAGCCGCCGCTCGCGCTGGAGGAAGAAGTAGTAGGAGGTGGCCACGCTGCGCGGGTCACGCACCATGTACACCGCCCGCCGCACCCTCGGATCATACGGCTCGTGGCTCTTGAGGAACCTCGGTGAAGCCAGGGCGCGCAGCTCCCGCTCGCGGTTGCGGTAGATGTCCGGGATCAGCCCGTCGAGGTTGCTGAAGTCCACCTCGCCGCCGCCGTCGCGGCGCAGGAGCAGGGCGCCGAGCAAGAACCTGAGCCAGGTGTTGCCGCTCTTGGGGTAGGAGGTGATGAAGGTGTCGTCCCCGCGGATGGAGAGGGCGCCCCCCCGGGCCACCACTTTGAGGGCATCCTTCACGCGCCCGGCTATCCCCTTGCGGTCCACGCTCCCTCCTCAGTAGAGCTTCTTGAGCTGGCTGCCAGGGTAGTAGTGCTGGAGGATCTGCTGGTGGGTCTTGCCCGCCGCGCCCATGCCGGTGGAGCCGGTCTGGCACATGCCGACCCCGTGCCCCCAGCCGCCGCCCGTGAAGACGAAGGCCGCCGGCGGTCCGCCGCCTGGCCCGGCCTCGGCCTGTACGATGAACATGGAGCTGCGCAGGCCTCCAAACTGGCGCCGGATGGTGAGCTCCCCCTTGACCGTCTTGGCCCCCCGGGTGCCGCTCACCTTCACCGCTCTGGCCCGGCCGGAGATCCCGCGCTGGAGCACCTCAATGGAGCGCACCTTGCCCACGCCCAGGGCCGCGGTGAGGCGATCCACCCGGGCGCTTGAGAGGCGCACCGTCCAGCGGATCTTCTTCTTGTTGTAGCGGCTCTTGGCGCACCAGGAGGCGGGAGGGCGGGCCAGCCAGCGGGCCAGGACCTTGTCCCGGATCCCGCGCCTGTATGGGGCCATGGCCCTGTCGTCCGCCGGCGCGTCCAGGTGCCCGCGCAGGTTGTTGTCCGGGGGCACGGGCCAGACGTTATCGTTGTGTTCAGTGTGGCCGCCGCACACCGCGCTGTAGACGGTGTCCACCAGGCCGCCGTTCTGCCGCACCAGGAGCTGGCCCCGGGTGGCCTCCACCGCGGCGGTGGTGCGCGGGTGCTCCTGGCCGGCGCCGGCGTACACCTGACAGTGCACACGGGAGCAGAGCAGGTGCGGATCCTCCAGGTGGCGGGTGCCGATCTTGGCCAGCAGCTGCCCCCTGGCCGCCACGGCCTGGGCCTTCAGGGCGGCCTCCGGCGCGGAGGGAAAGATCTCGGCGGGCACCAAACCCGCCAGGAGCTTGTCAGCAGGGACCGCGTTGACCAGGACCATTCGCCCTGCGCGATCCGCGGCAACATAGACCTCCCCCCAGTACGGCTTGGTCACGCGGGCGCCCCCCCGGTTGTAGCTCACCTTGATCCGCTTGCCCGGAGCCGGGGCGAACCAGAGCACATCCTTGATGGTGGCGGTGGCGCGGGCGCTGGCCGGGGTGTCCAGGGCCACCGCCTGGAAGCGGCCCGACGGCCGCCGCTCAAGCTTTGCCACGGCCGAGGGGCGGGAGAACCCGTACTTCTTGGCCTGGGCCTCCGAGACGCTCACGGCCCTGGAGCGGCCACGGTGCGGCCCGGACACGAGCAGGAAGGCCCGGCTGTCGAACACCTTGCCCTTGACCCCGAACACCGTGCCCACCTCCATGATCTCCGGCTTGAGGCCCCGCGTCTGCCATCGCCTCAGGTCTTCCCGCATGGGGGCCAGGCCACCGTAATGGTGCCGGGCGAGGATGGCGAAGTACCGCGCCCGGGCCGGCCGGCTCCCCCGCTTGAGGGTCACCTGCCAACGCTTCCCGGCGCGCACCTCGGATCCTGCCTCGCCGTCGGGGAGCAGCCTGGGGGGCTCGTCGCTCTCGATGATCGCCTCGCGGAGGCCGTCGGCGATGGCCACCGTGACCACGGGCACGCCCCGAGCGTCGAAGGCGAACTGGTTGGAGTAGAGGCTGCGCAGCTTGTCAGCCCGGCTGAGTTGATCAGCCAGGGCCGGCGTGCTCGCCAGGATCGGGAGGAGGAGGAGTGCCGTTATCGTGCGTCTCATCATGATCAGCGCCATAGTAGTCCACTTCAGGGACGGTGTCCGGAGCGTATCTGTTCAACGGCGCCCCCGGGGCCAATGGCCCCGAGGCCCCCGTCGCGGCCTCCGGCCGCATTGTTGCTTCGCACGGCTTCGCCGCGCTGGGCCGGGCGCCAAACGCCCGGCGTCTACTCTTCGACGATGTCAGGGGCGTATCTCTCAAGCTGGCTCAGGTTGAGGAAGTTGATCAGGAAGTGGGCCAGCATGGCGCCGGCCAGGTTGTGGGTCCACAGGGTGATGGCCCCCATTGCCAGGCCCATGAGCGCGGCGGTGGCGGTCCAGGGCAGGTAGCGCGCCCGGGGAGGCAGGTGGGCCAGCCCGAAGATTGCCGAGGTGATCCAGAGCCCCAGGCTGGGCTGCATGGCCCCACGGAAGAAGAGCTCCTCGCCAATGGACGAGAGGAGGGCCAGCCAGAAAGCGTCCCGGCGGGAGAGGGGGCCGAGCACCTGGCCGAACCAGCGGTACATCTCACGGGCCCAGGCCAGCCAGGCCAGGGAGAGCCGGGTGAGGAGCACCACGCTGATGCCCAGGCCCAGGCCAGCGGTCACGCCGAGCAACAGGTCCATGGGGGAGGTGATCCCGGGGGAGAACAGGAGCCACGGCCTCCCCGTGAGCGCCCCCCAGATCAGGGCGGCGATGGAGAGGATTGCATAAAGTAAAACGGCCAGCTTGAGCTGGCCGTTTCGTGAGGCTTGTGCTTCCAACTGGTGCGAGGAGGGGGATTCGAACCCCCACAGGTCGCCCCGCTAGCCCCTCAAGCTAGTGCGTCTACCGATTCCGCCATCCTCGCGGCGTCTAAAGCCTGGTTTAAATAGCGGCACAGAGAGCCCCTGTCAACTATCAAACCACATGCACCTTCAACAGGTCGCTGGCACCATCCTGTCGGGTTCCCATGACAATGACGACCACCTCGTCCTTCTTGATCAGGCCGCGCGTCTGGGCGGCCTCCAGCATTCGGGCGATGGTGCGGTCAGTGGAGGGGGTTTCATCGATGCAGAGCGGCGTCACCCCCCAGGGCAGGGCGAGGCGGCGGAACACGGTCCGGGAGGAGGTCACCGCGAGGATTTCCGCCTCGGGCCGGTACTCGGCGATGAGCGCCGCCGACGTGCCCGACTCGGTGTAGCAGAGGATGGTGGAGGCCTTGAGCTCGCGGGCCGCCACAACCGCCGCGTGGGCCACGGCGTTGGTGCTCTCCGGCCGCCCCATGGAGGGGCGCCTGGGCAGGGCGCCATAGCGGGGAGAGCCCTCGGTGGTGGAGACGATGCTGTGCATGGTCAGCACAGCCTTGATGGGGTACTCGCCCGAGGCGGTCTCGCCGCTGAGCATCACCGCGTCGGTGCCGTCCAGGATGGCGTTGGCCACATCCGAGGCCTCGGCGCGGGTGGGCCGTGGACGCTCCCGCATGGAGTCGAGCATCTCGGTGGCGGTGATCACGACCTTGCCCGCCGCGTTGGTCTGCTCGATGAGTCGTTTCTGGATCAGGGGCACCCGCTCCGGCCCCATCTCCACGCCCAGGTCGCCGCGGGCCACCATGATGCCGTCCGATTCGGCGAGGATCTCGTCGAACCGGTCCACCGCCTCCGGCTTCTCGATCTTCGAGATGACCGGGATCCCGCTGGCCAGGCTCTTGGCCTTGCGCACATCGTCCGGGGTGCGCACAAAGGAGATGGCCAGGTAGTCCACCTCCAGCTCAACGGCCAGGGTCAGATCCCGGAGATCCTTCTCGGTGAGCGAGGGGGTGGAGAGGGCCACACCGGGCAGGTTCATGCCCTTGCGATCCGAAAGGTCGCCGCCCACCTCCACCTTGCAGCGCACGTCCTTGCCCTCCGCGCCCAGGACCCGCAGCTCCAGCCGGCCGTCGTCCAGCAGGATCCGATCCCCGACGCCCACGTCCCGGTGGAGGGGGCCGTAGGTGTGCGGGATCCACCCCGCCGTGCCCACCACCTCCTCGGCGGTGAGCATGACCTCGTTGCCCCGCTCGAGCTGGATTGGCTTGCCGTCCTGCATCTTGCCCACCCGGATCTTGGGCCCCTGGAGATCGGCCAGCACTGCCACGGGGCGCTCCCGCTTGCGGGCCACCTTGCGCACCAACTCCAGGGTGCGCCGGTGGGACTCGTGGGTGCCGTGGGAGAAGTTGAGCCGGGCCACATCCAGGCCGGCGTCCATGAGGCTGGAGATGACCTCGGCGTCGGCCGAGGAGGGGCCCAGGGTGCAGATGATTTTAGCGCGTCGCATGGGGCGATGCTCCGCCCTGGAGCGGCTCAGGTCAATGGCTATGCGTCTTGTCAGAGGGGATGGACGGCATGTCCTTGGGGACCGGCGGCATGTCCTTGGGGACCGGCGGCATGTCAGGCGGGATGGGGGGCATGTCCGCCGGGATGGGCGGAAGGTCCACCGGGATGGGCGGCATGTCCACCGGGATGGGGGGGAAGTCCTGCTGGCCGTCCGGCGGCACCGGGAGCTGGTCCAGCCACTGGAACTTGTCCGGCTTGGGCCCGATGGTGTCCTTCTTCAGGTCTGGCTTGGGGCCCACATCGGGCACCCTGGCGTCCGGGGGCGGGCCCTGGTCCAGGTACTTCGTCTTGCTCAGGGTTATGTTGAGCACCTCGCACGAGTCCTCGCTCCCCGAAACCGAGCCGGAGCCCGAGGCGATCAGCATGCTTGCGGAGTTCAGGGCCTGAATATCCAGCGAGAAATCGAAGTCGCCGGAGACCCGGTCGGCCAGGGAGATCTCGAGGGTTGTCTCCCCGTCGGCCAGGCGGCCAGCCACGAAGATGTCCTCCTGGTAGACCATGTGCCCCAGGGTCATTGCCAGCACCAGGGTCTTGATCTTGCCGCCGTTGATCCCCGCCCCGAGGCTCAGGTTCAACCGCACGGTGGCTCCCTCGCTATAGCACTTCTCCGCGCACCCGGGGAGGAACATGGTGGCGGCCAACACGAACAGCATCAGTCTGAGCGCTTTCATTTGAACGTGATCACTCCCATCTCGGGCTCCTCGCCAGGTTGATTCGCCATCACCCCGGCGGTCACACCCGTGACCACCACCACCGTCCCTATGGCCGTCCAGAACCACCACTTCTTGTAAATCGGTGAACCCTTGGGCTTGACCGAGGACGCCTTGGCCTTTTTCCTGACCGTCTTTTTTTTCTTCTTCACCTTGGGCTTCACCACCACCGCCTCTTTGGGCAGCTCCAGGTTCAGCACCAGATGCTCACCGCGCTTGAGCTTCAGCTCCTTGAAGACCGTCACATGGCCGCTCTTGACCAGCTCCAGCTTGTGCTTGCCGGGCCAGAAATAGAGCCGGTGGGGCAGGGGGGTGGTGCCCCGGTGCTTGGTGTTGACCAGGAGCATGGCCCCCTCCACCGGGCTGGTGAGGGTGAAGCTGGCCAGCCGGGCGCGCAACCTCTTCAGCTTCTTCTTGGCCTGCTTCTTCCGCTTCCATGAGGCGAAGCCGCCGACCTCCACGCCCGCGGACTTGAGGAACTTCTCATAGCTCTCGGCCGCCTTGACCTTCTTGCCGGCCTTGAGGGCCCGGGCCGCCTCCTTGTACAGGGCGGCGGGCTTGACCGGCTCCGGGGCGGCCTCAACGCTCACCGGAGACCCGACCGCCAGACAGACGGCCGTGGTCAGGAGCATCCGGAAGTACATACGCGCTTTCATCTCAACTCCAGGGCGGTTGGGGACCCAATCATATCCCCAGTCGGTGGTGTACCTCACCCTATTTTCTGTTATACCCCCCTGTCCAGGAGAGCACTTATGGTACTTCGACCATTAATCGCGCTGGTTCTGGCCTCTTTGGCCGGGGCCTGCACCATCGACGGCCCCAACGTGGACATCGACGGCAAGGACGTGGAGGCGATCTTCATCCACACCTCCGACATCCACTCCCGGCTGATCCCGTACAACATGGACCTGCTCCTGACGGACCAGAAGCTCGGTATGGAGCAGAAGTACGGACCCTTCGGCGGCGTGGCCCGGCTGTCAGCCCTGCTCAAGCAGGAGCGTCGCAACCACCCGCGCGTGGCGTACATCGACACCGGCGACGTGTTCCAGGGGGCCCCGGTCTTCAACGAGTTCGGCGGCGACATCGAGTTCAAGGCGATGACCCAGAACAGGGTGGACGCCTTCACCATCGGCAACCACGAGTTTGACAGCGGCGCCCACCATTTCGTACGCAAGGCGGTGGAGTTCGCCCACTTCGCCATGCTCGGCGGCAACTACTCTCTGCAAGACTGGAACCGGGCAGGCATCACCCCCAACGGCCGTGTGGCCCAGCCGTACACCATCATCAACATGAAGGGCCTACGGGTGGGCATCATCGGCCTGGCCTCCATGGGCGGCAGCTACGGCGCCAACCTCAAGGGCCTGGTCAGGCTGAACAACATCGAGGTGGCCCAGAAGTACGTGGACTTCCTGCGCCCCATCGTCGACCTGGTGGTGATTACCTCCCACGTGGGCTACCACGATGACCGCGAGATCATCTCCCGCACCGAGGGGGTCGACCTCTACTTCGGCGGTCACCTGCACATCGCCCTGAACCCGCCCGAGGTGGTCAAGGACTGCGACGTGGTCAAGCTGGAGCGGGAGCGGGACCTGTATATCTGCGACACCCCCGCCAAGCTCTCGGCCTCCGCCGCGGTGTGCGAGGGGAACGCGGAGTGCGACAAGCTCACCGGCGCGGACCAGACCAAGTGCAAGCAGAAGTGCGCGGCCAAGGCCAGGACCGACTGCGCCACCGAGGCCAAGGAGCGCCACTACAAGGAGAAGCTGGCCGAGCTGGACCAGAGCATCGCCTTCCTGAAGCGGCGCAAGTGCCGCCCCCGGGATGTGCCCCTGGTGCACTCCGGCGCCTTCCTCAAGTACATCGGCAAGCTGGAGGTGACCCTGCGCCAGTGCAACCGGCTGGGCGGGGCGGACTTCTGCCTGCTCAAGGACACCACCACCGGCAAGTGCGTGCCAGGCTACGAGCGGCGGCGCACCTGCCGCGGGAGCATCACCGGGGCCAACGACTGGGAGGTGCTGGCCCACAAGTACACCCTCGTTCCGGTGGACAGCCGCCTGCCCAGTGACCCGCAGATGCTTGCCCTGCTGGAGCCGTACACCCTCAAGCTCAACCGCAACCAGCGGCTCACCGAGGTCATCGGGTTCGCGTCCGAGCGGGTGCACCGCTTCGCCAGCTTCGGCGTGGTCACGCCCGACGGCCAGACCGCGCGCGCCGGCGGCGCCAACAAGGGGGACTCGCCCCTGGGCAACCTGGTCTGCGACTCCATGGGCAACCGGGCCCAGGTGTGGGCCGACTTTGCGGTGACCAACTCCCTGGGCATGCGCTCGGACATCATCCCCGGGCCGCTGGACGTGGAGCAGATGAATAACGTCTTCCCCTTCGAGAACTCCATCACCGTCATGTACCTGTCCGGCTTCGAGGTGCAGGAGATGATGGACTTCATCTCCCAGCGGTCGGCAAGCCGCGGTTGCCAGCCCCAGGCCCAGGTTTCGGGCATCACTGCCACCCTCAACTGCAAGGGGTGCGACGCCAAGGGGGGCAACTCCTGCGTGAGGAGCACCTACGACGGCCAGCCGTGCGCCCAGAAGGTGACCATTGGCGGGTCCGGGCGCCCCTGCTCCACGGACGCGGACTGCAAGCTGAACGCGGGCCGGGCCACCGGCGAGATCTGCTCCACCCTGGACCACCCCGACAAGGTGAGCCAGGCGGGTAAGTCGCAGTGCCGCCTTCCGCTGGTCTGCAACCGGGTCTACCGCCTGGCCACCAACGACTACGTAGCCCACGGGGGCAGCGGCTTCGCGGTGCTGGCGCGCAACACGACCCAGAAGAACCTGAAGATCCCCCTGCGCGACTCGGCCACCGACTTCATCGTCAACATGCCGGGCTGCGCCTCCATCCCCCAGACCTACAAGCAGAAGGTTGATGGCAAGCCCATCAAGAACGTGATCACCGAGGTGCTCGAGCCGCTGCTCCCCTCGATCAAGCCGGCGGGCCAGCCCGCCAGCGGGGGCGACTGGCTCAAGCAGATGGAGGCAGCCGCCACCTCGGGCGACTGGAAGGGGGCCAACACGGCCATGTCCCAGTTCGTGACCGCGCTCAAGGGCGCCAAGAACGCCATCAAGAGCAAGACCGACGCCACGCGCAAGGGGCTCATCAACTACCTGGCCTGCATCGACGAGGCCCCCAACGCCAAGACCAGCAAGTGCCTGGGCCTTACCTGCCAGCAGAAGCGCCTCTGCACCACCTACAAGGTCGCGGACAGGGGCAAGTGTGAGGCCCTGGCCCGTGTGCGGAGCGCGATGACCTGTATCAACCTGCCCTGCATCACGGCGGAGCAGGAGGGCCGGATCAACCTGATCAAGAACGACGGGGCCGGGACCGCTGACCCGAGCGACCCGTTCCCAGAGTGATCGGCGTGAGGACGACAATGAAAAGCCTACACACCATCTCCTTGATCCTGGCCGTCGCCGCCGCTGGTTGCGGTGAGGCCGAGGATTACAACCCGGCCGCGGGCGCCTTCAAGGTGACCTGGACCGCCGGCAGCCCGCCTCCAACAAACTCCGCGGCCAACCCGCGGGCCTTCTCCGCCACGGAGGAGACCTTCACCGTGGACATCCAGGCCCTGCGCCACGACAGGGCGGGCCAGGTGAGCACCGACGGGTACAACGGCTACGTGATGCTCAAGGCCATGCCCACGGGCAAGCTGAACCGGGATCCCTTTACCGTGGAGCTCAAGAACGGCAAGGCCACCGGCATCAAGGTGGGCCTGAGCCTGGCCTATGGCCATGTGCGGCTGGTGGCCGTGGACCCGGGCTACAAGGAGGCCAAGGTGCTGGCCGACGCCGCCTGTAACAACGGCAAGGACGACGACGGCGACGGCTACATCGACTCCGAGGACCGGGGCTGCCTGGTGGGCGGCGACGACAGCGAGGAGGGCGGCACCGGCGCGGCGGGCGCGTCCCCCACCATCTACTACGCCAACCCGCGCCTGTACGACATCCAGAACCCGGCGGTCCCTGGCGCCGTGGGCGACGAGTCGCCCCTCAACGGCCAGCGGGTCACCGTGGACAAGGGCTGGCTCCTGGTGACGAACCTCTCCTCGGACGGTCTGTACGTCACCGACTTCGAGGGGGCCAAGTGGAACGCCACATCCAAGGTATGGAAGATCGCCGCCCAGGACCTCTCCTACGACCACATGTTCGCCTTCAACTTCAACGTGCCCCTTAACCTGCAGGTGGGCGACTGCCTGGTGGAACTGGACGGCAAGGTGGAGGAGTTCTTCGGCTACACCGAGATGGGCTTCCCCAACTGGAAGAAGGGGGACAACAAGTTCTGCTATGCCAAGGCAAAGGCCGGGGGCATGGCCGCCTGCCCCACGGACGGCACCTACAACAAGGATTGCTGGGACGCCATCAAGAAGCTGGCCAGCACCCCGGTGGACCTGTCCAAGCCCGTGGACATCACCGACAAGAACGGCACCACCAAGGTGTGGCCCTTCAAGGACCTGACCACCACCGAGCGGTGGGAGGCGGGCCTGGTGCAGGTGTCCAACGTGAAGCTCTTCTCCAAGGCCAGGATCTGCGATCGAAACGGCAACGGCGAGATCGACTTCAACGATCCCAACGACCCCTCGGGCGCGGAGAAGAACTGCGCCAACGGGTGCGGCGACGACGAGACCTGCATCGTCAACGAGCAGTTCCAGGAGTACAGCCAGTGGTCGGTGAACTTCAAGGCGTCCCTGGGCGGCGTGGACTACAAGCAGGAGGTGTCCGTGACCTCGGGTGGCTCCATCCCCAACTGGAACGCCATGAAGGGGTGTGACTTCAAGAAATCCTCCGACGGCCTGAGCTGCACCCGGGCCACTGACAAGACCCTGACCAAGGTGCTGGGCACCATGCGCTCGTTCCGTTACGGCCGGCCGCCCTGGATCATCCAGACCCGCTCCCCGGCCGACTGCCCTGACTGCGTCAACAAGTAGAGAACTCAAATGATGAGATCGGATAAGGACATGACCCCCAAACGTACCGCCCCAATCACGACTACCCTGGCCGCCCTGGCGGCGCTGATGCTCTACGCGTCCCCGGCCGTTGCCAACGACTGGATCGACACCCGCATCACCTACACCATCGGTGATGACAACTTCCTCAAGGACGCCGGCGAGCAGGTGCCAGACTCCCCCCTGCTCAGCGTGGGCGACCGGGACGGCTACCAGCTCCCCTTCGACAACCTGGACCTGGCCTCAACCGGGCGCGAGAACGAGCTGCACCTGGTGCTCTACAAGAAGGTGACCGGGATCCTGCCCGGGCTGATAACCGAGGCCGCGGCCGCCCTTGAGCTGGACCTCGAGGCCCTGGCAAAGGAGGAGAGCATAGGCCGGGTGCTCAAGGACGACTCCTCCTACATCCGCATCGCCTACGCCCTGGACGAGCTGCGCAAGGGGTCCGAGTACATCGACATCGTGCTCTTCCCCCTGGACGGCGACCGGTTCCGCGCGGGCTACCTCTACGACCTCACCTGGGGCGGCTCTGATATGTTCCCCGGCAAGAAGGGCCCCTCACCGGCGTTCAAGATCGGCGGCAACCACGGCTTCATGTACTGGTGGGCCGGCATGAAGATGGTGCAGGGCGAGCTCCCCACCAAGTACGACAAGAGCGTGAGCGGCACCGAGCACTCGGTCACCGAGCACGAGACCCTGTACAGCGGCCTGGCGGGCCTGGGCTTCCAGCCCATCGACGGGTTGAGCATCGACGTGAGCGGCGGCTACGTGCAGCAGGCCCACAACCAGCTGCGCGACATCGCGGCCACCACCGTGGACGCGGCGGGCGGCTCGGCGCGGCTCGCCTACGGCCGGGGCCTCAAGGTGGGCCTCTCCTCGGACCTGAAGCTGCTGCGTAATGACCGTGAGTTCCTGGAGAACCTCTCCCGCCGGCCCACCTACAAGACCGACGACAGCGTGAACTGGCGCGTGGCGGCGGAGGGCAACGTCATCGCCCAGACCCTTGCCGATCCGGACAAGGCCGGCTCCACCACGGTGCAGCTCGCCTCGGCCGCGGCCCTGGACTTCCGCCTGCAGCGCAACTACCTGCGCCTCAACGCCACCGTGGTGTACCGCAGCCTGGAGTTCAACCTGATGAACAAGCCGGGCCTGCCCACGTACGTGGCCTTCTCCGACGATCAGATCATCCAGCCCCAGATCTTCGGCGCTGTTTCGCTGGACTACCACTTCCCCAAGCTCTGGCTCACCCCGGGGATCCAGGCCGGCGTGGAGATGCCGCCCGCAATGAAGACCGAGCTCTACTCCACCGACGCGGGAAGCACCCCCTCCACCAACCTGATCGGAACCTACACTGTGATCGTGGGCAGCGACGGGGAGTACCGGATCTTGCCCGAGGACGAGGACCGCGTGCCAGTCTACTCGGTGCGCCTCAACGCGCGCTGGTACCCGTCGGACATGCTCACCATTTTGGCCTTCTTCCTGTTCGAGTACGACCACAACGCGGCTGTGCTTGATTTCGCGGCCGACCAGACCAAAACCCGGACCTTCGACGAGCCGGTGCGCATCGGCGCGGGCATCACGGCGCAGGCGCGGTTCTAAGATGAGCGCGGCAAGCGACGTCCTCGCCCTGGACCTGGGGGGCTCAAAGCTGGCCCTGGCCACGGTGAGCCGCACGGGGGACCTGACCCGGCACGAGCGCAAGCCAACGGCGGAGGTGCCGGACGGGGATGCTCTCGTGGCGTGGGTGGCGGAGCAGACCACGGCCTGGGGCATGGAGCCCCTGGGGCTGGGCATCAGCGCCGGCGGCCCCCTGGACGATGTGGAGGGATGCATCACCTCCTGGCCCCGCATGGAGCACCTTTGGGCATACCCCCTGGGCGAGAAGCTCAAGGCGGCCATCCCCTCGCTCGCCTCGGTGAAGCTGGTCAACGACGCCAACGCGGCGTGCGCGGGGGAGGCGGTGTTCGGCGCGGCGCGGGGGCTGAAGCGCGCCATCTACATCACGGTCTCCACCGGCGTGGGGGGCGGCGCGGTGGTGGGGGGGCTGCTGCTGCGCGGGGAGCGGGGCAACGCCGCCGAGTTTGGCCACATGATCGTGGATCCCAACGGCCCCATGTGTGATTGCGGCCAGCAGGGCTGCCTGGAGGCGGTCTCCTCTGGCTCGGGGCTCTTCCGCCGGGCGGTGGAGGCGGGCATGGTGGACCCAGAGGAGATGGGCTGGGCCGAGATGGGCTACTGGCTGGCCGAGCGCCTGGAGCAGGGGGACGCCGGCGCCGAGGGGCTGTGGGAGCGGGCCCTGGACGGCCTGGCCGTGGGCATCACCAACCTGTACAACGCCTTCGTGCCCCAGGCCATCGTGCTGGGCGGCGGGCTGTGTGGGCTGGTTCAGCAGGACGAGGAGCGGCTGCGGGCCCTGCTGGAGAAGCGGGCTCGGCTCATGCCCCTGCCCCAGGGGGTGGTGCGCTTCTCCCTGAACCGGGACACGATCCCCCTGCTGGGCGTGGCGGCAGTGGCCGGAGGGTGGATTGGTCAGGAAGCGTAGGGTAGACTCGGGGCCTGAATTGGAGGCGTAGCGTGTACCTCGGAAGAGTCATGGGCACGGTGGTTGCCGAGAAGAAGATCGAGGGGACAGAGGGCTTCAAGTTCCTCATTGTCCAGCCCCTGGATCACAACGAACAACCCACCGGCGACCCCATCGTGGCCGCGGACACGGTCCGGGCCGGCCCCGGCGAGCTGGTCTACCTGACCCACGCGCGGGAGGCGGCCCAGGCGTGCGAGCCCTGGTTCGTGCCGGTGGACGCCGCCATCATCGGCATCGTGGACAGCGTGGACACGGACGACGAATCATGAAGATCTGTCGCGTACTCGGCACCGTCACCTCCACCGCCAAGCAGCCGGTCTACGAGGGCCAGAAGCTCATGGTGGTGCAGCCCCTCAACGCGGACCTGGAGAACGAGGGGCACTCCTACCTGGCCGTGGACCGGGTGCAGGCAGGGGTGGGCGACCTGGTCATGGTCAACTCCGAGGGGAACGCGGCCCGCTCCCTGTTCAACCGCGAGGTCATCTGCATCCGCTCCCTGATCACAGGCATCATCGATGAGGTGGACGTCCCGTGAGGCGAATGAGCGAGGCTGATCAGCGCCGGGAGCTCCACCACTACAGCGTGCGCCTCTGGGAGAGGGGGTGGGTGGCCAACCACGACGGGAACCTGTCGGCGCGGCTCCCCCGGGCGCGCCTCATGTGCACGCCCACGGCCATGTCCAAGGCGGACATCGAGGCCGACATGATGCTGGTGCTGGATGACACCGGCAAGAAGCTGCAGGGGGAGCGCAAGCCCTTCTCCGAGATCAACCTGCACCTGGCCTGGTACCACGCCCGCCCCGACGTGGGGGCGGTGATCCACGCCCACCCGGTCACCGCCACCGCCCTGGGCGTGTCGGGCAAGTCCCTGGACAGGCCCTTTTTGCCAGAGGCCGTGGTGAGCCTGGGGCCCATCATCCCCACTGTGCCCATGGCCATGCCGGGGCAGGAGGCGGTGCAGGCGGCCGCGCCCTACCTGGACGAGTACGACGCCCTGATCCTGGCGGGCAACGGGGTGATCACCTGTGGCCCCGACCTGGAGCTGGCCTACCTGCGCATGGAGCTGGTGGAGCACCTGGCGCGCATCTACGTGGAGGCCACCAGGGTGGGCGGCCCGGATCCGCTGCCGCCCCGCTTCCTGCAGCCCCTGCTGGCGGCCAGGGCAAAGGCGGGCCTGGGCCCCGAGGCCAGGGGCGGGCAGACCACCCGGCCCACTGATGCCCCCGCCGGCGCGGAAGGCGATCTGGCGACCATCATCAAGTCGGAGATCGGCAAGATCCTCGGCGGGTAGCTTTTCAATGAGAAATGCCTTCATCGCGCTGCTGGTCCTTGTCACGGCATGCGGCGAGGAGGATCCGTCCGGCCAGGCGCCGGATCCCATCAAGGAGATCGTCGCCGGGGTGGTGAAGCCGTACGTGGATCCGGCCGCGGCGCTCACCGACGCGAGCAAGACCGTGGGCCTGGTGGTGGCGGCCCTGGGCGAGGCAGGGGAGGGGACCTACGGCTTCGGGGAGACCAGCGCGGGCAGCGGGGTCATCCCCGACGGGGACACCGTCTTCCAGATAGGTTCGGTGAGCAAGGCGCTCACCGGGTTGATCCTGGCCCAGCAGGTGGCGGAGGGCGGGCTCGCTCGGAGCGCGCTGGTGGAGGCGCTGTTGCCGGCCCTGGCTGGATCCAACGGCACGAAGAAGGTCACCCTCGGCATGCTCGCCGCCCACCACTCGGGCCTGGAGAGCATGCCCACCAACCTGCCCAAGAATGACCCCATCAGCCCGGCCACTGGCTACACCCTTGCCGCGCTCAAGACCTACCTCTTCGGGCTCGCCGCCCCCGTGGCCGCGGGGAAGGCGTACAAGTACTCCAACCTCGGCATCGGCCTGCTCGGCCTCGGGCTTGAGAAGCAGCTCAAGGTGACGGGGTACAACGCGCTCCTGGTCGCCACCCTGAGAAAGGAGCTGGGGATAACGGACCTGTGGGGGCAGGTAAACAAGCTGCCCGCTCTGGCCATGTCACGCCTGGCCCAGGGGTACGCCAACAAGGGGACCGCCCGGGTGGCAGGACACCCCGGGCAAATGGGGGTGCTGGCCGGCGCCGGCGAGGCGCTGACCACGGGCAAGATCGCGCTGCTCTTGCTGGAGACCTTCACCGGCCAGCGCGCCGGGGCCCTGGACGCGGCCGTTGCCGAGTGGGTCAAGCCCATCAAGCCCATGACCGGGGGAGACAGCATCGCCTACGCCCTGGAGGTCCAGCCCGACGGAGGCGGCCACATCTACAAGAAGGCAGGCAACACCGCGGGCGGCTACTCCGCCTACCTGGCCTTCCGCCGGGACAAGAAGGTGGGCGTGTTCGTCATGGCCAACGTTGCCTCGTTCAAGGGCGTCAAGACCATGGCCCTGACCATCCTGGAGAAGCTGGCGGCTCAGTGAACCGACTGGTCCTGGGGTGACATGTCCGGCTTAGGGTTGCAGACCGCGCAGCCAGAGAACTTGTAGCGCGGCCGGGTACAGCCAGTGACCGGGTCGGTGTCCTCGGACTTACAGCTGAAGTGCACGTGGCACCAGTTGAAGGTTTTCGGGCGTTCCTTGCAGCCCCACTTGAAGTGGAGGCATCCGCAGTGGTTCGTGGTCCAGCCGGTCCAGGCCGACACTACGATGCAGGTGCAGGGCAGGTCGGGGCCTCGGCGGTCGGGCGGCCACAGGTCCGGAGGCAGGTCCGGGGGGGGGTGAACAAGTCGGGCAGCGTGGACTGGTCGGAGGGGGCGTCGCTGATGGTCAGGTCGGTGGGGGGCGAGCTCTCGTCGTCGCCGGGGCAGGAAAACAGCGCAATGGCCAGCGGAACAATCCAGATCAAGTTGGCTCGTCTCATGGTCCCTCCCTCTCCATGATATGTGCAGCCAGGGGGCTCGATGGTCCCGGGTGCTAAAATGACGGCTCCCATGTTGCGATCCGTCCTTGCCGTCTTCTCCACGCTGGTGTTGGCCGCCTGCTCGGAGCAGTCTGCGAGACCTGCTGCGGACGGAGCGCCACAGCCGGACCTCACCATCTCCACACCCGACCAGGCGCCGCCGGTTGATCAGCGGCCGGCCGTGGACCGGGGCAGGCGCTTTTGCGCCCCACACCTGCACTACTGCGACGGCCCCAATCTATTGAAGTGCTCCCATGACGGCCACGATTTCCTGTTGGTTCGGAGCTGCAGCGCCAGATGGGGGCTGTCCTCACCGCGTTGTGTGCTCTGCCCGGGCGGCGGCGCGGGGTGCGGGCCTGGCGTCGGGCCGGCGCGGGTGGTCATGACCGGCCTGGCCAGCTTTGACCTCACCTACCTCCCCGAGTGCGACAAGACCGCCACCTACACCACCACCGGCGGGGGCGGCAAGACGGGTTACATGATGACCTTCACCTTCAAGTACAAGGGCTTCACCTTCAAGCACACGCTGTATGTCGGCATGGGGAGCAGCAGCGAGATGCTCTCCTTCACAGATGCCACCCGGAGCCTCTCCTGCGATGTGAGTATCAACAATGCCGGTACCGGATCGCCACCCGGCAAGCTGTACGCCAAGTACTGGAAGGACAGTGACTACAACATCAGCCGCCACCCCAGACGCTACAGGGGATACGACTACATCAAGTCCCATGGATACATGACCTGCGACAAGGGGAGCACCTGGAAGAAGTTCACCTTCTCGGCGAAGCTGCCTGGACCGATGTATTAGCGTCCCCTTTGCCCATGGCGGTCAGCAGGGCGGGAAAGATGGCGTCGGCGAGCATCTTGTGCCCACGGTTGTTCGGGTGGATCGGGAGGCGCCTGGGATTGGCGCGCCAATTTTTTAGCTCCCGGCTGTAGTGGATCTCCTCGGCGCCCGCCCAGAGGTCGGAGAGATCAACCGGCGTGATGCCCTCCTCCTCCAGCAGGGCCTTCATCAGGGCCAGCTCTTCCGCCCACCAGCTGCAGGGGGTATTTTCCGCCGGCGGAACGGCGCACATGGAGTCGCCGGTGGGTTTGACCAGGACCACCACCAGAGGGACGCCCGCCTTCTTGGCGTGCTCACGCATGGCCCGGGCGTAGGTCTTGAACTGCTCGCGTCCCTCGGGGGTGATGTATCGCCGCGCGCCCGGTTCATCGCTTGAACTCAGGGCGTACCAGGCGAAGTTCGCCAGGTAGCTGTTGGAGGCCCACCAGCGCAACAGGGGGCGGCGGATCCGCTCGGGCAGCAGCACCAGGCTGTCGTCCTTGCGGTAGGCGATGCGCCACTCCAGGTCGTCTGCGAACACCTGAAAGAGGGCGATATCCGGCGGCCGCCCGTCCTGCAACCAGGTGATGAACCGGGGCATGGAGATACACATATTCGCCCCGTTGCGCGCGACATTCTCCAGGTGTACTGGACGGCCGAGGTGTTCTCCCAGGCGCCTGGCCAGCAGCGCCGCGAAGCCGCGCCCGCCGGTGGAGCCGATACCGTCAGCCACCGAGTCGCCGCCAACCAGGAACCGCAGGGCGCCGGGCGGAGGAGTCGGGGTTCCGCGGGGCCGGCCGCCGCGCCGGATCTCGTCAAGGGGAGGGCAAGGCGGGATCCCCCCCCCGGGGGTGAGAAGGGGGAGCGTGGATTCCGGGCCGTCTCCGTCTTCTGCAAGGGCGGCCTTGCTGGGCAGGTCCGGGTAGAACACCCTCATCGCGGCCTCGATGAAGAGCAGAGTGAAGAGCATGGAGCAGACGACCAGGAGCCCCTTGCGGCCCCAACTCATTCGGGCTGCTCCTCGATCTCCCACCGCTCGTACAGGGGCGCGTCCTTGGGCAGCTCGTTGACGAAGCGTGACAGGCGCAGCAGGTGGCGCATGCCGTCGCGCTGCTCCTGGAACTGGGGCTGGCACAGGTAGAGCTGCTCCTCGGCCCGGGTGGCGGCCACGTAGAACAGGCGGCGCTCTTCCTCCACGTCCTCGTCGGTGCGCACGGCCATCCCCCCGGGGAACATGCCCTCGCTCAGGCCGATGACGAACACCGCCTTCCACTCCAGCCCCTTGGCCTGGTGCACGGTGCTCAGGGTCATCTTCTCCTCGGGGACCTCGCCCGGGCTGATCCCCTCGGCGGCGATGCCGGCAACCAGGGCCAGCTCACTGAGGAACCGCTCCAGGTCCCCCTCGTAGGTGGCGGTGTAGGTGGCCAGCTGCTCCAGGTCCTCGATGCGCGTGTCCGCGTTGGGGAAGCGGTCCCTGGCGTACTCCTTGTAGTGGGCCTTGAGCACCGCCTCGATCATCTCGGGGATGCCGCCATCCCCGCCCATACGCCTCATCAGCTCGCCCAGCCGGTGAATGGCCGGACGCGCCCGGGGGGGCAGGGCGGCGATCATCCCTCCGTCGCCCAGCAGCGCCGCCGCGTCGTCGGGCGCCCGCTCCCCCTCGATGACCTTGAGCACCCGGTCCACGGAGGCGCGCCCCACCCCGGGCCACTGCTGCAGCACCCGCTGCCAGGCCAGGGCGTCGGAGGGGTTGTGGGCCAGGCGCAGGTAGGCGGTGACATCCTTGATGTGGGCCTGCTCGAAGAAGCGCACCCCCGAGCGAACCGTGAACGGGATCTTGCGCCGCACCAGCTCCACCTGCAGCTCCAGGCTGTGGGAGTGCGCCCTGTAGAGCACGGCCAGGTCGCGAAGCCCGTGCCCCTCCTCCTGGTACAGCTGAAGCACGCGCTGGGCCACGAAGGCGGCCTGCTGCTCGGCGTCGCGCAGGGGGATCAGCGCCGGCGTGATGCCCGGCTGCTTCTCGGCCCGCAGCACCTTGGGGTACTGGCGCTTGTTCTTGGCGATGACCGCGTTGGCCAGGTGAAGGATCTCCGGCGTGGAGCGGTAGTTCTGCTCCAGCTTGAACACCGTGGCCCCGGGGTAGCGCTTGGGGAAGTCGATGATGTTGCGGAAGTGCGCTCCCCGGAAGGCGTAGATGCTCTGGGCGTCGTCGCCCACCACGCACAGGTTGCCGTGCCGCGCGGCGCACAGGTCCATGATCTCCCCCTGCAGCAGGCTGGTGTCCTGGTACTCGTCCACCAGCACATGCTCGAAGCGGGAGGTGAGCTCCTCGGCGGGGCCCGGGTGCTCGGTGAGCAGGATCTTGAAGAAGAGCAGCAGGTCGTCGTAGTCCACCAGCCCGTGCTGCAGCTTGCGCGCCACGAAGCGGTCCACTACCCGGCTGATCTCGTCGGTGAGGTGGCGGAAGCGGAAGGCGTGGGCCTTGACCGACTCGGCGATGCCTATCTGGCTGTCCACGGCCCGGCTCAGGATGTGCAGCAGCAGGCGCGGCTTGGGGAAGCGCACCGCGCGCAGGGTCTTGCCCTCGTCGGCCAGGCAGGTGGCCATCAGGTCGGTGGCGTCCTCGCTGTCCAGGATGGCGTAGTTCTCGGGCAAGCCCACCTGGTCGGCGTGGCGGCGAAGGGCCAGGTTGCCCACATGGTGGAAGGTGCCGGCCCAGAGCGGCTTCAGCTCAGCCTCAAGCAGCCCCTGCACCCTCCTTATCATCTCCCGCGCCGCGCGGTTGGTGAAGGTGCAGAGCAGGATCCGCTCCGGGCTTACGCCCGAGGAGATCAGATGCGCCGCGCGGTAGGTGAGGGTGCGGGTCTTGCCGCTGCCCGCTCCGGCGATGATCAGGGCGGGGCCCTCCCGGTGGAGCACGGCCTGCATCTGCTGCTCGTTGAGCTTGCCCTCCAGCTCCAGGCGGCCGCGCGCGGGCTTGCTCGTTCTGATGATGAACTTGGTGGTCATTCGTTCAGTGCCGCCGGGCGTACGAGGGGAGGGGAGGGCGACATGCTCGGGATCAGTCCTGGAGGAGGAGGGGGAGCTGGCGGGCCACGCTTCCGGCGGCCGCGCGGGAGAAGGCGTCCCAGGCGAAGCGGAACTGCTCGCTGATGACGTCCATGTTCATCCCGTCCTCCTCGTCCTCGTCGTCCGGATTCTCCAGCACCTCCAGCTCCTCACGCAGCTCCTCCAGCGCCTCCATCAGGGTCAGCGCAGAGCCGAATGTGAAGTCGCCCATGTTGAATGTGCTGTCGAACTCCACCGGCAGGTAGATGTTGGCGGCGATGTCCAGGGCTTCGAGACGGTCGAGGAAGTCGGCGAAATGATCGTCCTCCAGCGGCTCCTCCACCTCGACGTCGTCGTCCTCCTCGGGCGGGAGCTCCATTACGTCAAGCTCCTTTAGCTCCAGCATGAGCTTCTCCCGCTCATTTTCTGGGAGCAATTCCTCAAGAGGAACAAGCTTCAGCTCGGGCATTTGGCTGCCTCCCTCAAAGGTGGTACAGCTCGAACCATGGCCCAATCGTCGGGTGAGTTCAAGAGCCTTGAGGGGCTGAAAGAGGATGAGCTCCGTCTGGCCTGCGCCAAGCAGGTTCGCGGCGCACGGGAGTGGCTCGCGGCGGCCTCAACCGGGGCGGATCCCGCCGGGCTCCTGGCCTGGCACGCGGCCAAGCTGGATCAGCTGGCCAGGGCCCTGTTCCGCCGGGCCGGTCTGGGCGATGAGCGCCTGATCAGCCTGGTGGCCCTGGGCGGATACGGCCGCGGCGAGCTGTACCCTCACTCGGACCTGGACCTGCTCGTGCTGTGCGAGGAGGAGGAGGCCGAGGCGGTGAAGGTGGTGGAGGCGGTGGTCTACCCCCTGTGGGACGCGGGGGTGAAGGTGAGCCACGCCGTGCGCACCCAGGCCGAGACCCTGGACCTGGCCAGCGAGGACCTCACGGTCTGCTCCTCCCTGCTGGACGCGCGCCACCTGGCCGGCAACGAAGGCCTGACCCACGCGCTCCAGGCGGCGGGGCTGCGCCGCCTGTTTGGGCCGGAGTCGGGGCGCTTCATGGCGCTGCTTCTGGAGGAGCGCGCCGGACGCCACCACCGCTTCGGGGACACGGTCTACCTCCTGGAGCCGAACATCAAGTCGGGCCGGGGCGGGCTCCGCGATCTGGCCACCGGCCTCTGGGCGGCCAAGGCGCGCCTGGGGCTGGACGAGCTGGACCAGCTGGACGCCGAGGGCGGCGCGTCACCGCGGCAGGAGCGGGCGCTGCTCCACGCGCAGCGGTTCCTGCGCCAGCTCCGCCTGGCCATGCACAACGAGTCGGGCAGGCAGCAGGATCAGCTCACCTTCGAGCTGCAAGAGCGGCTGGCTCCGGCCCTGTTCCCCGAGGAGGAGGTGCCCGGGATCCGCCGCGCGACCCCCGCGGTGGCCCCGGCCGTGGAGCGGCTCATGGCGGCGTACTATCGCCATGCCCACGCCGTGGTCATGGAGACCGAGGGGATCCTGGAGCGGCTGCACCTCATGGACCGGGCCCAGCCGCCCGGGCAGCCGGTGACCGCCGACGAGGGCGAGCACCTGGAGCTGGCCGGGGACCTGCTACGCACCAACACCCCGGAGCGCCTGTGGCAGGAGCCGGCCGAGCTGGTGAGGGCCTTCTTGCTCTGTCAGGAGCGTGGCGCGCGGCTCGACAGGCCCACCCGAGACCTCCTGGCCGAGGCGGCCGCGGGGGAGCCCGGTCTGCAGCTGGCAACGGATCCTCGCGCCGCGGAGCTGTTCATGGAGCTGCTGGCACACCCCGAGGGGCCCGAGGAGGGCTCGGCCTTTGAGGATGCCCATGACCTGGGCGTGCTGGCCGCCATCCTGCCGGAGTTCGGCCCCTGCACGGGGCGCGTGCAGCACGACCTCTACCATGTGTACACCGTGGACCGTCACTCCCTGTACGTGGTGGCCCAGATCAAGGCCTGGATGCGGGGGGAGGGGGCAGAAGAGCACGCAACGGCCGTGGACCTTGCGTCCCGGCTGGAGCGGCCAGAGGCGCTGCTCATGGCTGCCCTGCTCCACGACGTGGGCAAGCCCCTGGGGGGAGGGCACGCGGCCAGCGGGGCGAGGCTGGCCCGGGGCGCCTCCGCTCGCCTGGGCCTGGACGCCGAGCTCATGGAGGATGTCACCTTCCTGGTGCGCCACCACCTGACCATGGCCCACACCTCCCAGCGCCGGGACCTGGAGGATCCTGAGGTCATCGGCCGCCTGGCCGGGCTGGTGGGGGGGATCAACCGGCTACGCGCCCTCTATCTGCTCACCCTGGCGGACACCGCCATGACCGCGCCCGGCAACCTGAGCGAGTGGAAGGCGAAGCTTCTGGAGGAGCTGTACATCAAGACTTACGGCTTCCTGGCCCTGGGCAAGAGCCTCACCCTGGAGGATCGGGAGCGGCAGGCAGCCGAGCGGCGGGAGAAGCTGGAGGGGGTGCTGCGCGGCCGCTTCGGCGAGGAGGGCGTGGTCATGGCCCAGCGCCTGCCCAGCTCAATGCTCCTGGCCCACGAGGAAGACGACCTGCTGCACCATGTGGGCGCGGCCCTGGACCTGGACGTGGGCGAGGTCCAGGTTTCAACCCGGGTGCGCCGGCGGGGCGCTGACACCTGGCAGCTCACCGTGTGCTGCGCGGACCGGCCGGGACTGCTGGCCGCCATCACCGGGGTGATGTTGGCTCACCGCGTGGAGGTGCTGGCTGCTCAGGCGCACACCCTCTACCCCCGGCCCGGCGAGCCCCTGGGCACCCGGGTGCTGGACATCTTCACGGTGCGGGCCCCGCGCGCGGATGATCAGCCGCCGTGGCAGCGCCTGGAGCAAGACCTGGGCGGCGTCCTGGGCGGCGAGGTGATGCTGGACGCCCTGGTGCGCAGCCGCATAGCCCCCGGATCCCCGCTGCTCCGGCGGGTGGTGCCGAGGATCCCCACCGAGGTGACCCTGGACAACGACGCGTCGGACCGCTTCACCGTGGTGGAGGTGCAGGCGGAGGACGGCGTGGGGGTGCTGCACGCCATCACCCGGGCGTTGAGCGACCTCGGCCTGGCCATCCAGGTTTCCCGGGTGAACACCGAGGCCTCCCGCGCGGTGGACATCTTCTATGTCTGTGAGGCGGACTCCGGGGAGAAGCTCCTGGACCCGGCGCGGCAAGCCGATGTGAAGCGGAAGATCGCTGGCGCCCTCGGCAGCTGAGCGCCGCCGGATGAATTAATACCCGGCCTGATCCCGTATCAATTCCTGGTGTACCATCTTGTGCGACCCGCACCCGAGAGAGGACTCATGCGTACTCGAATCATGATCATTGCCCTGCTGCTGACAAGTTGGAGCGCCGCGGCTCAGGCCGGCCCGGAGGCTGCGCTCAGGAAGGGGGCGGCGGCCCTCAAGGCTGGCGACCTCGAGGGAGCCGTGGTGGCCTTCACCCAGGCCATCAAGGCCTTCCCCGGGGACGCGCGCGGCTACTTCCAACGGGGCGTGGTGCTGCGCAAGCAGAAGAACCCGGGCCAGGCCATGGCCGACTTCCGCGCCGCGATCAAGCGCCAGCCCGGCATGGCCGAGGCTCACAACGGCCTGGGCGCCCTGCTGTTCGAGGCGGGGGACGCCGAAGAGGCGCTCAAGCACCTGTCGGCCGCGGTGAAGGCGAAGCCCTCCTACGGCAGGGCCTGGTTCAACCTCGGCCTGCTGCACTACGACAAGAAACGCTATGACAAGGCAGCCCAGGCATACATCATGGCAGGCAAGTACCTGCCAAGAGACGCCGATGTGCGCCTCAACCTGGGCGGGGCGCTGTTCAACCTGGGCAAGCTCCCGGCCGCCATCAAGGCCCTGGAGGCGGCTGTGGGTCTGGAGCCGAGGAACCCCATGGCCCGCTTCAGCCTTGGATCCCTGCTAATGAAGAAGAAGGACCTGGCCGCGGCGGAGATCCAGCTGGCCAAGGCGGTGAAGCTGGAGCCTCGCTACCTGCGCGCCTGGTACCGCCTGGGCCTGGTCCAGGGACGCCAGGGCAAGCTGGATGAAGCCGAGGGAACCCTGGAGAAGACCCTGAGCCTGGTCCGCGGCAAGAACCGCGCCCTGATACTTTGTGACCTGGGCAAGGTCCAGCGCAAAAAGGGCAAGCTCAAGGCGGCGCTCAAGAGCTACGCCGCCGCCATCAAGGCCAACCCCAAGCACCACAAGGCTCACCTCCTGATGGGCCTGGCCCATGCCTCCGCCAAGAAATGCAAGAAGGCCAAGGCCTCCTTCCGCCGCTTCATCAAGGGCACAAAGGCGCCAGACAAGGTCATGAAGGAATTAATGAAGAAATGCAAGTGAAGGGCCCGGAATCGTAGGGGACGCTGTTGCGTCCTGGCTCGTGCCTAAAGCGTGAGAATCTTCGTGGCCACCAGCGGATCGCCCGTGGCCTGTTCAGTCCCCTCCAGCAGGGCGACGAGCTTCTTGCTGCCCTTGGGGATCTGGACGGTCAACACAACCAGGGAGGCGCCTGTCTTCACCGGCGCGTCAAGTGCCTGAGCGCCCAGCAGCGTGCGCTTGCCCGCCTCATCCTCGGCGAAGATCCGCACCCTCCCGCCGGCCAACTCGGCGCTCCGGTTGACCACCTCCACCTGGGTGGCGGACTTGAGGGCCAGGTCCACCTTGCCTCGCAGCAGGTGATCGATGAACCCGGCGGAGAAGCCCACGGCCCTGGGGAGCAGCTCCCTGGCCGCGGCGGCGTACACCCTGTTGTCCAGCCGGAACATGAGCTTGCCCTTGCGTCCCAGGCGGTAGGCCAGCAGGGGGCGATTTCCCCTGGGATCACGCAGGTAGCAGGTCTTCTTGGCTGCGCAGGCCAGGTCGATCTTGCCCAGCGGGGGCTCCTGAAAGGTCAGCCCCTTCTCCAGGCGTTTCTGGAGCTGCTTCAGGTCGGTCCCCGGGAGGAGCTGGGTGTTGGCCGGGATGGTGCCGGGGGAGAAGTGGGCCAGGTGGGTCAGGTCCGCGAGGCCGTCCCAACGGGGGGAGTGAAAAAATTGCCGCAGGGATGCGCGGGCCACGGCGGGGCCCTTGTACTTGGGGATCCCCAGGCGGCCGTACTGGCTGGCAACGAACCGCTCGTAGGCCGAGCCCCGGTCGTAGGTGCTGGACCCCAGGCGCTCCAGGTGCCCGTCGGCGAAGTCGTTGCGCGCGTGGGTGGGGGAGGCCATGTCCTGGAGCACATGGAGCATGGCTCCCAGGGCGGTGAGGGCCAGGGCAAGGTGGTGCGCCCGGCGGGCCGGAGCGTCCTCGCTCACCGCGGCGGCCAGCTCGCGGTGGAAGGCCGCCATGCCGTGAGGATTCTCCGGCGCGAAGAGCCAGTCCGTGGCCAGCTTGCCGGTGAGATCGAAGCCAGTGCCGGTGAAGAACTGGCGCACCGTGTCGCCCCCCTCCAGGGTGGCCAGCAGGCCGAGCACCCACCCGGTAATGGGGCGCAGGTTCTTGAGGCCGCTGTTGGTGGTGGGGCAGAGGAAGTGGTGCCGGTTCTCGCTGGCCGGCATCTCCGCCAGCACGGCGCCGGCGAGGGCCCATGACATGGCGTACTGGCCGTAAGACTTGTCCGGGCGGTAGCCGCCGCCTGGATCCATCTTGTCCAGGTCGAGCTGGAGCAGCCGGTGTGCCCGGGAGTCCATGGCCTCCCCCTGGATCTGCAGGCGGGTGAAGAGGCCGAGCCCCAGGCCGTGTTCGCCGCGCAGGTAGGCGTGGAGCTTGCTGGCCAGGGCCGCCTCGGTGGTGAGCCCCACATGGGTGTCAGGCCCTTCGTAGGCCAGGGCCGGGCTGGCGTTCCAGGCGAGCATGGCCGCGCAGAGCAGGAGGATGTTGCGGGCACGGCTCATTTCTCGTCCTCGTCTTCGTCCTCTGCGCCGCCCTCGCCCTGGCCGGATTCACTCTTCTCTTCCGGGCTGTATGGGGGCAGCCGGTGCAGGTGCTCCTGGAGCTTCTTGCCCAGCGTGAGCAGCATCTCATCCTTGACGCACTGGCCGCGCCCGCAGGTCAACAGGAGGATCACCGAGTCGGTGCGGTCCATGACGCCGAGGCCCAGAATCTCACCCTGGACCACGGAGAAGGAGCGGTCCCCCACCTCGTCGTTCTGCTTGCTGTTGGGCAGGGCGTTGAGCAGCTCCTCATAGCGGGTGGTCATGGCGTCGCCCGAGGCCCGCCAGAGGCGGACAGCGACGTCGTAGCGTTCCGGTTTGCCCTCGGCCCTGAAGTGGAGGGAGTCTTGCACCTCGGACCGCGGCTCCTTGAGCCGGCCCACCGTGAAGGCGCCGGTGTATCCGGTGATGGCCCTGAGCTCGTCCGAGGTGAGCAGCTTTCCGGCGTCAAGCATGAAGGGTGAGCTGCTGGCCAGGGGCTTGAGGGCGGCCCCGCCGGAGGAGAGCCCGGTGGCGGCCTTTCTCTCGCCGTCCAGCTCGGCGGCAGCGGCCAGGACCTCCCACGCGGAGGCTTCCCGTACTGCCGTGGCGCCCCCGATGAAGAGGAGATGACGCGCGCGCGAGAGCTCCGGGCTCCAGCGGGAGAGGGCCACCTGAGCGTCAAGCTGGGCGAAGTTGCTGTGGCGTGTGCCGCCAGAGGTGAAGCTCCGATCATGCCGGTACGCCGCGTACCCCTTCTTGTACACCACCAGGGTGAGGTTGGAGAGGCGGGTGCTCATACCGGTTGGGAGGTCCCGCAGGGACGGAACCTGGTAGCGGCCGTCCACGTCCGTGGTGGTCTCCATCACCCGGCTGGCCTCCGGGGCGCTGTTCCCCACGCCACGCTGGAAGTGCCAGCTGGCAGCGACCACGGCCCCGGCGATGGGGGTTTGGGAATCAGCATCAACCACCTGGCCGGCGAATGGACCAAAGGGGGACCCCTTGGCCACGGACTGGGATCGCTCCGGGAAGCTGGGAGCGCGCACCATGGGGCCGCACCCACAAAGGAGCGTTGTTACCAAGAGATTGACGGCCAGATAGCGAATTGGTACTTTCCTTTCCACAAGTTGGGCATTCCCTATTAACTCAGGTCAGCGACGATGTAAATGAGCATTTGTCGGCTGATCGCCCAGGAACCTTCAGGTAGGAGTGACCAGTGCCTTCGTGCTCAAGCTGTGGTAAGGACAACCGGGATGGCTCCCGCTTTTGCCAGTATTGCGGGACTCCAATGAGTCAGCCGGCCCCCAAGGAAGAGGAAGCCGCCAAGGAGAACGTTTGTGCCTCCTGTGGCACCGAAAACGCCCCGGGAATGAAGTTCTGTAAGGCGTGCGGCAAGCCCCTTGAGGCCAAGGAAGAGAAGCCTGAGAAGGTTATCTGCGCCAGTTGCAGTGGGGAAACCCCATCAGGCTTCAAGTTCTGTCAGCACTGCGGGAAGCCGCTGGTGGCAGGTGAAGCTTCCGCGCCCGTGGCTTCCACGATCAAGACCGAGCCGCCTCCGCCGGAGCCAGAGCCGGAGCCGGAGCCGGAGCCCGAGCCGGAGCCCGAGCCGGAGCCAGAGCCTGAGCCCGAGCCGGAGCCTGAGCCGGAGCCCGAGCCGGAGCCCGAGCCGGAGCCTGAGCCGGAGCCGGAGCCAGAGCCGGAGCCAGAGCCTGAGCCCGAGCCTGAGCCGGAGCCTGAGCCGGAGCCAGAGCCGGAGCCGCTAGCAATCCCGCCGCATCCTGATCCGGAGCCAGAGCCAGAGCCGGAGCCCGAGCCCGAGCCCGTGGCAATCCCGCCGCTGCCCGATCCGGATCCGGTCCCGCCGCCCGAGCCCGCGATCAAGGATTTCGAACACCGCGGTGGCATGGAGACGCCCATCGCCGTGCCCAAGGTCGGCGCGGAAGGCGCCAAGGAGACCGCTCCGCCGGATCACTCCGCGCCTGCGATGCCGCAAGCCGCCGCCGCTGCTCCTGTCTCTGACAAGGCCGTGCTGGCTCGCCTGGTATCGGTTAACCGGGATGGCAGCGATGGCCAGGAGCACCCGATCAACGAGGAGAGCTGGGATTTAGGCCAGACCGACGGTCACATCTGCTTCCACGATGATCCGTACCTGGGGCCACGCCACTGCCGAATCTACAAGGAGGGAGGGTCCTGGTTGATCCGGGACCTGAACAGCTGCAACGGGGTCTACCTGCGCCTGCGGGAGCCGGTGATGATCGCCGGCGGCGACTTCGTGCTGCTCGGCAAGGAGGTGCTCCGCTTCGACCTCGCCGGGGACCACGAGCGCAGCATGATCCCCGCGGTCCAGCACGGCGTGCTGCTCTTCGGTTCGCCCCACCGCAACCCGTGGGGCCGGCTGCAGCAGTACACGGTGGCGGGCGTCTATAGCGACTGCTTCCACCTGCACCAGCCGCAGGTCATCATCGGCCGCGAGGAGGGAGACCTCCTGTTCACCGATGACCAGTTCATGTCCAGGCGGCACCTGCAGATCACCCTGGACGGGGACCAGGCCTGGGTCGAGGACCTGGGCTCCTCCAACGGTACCTTCCTGCGTATCCGTGAGCCGAAGGTGCTCACCGACGGCGATCTGGTGCGCATCGGGGACCAGCTACTCCGCTTCGAGATCAACGCGTAAGCGCGCCTCGGCCCCGCCAACGTCCCGAATTCTGAATGCCCCCCGTCCGAGTCAGGGTCGCGCTGGAGTCGGACATCGGGCTCGTCCGTCCGCGCAATGAGGACCTGGTGCTGGCCTCGCAGTTGGCCGGCGGCGAGGTGCTCCACCAGGGGCAAAACAGCCTTGAGGTCGAGCCCGGCCGCGCGGCGTTGCTCGCCGTGTTGGACGGCATGGGAGGAACCCTGGCCGGGGACCGAGCCAGCCAGCTGGCCGGGGAGGTCGTTAACAGGGAGGTGGAGGCGGCCCACGCCAGGACCCGCGACGCGCTGGCGGAGAGCCTGATCCAGAGCCTGATCCAGGCAAACACTGAGGTTCGGCGGGAGGGGCGCGAGGACCCGAGCCGGCGCGGCATGGGCACCACGCTCACCGCGGCCTGTGTGATGGACGGCCACCTGCTCCTGGCCCATGTGGGTGACTCCAGGGCGTACATCTTGCGGGGCGACCGGCTGATCCAGCTCACCGAGGACCAGTCCCTGGCCCTGCCAGCGGAGTCCGGAGGCGACGGGCCAGAGGAGAGTGGGCAGGGCATGGCTCACTCCAACGTGGTGCTCCAGGCCCTGGGCATCGCCGAGTATTTGGACCCGTTCATGGCCTCCATCCCCCTGGCCGAGGATGACCTCCTCTTCCTGTGCAGCGACGGGGTCTCGGCTCAGGTCCCCGGGGAAGAGATCCGGCTGGTGCTGTTGGAGGCCGGAGATGAACTGGCGGAAGCGGCGGCTGAGCTCACGGCCAGGGCCAGGTCTGCCGGCGGGCAGGACAACGCCAGCGCCCTGTTGGCGCGGTTCAGCGGCGGCGGGTTGGAGTCCGGGGCCGAGACGCCGGTGGATGCCGAGGTCCTGTCGCCGCCCGGCCTGGTGCGGCACCTGCGACAACGGTTCGTGATGCAGGTGCTCCACGCCGTGGGGGTGCTCGTGGTGCTGTTCCTGCTGCTCCTGGGGCTTATCCTGCTGGTACAGGGTTGAGGCGCAGTGGCGGCCCTGGTAAACAAAGCGGCCCGGAGGAATTAAGCGATGCCGAGCCTGGTCATCGGAAAGCGGGGTAAGGATACGCTTCGGCGGCTGCTCCGCTCCGTCGGGATGCTGGTGCTTGTGCTGGTGCTCAGCCTGGTGCTGGTCTACACCGCCTTCCGGCAGTGGACCCTCATCAACGTGCCCGAGGACGACGGGCCGCCGCTTCCTGCCACGGTGACCCTGGAGTCAACGGACACCGGCCGGCCGATCTTGACCGCGGGCAAGAGCAAGCTGGAGCGCCGCGGGGGTTTCTGGCGCTTCACCCTGCGGGGCGGTCCGCGAATGATGGGCCACAGCCACGGCCTCCTGGCCAGCAGGGTCACGGCCGCCATGGACCGACAGGTGGCCCTGGAGCTGAAGCGCCGCATCCCTGAACGCGCCCGGCGCTGGTACCTGAGCAACCGCTCCCGCTGGCGTCACCGTGACCTGATGGACGGCGTGCCCCCGGTGCGCCTGGTTGAGCTGGCGGCCTTCAGCCGCACCATGGTGGACTCCTCCGAGTTCCCCGAGCCCCCGTTTCACCGCCTGCTCTATTACCACGCCGTGCACGAGCTGACCGGGGAGGCCACGGATTCGCCCTTGCCTGGCAGCCACATGTTCGCGGCCTGGGGCAAGAAGACCGTTGAGAACCGTATGCTCGTGGGGCGCACCTTCGAGCTGGCGGCCGGGCGGATGTTCGACACCGACAAGGCGCTGCTCATGTACCAGGCAGAGGAGGGCATCCCCTTCGTCTCGGTGGCGTGGCCAGGCATGATGGGGGTGGTCACCGGGGTCAACGCCCGGCGGCTCTTCGTGGCGGTGAACGCGGCACACAGCGACGACGGCCTGGAGGACGGGATCCCCCTGACCCTGCTGGCCCGGGAGCTGCTGGAGCAGGCCAGCAACATCAAGGAAGCGATCAAGCTGATCAAGGCGCGGCCGGCCATGGCGCCAGGCATCTTCATGCTGGCCGACGGCAAGGCCCAGGACGCGGTTGTGCTGGAGTTCACCCCGACCAAGGTGGCCGTGCGCAAGGGCCGCGGCGGGCTGGTTGTGGCTGCCAACCACCTCCAGAACCCCAAGTTCAAGGGGGACGCGGCCAATGATTGGCGCCGGCGGTACAGCACGAGCGAGGCCCGGGGCAAGCGGCTCAAGCAGCTGCTGCGCCGCTTCGGCGGGCGCCTGGATGTTGAGACCGCGGCGATGATCCTGCGCAACCGTACGGGCGTGGATGACGAGCCCCTTGGGCTGGGCAACCGGGCCGCGCTGGACTCCCTCACCGCCACCCACGGGGTGGTGGTGGACTTGTCGGCCTTTGTTCTCTGGATCAGCCGCGGCCCCCACCTGTTGGGCGCCTTCGAGCCTGTGGATCTGAAGACCCTCTTCGGGGAGGCGACCACCGCGGCCGTCGCGACGGCGCCCAAGCAGATCGCGGCCGATCCCCTGGGCGCCTCACCCCGCCTGGAACGCTACCGTCTGGCCCTGGCCCAGCTGGCCCACGCTCGCTGGCTCCAGGGCGTGAAGAACCTGGCCGGCGCCCTGGACTTCGCCACCCGGGCCACGAGCATGGATCCAGACCTGGAGCGGGCCCACAAGCTGCGGGGCGACCTGCTGTGGCAGATCGGGCGCAAGGAGGAGGCGCGCAAGGCGTACCGCCGCTACCTGGAACTCCACCCACCGTCGCTCATGGAACGCGAGGCGATCAAGGCGCGGATGGAATAGCGTGATCCGTGGGGCGTGATCCGTGATCCGTGGGGCGTGACCGTGACCGTGGGCTACACCCCCAACCCAAGCCTGAAGAAGGCCAGGATTGTGACGTCGAAGCCGTGGCTGTTGCCGTGGTTGACGGGGGTCCCTGGGCCGCCGAAGGCGTAGTGGTAGCCGATCATGGGCAACAGCCCGATGGATAGCACCTTGGCGAAGCCGTAGCGGATGCCCAGGCCGGCGCGCACCCCCACGGCGCGGGTGCTCTTCTGCTCGTACTTGACGTCGTTGATCTCCACGATGGACTCCTCTGGCAGGAGGCCCAGCTGAATCCCGGCGCCCACCCGGATCAACAGGTGCAAGTTATCGGTGAGCTCGAGGGCCCAGTCCCCGCCCAGGTTCGCGGTGATCAGGTGCGCGCTGAAGGCGTCGAAGTCGGATCCGATCCAGCCCATGTAGTCGGCGTAGATGCCGATGAACAGGATCTTCACCCCGACCTCCGCGCCGATGGCCCCGCCGTTGGCGTGGTTGTAGAAGTCCTTGTCAGAGGTGCCGTAGCCCCAGCCGTAGCCGGCCACGGGGGCCACCCAGAACTCGAACCATTTGGCCTCGGCCCTGGGGGCGGCCAGCAGGATGGAGGTTGCCAGGAGGGCGGGGATCAGTTTGCGGATCATGGTTTCGCTCCGGTATGGGCGGCGGACATCACTTCTGCTTCGCCGCTGGCTTCATATCGTCTAGCAGGGCTTCGATGCGCGCCTGGTCAAACCCCTGCACCAGGGTGCCGCCCACGTCGAGCACGGGCACCCCGCTTGCCGAGACGCCGGCGGCCTTGGCCTTGGCCAGCAGCTCCTGGGCCGCCGCCTGGTCCTTCTCTATGTCCTTCTCAATGTACGGCACGCCGCGTCCCGACAGGTACTGGCGCGCGGTCTTGCAGGCGCCGCACCAGGAGGTGGCGTACAGGATCACCTGGCCGTGGCCCGCGGTGGCCTCGCCGGGCTTGGGGGGAGGGTCCGTGGCTCCGGCGCCCGCCCTGCCGATGGCGGCCGACTCGAAGGCCGCGCGGGACATGACCACATGGGGGAAGGCGCCGTCGTCGCCCGCGGTGCGCAGGTCGGCCACGTACACCAGCTCGTGGTCCATGCGCCGGGCCGGCTTGATGCCGAGGTCCACCACCCGAACCCAACCCCGCCGATCTTCAGGGACCTTGTCCAGCTTGTCGACGGTGGCGAAGCCTCCCGCCGTGGTGGCGTGGGTGAAGAGCATCTCCCGGTCGGCCTTGACCACGATCTTCGGCAGCGAGGACGCCTGTACCTCCTGCACCGGCGCGGGGGGCTTCTGCTCCTTGCACGCGGCCAGGGAGAGCACGAGACAAAGGGGGAGCACACGAAACATGGGGCTATTGTAGCGCCTTCTGGGCGAGGGGAAATAGGACTGTGATCACAGCGGGGACAGTCACGGTTCGTCGACGTCATCAGCGCGCGGCAACCGGACCGTGACATTGTCGGCCGATGACCTGATGATTGTCGACACAGAAGGAGGGGGCATGGCCAGAGGCCGGGGAAGGAAGAGGCGACGGAAGCAGCTTGAGCCCGAGGAAGTGTTGAGCGGGCGGATTGTCCCCGAGGTCCTGGAGCTGGTACGCATGATCCGCCGGGTCAATCCCACGGACCGCGGCCTGCACCCCAACGAGGAGGAGCGCCGCTACGGACAGAAGACCGCGTTGCAGGGCACCCTGATCTCACATTTCCAGGACCAGCTGGAGGTGGTGGCCGAGGACGATGATCTTGTCCTGCTGCGTCACAAGCCCAGCGGCGAGGACGCCTGCCACGCAAAAATTTCGGGGCTTGAACACGGGGCGCGGCGTTGGGTCCGTTTCAAGCTCGACGAGCAACAGAGCCCCCTTGTCCCGCTCACCGCTGGCGATGAAGACGTGGGCCATCAGCCCACGGTGCTCGCTGCTGACGCTTCGGTTGAGCCCGTTGCGGAAGGACTCGATCCTGACGCGGGGCAGCTGGCACCGGACGAGCTGCTCGGCATGGGCGACGCGTCCATGGCCGAGTACGACTACCTCGCCGCCCGGCAGCAGTACGAGGCCGCCCTGGTCAGGTCCAGAGGACGTCTGCCCGCCGCGCGCGCGTTGCTTGATCTCCTGGTCAACACCCTGGCCTCCTACCAGGAGGCGCTGGGCGTGGCGGTTCAACTGTCCCCGGACGCGGCCAGGGCTGCCGAGGTCCGCGTGCTGCTTGGGTTGGCCGCGGCCCACCTGGGAGAGGCTGACCGGGCAGAGGATCATGTTCGCGGGATCGCCGATCCGGAGGCGGCGGAGGTCCACCTGGTGCTGGCACGCAAGGCCCTGGGCAGCGAGCAGGCTGACCTGGCGAACAGCCGGCTCGAGGCGGCCCGTGAGCTTGCTCCTGCCCACCATGGCGTGCATGCCCTTGACAAGGACCTGGCGGCGCTCCGGGCCAGGTTGCTCGGCCCGCTGGAGCAGGAGGTGAAGCAGGCGCTCGCCTCCGGGGAAATCGTCGAGGCGGAACAGCTCGCGAAGGATCTTCTGGAGCAGTGGCCAGACAGCGAGGTGGCCAGGGAAGCTCTCCGCCAGGTCCGGGACGCAAGACGGCGTGAAAGGAGTGAAACCCTGATCCAGCGGGCCGATGAAGCCATGGCCCAGGAGAGGTTCGGCGAGGCTGCTGCGCTGCTTGAGCAGGCGATGGCTGGGGGAGCAGATGAGAAGGTCCGGGCCAGCCTTGAGGAGGCCAGGCGCCGACAACGGGAGAGAGAAGATGAGGCGGCGGTGGACGCGGTGATCGCCGCGCTCGAAACCGGGGAGCTACGCAGCGGGCTGGCCCTTTACCTGGGGCTCGAACCGCGGCTGCGAGCCGCTGTGCGCCAGCAAAATAGTTCTCCTCACCTCGGCCGCCTGGAAGAGTCAGAGGCCCGGGCGCCGGCCGCTCAACGCGTTGACGCAATCCTGGCCTTGAGTGAAGCGGCGGTGTTGCTCGACGCCGGCGCGGAGGCGGAGCTCATCGAGTTGCTTGAGCGCCACCAACAGGCCCTGCAGGGGGTCAAGGATGCCGGGAAGCTCCTCGGTGAGGCCAACTCCCGCCTGCTCGCCAGGCGCCGTTCAGCGGCCCTTGATGGGCTGAAGCAGGCCAAGGACGCCCTCGCCCGGGGGGAACCTGACCAGGCGCGGCGACACTGGGATAGCGTGGACGTCTCCGCGCTCAAACAGGGTGAGGAGCAGCAGGCGCGCGCGGTAAGGACCGGCATCGACGAGGCGAACGACGAGCTGGAATCATCGAGGATGCTTCGACAGCTCCAGGAGCGGGGGGAGCTGTTCAGCGCGCGTGCCCTGGCGCGGCGGCGCCACGACGTGACTCGGGGGGGGACCAAGGCCAGGTGGCGGGAGCGGCTCGATGAAATCCAGGCCGGGATCCGCCGTGAGTGGAGGTATCAGAGCTTCGACTCCCCCGGCGATCCTGCCATCAACGTCATTGAATTCCGCGGGAGTGGGGGCAGCACCTCGGACTGGCTGCTGCCCGGCGGAGAGAGCATCGTCCTGGTCTCAATGGAGGGACAGTGGGTGTTCCTCCGCGTCATGGACATCTCGACCCGGCGGGCGACCAGGGCCGCTTCTTTTCGCACCCCTGAACCCATGGGAGCGCCCGGGACATGGTCTGTCAGCGGGAGCACGATCTGGATCTTCGGGGCGGCCGGTTGGTTGCTACAGATCGACTGCGAGAGTCTGGAGATTCTCGGATGGAGCTGCCCGCGCGACCTCCTGCCCGCTGAGATCAAGGACATGGGGCTGCAGGTCGTGCGCAGCGGCAAGTACATGTGGCTGACCTGCCCGGAGGCGAGCACCTCCATCGTCGATCTGGAGCGTCAACGCGTCATCCGCACCCTGGAGAAGGCGCCGGCGATCACCGCCATTACATGCGCTGGCGAGGTCGGGTTGTTCGGGCAGATCGGTGAGAAACCAGCGCGGCCCTATACCGAGCGCGGCACCCCCCTGTCCGGCAGCACGGTACGGGATGACATGAGCCTGGTGGCGGCTACCGGTCACCCCGGCGGCGATGGATTCGTGATCCTCTACATTCCGGCTCAACAGAATGCGACGCCGTCGATCCGTATCGGCGCGCTGAGCCGATCAGGTCATCTCGTCTTTTCTGCCCTCCTGGATGGCGTGTCCCCGCGCCACCAACAGTCGCTGGCCTGTGCCCGACGCCAGGGGCTCGTTTTTCATCTGGCCACGACGCCCCTGCCGAGCAAGGTGCTCATCGCTTACCGTCTGGACGACGAGCGGGCAGAGGAGATCTACCGGGTCCCGGTATCTGCGGCCACCCTGCTGGCCACGGATCGGGAAGGCCAATGGGTGGCCGCCGTCACGGCCCGGGAGGGCGGGGTGGAGATCGTGCCGCTCGACGAGGATCCGCGGTCGCTCAACCGGGCCAAGAGCGTGCGCGACATGGAGCCCCTCCCCCAGCTCGACGCCAGCTACCTGGGCTGCGGGGGGGCCATGTTCAAGACCCGCCCCCAGGCCCGGGAGCTCGCCGCCGAGCTGCGCACGCTGCCCGAGGCGGACGCCGAGTCCATGGTGCGGCGCCTGCGCCAGGAGAAGGTCGGTGAGCAGGAGTACCTGCAGGATCTTACACAGGCCCAGATGATGGCCGGGGAGATGGTCGAGCAGGATGGCGAGCATCAATGGCGGCACAATCCCGGCCACCCCGGCGCCATGGCGACCCACGCGCACGGGCTCGCTGTGGACGGGAAATGGGGAGAGGCCAGGCGCGCGCTGGATCAGCTGAACTTCAGGGGCCTGGGTGAACCGGTGGCCAGGCACCTGTTCCACCTGCACGGTTTGGCCAACTACAAGGCGGGGGACATGGAGATGGCTGAGGCGGCCTGGCTTGAAGGCGCCGCTTGCGCAGAGGGCGACTGCAAGATCAAGCCCTGCGTCGACCTCCTGTGTCTCGAGGACCAGCGACATGATGAAGGAGGACAAGGGCAGGACTCGCCACCGGTTCAGCAGGTGATCCAGGCAGTGATCGCAGCTGACGCCGCCAGGCAAGGAGGTGATCCCGGGGCCGCGCTCGAGCATGTTGACCATCCGCTGATCTGGTTCTTCCGCGAAGAGCAGGGCCTGGCCCGCCTCGCCGAGGCGTACCTGCACATGGAACCCAGGACGGCCGCGGAGCTCTGGAAAAAGGGCCTCGTGCTGGCCGCCTTCGTCCAGCGTCACCGGCCAGCGTATGGCACAGCCAACCTGACGCCATACGAGGTGCCGTTCCCAGGCCACACCTGGAGCAGCGAGCGATTCGATACCATCGCCGACGCGGCCTCCGAGTGGCTGGAAGGGGATGATCGGTAACGGCCCGGCCAAGGGCAAGGGCTTCATTCACCCGGGGATTACTTCTCCGGCGGCAGGTGGAGGCCCAGCTGGTGGGGGGCCAGGCGGAGCACCACCTTCTTGAGCCGGTCCCGTTTCTCCTCGCGCCATGTCTCAAGCAGGGTCTCGATGCGGTCCTGGCACACCTCTGTGGGCATGGCCACGAAGTCGCGCAGGAAGATGACCTGCTCCTCCTTGGCCTCGGCGTACTCCTCGTCGGTGATGTGCCCCTTCTTGTGCATTCGCCGCAGTATCCTGCGCGTGTACTTGTCCCACTTGGGGCTGAGCTGGCCCTTGCAGTAGTGGATGTAGCGGCCCTTGGGCGAGGGGAGCAGGGTGGCGAAGTAGGCGGCTTCCAGCGGCGAGATGGCCACGGCCGGCTTGCCGAAGTAGTGCCTGGCCGCGGCGCCGATGCCGTAGATGCCCGGGCCGAACTCGATGACGTTGAGGTAGATCTCGAGGATCCGCTCCTTGGTCAGGTTCTGCTCCAGGTACCAGACGATGAACAGCTCCTGCAGCTTGCGGGAGAGGGTTTTCTGGTGGCCGAGCAGCACGTTCTTGACCATCTGCATGGAGATAGTGGAGGCGCCCAGGCGGAACCCGCCGCGCTCCAGGTTGCGCGCCAGGGCCACCCGGAACTGGCTGGTGATGAAGCCGCGGTGGCGGAAGAAGGCGCCGTCCTCGGTGGTGAGCAGGGCCTTCCACACCATGGGCGAGATCTCGTCGTACGGCACGTAGTCATCGCTCTCGGGGGAGATTGTCAGGTTCACGAACTGGCCGGGCTCAACCTCCACCTCGTGGATGAAGGGCAGCTGCAGGCGCTCGGCGCTGACCCACTCGGGCGCCTTCTTCACCTTGCAGCGGTAGATGCTCATCTTGCCGCCCAGGGAGAGCGCCTTGAGGTTGCTGAAGTCGATCCTCGCCTTCAGGTCCGCGGAGAACTTGCCCCGCATTGAGAAGCTCCTGATCTCGGGCACCAGCGTCGGGGGGAAGCTGGCCAGGACCTTCTGGCATGGCACCGGCGGCACCACCAGCCGCAGGTCGAGCACCGGCTTGCCCAGGCGGCGCTCCAGGGAGCCGGAGAGGGTGGCCTCCACGCCGCGGGTCTTGACGGTGATCGCCTCCAGGGTGAGGCGGGCCTCCTTGAGGTGGGCCTGTCCGCGCACGGTGAGCTGGCCCTCCAGGTCCGGCACCACCGCGCGGGCCAGGGCAGGGTGGAACAGGTCGAGGCCCTTGAGCTGGAAGCCGCCGTCCAGGTCCAACACCCCCGCCTTTAGGGTCATGGTGAGCTTGCCGTCCACCTCGGCCTTCTTGGGGTGGATCACCGGGGAGCGGCGCAGCAGGCTGCCGACCCGCTCCAGGTTGAACTTCTTGGCCGTCAGGTCCAGCTTGCCGTCCAGGCGCGCGGGGTCCAGCCAGCCGGTGGCCTTCCAGAGCTCGGCCTCGGCCCCGCCGTAGCTGCCCGACAGATCCAGGCTCAGGCTGGGAGCTGCGCCCTCCTTCTTGGCGGCCCGGGGGACGATGGTGCCCTTGACGCCGGACAGCTGCAGGCGCGGGAGCAGGCGCAGCTTGCCGCCCTCCAGGTGGAGGGTGGGCCAGCCGGAGGGCGAGCCCGGGGTGTGCTCCACGCGGGCCGTCTTGAAGGTGACGTCGTGGGGCAGACGGGCCGCGCTGAGCAGCACCTTCTGCAGGGACAACCTGGAGGCGCCGCCCCGCCTCACCTTGCCGGAGAGGCTGGCCGCGGTGAGCCGGAACCGCTCCTTCTCGTCGTTGACGGTGAGCTCGCCCGAGGTGACCTTCACCGGGCCCAGGCTCAACCGGCCGCCGCCCGCCGCGCCGCCGCTGCCCTTGCCGCCGCCGCGCACCCGGTCCATGAGCTGCTGCAGGTTGGCCCGCTGGCCCTTGCCCCGGTGCACATGAAGCTTGAAACCCTGGACCAGGCCGCGCTCCACCTCCAGCTTACCCTTGAGCAGGGCCGCCGGGACGTAGTTGGCGCCCACGCTTGCCGCGCGGAACAGCGGCGCCACGGCCGCGTCCCCGGGACAGCTCAGGCTGACCTCCCGCACCTCCACTTTTTGCCACCCCAGGTAGAGGCTGCCCATGGCCACCTTGCAGCCGGTGCGGGCCTCAACCTTTGGCAGCAGCTCGTTGTGCACGTACCACTTGCTCGCGCGGGGGGCGCTGAACACGGCGGCGCCGGCGATGACGCCGAGGAGGACGAGCAGGATGATGAGACGTTTGAGCACTGACGGGATTCTTCGGGGAGGGGAGGGGAATGTCAATGAAGTGATATCCTCACCTCCATGGCCACCACATATGATGCTGTGATCATCGGTAGCGGCTTTGGCGGCTCCATCCCGGCGCTGCGCCTGGCCGAGGACGGGCGCAAGGTGCTGGTGCTGGAGTGGGGCAAGAAGTACACATCCAAGGACTTCAAGCACTCCTTCGACCTGCGCTACCTGCTCGACTTCTACGTCACCCGCAACAACGCCGACTTCTCCTTCTTCGTGCGTTACGGGAGGCTCCTCGGGGGAGGCTCCATGGTCTTCTCCGGCGCCATGTACCGGGCCCCCACCGAGGCGTTCTCCTACCGGGACCGCACCGGCTACAAGGTCTGGCCTGACGGCATCGATCGCAAGACCCTGGATCCGTACTACGACCTGGTTGAGAAGGAGATGCAGGTCAACCAGGTGAGCTGGAAGGACGTACCCCGCTCGGGCGGCACCTTCGGCAAGATGGTGGACAAGCTGGGCCTCACCTGCGACCGCGGCCGCTACAACTACGTGGACTGCAAGGGGTGCGGCTTCTGCGAGGCGGGCTGCATCTACGACAAGAAGATCACCCTGCTGCACAGCTACATCCCCAAGGCCATGGCCAAGGGCGCCGAGTTCCGCACCGGCTGCTACGCGCAGAAGATCAAGCCCAAGGGCACCGGCTATGAGGTGACCTACCGCGAGGCCGGGGGCAGGGTGGTCACCGTCGAGGGAAAGACCCTGCTCCTGGCGGGTAACGGCGTGGAGACCCCGGCCCTGCTCATGCGCTCCAAGGCGGACCTGCCCAACCTGAGCAGCCAGGTGGGGAAGAACTACAACAACAATGGAGACATCGCCTTTGTCTGGCTGCTGCCCGACACCTTCCCCGAGTTTCACCTCTACATGGGGCGCGATAACTCCGGGCTCATGTGCTACGCGTTCTGGAAGGACCACAAGATCACCTTCCACCCCGGCGGCCCGCCCCCGGCCTTCATCGCCGGCCTGGATCTGCACCGCAAGGACAAGCTGGCCTGGGGGTTGGAGCACAAGCGCATGATGCGCACCTACTACGACGGGCGCATGGTGGTGGCCCTGGCCATCGGGCTCATCGACGGCCTCGGCACGGTGAGCATCGACTCCACCGGGCACCCCACGGTGGAGTTCCCCCACAACGCCTACCTCAAGTCGTACCTCTCCCGGGTGGAGGGGGTGGCCCAGAAGATCGCCAAGGCCAACGGGGCGGAGCTGATCTACACCTCGCCCGACGGGTACGAGCACGGGGACGCCCACTGCCTGGCCTCGGCGCGCATGGCCACGGACAAGGCCCACGGCGTGTGCGACAAGAACGGCGAGGTGTTCGGCTACCCGCGGCTCTTCATCCCGGACAGCGCCGGCATCCCCGGCGGGACCGGCGTGAACCCGGCCCTCACCATCGGCGCAAACGCGGAGCGAATCGCCGCCCACATCGTCAAGAACGTGAGCTGACCATGGAACGACCGCGAAACAAACCGGACGGCGTCGAGATTGAATATGGTTCGCGCCGCGCATTCCTGAAGACCGCTGGCAAGGCCACCTTCGGCACGGCCCTGGCAGCCGCTTTGCTGCACGGCCCGCTTGGCCAGCTGTACGCCAAGGTCCGCTTCCCCAAGCCGGATCACGAGCCGGTCAAGGGCGCCTGCGCCGAGGCCGTGACCGCCGACGAGAAGACCGTGGCCGCCATCGTGGACACGGTGGTGCCTGGGCCGGCCAGCGATCCTGACGGCTACCCGGGCGCCCTGGACACCTGCGCGTTCAACCTGATCTACGACGAGTTCTACCCCTTCGTCTCGGCGCTCCCCTTCCTGCTCGCCCTGGTGAACAAGAAGTCGGACAACAAGTACGGCAAGACGTTCGAGGAGCTTGACCTGGTCAAGCGCACCCAGGTGCTCAAGGAGTCAGAGTCGGCGGTGCCGCTCATGCGCCTGGCGTACCGCTTCATCCGCTCCGCCTTTTACGCGGCCAACTACAACATGGTGGGCGCCAAGCACTTTGGCTGGCCGGGCCCGAACCTGGGCTACACCGAGCACAAGGACTTCTCCTTCGGCAAGGCGATCTGCAAGGAGATGACCAAGGACGGGAACCTGCCATGAGGACACCGTTCATTGCTGCCCTGGTCATGGTCATCGCCGGCGCCGGCGCCTGCGATGAGCCCCCCGAGGAGGTCGTGGAGGACAACGGCGGGCCGCCGCCCCTGTGCGATCAGTGCCACAAGCTCAAGGACCTGCAGACGCCGGGCGCCACGGGAGCGCCAGCCGAGCACATGCGCAAGGTGGGCCTCGGGCTGGTACGCGTCATGGAGCTCATGGCCTCGGACAAGATGCAGTACACCTTCGGCTTCATGGAGCGGGGGCACCACCCCAAGTACACCCTGGCCGAATGCTCCACCTGTCACCCGGTGAGCGCCGAGGGTGTGCGCCACGGCATGAGCCAGTACCCGGCCACGTCCAGGGCCAAGGTGTTCAAGCCGGAGACTTGCGCGAAATCGACATGCCACACCTGGCTGGGCACGAGCGGGACGAGCACGGGTTTCAAGCCCAAGTCCGGGGCGGCGCCCAGCTACTCGGGCAGCCTGCGCCCGGGGGATCTGCTGGCCTCGGCCACCGACGGGCACGCCCAGCTCTACAAGAAAGGCTACAGCAAGAGCGCGGCCAAGACAGCGAAGGGGATCAAGGTGGGGCGCATCATGCCCGGCTGCGTGGGGTGCCACAACACCCAGACCGACAAGCACGGCGAAACCCCGGGTTGCCTGGACTGCCACACCATGGGCGGCAGCACGGGCAAGCTGCACGGCCGCCATGTCACCGCCATCACCTCCAGGCGGGCGGACATCGACCCGGGCAACGCCGCGGCCTCATCGTGCGACTACTGCCACGGGTTCTCGTCGACGAAGACCACCCTCAAGAACGCTGCCTGCTACTCCTGCCACCTGAGCGGACACCAGGTGATGAGCCCAAAGACCAGAAAGCCCCATTTCTGGAATTAGTCGACGCCAAACAGATGGGGAGACGGTGCTGTTATTTTCCCGCCACCGTCAAAGCCGCCACAAACGGCAGCGAAAATAACAGCCCCGTCCCCGTACGCAGCCGACTCCGTCCCAGCTGAACCACAGCCCCGCCACCGTCAAAGCCGCCACAAACGGCAGCGAAAATAACAGCCCCGTCCCCGTACGCAGCCCACTCCGTCCCAGCTGAACCGCAGCCCCGTCCCCGTACGCAGCCGATTCCGCGAGCCCGCCCCGGCTACTGCCGGCGTTGGAAATGTTCCGGGGGCGCGTCCATCCAGCCGGGCCTGTTGTTGAAGGCGGCGCGGCGATTCTCCGCCCACAGTTCGATGGCGGTCATGAGCAGGGCGGCGTCCAGGCTGGCGCGTGTCTTCTTCAGCGCGTCCAGTGAGAGGCTCAGCCTCAGGCGCCCGTCCCGGGCAACGAACACCCTGAGGCCGGGTTTGTTCAGCTTGGGGTCGCGCTTGAAGTCGTACTTCATCTCCTGGACGGCCATGGACAGGGCCTCCGGCGTCAGCACGATGGCCACGCCGGCGATTCCCACGTTGCCCTGAATCGTCAATACCTGGCCCGCCTCCTTGACGGTGAACAGGGCCTCCTGCCCCTCGACGATGCCCTCGAGACGGCCCCCGGTCCGCTTGAGCCTCCAGAGCCCCTGGCGGTGCATCTCTCGGGCATTGTCAGCGCGGAAAGTGACCCGCTTGCCCATGATGCCGGACAGAGTGTTCGGGGTGTGCTCCAGGCCGCGGCCGCCGATGGTCAACGACCGCGGGTCCACCCGGATGTCGAACACCTGCTCCTTGCCGAGCATGAAGCGCACCGCCGATTGAGAATTCGGCCTCGGCCCCGAGGCGCAGGCGGGCAGCGCCAATGTGACGAGCAGCAGGAACCTGAAATCACGTTTCATTGTCCCCCCTCCTTGGGCTAAATCCGCTTCTCCATGATCCCCTTGACCACGGTGGGCAGGGCTCCGATATCAATCGTAGCCTGGGCCAGCAGGGCCTTGCGGCGCAGGTGGCTGCCGTCCACGGAGAGGACGCCCAGCTGGAACGCCCTCTGGCGGTGGCGCTCGTCGAGGGTGTGGTCATTGGCCAGGGCCACCAGCCCCAGGTGGAAGCGGTCCACCCTGCGAGCGCCGAGCAGGCGGGCCATCTCCACGAGCTCATCGGAGGCGGCCACGCCGGCCAGCCTGGCCAGCAGGGGCGGGGCGGTGCTGGAGCTGACCACCACGGCCCGGCGGTTGCCGATGCCGTCACGCAGCTTTGGGATCCACTTCTCCTTGGGCCAGCGGGCCAGCACGGCCAGCCGCTCCCAGAAGGTCTTGGTCACGGCGGTGACCCGGCCGAAGTTCACGGGCGATCCGAGCACCAGCAGGTCAGCCTCCAGGCAGCGGTCCAGCAGCGGGGCCACATCATCATCGTGCACGCAGGGGCCGGGCGCCGGGCCCTGGTCAGAGGCGCAGGTCCGGCAGTTGCGGCAGTAGGCCATCTCCAGGTCGGACAGGCGAACCATCTCCACCTGGGCCCCGCGGCTCTGGGCGCCGGCCAGCACCTGGCCGATGGCCGTGTCCATGATCCCCTCCTTGCTGTAGCTCCCGCTGACGCCCAGTACCCTCATCATCGCCTCCTCTGCAGCGCATTATAACCAATGTCTGATACTGTTGGCGGGTGGTAACTGCCCAGATCCGCATCTGCCTCATGCTGGCCGCGCCCCTGTTTGCAGGCGCCCTGGGATGCCCCCACGAGCTGTCCCGCACCGTGTCGGGGGACGCTGCCGTGGCCGACGGGAAGATCAGGGACATGGGGGCGCAGGTGGACGCCCCGGCGGACCTGGGCATCAAGCCCGACAGGCCGGGCGATACGCGGGCGCCGGACGCCGCCACACCGCCTGACAAGAGGCGCCCGGACGCGCCTCGCCAGGACGCGCCCAGGCCCAAGGACAAGGACGGCCCCCAGCTGGACAAGCCGCCGGCCAAGGACCTCCCGCCGCCGCCACCGGACAAGACGCCGCCGCCACCGGACAAGCCTCTGCCGCCGCCTCCGGACAAGACGCCGCCGCCACCGGACAAGCCTCTGCCGCCGCCTCCGGACAAGGGCCCTCCCCCGGACTGGAAGGTCTGGCCCGACAAGAAGCCCTGGCCCGACAAGAAGCCGTGGCCGGACAAGAAGCCGTGGCCAGACAAGAAGCCGTGGCCGGACAAGAAGCCGTGGCCGGACAAGAAGCCCTGGCCCGACCTGCCGCCCCCGGACCTGCCGCCCCCGGACACCGCCATGTGGATGCCCGACCTGGGCTCGCCCCTGGTCTGTACCTGCAAGGGCAAGGGCATCCAATGCAGCCTGACCTGCACCTACAAGGGGAAGTCCATCTTCGCGACATGCGGCCAGTTCATCACCTGGAGCTGCGGCTGCTGGACCGGGAGCACCTCATACGCCTGCAAGATCCCGATGCCCAAGAACGCGTGGGGGTGCGACGTGTGCAACAATTACATGTTGAAGTCGCCCAGCTGCGTCAAACTCATCGCCAACGGGTGCAAGCCATGAGACTCCGCCTCCAGATCCCTCTGCTCGCCCTGCTCCTTTCCGCCGGCTGTGGGCTCACGGTCACCGGCGAGTACCCCACCTACGAGGAGCTAAACCAGCAGGAGAAGTCCGCGGTGGATCTGATCGTGGCTGAGCTCAAGGCCCTGGACAAGTTGACCCGGGCCCGCACAAAGGCCCTGTTCAAGGAGGAGACCGGCGTCGACCCGGTGGTGGACAAGGAACGGATCCATGTCTCCTTCCACGGCCGCCTGCTGGCCATGAACATCGGCGACGGCGTGATCCACCTCTCCACCTGGGAGAACCTGGACACTTCGCAGCAGGAGAAGATCCAGGCGTCCTTCAAGACCACCGCGGCCAAGGCCAAGCGGTGGTACGAGAAGTTCTTCTACCGGGTGATGGCCGTATCCAACGGGCTGAAGCAGTACATCTTCAACGTCGGCTCTCCGGGCAAGGCGTTCGGCAGCTTCAGCCTGTTCAACATGGAGATGCACCCCATGCGCACGGCCATGGGCTACTTCACACAGGCGGGCCGCAGGGGCGACATCTTCACCTTCACTGCCGCCGCCTGTAAGCATGTGATCGCCCAGGGGAGCAAGGAGTGGGGCCCCCTGTGGACCAGGGCTGAGTCCAAAGCCTGGCCCCGCTTTCCCAAGGCCAAGGAGTACATGCGGGACAACGCCGAGCTGTTCCTCGGCGCTGGCGACCCATCCGCCACGCTCTACTTCCTCTGCCAGTTCGCCGACGTGGGCATGGACGAACACGAGGGGTTCGACGGCGAGCTCCGGTGGCTGTACAGCAAGCTCAAGTAACCATGAAGATCACAGTCCTGTCCGGCAGCCCCCAGGGGAAGCACTCCAGCACGCTCCAGTACATGCGCTACCTGGAGCGCAAGAACCCGGCCGTGACGTTCCAGGTGTTCCAGGTGGGCCGCCGCATCAACCGGCTGCTCCGGGATGCCGGCGCGCTGCGGCGAGTGCTCGACGCGGTGGCCGCAAGTGACGCCGTGCTCTGGGCCTGGCCGGTCTACTGCGGGCTGGTGCCGGCCCAGCTCAAGGCCTTCATCGAGGCGGTGAACGACGGAGGCCACGCCGCGGCCTTTGCCGGCAAGCCGTGCGTCAGCTTCTCCACCTCGGTGCACTTCTACGACCACACGGCTCACGGCTACATGCACGCGGTGTGCGAGGACCTGGGCATGCGCGTCACCGAGGGGTACAGCGCGCACTACGAGGACCTGATGAGCCAGGGTGGCCGGCGGCAGGTGCAGCTCTGGTTTTGCTGTTTCCTGGATGGCGTGGCCGCGGGGGCGCCGGGGGAGCGCCGCCACCCGCCGCTGGGCCCGACGCCCGCGCCTTACGAGCCGGGGCGCGTGGAGGAGACGCCCACCGATCCGGGCGGCCCCAGGGTCGTGCTGCTCACCGACGCTGACGAGGACGATCCCGCGGACCGGAACCTGGTGCGCATGACAGAGGTGTACTGCCGGCGCTCACCAGGGCCGGTGGAGGTGCTGCACCTGGACAGGTTCGGCATCCGCGGCGGTTGCCTCGGCTGCGTGCGCTGCGCGGAAGACGAGCAGTGCGTCTACACAGACGACTTCGCCCGGACCTTCAGGGAGAAGGTGCTGCCCGCCGACGGGGTGATCTACGCCGGCCGTATGCGCGACCGCTTCCTGTCGGCCACCTGGAAGCGATACATGGACCGCAACTTCGTCTTCGGCCACAGGCCCACGCTGGAGGGGAAGCAGGTGGGCCTCATCGTCTCCGGGCCCGCGGCCACCACCCCATACCTGATGCACACCCTGGAGGGCCTCAAGGAGACCGTGGGCAGCAACGGGTGCGGCTACGTCTCGGACGACATGGGCGACCCGGCCTCCATCACGGCCCAGCTCGACGACATGGCCCGGCGAGTGGCGGCCAACGCGGCGGCCGGGCTGGTGCGCCCCTCCACCTTCATGGGCGTGGGCGGGCGAATGATCTTCCGCGATCTGGTCTACCGCATGGAGCCGCTGTTCCGGGCGGACGCCCAGCACTACCGGGCCGCCGGCATGTTGCGCTACCCGCACCAGGAGGCCCGCACCCGCCTGAACCGGGCCTTCTTCAGGCTGGTCGCCATGACCAGCCCGGGGCGGAAGTATGTGTTTGGGAATTTGCCGCAGCTCAAGGCGGCGGCGTTGAAGAAGGTGGTGGAGCGGGAGGGGAACCAGGAATTGAAAACTGAAAACTGAAAACTGGAGCGTTCTCAG
>CAZCFB010000008.1:0-78133 GCA_964497805.1 uncultured Kofleriaceae bacterium
CGACCTATTAACTGCTGAAGAAGTAGCCTCCCGGGGCTGCCCGCAGATCGCCTTTCTTGCTCCAATTTCCTGCGCCCGGCACAATACTTAACCAGAATTATTGGTTTCTTTTACGTGCCCGAGCCGAAGCAAATATCCCGGGTTTCCTCCCGGTTTGCCCTGCCGCTGCTGGCGGTCGTCGTGGCCGCGTTCTGCTCGCCCATGTTCTATACGCCGGGCGGGTTCACCAGCGGCGACACCTACCGATCCCACGACTGGTTCATCGCCGCCACCCATGACGCCATCACCAGGGACACGGTGCTCAACCATGGCCAGCTCCCCCTGCGCAGCCACCTGGTGGGCGGGGGCTACCCGGTCATCGGCCACCCGTCGGACGGCTCCTACTCCCCCTTCATCATCACCTCCCTGCTGCTGGGCGAGCGCACCGGGCTCAAGCTGAACCTGATCATCTGCCTCTTCCTGGGCGGCATCGGTGTGTTCCTGCTCTCGCGAGAGATCCTGCGCGTGCCGGGCCGGGGGCCGCTGCTGGCCGCGCTGGCCTTCGTGGTGGCGGGGTGGCACCCGTCGCGCACGCTTGTGGGCTACTACGAGGCGACCTTCTACCTGCTGTTCCCGCTCATGCTCTACCTGATCTTGATGGCCGGGCGCGCATACCGACACCTGCTGCTGGCCGTGGCTCTGAGTAGCGCATGCCTGATGCAGGTGCTGGGGGGCGCGGCGGCGTTCGGCCTCTGGGCGGCCACCCACCTGCTCGCGGGGCTGCGCCGGCCGGAGCACAGCGAGCCGCAGCGTGGGCGGGCCATGGCCATGCTGGTCACCGTGCTCGGCCTGGCCGTGCTGCTCGGGGCGGTGAAGTTCGTGCCCGCCATGGACCTGATGGGCCGCGGCACCATGGACCGCATGCCAGACGAGTTGCTGCGCGCGCTGCCGTCGGGCTCGATAGATCAGGCCATCTACAAGCGCACCTTCAACTACTACACCACCTACCGCGCACAGGATGCCACCGTGCACCTGGACTTCTTCTACTCCTCCCCTGGCGCCCTGCTGGAGAGCCTGGTAACTCCGGTGGCCCTGAAGAACCGCTATGAGGTGCGTGAGGAGGGGGACCTGCGGGTGATGTTGCCGGAGTACCCGTTCATCAACGTGGGCTACCTGGTGGTTGGCCTGGGCCTGCTCGGCCTGCTGCTGCGGCGATTCGGTACGCTCAGCTCCGTGCTGGCGCTGCTGTTGTTCACCGTGATCAACTTCGGTTGGCACTCGCCGGTGGACCTGTTCCGCCTGCTCGCTTACCTCCCGCTGGTCAACGAGATGGCCCGGCCGGTCCAGTACTTCAACTTCTTCATCTACGTGGAGTTGGTGCTGCTGGCCGGGGCAGGCTTTGCCTGGCTGGAGCAACGCCTGCGTCCCGGGTGGCATCGCGCCGCCCTCTTGCTGGTCTGTATGGCGGCCCTGGTGCCCACCGCCCTGGAAAACACCGCACGCTACCGCCAGGCCTTCCACCTGCCCCTGCCCGACGTGGCTCGCTCCGAGAAGTTCCACCAGGTGATGATGGACAACGACTACCTGCGAGAGCAGCACGCCGAGGGGTACGGCAACACCTACCTCAACGTGAAGCGCGGGGTGGGGAGCATCGTCTGGGATAGCAACATCAAGATGCCGGAGAATGCGGTACCCAACCTCATCGTGGACGACCATGGCCTGATCCGCGCCAACCCGCTGTACCGGGGCGAGGCATGGTTCAACGAACCGGACAACAGGGTGGGGCGGGTGAAGATCACTCCCAACCGCCTGGAGGTGGAGGTCAAGGCCTCGGTGCCAGGGGTGCTGTACATCAACCAGAACTTTCACGACGCCTGGTCAGTGGAGACAGGAGGGGAGCTGTTGGGGGTGGACGCCGAGCCCTTCGGCGTGGCCGGAGAGCTGCTGGGAGAGAGCGGCCTGCTGCGGGTGCGCTGTCCGGCCGGCAAGAGCGTGGTGGTGCTGACCTACGCGCCAGCGTCCTTCTACACCGGGCTGGCGGTTTCCCTCGTTACTCTGGCGGCGCTGCTGTGGCTAGGCCGTTACCGCCGGCGCTGGTGGCGTTCACCGGGGGGCGAACCATGATGCGCGTCCTCTCCCTGGCCCTCGCGGCGCTGCTCGCCGTCTCGGCCTGTAAGAGCTCCGAGACTGGGCCCCGGCTGCGCCTGCCCGCGGACTTCACCCGGGTCTTGATCCGTCTGCTCGGCAAGGCGGATCCTGCTCTTCGGGCACGGCTGGTCCGGGCCATGGTGGTGACTAGCCGACGCACCGGCATGCAGCTCCCGGTGGTGAGCCGGCTCCTGGGGGAACGGGTGTTGGCCGTGGGCCTCACCGTGGACGCCTGGACCAAGGACGAGGATCCCGCCGGGCTGCTGGTGACCAACCCCGGAAAGGCGCCCATTCGTCCGGTGATGCGGCTCACCTGCGTCACGGGCAAGGCCCTCCGGGGCAAGCCCATGGTGGTCTATATCGAGGACGGTGAGGAGGTGCGGACGGAACTGTTCAAGCGCACCCAGGAGCGGGCGGTGACCTTGAGCCCCGTTCCGGCCGGCGGCCGCCGCCTCTATATCATCACCACCGATCGCACTCAGGTGTCCGTGGGCGTCGGGGACAGCCGGCGCCTGGGCGTGCGGGTGCGGTTGGACCACCAGGACCTGATCCGCCAACTGGAGAAGAAGACCGATCCCGCTGCACGGCGGGCCTTGATGCGCCTGGTCGCAGAGGATGATGTGCAGGAGCGGCGTGATCTGCTCAGCTCCACGGTGGTGGCCCTTGGCCTGGGATGGGACGACTTCACCGAGGGGGCGGACCGGGCCGGCGTGGTGGTTTCAAATCCCAGCGCGAGGCCGGTGACCCACCACCTGCTGCTGGTGAACAAGGCTCGGCCCAAGTTTCTGCCGGTGACAGTGACGGCCCGCGGAGACGGCTGGGGTCGCATCATCCGCTTTGACCAGGCTGGCAAACAGACTCTGGCGCTGCCCCGGGTGCCAGCTGGCCAGCGGCGGTTCTTCTCCTTCACCGTGGACAAGCCGTGGGTGTACGAGGGGCAATCATGGCGGCAACTCGGGGTGCAGCTGGGACTCGACGCGGCCGGGCTGTTGGCCACGTTGCGGAGCTCCGGCGATCCCGCCCTCCGCGGAGAGATCGCCGCCATGATGCTGGACGGTTCGGTCCTGGGCGCCAGGCGGGCGAAGGGGGGCAACGAAGATGCCTTCCTCTGTGGTTTCTACCGCGACGGCTGGACCGTCGGGAGCAAGCCCGGCGCCCTGATCCTGGTCAACCGCGGCCACGCTGCCGCCCGCTTCGAGGTGACCCTGGGCTGCGACGCAGGTGAGGCGTACTTGCCGGTCACCGCCCGGGTGGAGAACGGCCAGCGTACTCAGACGGTGCGCTTTGATCGGGCCGGCTCCCGCAAGCTGCTGCTCGATCCGGTGGCGCCGTATACCAGGCGGTTGCTGCTGGTGGACACCGACCACACCTGGTCCCCGGCCAAGGGCGCAGACCAGCGGGAGCTGGGCGTGCGCGTGGTATCGGTGAGGCGAATCAAGGCGGCCAAGTAAGGCTGGTGCTCCACCTGGTTCCCCCCCATGGTTAGGAGATGCAGCTGACCCGCGAACAGCTGATGATCGGCGCCCGCCGGGCCTACTACCTCGGCTCGGCGCGCCTCTCCCGCACCCGGCTGGCAGGGGGGTACGCGCTCCCCGCGCTCCAGGCCATCATCGAGCCCACGTACCGCTGCAACCTGCGGTGCAGCATGTGCCCATTTCTACCCACCCTCGAGTCCCCTGACGCCGGGCGGCCGCAGCGGGAGGAGCTGTCCGCCGAGGAGATCATCGGGGTGGTGCGGTCGCTGCCCCGCTTCAGCGTGGTCACCCTCACCGGGGGGGAGCCCACCATCCGCGGTGACTTCCTGCCCCTCTTCGCGGAGATCTCCCGGCGCAACAAGTCGAGCTTCGTCACCAACGGCACCCTGATGGACATGGACCTGGCCCGGGAGCTGCTCAAGCTGCGCCCCACCACCATGCTGAACCGGGGCTTCTTCCTGCTCTTCTTCTCCGTGCACGGCCCCGAGGCGGTGCACGACGAGATCACCCAGGTCCCGGGCGCCTTCCGCCGGGCCACCGACGGGGTGCGCCTGCTGCAACAGGAGAAGCGCCGGCTCGGAAGCAAGTACCCGTTGATCTCGTTCAACTGCGTCATCACCCGGGAGAACCACGAGCACCTGGACCAGGTATTCGCCCTGGCCGAGGAGCTGGAGGTGGACTTCTGCAACTTCTCCCTGCGCACCTACAACGCCCTGCCGGACCAGTACGGCCACCACCGCATGGACTTCGACGAGGCCATGGCCACCGGGTACCGCCCCTCGGCCGGCCGGGATGAGGCGCCCCTGGATCGGGCGGTGATGGCGGAGCAGCTCACGGCCGTGCAGGCGAGGGCCGCGAGCTCCCCGGTGCAGCTCCACTTCCTGCCCCGGGGCCTGGAGCCAGAGGAGATCCTCGACTACTACTGTGGCGACACCGACGAGCTACGGGAGCCCGAGCAGAGCCTTGGCCAGTTCGGCTGCTACTCACCCTGGTGGCGCTTCCTGCTCACCGCCCACGGCGACGTGACCTCCTGCCCCAACGTCACCATGGGCAACATCCGCGACAACAGCCTGGCCGAGATCTGGAACAACCCAAAGCAGCGGCGGTTCAGGAAGGTGCTCAGCGAGGGGATGCCGCCCTTCTGTTCCAGGTGCGACATGTCGGAGAAGTAGGGCTACTTCCGCAACTCCATGAACACCGCCTGATCCTCTTCCCGCACGGTGCACTCCGAAAACGGGCTGCCCTCCATGAGCGCGTCCAGCTCCGCCGACGACCAGGCGGGCAAGCCGAGGCCGAAGAACCGCTGGTTGAACAGGGCGTCCAGCACCTCCCGCGGGCCGTGTGGCCGCCGCTGGTCGATGAGGTGGAAGGTGCCGCCCGGGCGCAGTACGCGGTGGATGTCGGCCAGGGCCCGGGCCGGCTCGTCCCACAAGTTGATGGAGCCGATGCTCATGGCGTTGTCAAAGACCCCGTCGCCGAAGGGCAGGGCGTGGGCGTCGGCGTTGATGATCCTGACCCGATCTCCCATGCCGTTTTCTGCAACGCTCCGCCGCGCGGCGCGCACCAGGTTCGGGCTGATGTCCACGCACACGAACCGCTCGGCCGCCCCCCGCCGCACCAGCTCCATGGGGTAAGCCGCCCTGCCGCAGCCCACGTCCAGGGCCGCCTCCCCCAGAGAGCGCCCTGCGAAGTGGCGATCCAGGGCGCGGAAGTAGAAGTCCGAATAGCGCAAATGGAACGAGAGGTAGGTGGGGAAGCGGTTGAAGAAGCCCCGCTCCAGCCTGCGGAATATGCGTCGCCCGTCGAGGCTCATGCTTGCGCCCTCGCGGCCACCTTCATGCGCAGGTAGAGCGCGACCATCATGTAGAGCTGCAGCTCCATGAGCTCGTGGGTGGCCCACACGTGGAGGTGTTCATGCTCCGGGTACGTGAGGCTGGCGTGGATGTAGACATGCTGGGAGATGAGCAGAACCCCCGCCGCGGGGAGCAGGGCCCGCTCGGGCAGCAAGGCCCCAAGGGCGCGGGAACCAGCCGCCCTCGCCCGCCGGCTCAGGCCCAGGATCAGGACGCCCAGCGCGGCCACCACCGACGAGGCTGCCATGCCGATACCGCTCAAAAGGTCCGGCAGGCCCCGCACTGAGTGGAGGTTGAAGTCGCCCTGCTTGTTGGCCCGGGCCAGGCCCTCCGGCGTGGCGAACCCGAGGTACACCTGGCCCCAGTTGATCTCCTCGCCCAGGCAAAAGAGCAGGAAGAGGGCCGCCGCCAGCCAGCCGGCGCGGGCCTGCCCCGAGGAGCCGGGGATCAGGCGGAGAGCGCGCAGCAGCGCGACCAGGAGGGCCAGGGCCTGCAGGTTCTCCACGAGCCCATGCTCGTGGTGCAGGTACGTATCGTAGAACCGGGGGGCAAGAAAGAGGGCCCCGCAGAGCAGAGCAAAGGTCAGCGCGGGCAATACGGCCCATAGCAGCGGTGAGACGGGCGTGTCCCGCCACTGATCCATCACGGACCCTCCTCCGCGCCCGGGTGCAGGGAGTCCAGCGCGATCTTCAGCACGCTCTTGAAGATCACCTGGGTGCCCCGGGCCATGTTGCCCGGGGAGAGGGTGCGGTTCTTCAGGTGCCGCGCCACCAGGTGCGGCCGGGCGTAGAACTCGAACATGCCCCGGCGCTGGAGGTTCTTTAGCTCCTGGTCGGTCATGCCGTCCGGCACGTAGAGCAGCTCCCCGGCGAAGGGAGACCAGTCGTACCAGCTGGTGAACTTCTCCGGCGCGTCCACGGTGAGCTCGTGGCGGTGGTCGTCGTAGAAGCGGGAGCCGGGCAGGGGCACGGCCAGGTTGAACTTGGCCATATCGCAGTCCAGCTCCTTGGCGAAGCGGATGGTCTGCAGGCAGGTTTCCCGGGTCTCCCCGGGCAGGCCGAGCATGAACAGCCCGAGGGTGTAGATGCCGGCGGCGCGGGTGTCGATCATGGCCTGGCGGGAGTGCTCCAGGGTGAAGCGCTTGTTGATGCTGTCCAGGATGGCCTGGTTGCCAACCTCGAAGCCGTACATGATCAGGTGCAGCCCGGCGTCCTTCATCTCGCGCAGCAGCTCCGGGTCCACCATGTCGGGCCGGGTCTCCACCACCCACTTGAGCTTGCGGTGCAAACCCCGCCGGCGCAGCTCGTCGCAGAAGCGCAGGCCGTACTCCCGGTTGAAGGGGAAGTTGGCGTCGATGAAGACGAAGCGGGTCACGTTGAAGCGCCTGTAGAAGTGCACCATCTCGTCGATGACCGCGCCCACCTCGCGGTGGCGGAACTTGCGGTAGATCTGGTCCTGGGAGCAGAAGGTGCAGCGGTAGAAGCAGCCCCGTGAGGCCTGGATGGAGAGGGTCGGATCGTCGTCCAGGCAGAGCATGGGGCACTTCTGGTACAGGCCCAGGTCGAGCAGGTGCCACGAGGGCAGGGGCAGGCTGTCCAGGTCGGCCAGGGGGGGGCGCTCCTCGGTGCTGTGTACCCCGCCGTCCTCGCCGCGGAAGTGGATGCCGGCGACATCTTCCAGCGGGTCGCCGTCCCGCACGGCCCTGGCCAGGTCCAGCATGGCCCCCTCTCCCTCGCCGGCGATGACCATGTCCGCCTGGCCCTGCTCCAGCAGCTGGGCGCGGAACACGGTGGCGTGGGTGTTGCCCAGCACGATGGGAGCGCGCGGCGTCTGCTGACGCAGCCCCTTGACCAGCCGCTGCACGCTGTTCATCACCGGCGTGAGGCAGGAGATCCCGATGAGCCCCGGCGCTGCCCGGGCGGTACGCTCCAGCAGCTCCTGGTTGGTCATCTCGCTGGCCACCTGGTCCAGGATCTCCACGGTGAAGCCGTCCCGCTCCAGCACCGCGGCCAGGTAGGCCAGGCCCAGGGGGGGCACCGGGGTGACGAACTTCTTCAGCTGGAAGCTGCCCTGGCGCAGGGTGGAGTCGGGGTTTATGAGCAGGACCATCATGGCAGGGAAGGGGGCTCCTCTTTTTGGCAGTGCAGGTGTTGCATGAAGCCGCGGTTGCTGGTGCTCCTGGAGATGAGGCGCAGCCCCGCGGCCTCAACCTCCCGGCCCAGGTCCGCGCGCAGCATCTCGCGCAGGGTATGGCGTTCCGGGTTCAGGGGGTGGAAGAGGATGGCGAAGGCGGCCCTCCCTGCCAGGGAGTCCTCGGGGTACGTGGGTTCGATGATCATGAGCTGTCCGCCTGGCCGCAATACCCTGCCGGCCTCGGCCAGCACCCGGGCCCGGTCCGCGGCGGGCATCTCGTGCAGGGCGCCGCAGATCAGGATCTTGTGGAAGGCGCCGGGGGAGAAGGGCAGCGCGCGGGCGTCCGCGGCTGCCAGGGCGACGCCCCGGGCCCCCTCCTGCCTGGAGAAGAAGTCTAGCATCCTGGGCGCGGCGTCCACCCCCATGAGCGAGGCCTCTTGCGAGGCTCGGCAAAGGGGGATGGTGTAGCGTCCGGTGCCGCAGCACAGGTCGAGCAGGCGCTCACCCGGCTGCGGGTCCAGGCCTTGCTCGATGGCCTGGTGGAGCTGGTGCGCGCCGCCGAGCAGCCCGGCCCAGACGTCGATCCACTTTTCGTAAACGGTCGGCGCCCGGCTGTACACGCGGGTGCGGGCGATGAGCTTGCGGATCATTGCCCCACCCCGGCCCCCCCGGACGGGAAGGCGTAGAAGCGGAGGCCGGCGGCGGGGAAGTCGCGCAGGGCCCGCGCGCCCAGGCGCCCCGCCAGGTCGGCGGCCCCCTCGCTGGAGGCCAGGTAGAGGGCCCCGCCTGGCCGCGGCGGCCCGAAGGTGAAGGTGCCCATGTTCAGGGCGCGCAGGGGCTCTCCGTCGTCGCCCAAGAGCAGCCGGTAGTGCACGCCCTCGGGCAGGTAGGGGATGAACATGTTGGTCAGGCCCGAGGCACCGTCCTCGGCCGAGAGGTAGACGGTGTGCACGCCCCTGGACAGGAGCTGGGCCCTGAGCCAAGCCGCGGCCCGGTGCATGCCCTGCATCTGGGCCGCGCTCACGGCCGGGCGCCAGTGGAAGCGGAAGTCGCCGCGCCGTGACTCCAGGGTGAACAGGCTCCAACCTGTAGCCAGGAGGATCACCACCAGGACCAGGGCGCCCCGGGCCGGGGCGGAGCGGCGGGCCGCGATGTTCAAGGGGAGGGCGGCCAGCAGCCCGATGAGCGGGATCAGGGGCGCGGCCGCGTACTCCAGGTGCCCCCAGGCGGACATCTTCTCCAGGCCGAAGCCGATGGGCAGGGTGAACAGGGCGTAGAAGCCGAAGTAGAACCCGGCGGTGATCAGGAGCGGCTGCTGGTCGGCGCGCCGGCCACGGAGCATCAGGATGAGCCCGCCCAGGGCCAGGGCCGACACCATGGGGCCGATGCAGTTGATGTAGTTGACCAGGGGGCGGGCCAGCAAGCGGAGGTCCAGCGACAGGTTGGCGAAGGGGTTCTCCCTGAACATGCCCAGGGAGAGGAGCACCGCGTGGTACTGCACCCGCTCCATGACCCCGGGGCCCAGGGCCAGGCGGTTGAGCAGCACGAAGGCGGCCATGGGCCCGAAGAGCAGGGCCAGCAGGGGGAACCCCCGACGCCCCCGGGCGCGCAGGATGAAGAAGGTCCAGAGCAGCAGGCTCACTGTGCCCTCGGGCCGGATCAAGGGGAGCAGGCCGGCCAGGGTGGCGGAGGCGGCCAGCCGCCCCTGGTGGAGCAGAAGCAGAGAGCCGAGGAGCGCCAGCGCGCACATGGGGGTGGCCTGCACGGACACCGAGTGGAGCAGGTAGGTGGGGCTGGCCGCGGTGATGAGCAGGGCCGCGGCAGCCTGCCCGGCGGTGAGGCCCAGGCGCCGGCACAGGAGGAGCAGCAGCCAGAGGGCCCCCGCCGAGAAGAGGGCGTTCATCAGGCGCAGGGAGAGGGTCCTCCCAGGGGGCACCGCCTCGAACAGGGCGGCCACCGCGGTGTACACCGGCCGAGCGTAGGAGCTGAGCAGGTGCACCGGCCGCTCCAGGGCGTGGCGCACATGGTGGTAGCGGAAGGTCTCGTCGGTGTTGTGAAGCACGAAGCGATCCAGGGCGCTGGCCCGCACCGGGTCGTCCACGTACAGGGCGAGGGCCACGTAGACCACGAGCGCGGCGGGCACCAGCAGCAGGGGCAGGCTCTTTGCGCTCAGTGGCTGTGGCAACGGATCGGGCTCCGTACTCCTCGGAAATAAAGGGTGATTGTACCGCCCGGCGCCTTGCCCGGGCCACCACCGAGTGTATTATTTTGAGGACCGATGGAGCGCGAAGCCACACAACGCGAAGGGCTGAGCGGCCTGGCCTGGCGGCTGGGCGGGCCGTTTATCAAGCGCGCCATCCGGCGCAAGTACGAGCTCTTCAGGCGCCTGGTCAAGCCCGGGCCGGCCACGCGGATCCTCGACGTGGGCGCCACCGCCCAGGCGGACGCGGGCTTCAACTTTCTGGAGCGGTGGTACCCCTGGCCCGAGCGCATCACCGCCGTGGCCCACGGGCGACCGGAGCAGTTCGCCGCCTTCCACAGGCGCTTTCCCAGGGTGAAGCTCCTGCTGGGCGACGGCCGCGCGCTCCCCTTCGCAGACGGCGCCTTCGACCTGGTGTTCAGCAACGGCGTGCTTGAGCATGTGGGGGACCGCGAGGACCAGCGGCGCTTCGTGGCCGAGGCCCTGCGCGTGGGGCGGCGCTGCTTCCTGAGCACGCCCAACGCCGGCTTCCCCCTGGACACCCACACCATGTTCCCTTTTGTGCACTACCTGCCGCGCGCGCCGCGCGCCTGGATCTACGCGCGCACCGGCAAGGACGACTTCGCCGCGCCGGGCAGCCTGGACCTGCTCAGCGAGCGCCGCCTGCGCGCCCTCTTTCCGGGGGAGGCCCACCTTCGCCTGGTGCGGCCGCGCACCGGGGGCATGGTCTCCACCCTGGTGGCCCTGGCCAGCCTCGAGGCCGCCTGATGAAGTTCGCCCTGGCAAGCAACTGGGATGACGCCCTCGTGGAGGGGTTGGAGAGCGCCGATGTCACCGAGCTGTGGGGCAAGCTGGCCCATGACGCGGTGGGCGGCGGGCGCGCGGCCTTTCTGATCCCGCCGGTGTCGCGCCAGGCCGCGGCGGCCCACGTGGCGCGGGTGCGGGCCAGCGGGCGCAGCTACAACTACCTGCTCAACGCCACCTGCCTGGGCAACGAGGAGTACACCCGCAAGGGGCAGCGCGCCATCCGCGAGCTTCTGGACTGGCTCTGTGAGATCGGCGTGGACAGCGTCACCGTCTCCATCCCGTACCTGGTGGAGCTGATCAAGGCCAGCTACCCGTCGCTGAGGGTGGGCATCTCCACCCAGGTGGGCATCGACAGCCCAAGGCGGGCGCGCTTCTGGGAGGAGCTGGGCGCGGACAAGATGACCCTCAGCTTCGTGGACATCAACCGCAACTTCCCGGCGCTGCGGCGGGTGCGGGAGGCGGTCTCGTGCGAGCTGCAACTCATCGCCAACCTGCTCTGCCTCTACGGCTGCCCCTTCTACGGCTACCACGCGGACATCAACGCCCACGCCTCGCAGACCGGGCACAAGCTCAAGGGCTTCGTCACCGACTACTGCTCGCTCAAGTGCACGCGGCGGCGCTTCGCCGACCCGGTTGAGTTCGTGCGCGCGCCCTGGATCCGCCCCGAGGACCTGCACCACTACGAGGCCGTGGGCGTGGACAGCATCAAGCTGGTGGATCGCGGCATGACCACCGAATCCCTGCTCGCCATAGCCGCCGCCTACGTGGCCCGGCGCCACGACGGCGACCTGATGGACCTGATGCCACACCCGAGGAAGAACATCATGTTCCAGGGCACGCGGCTGGCCCACAAGGCGCGCTACTTCTTCCGGCCCACGCAGGTGAACGTGGCGCGATTTGCAAAGGGCAAGGACCTGTTCGCCGGGGAGCAGGTGTCGATGGACAACCGCGACCTGGACGGCTTCATCGAGTTCTTCCTGGAGAATGACTGCGAGGTGCTGGGCTGTGAAAGGTGCAAGCACTGCGAGGAGACTGCCGGCAGGGCGGTGACTTACAAGGCAGGGGGGCAGGCGGAGAAGATTGGGGCGTATTTGGATGACCTCGTGAGTGGGAAGATGTTCAGGTATCGGTAGCCCGCCGCCGGGTGATTACAAGAACCGCGAATCCCAGCACCCAGGCCAGGCCAGCGGCAGTTGCCGAAGCCACCAGCCCCGGTGGGGTGAAGGTCGCCGTGAGGATCTGCTCGCCAGCAGGCACCTTCACGCCGGTGTGCACCTGGTTCACCGGGAATGTGGCCAGAGGTACGCCGTTTTCGTCCCGGACGATCCAGCCCGGGTGGTAGCGCTCCCGGATCACCACCAGCGACGGGGCGGTGGCGTTGACCTGCACATGGCCCACCAGGTCGCAGGCCACCAACGTCTTGCCTGGCGTCACGCTCAGCAGCGGGGCCTCCAACAGGGCCACCCTGGTCTCCACGCCGGGCCTGGTCCCCAGCAGCGACGCCACGCGCGCGGCCTCGTCGGGCACCACCTCCACCGAAGAGGGCGCGTAACACCAGGGCGTCACCGCGGGTATCCGGTGCAGGTCGTCCTGGTCCGCGGCCACTGGGGTCCCCATGAGCGCCATCACCCTCGCCCCCATGCCCTCCGGCTGCCACAGGTCTGCCTCCAGCAAGCTCTTGTCCGGATCCACCTTGCGCAGGGCTTCAACCAGCGGCGTGAGCAGGGCCACCACCCGGGCGGGGGGCATCTTGGCCCGGCCCGCCGCGCTTCGGTAACCCCGGTTCATGCCCATGTGCACCGGCCAGTAGCGGCTCCGCTCGTTCTCCTGCAGGTCACGCGCCGCTGCCTCCCAGTCTCGCCGCGCGCCCTGGTCCCGCTGCCCGGTGCGCTTGCGATTCATCACCGCGGTCTGGAAGCGGAAACCCTCGGTGTCCATGAGCTCGGCCACGTCGAGGAAGCCGTCGCCCACGCCCTCCTCGCGCTCCTCCTCGCGCACCTGCTCGCGCTCCCACAGGGCCAGCTGGCCAGAGGGCACGGTGACATGGAAGCGGACGGCGATGCAGCCCAGATCCAGCGCGGCCAGCACAAAGACGAGCCACCGCAGCCGGGCCGGATCCAGGCCCCGCCTCAGGGTGATGAGCAGGGCGCCCAACATGCCCAGGCCCAGCAGGACACCCACCGCGTGTGAGGCTCGGATCCTGCCGCTGGTGAAGAGGCTCCCGCCCAGGAAGACCTCCAGCAGGGCCAGGGCGGCCAGCACCCCCAGCACGGCGAGCCCGCCCCGGGGCAAGGCAGGGCGCCCGCCATCGTCCTCGCCGCGGGCAAGCAGCCGGTCCAGGCCCGCCGCGCCCACCAGGATCAGGAAGAACACGGCCACGCCCAGGTAGATGGTGTTCACCGGGTGGGTGACCAGGAGCAGGGGCGCGAACAGGTAGCGCAGCCACGGAACGTACAGGCTCAACACCGCCGCCACGAGGATCCCTGCCAGCAGGGCGAGCCGCCTGGACGGGCCGCGCAGCCCTCGTCCCCCGAGGATGGCTCCCGCCAGGAGCACCACGCCGCAGCCGTAGTTCTCCCAGAAGCCGTCCACCACCGGCGCCAGGAGGCCGGGCAGGTGCCACAGCTCCATGAGGGCCTCCGAGGGCGCGGCCAGGGCGTCCCACCGGGAGAGGTCCGAGGCGCTCTGCCGCCACTCTGTGAGCATGGGCACGAAGCCGGGCGCGCCGCCGGCCAGGGCCGTGACGCCGAACAGCGGCCACCAGGCCAGGGGCACCCGCCGGATGATGAGCCAGAGCCCCAGGCAAGCGCCCACCGCCGCGCTCACGCGGATGTGGCTGCCCAGGAAGATGAGCGCCATGGCCAGCCCCGCCACCGCGGCCCACCGCGCCCGCTCCCTCGACGACGACGCCCCACGCAGGGCCTCCAGCGCGCCCAGGGCCACGGGCAGCCAGAGCCACAAAGCCCGGCCTGCCGCCCGCCCGTCGATGATGGCCATCATGCCGATGGGCCCCACGCACAGGGCCAGGCCCGCCAGGGTGGCGGGCATCTCCGAGATGCCAAACTTGCGCGCGCACCAGCGCATGGAAAACAGGGTGCCCAGGGTGTGCAGCAGCCAGGCCAGGGGCAGGGCGATGTACACGGGCAGCGCCAGGGCCAACAGCCAGGCCGGGTAGAACGGCGCCATGGCGATGACGTCGCCGAACAGGTTGACGCCGCCCAGCTTGCCCGGCACGAACCAGGGGCTGATGCCTGCCAGCACGGCGTGGCGCAACCACTCCCACCCGGCCACGTCGTAGTAGAGGTAATCGTCCGGCAGATCCAGGCCGAACCCGAGCAGGATGGGGGCTGTCACCACGCCAGCGATGATCAGGGCAACGCGCAACTCCTGGCGGTCCGGGGCTTTGTTCAGGTTCGCCACGAGGCCCCATTCTAGACACAGTCAGAAACCGAATGCTAGACTCCATCGTGCCGTCAATATTGACAAAACGCCGTTCAGCGCAGCTGGCGCTGGCGGCCCTCCCCACCACGGCATACCTGCTGCTCTCCTTCTGGGCCCCCCCCGAGATTGGCCTGGCCAGCGGCGAGTTCAACCTGCCCATCGTCAACCGCGACTATCCGCTCTCCGTCTACGAGGTGCGCGAGGAGGGTGGGGCGTTGATCAACGTGTTCAACGTGCCGGTGCCTGGTGAGCGCACCATCGCCCGCACCCACGCGCGCGGCCCCCTGACCACAGTGCGCGCCTACGTGGAGCCGGAGTACGCGGCGCGCCTTGGCGACACCCTGGTGCCGGTGATGAAGAACGACTACACCGGCGCGGTGAGCTACATCTGGGCCTGGCCCTTTGCGCGGGCCGGGGACCGATCCTGGTCCCTGCACCTGGCCTCCATCCTGCTCGGTGCTCTGGCCGTGGCCCTGCTGCACGCGGCCGGGCATGTGTTCCTGGGCGCCACCCCGGGGCTGTTCGCCGCCCTGCTCATGGCCACCAATCCGGTGCTCATCTTCTGGCGCCGGCTGCCCGCGCTGCCCGAGCACTTCACCGATGTGTTCGGCCTGGGGCTGGTGCTGCTTCTGTTCTTGCTTGTGCAGAGTGGGCGGACCCGCCACTTCTTCCTCGGCGCGCTGGTGGCAGGCATCGGGCTGTACCAGAAGGTGACCCTTGTCTGGATCATCGGCCCGCTGCTGGTGATCATGGCGCTGTTCCGCTGGGGCTCTGGATTGAGCGCGCGGCAGTGGGGGGCGGGGGTGCTGCTCGGGCTGGTGGGGCTCTCCCCGCTAATCCTGTTCAACCTCGACTTCGCCGAGACCATGGCGGCCACGGGCAAGCTCCTGTCGGGCGATGGGTTCTGGCAGGGCCTCCCCGCCCGGTTCGGGGCCCGGGGCTTTCAGTGCTACATGGTCTTCCTGGAGCCGGTGGGCTTCATCCACCTGCTGCTCATGGGCGCGCGCCAGGCCATGCTCAGCGTGCCCCATGTCCTGCTGCTGGCCCTGGCCCTGCTCCTGCCCCTGGTCAACGCGCTCCGGCGGGAGCCGTGGGTGGACCGTCGGCGCCTGGGCTTCGCGCCCCTCATGCTGCTGCTCCTGTTTGTGGTCACCAGCGTGGTGAGCAAGGGGGGCTTCGACTTCGGCCACACCCTGATGTTTATCCCGTACCTGGCCCTGGCTCAGGGGGCCTCTCTGCACGCGCTCGGGGCCCTGCTCCCCGACGGTGGGCCCCGGCTGCTGGGCAGGTCCCCGGCGTCGCTTCTGCCCCCGGCGCTGCTGCTGGGCTTGCTCGCCGTGCAGGTGTCTCAGCTCCACACCGTCTACGCCTGGGAGCGCGCGGAGGACGGCGCCATCATGTCCCTGGTGGACACCCACCGTCAGGCCGCCCGCGACCTGCAACGGCGCGGGATCCGGCACCCGGTCACCACCACCTACAACCTGATGGGCATCCTGGAGTTCATCAGCGACGAGCGGCTCCGGCCGCTGCACTACTGGACCTTCTGGACCGAGCGGTCCGGGGACGCCGCCACCCTGCGGCGGATCCTGAGCAAGAACCGGGGCGGGCATTACCTGTACAAGGCGGGCCATGAAAAGGACCCCCTCAACTTCAAGCCCGAGCCCACGCCGGCCCAGCTTGAGGCGGCGGCCGCGAGCGCCGGGGTGAAGCTGGATCGGATAACGGGATACCGAACGGCAGGGGGGCGGGAGATGTATACGCTGTTCGGGATCCGCTAGCGCAGCATGCCGGCCCAAAAACCCCGCGCTGTCGACAGGGCCAGGAAGAGCTGCCGCCGCCGCAACACCTTCGACGCCTGCCGGAACAGGAAGGGCGCCCGCAGGTAGAAGCTGCGGTACGCCCGCTTTATCTCCCTGTTCAGCAGATCCGACGGCAGCACCGGGTGCTCCTGGTCCAGCTGGAACCAGCGGGCCCCGTCCGCGCCGGGGGAACCGTCATCATCTGGGTGGCATTGGCCATGGAACCTGGTGGTCGCCACCGGCACCGCCACCTGGAACTGGGCGTAGTCCGGGTTCAGCTCCAGGGCGAAGTCCACGGTGCGCCTCACCGAGGCCGCGTCGTCGCCGTACATGCCGAGCATGAAGTCGCAGCACACCTCAATGCCAGCCTCCCTGGTCATGCGCACAGCCCGCCGGGACTGCTCCAGGTCGGTTCCCTTGCCCGAGGCGTCAAGCACCCGCTGGTCCCCGCTCTCCATGCCGTATGAGATCTGGTGGCAGCCGGCCGCCTTCATGGCCCTCAGCAGCTGCGCGTCCACGGTGTCAGTGCAAGAGAAGCAGCGCCAGGTCACCCGCACGCCCCGGCGGCGGATCCCGTCGCAGATGCCAAGGATATGCTGCTTGCTGGCGGTGAGGGTGAGGTCCCTGAAGATGATGTACGGGATCTCCAGACCCTCGACCACATGCTGGATCTCGTCCACCACACGGTCCGGGCTGTGGAAGCGCATGGGGCCCGGATACCAGATGCCGGCCTGGCAGAAGGTGCAGCGGTGGTCGCACCCCCGCGAGGTCATCATCAGGGTGAAGGGATTCTCGCTGGCCATCAGGCTGGCGTAGCGGGCGTTGGGCAGCAGGTCCCGGGCGGCCAGGGGCAGAGCGTCCAGGTCATCGAGGAGCCGCCGGGGTGTCGTCGCCACCGCGCCGTCATCACCACGCCAGGCCAGGTTGGCGGAGAGGTCTCCGTCGAGCAGCTGCAGGAAGGGGAGCTCCAGCTCGCCCAGCGCCACGTAGTCCACGGCGCCCGTGGCCAGAGCACGCTCCGGAGCCACCGTCACGTTGGGGCCGGACATCACCACCCGCGCGCCAGGCGCGGCGTCCTTGATCCGCCCGGCGAGCTCAAGGTCATCGGCAAGGCTTCCCCAGGCCGAGGGGAGGGCCACCAGGTCAGGCGCCTCACGGGTGAGCCTGGGCAGCACCTCCTCGTGGGGCATGTGCAGGGCGCTGGCGTCCAGCAGCACCACCTCCGCGCCGCGCTCTCGAAGGCAAGCCGCGGTGGTGGCCAGGTCCAGGGGCGGGTAGACCACCGAGGTTGGCAGTTCCCCGCCGCACCAGTCCCTGTGGTAGTGCACATGCTTGCCGTTGACCTGTGCCAGCGGATTGAGCAGGAAGACCTTCATGAGAGTCGAGAGTCGAGAGTCGAGAGTCGAGAGTCAAGTGTCGAGCGAGTAGACGCGGCATCTTGACGCGTAGCGGTGCGTTGTCAGGTCCAGGGCGCCAGAAAGCGGCGAGACGCCGCTTCTACAGTGGACAGTGCCAAGGTTTAAGATTAGCTTTACTAACGTCATGAAAGTACTGCTTATTCGCCCGGACCGCGCCGACGTGCACCTGGACAAGCGGGGGCACGAGGATCGCCTGGGCGATATGCACCAGCCCATCGGGTTGCTCTACCTTGGCGCCATGCTCGAGGCGGAGGGGATCGAGACGGCGGTGTGCGATGAGATCGTGGACCAGGACGCCTTCGAGGCCATGGCCCGGTACCAGCCGGATCTGGTGGGCATCTCCCTGACCTCCATGATGATGCCCCGGGCAGTGGAGATCACGGAGCGGGCCAAACAGGCCGGCCACACCGTGGTGCTGGGCGGGCCGCACCCGTCGGCCATGCCCGCGGAGTCCCTGCTGGAAACCGGCGCGGACATCGCGGTCATCGGCGAGGGGGAGTACACCATCGTGGAGCTCTGCCAGGGCAAGGAGCTGGCAGAGGTTCAGGGCATCGCCCACCGCGACGGAGACCAGGTGAAGCTCACCGCGCCACGCCCCCCCATCGCGGACCTGGACGCGCTCCCGCTGCCTGCGCGCCACCTGCTGGAGCTGCGGCGCTACCGCCACGACGTGGAGATGGGCTTCCCCCTGCTGCCCGGCGAGCTGATGCTGCGCATCCTCACCGCCCGGGGCTGCCCCTTCCCCTGCACCAACTGCTGCTCGCACACCGTGTTCGGCCGCGAGCACCGCGCCCGCTCGCCGGAGCTGGTGGTGGACGAGATGCAGGCGGCCATGGGCCAGTACGGCGTGCGCACCTTCACCTTCATCGACGACAACCTGCCCCTCAACGAGGCCACCCTGAGCCGCATCTGCCACCTGATCCTGGAGCGCGGCCTGGACGTGCGCTGGTCATGCTACGCGCGGGTGGGCACCAGCAAAGAAACCCTCCGCCTGATGAAGGCGGCAGGCTGCGCCCTCATCGCCTACGGGGTGGAGAGCGGCAGCCCCAGGGTGCTCGCCTCCCTGAACAAGCGCATCACCCCGGAGCAGGTCACCCGCACCTTCGACGCCACCCGCGAGGTGGGGATCCGCACCAAGGCGTTCTTCATCATCGGCCTGCCCGAGGAGACCGAGCAGGACTTCCAGATGTCCATGGCCCTGGCCCGGCGCATCAACCCGGACCTGCTCTGGGCCTCCATCTTTTACCCCCTGCCGGGCAGCGCCCTGTACGACGGCATGAGCCCGGCCGAGCGGGAGCGGCTGGACTTCCGCAAGGCGTCCTTCTTCCGCACCGACGACCCGGTGCTGGCCGCCCGCCACAAGCGCTTCCTCACCGACTACTACTTCAGCCCGCGCTTCGTCCGCAACATGCTCGGCATGCTCTCCTACGCTGATATACTCCACTACCTGCGCATCGCCCGGGTCTACCTGCGCACCGTGGCGCGGCGCTGACCGGCGCGGTTTCCTGCATGCCAGACAAGAAAACCATACTGCTGCTCATGCCCCGGGTTGGGGACATGGACAGCTTCCGCGACCGGCCCACGCCGCCCCTCTCCCTGATCCACGCCGCGACCCTGGCGCACCGGGAGTACCGGGTGGTCATCGTGGACCAGCGCCTGGAGCAAGACTGGCGCGGGCGCCTGGAGCGCGAGCTGGCGGAGCAGCCCATGGCCGTGGGGCTCACCACCCTCTCCGGCACCATGATCCGCGCCGCCCTTGAGATGGCCGCCTTCGTGAGAGAGCGCTCTGACACCCCCCTGGTCTGGGGCGGCATCCATGTGACCATGCTGCCCGAGCAGGTGATGCGCTCCGAGCTGGTGGACTTCGCCGTGCTCGGCGAGGGGGAGGTGGCCTTCCTGGAGCTGTGCCGCGCCCTGGATCGGGGGGAGAGCACGGCCGATATCTCCGGGGTATGGTCCCGCCGGGACGGGGAGGTGGTTCGCACCGAGCGCGCGCCGGTGCTGGACTTCGGTGAGCTGCCGCCGGCGCCGTACCACCTGGTGGAGATGGAGCGGTACATCTACACCCACCGAGGCCGGCGTTGCCTGGACTACCTCTCCAGCCGCGGCTGCCCCCACGCCTGCACCTACTGCTACAACGGCGCCTTTTACGGCAGGCAGTGGCGCCCCCGCCCCGCGGCGCGGGTGCTGGAGGAGCTGAGGGCGCTGGTGCGCGAGCACAGGGTGGAGGTGGTCTACTTCATCGACGACAACTTCTTCATCGACCCGCCGCGGGCGTGGGAGATCCTGCGCGCCATGCCGTCGCTGGGCGTGCGCTACCAGCTGCAGGGCATGGACATCCAGAGCGTGGACGCCATGAGCGACGCGGAGCTCGACCTGCTGGAGCAGACCGGCCTGCAGCGGGTGACCATCGGGGTGGAGACCGCCAGCGACCGCATGCGCCAGCTCACCGGCAAGTGGGGGGACCAGGCCGCGGTGGAGCGGTGCCTGCGGCGCCTGGCGGGCCGGCGCTTCCTGGTGCTCACCAGCTTCATCATCGGCTTCCCCTTCGAGACCTGGGATGAGATCCGGCAGACCGTGCGCTTCGCCCTGGACCTGCAGAAGCTGGGCGACAACTTCCGCCTGCCCCAGTTCTACAACTACACCCCGGTGCAGGGTACGGCCCTGGCCGACCAGCTTGAGGCGTGCGGCTTCCGCTTCCCGGAGAGGCTGGACGACTGGGCCTCCATCGAGTGGGATCACAACCACCTGTTCGACGACAACCCGGAGAAGCAGCGCGCCCTGGACGCCGTGGCCTTCCTCTCCAAGTTCGCCGACCGCAAGGACCGCGACTACGGCACGCGCCCTGCCATCGGCGCCATGTACCGGCTCTACCGGCCCATCGCCCTGGCGCGGCTGCGGGCGGGCGCGCTGGGGTTGTTGCCGGAGAAGCGCCTGTACGACCGGATCAAGGGGCTGCTGTGAGTGTGCGCAGGGTCATGCTGATCTTCCCGCCCTGCGCCTCGGCCAAGCTGTGGGAGCCCATGGTGGCCATCCCCCTGGGCATGGGCTACCTGGCGGCGGTGGCCAGGGACGCCGGCTACCAGGTGAGCTGCCTGGACGCCCTGGTGGAGGCGCCGTTCCAGCGCACCCCGGTCTCCGACGAGGTCACCCGCTACGGGCTCACCACCGACCAGGTGATGGCGCGCATCCGGGTCGAGGAGCCGGACCTGGTTGGGCTCTCCTGTATCTTCTCCAACCAGTGGCCCGCCCTGCGCGAGATCGCCCGGGCCATCAAGGCCTGGCGGCCGGAGCTGCCCGTGGTCACCGGCGGCACGCACCCGTCCTTCCTGGCCGAAAGCTGCCTGCGGGACGCGCCCGTGGACTACATCGTGCTCGGCGAGGGAGAGACCACCTTCGTGGAGCTGCTCGGGCGGCTGGACGCCGGCGAGCCGGTGGATGATCTGGACGGGCTCGCCTTCCGGGGCGGCGGCGGTGAGGCGCAGGTCAACCGCCAGACGCGGCTCATCCCGGACCTGGACGACATCCCGTTCCCGGCCCACGATCTGCTGCCGGTGGAGAAGTACTTCCAGACCGGCCTGCCCATGGGCTACGACTTCCTCTCGCCCAGGAACCTGCCCCTCATGACATCACGGGGGTGCAAGGCCAAGTGCTCCTTCTGCTCCTCCACGCGGCACTGGAAGCGGTACCGCGCCCGCTCCGCCGACAACGTGCTGGCCGAGATCGACTGGCTGGAGCGCGCCTTCGGCATCGAGGAGTTCAAGATCCACGACGACAGCTTCACCGCTGACCGGGAGCGCACCGTGGAGATCTGTGAGGGGCTCGCCCTTCGAGAAAAGCAGATCCCCTGGAACACCCCCAACGGGGTTGCTGCCTGGACCCTGGACCGGGAGCTGCTCACCCATATGAAGCGGGCCGGCTGCTTCGGCATCACCATCGGCGTGGACAGCGGGGACCAGGAGGTGGTCTCCGGCCGACTCAACAAGCCGCTCCCCCTGCAGATGGTGGAGGAGGTGCGCGGCCTCTGCCGAGAGCTGGGCATCGTGGTGGCCGCCTACGTGATCATCGGCTTCCCGGGGGAAACCATGGAGCAGATCCAGCGCACCATGGCGTTCACCCGCCGGCAGCGCTTCAACCCGAACATCATCTTCCTGTTCCAGCCCCTGCCCGGGTCGCGCATGTACGACCTCTGCCTGGAGAAGGGGTACGCCCGGGAGGAGGACTTCTTCGAGGAGGGGAACGTCTTCTACTGCACCAACATGGACACCGACGAGTGGGACGCAGCCACCCTGGAGCGCATCGCCTACCAGAACGGCTTCTTCAACTTCCTCCGGCTGGTGGACGAGCCGTACGTGACCGCCCGCCGGTTCATGCTCTACATACGCCACCGCTCCAACTACCTGTCCGGTTTCACCGGCCGGGCGAGCCTGCTGGCGCGCTCCTTTGTGCGGGGCGCGGCCGGCTCCCTGCTGAACAGAGGTTAGCGCCCATGCGCGATATCGAGGCTCACTACCAGCGCGTGACCCCGGCGTGGCGGCTTCTAATGGGGGAGGACCTGCACCTGGGCTTCTTCACCGGCCAGGGCGACCCGCTGGAGCAGGCCACCGAGGCGCTCACCGACGAGCTTGCACGCTACGCGAACCTTCAACCCGGGGAGCGGGTCTTCGACGTGGGGTGCGGCCTGGGCGGGCCGGCGGTGAGGCTGCAGCGGCGTTGGGAGTGTGAGGTGACCGGCGTGACCCTGAGCCAGGCCGAGCTTGAGCTGGCCCGGCGGCACGGGGGGGAGGGCGGCCCCTGCTTCTTCAGGGGTGACTTCATGGGGGCGCACCCACCGGGGGGGGGAACCTTCGACCTGGTCTGGATGCTGGAGTCGTCTCACCTGTTCCGCTCCAAGGCGGCGCTCTTTGGCCGGGCGGCCAGGGTTTTGGGCGGCAGCGGCCGGGTTGTGGCCTGCGACCTGACCCTGCGCAAGCCTCTGGGGCTGGCCCGCAAGATCGGCTACGCCCTGTCGTCTCGCACGGTGTCTCCTTCCCGCCTGCTGAGCCTGCGCCGGACATTTGGCCAGGGCAGCCTCTCGTCGCTGGACAGCCTGGCCGGGGAGATGGAGGCGGCCGGCTTCAAGTCGGTGGCCACCCGGGACATCACCGTGGCGGTGCTGCCCACCATGGCCCGCTGGCGGGAGAACCTGCGCAGGCACCGCCCCGAGGTGGAGCGGCTGCTGGGTGAGCGGGGGGCCAGGGACTTTGGCCTGGCCACGGAGCTGATGGAGGACCTCATGCGCAGGGGGGTCCTGGGCTACGGCATGGCGCGGGGACACCTGGGCGGGACCTACGACCGACCCTACGGTTGAGCAGGCTGCCGGAGCTGCAGGTGGGCACAGGTCCCGCCCGGCCGTTGTATAGTAGGGGGGCTATCACCTGAACAGGGGAAAGGGAGAGGAGGCCATGGGAACAATTTCCACCGTGGGCCAGCAAGACAACGTCTCGTGTGGCTTTTACGCAGGGTATGCCGTGCATCTGACCAACCAGATGCATAGATTTTCTCCGGGCCTGCCCATGACCGTGGAGGAGGTGGAGGCGGCCAGGTCCAGCTTCTACGGTGGGCGAAAGTCCACCCTCTCCCACCTGGACGCGGCCCGCTACCTCAACGAGGAGCTTGGGGTGGTGACCCGATACAAGGTGGGCATGACGGTAATGATGCCAGGCGTGGCAGCCAAGGTCGCAAAGAGCCTCAAGGACGGATACGGCATGATGTGGGGCAGCGTCACCCACTGGTACGCCCTCCTCGGCATCGACGGCGCCGGGACGATGGTCGTCTACGATCCCGCGGGCCAGCGGGGATCAATCATCACCACCGCCGGGATCCAGTTCCTCACCTCGGCCACGTACCTTGTACACCCCAACTGGTAGTCCCTACCGTTCCTTTTTCACAGCTCGCTTGGCCCGCCGGAGCAGCAGCATCACCTTCTCGGACAGGGGCTTGGTCCGCCAGGATGCCCCGGCCGCTCCCTCCAGGTACGCGGGCCAGCCGTCGTCGCGCACCTTCAGGTTCAGCAGGACCACTCCCCGGCGCCGGGTCAGGTCGCGCAGGCCGTCCTCCAGCTGCGTGGGGCGGGTGATCTCCAGGTAGCCCGCGCCCAGGGAGAGGGCCAGGTCCTTGAAGTTCGGGTTGCGCAGAGACACGCCCGTGGCCCGTCCATGGACCCGCTGCTGCAGGCTCCTGATCAGGCCCAGGGCGCCGTCGTTGAAGACGATGACGGTGAGGTTCACCTCCTCGCGCGCGGCGGTGAGCAACTCGAAGCCGCTCACCTGAAAACCGCCGTCACCGACGAGGGCCACCACCGGCAGGTCAGGCCGGGCCAGGGCGGCGCCCACAGCGGCGGGCAGGCCGAAGCCCATGGCCTGGTAATCCGCCGGGGTGATGAACGTGCGCGGCGCCAGGGTGGTCAGGTGGAGCAGGGCGTGGAGCTGGTGGTTGCCACAGTCGGTGACGAACACGGTCTCTTTGGGGCAGCGCGCCCGGAGCCTGGGGAAGAAGAGCCCGGGCGGCACGCCCTCTTCGCCCAGGGCCGCGCGGGGCCAACGATGCTCACGCTGCCGCAGGTTGCGGATCCGTTCCTCCAGGGCAGGGTCCCGGTCACGCTCCCCGGCCGCCTCCACACGCCCCAGCACCTCGTCGAGGAAGGGGGCCACGTCGGCGCATACGGCCATGGCCGCGTGGTAGTTCTTGCCCGCCACCCCGGGGGAGGCGTCCACATGGATCAGCTCACCCCGCATCTCCAGGCTCCACCCCGGGCCGGCGCTCATCTCGCTGAACTTGCACCCCAGGGCCAGCACCAGGTCCCGCTCCTTGAACACCTCCCGGGCGGTGAGGGCGCCTGTGGGGCCGAAGCCGTACCCGCAGGCCAGGGGGTGGTTCTCGGGGATGACGCCCTTGCCCGAGATGGTGGTGGAAACCGGCGCGCCCAGGGCCCTGGCCAGGCGGGCCACCTGATCCGCCGCGCCCATGGCCCCCAGCCCGGCGTAGATGCCCGGGCGCCGGGCCGCGAGCAGGCGATCAGCGGCCTGGCGCGCCTGCCGCCGTGTCTCATCGTCGAGAGCGGGCGGCTCCACCGGGCGCCGCGGGGGGACGACCGCCTTCTCCCGCTGGCAACCTCGAGGAAAAGTGACCAGCACCGGGCCGGGTTCCTCTTGCCGGCACAGGTCCAGGGCGCGCTCCAGCTCACTGCCCAGGTCGCCGCCTGACAGCTCCACCACACCCTTGACCAGCGGGCTGAGGGCGGCCACCTGATCCACCCCGTGCAGCCGGCCCACCCGGCCGTCCTGCTCCAGGGCGGGGGCCAGCACCAGCAGGGGCGTGGAGTCGCAGGCTGCCTCGGCCAGGGCGGTGGCCATGTTGGTGAGCCCCGGCCCGGGGATGGCCAGACACACGCCGGTGATCCCGGACGCGCGACCATACCCGTCGGCCATGAACCCGGCGGCCCCCTCGCTGGTGGCCAGGGTGAAGTTGATCCCCTCGCCTTCCAGGGCGTTCAGGAGCTCCAGGTTCTCCGCCCCGGGCACGCCGAAGACCCGCTCCACGCCCCGGCGGGACAGGACCTTCGCCATGACCTGCGCCCCGGTGCTCATGGGAGCGCCTCCTCGGCGCCGCCGGCGGGATTATTCGCGGCGGCGGATGCGGTGGCGGTGGCGGTTGCGGTACGCAGGTTGGCCAGGCAGAACGGCTCGGCCCGGCCGTCTTTCATGTAGAGGCTGGGGCACTTGCGGTTCTCCACCAGGTCCACGGTGTCCTGGTTGGGCCAACACTTGAGCATGATCATCAGCTCCCGGGCGCGGCGGCGTGGGGGTAGCCGCAGCATCAGGGCCAGGTTATCAAGCAGCAGGCCCGGTCCGTAAGCCCTGGCCAGGCCCCAGCCCATGGGGAGCGTGGATCCAGCCGCGTCCATGTAAGCGCTTCTCACCAGGGGGACCACGCCGCGGCCGCGGCGCCGCACATGAAAGGAGAGGGTGCACAGCCTCGGCGTGAGGTAGTCGCGCAGGAAACGGGGGGCCAGGGGGCCCAGCTTGCGGGTAATGGCCCAGCGCGCGGCCTGCTCCGCGTGGGCGTCGCGCGGTGATATGCCCAGGGCCCCGGTGAGCAGCTCCGCCATCTCCGACATGCAGTACTGGTCCACCTCCAGGTGCTTGCCCACCGGCGAGAGGGAGCGCACCCGCAGCTGGTGCACATGGTCCAGACGGTCCAGGCAGAGCTCCACCACCGGGCGGAGCTGATCCTCGTTGACGCCCCGGGCCAGGGTCATGGAGACGATGGTCTTGACCCGGCACTCGCGCAGGTTGTCCAGGGCCTGCAGCTTGGTCTGCAGGAGGGGCGCGCCGTTCATGCTGCGGTAGACCTCGTCGGACAGGCCGTTGAAGGAGAGGGTCACGGTCTGCAGCCCGCACCGGCTCAGCCGCCGGGCGTAGGCGGCGTCGGCCAGCTTCACCCCGTTGGTGAGCAGGGAGACGTTGTTGTGCCGGGCCGCCATGCGGATGATCTGCGGCAGGTCCTCCCGGCAGGTGGGCTCCCGTCCCATGAGGGTGATGTATCGCCCGCGCAACCCCCGCAGGGTGGCCGCGATCTCATCGAGGGTGGGCTCGAACCCTGGATCCTCGCCGGCCTCGTAGCACACGGGGCAGCTCAGGTTGCAGCGCGAGGCGATGTACAGGTGGATCAGGTGGGGGAACACCTGGTCCGGCCGCTGCTCGGCGGTGGCCTCGCAGTAGAAGCCGGCGTCCCGCTCCAGCAGCGCCCGCACTGGCTCCCCGTCGGGGCCGGGCTTGATGAGGTAGACCGCGTCCCCCTCCCGCACCACCTCCGCGGGGACCTCTTCGCTCCCGCTCAGGCTCGTGGTGCGGCGTAGCAGGAGCCTATCCACGCTCCTCCTCGCTCAGCCGGCGGAAGGAGTTGATGTTTGTCACCAACCCGTACACCCGCCTGGGCAGGTCCCGATACTGCCCGCGGTCCCGGGCGATGCGGTAGATCCGCCGCGGGTTGGCGAAGAAGCGCAGGTAAGCAGCACGGTAAAAGCGCCGGAACTCGGCGTCGGGCAGCTCGCTGCCGTTAAAGGGCGAGCCGTAGTACTCGTGGTCGATGGAGCTCACCGCCGGCGGCTCCATGCCCTGCTCGCGGTAGAGGCGCAGCAGGTCGGCGTTCTGGTACGGGTTGACCGTGAAGAAGAGGGCCAGGTGCAGGCGTGAGCTGCAGGCGTAGTCCACCGTGGCGCGCAGCTCCTGCCGGGTCTCACCCGGGAAGCCGAGCATGAAGAAGCCGCGGGTGGGGATGCGCAGGTCAGCCATCATGTCGATGTTCTGCCGCACCTTGTCCAGGTCCAGGTTCTTGCGCAGCAGCTTCTGCAGCCTGGGGGACGCGGTCTCCACCGCCACCGACACCTCCCCCGCGCCCACGCGCTTGAGGAGCTGCATGGTCCGCGGCCGCAGCAGGTCGGCCCGCACGCCGTTGGGGAAGGAGAAGGTGGCGGGCGCGCCGCGCCGGAGCAGCTCCTCGAAGATCCCCTCCAGGCGCTCGGGGTCGAAGTTGGAGATGTCGTCCACCAGCTCCAGCTCGGTGATGCCCAGGCGGCGGATCTCCTGGATCTCGGCCACCACGTTCTCCACGGAGCGGGCGCGGAACCGGCGCCCGAACATGTGCTGGCAGTAGCGGCAGCCGTAGGGACACCCCCGGGAGGTGAAGATGGGCATGTAGGGGCGGATCCCCGCGCTGGCCATGCCGGGCAGGCGCGCGAAGCGGTCCGTGTCGATGAGGTCCCAGGCCGGGAAGGGGAGGGCGTCCAGATCCTCGATGGGGGGCCGCGCCCCGCTCCTGATCACCTCGCCGCCATCTCCGCGGTAGGCGATGCCGCGCACGGCGCCCAGGGCCGCGGGCTCCCGCCACGCCTCTCCTTGATCCAGGATCAGCTGGCCCAGCTCGGCCAGGGTCTCCTCCCCCTCGCCCAGCACCGCCGCGTCGATCTCCACATCAGCGAGGGCCTCCTCCGGGGCCACGGTGGGGTGGGGGCCGCCCATGATCAGGGGGAGGGCGGGGTGGGCCCGCCGCAGGGCCTTGGCCACCTTCTGGGCCATGTGGCTCTCGGCGGTGAGCGCGCTCAGGCCCACCAAATCAGGGCGGAACGCAGCAGCCTGCGCCAGCACATCCTCCACGGGCCGGTCCAGGAACTTCAGGTCCAGCAGGCGCACCTCGGCCCCCAGGCGTTGGCGCAGGTAGGCGGCCAGGTACATCACGCCCAGGGGCGGGTTGCTCCCCATGTTCTTTGTAACCAGGGAGCGGCTCTTGATAAGCAGGACTCTTGCCATCATTGTCAGGCTAACCTTAGCATCCGTCGCGAAATAGCCTGCGGCATTCGGTCGCCGATCCATCCCCGCTGGCGGTGTTGCTCATCGGTTACATGCCACCGGTATGCGCCCTCTTCGCGCCTAGCCAGCCGGGGCGCCTCGACGCCCTCGGTGCTCACACTTATTTCGCGCCGGACACCTACTCCAGGTAGAGGGAGTCCGGTATCATCCGGGGACCCGGTCCGTCATGCAAATCCTGTTGCTAAACCCCATCCCCCTGCACGTCGTCTGGCCGATCCCCACCGACTTCGTCAAGTTCCTCACCTACAACCCGCCGTCGACGACCTTCCCCCAGCTGGCCGCCGCCGTGCCGGGACACACCTGCGAGGTGCTGGACGGCCTGGTGGGGCGCCCCTCGGTGCGGCACCTGCGCCGGGCCCTGCGGGGCAAGGATCTGGTGGCCATCACCGTGCCCTCCAACCTTGTCTCCCTCAACGCCGAGCTGAACATGCGCCTGATCCGGCGCCTCCGGCCCGGGATCAAGATCGTCATGGGCGGCATCCACCCCTCCATCTATCACCGGAGCTGGGTTGAGCGCGGAGCCGACTTCGTCATCCGCCGCGACGGCGAGCTCACCTTCGCCGAGCTGGCGCGCGCCCTGGAGCGCGGCGCCCCGGTGGATGATGTGGCCGGGCTGACCCACCGGCGGGACGGCAAGGTGATCGTCAACCCCGACCGCCCCCTGCTCCAGGACCTGGACGCGCTGCCCATGCCCCGCTGGGAGGTGCTGGACCTGGACCGCTACAGGAACCTGTACGGGCCGGGGAGGGTGGCCACCCTGGAGACCTCCCGGGGGTGCGTGGCGAGCTGCGACTTCTGCATGGCCTCCGAGGTGTGGGACCACAGCCAGCGGTTCAAGTCCCCGGGGAGGGTGCTGGCCGAGGCGCGGCGCCTGCGGGAGCTGGGCGTCACCCGGGTGTGGCTCACCGACGACAACTTCGGCGAAGATCCGGAGCGGGACGGCGAGCTGTGCCGGCGCCTGGCCGAGGAGGACCTGGGCCTCCGCTGGTCCTGCTTCACCCGGGCGGACAACGTGCTGCGGCGGCCGGACTTCTACCGCCTGGCCGCGCGGGCTGGCCTGGAGTCGGTGATGGTGGGGTACGAAACCCTGAGCATGGCCAGCCTGGGCAGCTTCAACAAGGGCTACCGCGACGAGGCGGTGAGCTCTCTGGACGACTACAGGCGGGTCTACGACACCCTGCGCGGGGAGGGAGTCTTCACCGTGGGGCTGTTCGTCATCGGCCACCCGGAGGAGGATCCGGCCAGCAGCCGCCAGACCCTCTCGCACAACGCCGAGGTGTGCGACTTCCCCTTCTTCACCCCCTTCAGGCCGGAGACCCCGCGCTACACCGGGGGTGAGGCAGAGGAGGTGGCCGCGGATCCCCGCCACTTCTACTTCAACACCCTGGCCCTGTACGAACCCAAGCCGTACCAGCGGGCGCGCATCGCCGCCACCCTGGCCACCTTCGCCCGCCCGCGCAACATGGCCCGGGCCGTGGCCGGGGATCCTTTCTCCCGGGGCTTCTACCGCGGGCTCTACCTGGGGATCCTGCTGGGCGTGAGCAACTTCCACCGCCGCATGCCGCGGGACCTGCTGGAGATGGTCCGCTCCCCCGACGGCATCTCCTCGGAGCGGTTCGAGCGGTACGCCGGCCAGCTCATCGAGACCATCACATGACGGCGCCCCGGATCCTGCTCATGATCCCGCGGGTGATCTTCGAGTCGTGGCCCATCCCCACCGACTTCCACCGCTACCTCAAGCGCAGCCTCGGCACCACCCTGGCCCAGCTGGCCGCGGCCGTGCCCGAGTTCCCGTGCGACCTTTTCGACGGCAACGCCACCTCCATCTCGATGCCCGCCTACCTGGACCTGCTGCGCGGCCACGAGATCATCGGGGTGAGCGTGGTCTCCTCGGCCATGGCCCTGAACTGCGAGATCACGGTGCGGCTCATCCGGGAGGTGAACCCCGGCGCCACCATCATCGTGGGCGGGCACCACGCCACCTTCCACCACCTGGAGTGGCTGGAGCGCGGCGCGGACGTGGTGGTGCGGCGGGAGGGGGAGCAGAGCTTCCGGGAGGTGGCGCTGGCGCTGGCGCGGGGGGAGAGCCTTGAGGGGATCCAGGGCATCACCTACCGAGGATCCGCCGGCCCGGTGGTGGCGCCCGAGCGCTCCTTCGCCGAGGACCTGGACGCCCTGCCGCCGCCCTGCTGGGATGGCGTGCCCTTCTTGGCCTACCGGTTCAACCTTGGCGGCACCGGCGGCACCGCGTCGGTGGAGACCTCCCGTGGCTGCGACCACGGCTGCCTGTTCTGCCTGGCCGGCGCCATGTGGCACCACCGCCAGCGCTACAAATCAGTCGAGCGGGTGGTGCAGGAGGTGCGCGACCTGCGCGGCCGGGGCATCACCGACATCGCCATCACCGACGACAACTTCGGCGGCAACTATCCACGGGACCGGGCCCTGCTCAGGAGCCTCATCGACGCTGATCTCGACCTGCGCCTCTGGATGTTCATCCGCGCCGACACCCTGCTCCGCCACCCGGACCTGGTGGACCTGAGCGCCCGGGCTGGTCTGCGCGAGGTGATCATCGGGTTCGAAAGCCTGGACGACGACACCCTGCGGGGCCTGAACAAGGGCGTGGAGGGCGAGGTCTCTCTGGCCCTGCTCCAGCAGCTCTACCGGCGGCTCAAGGCTCACGGGGTGCTGGTGTACGGCGCCTTCCTGGAGGACGACCTCACCGGCGAAGAGATCGGCCAGGCTGGCCATGCCGGCCTGCAAGCTTCCGTGTGCGACCTGCCCATGACCCAGGGCATCATCCCGATGAAGGGGATCGCCGGCTACGAGCAGCTGCAGCGCAACACCGGCCTGGCCGTGGACCCCTTCTACCATGACCGCTACATCCCGCCCCTCCCGCGGCGGCGCAGGCTGGCCTCGCGGCTGCGTCCCCTGAGCTCCCTGGTCAACCGCAACGTCTTCAAGATCCTGGCCGGCGGTGACAGCCGCCAGCGGCGCGAGGTGCTGCACCTGTACGCATCCATCCTCGGCTGCATGGCCCGGGTCACCCCGCGCAAGCTGGTGAACCACTTCATCAGCACCTGGCCGTCGGGGGGCGCGCCGGCGGAGCGGTACGCGAGGCTGGTGTGGTTGAACACGAGCCGGGAGTACATTCGGGGTTTGGCTGGGGGGTGATGCGGGCGCATGACCTGACGTGTCATCGCAAATCCCAGGACATCCTTCAGCCTCAGCCTCAGCCTCAGCCACAGCTGCAGCTGCAGCTACAGCTTCAGAAATGGATGACTTGCCGGGGGCTCACGGCGAATGCCAGGTCGCGGTCCCGCCCCAGCACGCGATCGCCCCCAACTTGGTCAGACCGCAGCTGGAGTAGTCCCCGGCGGTGACCTGGACGAAATCCCCCGCAGGAGCCTTTGCCTGACCGAAGTTGTTTTTCCCCCAGCACTTGACCTTTCCGGCAGTGGTGAGCGCGCAGGTGTGGCCCAGCCCGGTGCTCACCTGGGAAAACATGCCCTTGGGCGCGCTGGTCTGGCCGAAAGTGTTGTTTCCCCAGCAGCTGATCGCGCCTGCCTTGGTCAAGGCGCAGGATTGATCGCCGCCGGCGCTGACCTGTGTGAAGGAGCCTGTGGGCGCCTTGGCCTGGCCGTCCTTGTTCTTTCCCCAGCACTTGACCGAACCACCCGTCGTGAGCCCACAGGTGTGTCCGGCCCCGGCGCTGACCTGGGAGAATGTCCCCGCCTGGGTCTGGCGCTGGCCTTCCGTATTGTCCCCCCAGCAGGTGACCTTGCTGGCCTTGGTCACGCCGCAGTTATGTGTCGCGCCGGCGCTGACCTGGCTAAAGGTCCCGGCTGGCGGTTTGGCCTGGCCGAACTGGTTCTTCCAGCTCCAACATTTCACCGCTCCGCTGCTGGTCACCCCACAGATGTTCTCCTCGAGGATACCCACGCTGATCTGGATGAACTTGACCGAGGGGGCCGCGTAGTTGCCGCTGACCGGACCCCAGCACCTCACCGTCCCGCCGGTCACCAGGCCGCAGGCGTGTGAATGCCCCTTGCTGACCTGGATAAATTTCCCTGCCGGCGCAACCCCCTGACCCGATCTGTTGTCGCCCCCCCAGCACTTCACCACCCCGGCGGCGGTCAGGGCGCAGGTGTGCCAGTCTCCGGCGCTGACCTGGGAGAATGTCCCCGTGGGGGCATTGGCCTGCCCCACCTGATTGTCCCCCCAACACATGATGGATCCACTGGCCGCCAGGGCGCAGGTGTGTTTCTTCCCGACGCTGATCTGGCTGAAGGCCACCGAGGGGGTATAGCCGGGGCCGGCGCTCTTGTCTCCCCAGCAGACCAGTGCACCGTAGGCGGCCAGGCCGCAGCTGTGATACTTGCCCGCGGCCACTTGGGCGAAGATCCCCGCCGGGGCTTTGGTCTGGCCATACTTGTTGGCTGGTTTGTTCGCCCCCCAGCACTTGACCTTCCCGGCGGTGGTCACCCCACAGGAGTGCCAGAATCCGGCGCTGACCTGGGCAAAGGTGCCCGTGGGAGGCGACGTCTCGCCGTTGGAGCCCCCTCCCCAGCACTTGACCGTGTCCTTGCTGGTCACCCCGCAGACATGCCCCTCACCTGTGCTGATCTGCTTGAAGCTGTCTACAGGCGTGGCCAGCTGGCCGTACAGATCTTGGCCCCAGCATTTCACCGTTCCCTTGCCAAGAATCGCGCAAGTATACCAAGCTCCGGCGCTGACCTGTTTGAAGGTCCCGGCTGGCGGGACAGCCTCCCCGTAGTGGTTGCCCCCCCAGCACTTGACCTTTCCTTTGCTCAACAAGCAGGAGTGGTAAGTGCCGGTGGTCAGCGGAGGAAGCTGGGCCAGCATCGCCGCGTCCGTCTTTGGCCAGACCCAGGCGTCTGGCGGTCTGGTGTCAGGCATGGGCGGGAAAAAGGCGTCAGGTAAGGGCGGGTAGTCGGGCCCTGGGTTGATGTCTGGTAGGGCCAGATCTCCTGGTAGTGAATTCAGGTCTGGCGCCCCGCTGTCCACCCCCGCATCACCGGCCTGGCCGCCCCCCCCGCCGCAACCGACAGCGGCGATCAGAAGCGCCGCCTGCACCAGGTCGAGGGATCCCGCCAGAGTCCTCATCGCGCTCTCCTCTCATGGTGTCCAACACCATGGTAGGAGGGGAGAGCAGGTGGCCGCAAGGACCGCCCTGTACGTGCCCGCGTTTCCCCAAGACCGCTTTGTTTGTCCTGTACATCGCTGGAGCCCGGGTTGAGCGGGCGTGTTCAGTTATGATGAACCGTGACCATGACCATGGGGGCCAGGACAGGGGGCGCTTTGGCGCTGGTGTGTTTTTTGTTGGCCTCGGGGTGCGGCCGCACGCCACCAGGTGAGGCAAGACAGCCCGGCCCTCAGCCGACTTGTTCGGCGGGTACGGTGCTCTACCTGTACCGCGCCTCTGAACATGATGATCTGCAGCTGCGCTCGGCCTGTACCGACGGCAGCGTTCGCGGCTCGCTATCGCTTCCTGGCGGCGCGCACCGCATGGCCAAGATGAACCGGATTATCAGGCACTGGCAGCTCACTGAGGTTGAGCGCCCCTGGACCCGCCCCATGGTGCCGGCCGTCATTCGCCTGCCCGGCCAGCGGTTCCTGTTGATGTACGAGGGCCGCGACGGGGCCGGCGGCGCGCAGGGCCGGGGGTTCATTGTCATCGGCCCGCGCGGGCGTGCCATCAGGGTGGCGTTCTCGGCGGGGACATCCAAGTGGGCAGAGAGCTACTTCTACCATGTCCACATCAACCGCGCGGGCACCTTGATGGCGGTGGCCGACGCCCACATGTCCACTGGAAAGTCCGCCATGCACATCGTCCGCCTGGACGGGCAGGCCTCAGGAGCGGCACCGGCAGTGTGCGCGTCGCGGCCTGACACCACAACGCACACGTGGCCCCACAGCGCGATCTTCGGCGGCGGCCACATGTACTACAACGCCGGGAAGGTTGTGGGGCCGCACCACACCGGCAGGCTCTACCGAACCCCGCTGGCTTGCTCGCCACGCACCCGCGAGGTGATGTTCCCGCTGGGGCGCGCAGTGGAGGCGCACACCGCGAACATCGCGGGGGTGTCCGCGGACGGCAGCAAGCTGGCGGCGGTGGTCCACGATGTCAAGGCCGGGGACAACGGGGACGTGATGGTGGTGGACACGGCCAGCGGCGGGGTGGTCAACATCACCGGCGATCCTGCGCGCTACGGCGGCTACGGCCCCCAGGGCGGCCAGATGATGCACTTCAACGACGGGTTGTTGCGCGTCTCGCCCACCGGCAAGCGGGTGGCGTACACGCGCTACCGTGGGGGCTGGCGGGACCTGTACGTGCGAGACACCGGCGGCAAGGGCCCGGCGGCGCACCTGACGCGGGCCTCCAGCTTCTCCCCGGCCATCCGCTATGTCAGGGCGATAGAGTGGATCACTGACGGCGACCTGGTGTTCTGGGCGGGCAGGGACAGCGCCGGCATGGACATGTACCACTACCGGGTATCCACGGACGCGCTGTCCAACCTGACCCGGACCGGAGGGGGCACTGCGCCCCCCTTCGGGGGATCGGGGAAGGCCTTCCCCGTGGGAGGCTGGTGGGGCCCGGACCGCACCTTCATGTACTTCCTCCAGGGCAGCCAGGGTGCGCGTGATGTCCGCGCTCTGGATACCAGGACCTTCACCGTCAAGGAGATCACCAGGGGCGTGACCGCCAACCCAGAGTCGGTCCAGGCCGCCCCCCGCGGAGATCGCGTCTTCTTCGCCGCCCGCGGCTCCACCGGCTCGGAGCGCCTGTACATGCTCAACCACCGCGCCGGCACCCCTGCGGTCAGGCTCTTCTCCGCCAAGAGCGGGAAGGTCACGAATATCGCCCCAAGTCCTGACGGCGCCCGGGTTGTCTTCGACGCTGACGGGGCCACCCACGCCGCCACTCCGGGCGGGACCGTCACAAGGCTGGCGGACCTCGCCAGCGCCAGCGCCGAGCTGTTTGCGCCATCGGCGGAGCTGATCTATGCCGTGAAGAAGTCCGGCCGCGTGGAGCTCAGGATCCAGCCGTTGGCCGGTGGGCCCTCCCGCCTGCTCGACGACGCAGGCGCGCTCATTGAACCGTTGACTGTGTTCTGAAGCGCCGCTACTTGCAGGTGGACGCCACGTAGGTGATGGCCCCGGCCACCACCTTGTGCTTCAGGGTTGGAAAGTCCAGGGTGCAGGTTGTGCCGGTGGGCGCCTTGAGGGTCACCGTCGTATCGCCGGTTGCCACGTTTACGAAGTTCAGGGTGTTGACGCCCCCGGCGATGAGGGTGGTGGACTTCTTGGGCTGGAAGGTGGAGGTGAGGGTGAAGGCGCCGGCGTTGGTGGCGCTCAGGGTCGCGCCCTCGCCGCCCTTCTTGGAGTGGTTGAGGAACTCCACGGTGACCCCGCCCTTGGTGGTGTCACCCTTGGGCAGGCCCGCGCCGGTGGCCATGGTGTCGGCCAGGGTGGTGGAGATGAGGGGCATGATGAAGTCCTTGACCCCCTTGGCCGGGATCACCGCGCCGCGGCGCAGGGAGAGGTGGCCCGTCTTCTTCACCTCCAGGAGCACGGTGGCGCCCTTGTTGACCTTGATGGAGAAGAGGCCCTTGGCCTTGGTCGTGGCGGTGACCGCGGGGGAGGAGCCCACCACGGTAACGGTTTCGCCCACCAGGCCCGCCTGGGTGGCCGCGTCCACCACGGCCCCGTCGATGTAGATGGAGGGCACGAAGGAGTCCTCCAGGCCGTTGTCGACGTCGCCCTTGTCCGCCGCGCCGGTGTCGGGCTTGACGCCGGTGTCCGTCTTCACCGCGGCGTCGGCGGTGGTGCCGTTCTCGTCGTCGTCGCTGCACGCGGCGGCGGACAGGAGCAGCAGGGCGCTCATGAACATGGCGGAGGTCAGGGTCGGGATGCGTGACATTTCTCTCTCCTTTTGCGCGGTCATTTCTCTACCTATCACTTCAAATGCGGGCCAGGACAAGATTATTTCAGGCCGAGCAGCATGCGCCCACCCCGCGCCAGGTCCTCCGGCGAGAGGATCCCGTCCCTCAACGTGCGCCAGAGGTAGGCGGGCCGGCCGTAGAAGCGGGCCATGGCGCCGCGCTGCATGCCCAGGAGCAGCGCAGGGGTGAGCCCTTCCGGGGCGTACAGGGGCAAGGGCCCGCCGCCGGACCAGCCCGGCCAGGAGGAGAGCCCATCGCACTCCTCCACTGTGAGGGACTCCTTGCCGAGCAACGGGAAGAGCGGGGAGCCCGGGTAAGGCACGGCCACCGCGAACTTGGCCATGTCCACTCCGCTCTCCAGGGCGAACCGCACGGTGGCGCGGATGGTCCGCGCCGTCTCCCCGGGCAACCCGATCATGAAGAAGCCCACCACCCGGACGCCGTGACGGTGGGCCAGCCGCACCAGCTCGCGGCCCTGGGCCACGGTGGTCCCCTTGCCCATGGCGCGCAGCATGCCGTCGTCGCCGGACTCGAACCCGCAGGCCACGGCGTGCAGCCCGCAGCCTCGCATGGCCGCCATGAGCCGGTCATCCAGCATGCCCGCGTCGGCCCGCACCTGGGTCACCCAGCGCACCCCCTCCTGCCCGCTCCAGGGGAGGGCGCCCAGGCGCTGGCAGAACTCCAGGCCCGCGCCGCGGCTCCAGGGGAAGTAGGAGTCGTTGAAGCCGAAGGCCCGGTACCCCAGGCGCACGACCATGTGGTCCACCTCGGCCACGATGTCCTCCACTCGCCGCCGCCGGAAACGGCGCGCAGCAGGATCCTGGGCGCAGAAGGTGCAGCGGTGGGGGCAGCCGCGGGAGGCCATGAGCGGCACGCCCGGGCTGTCCAGGTTCATCAGGGGGAGGCGCTGGTAGCGCCAGGCGCTCCGGTCCAGCAGGTCCCACGCCGGGTAGGGCAGGGCGTCCAGATCCTCCAGGGGGGGGCGGTCCGGGTTGTGGTGGACCGCTCCTCCCTCGCGCCAGCTCAGGCCGCGCACCTGCGCCGGCTCCTCACCGGCGTCCAGGACCTGAGCCAGCCGGACCAGGGTCTGTTCTCCCTCGCCGCGCACCACGAAGTCGGCCTGGCCAGCGCGCAGGATCTGCCCGGCGAACACGCTGGCGTGGATGTTCCCCATCACCACCCTGGCGTCCGGGAGCAGCCGGCGAGCCCCGGCCACAAGCTCCAGGGTGTTGCCCCACCCCTCGGTGAGCACGCTCAGCCCGAGGAGGTCCGGCTCCAGGCGGCGCACCTCCTCCAGCACGCGCCGGTTGGAGCGCAGGTCCGCGGCCTGATCGCGCAGGGTCACCGTGTGCCCGGCCCGGCGCAAGACCGCCCCCAGGTAGCCCAGGGACAGGGGCATCATGCCTGGCTGCAGCGCGGCGTAGGCGTGGGAGCGCAGCAGGCTGGCGGAGGCGGGGATGATCAGGTGGATCCGCATCTCAGGTGGCCAGGGCTCCCTCGAACCAGTAGGCGTCGTACCAGAACGAGCCGGCGTCGTGGCCCTGTCGCTCCGGGACAACGCCCAGCAGCTCGGCGGCCCGCTCCAGGGTCCGGTGGTGGCGCCCGGTCTCCAGGGGGAGCAGGGCCCGGTGCAGCGGCTTGCGCGCCTGGTCCGGCGGCACGGGGTCGATGACCAGGGCTCGCGCCCCGGGGGGGCTGAGGGCGCGCATGGCGCCGGCGAGTTGTCTCACCTGCGCGTCGTCCAGGTGGTGCAGCAGGTGCACCACCAAAAAGCGTGTGTGAGGATCCAGGGGGCCGGGTCCCCGGGTGAGGTCGTGACAGATGAAGGTGTGGGCCGGGTTGTCCCGGCGCGCCCGGTCCAGCCTGCCGTCATCGATGTCCACGCCAGTGTAGCGCCCGGCGGGGATCCGGGCGGCCAGCGTGGCCTCGCCGCAGCCCAGGTCGAGCCACCGCTCCCCGTCCGCGCAGAACCGGTCCACCACCGCCCCCGCGCGGCGGTAGTCACCCTCCGCCAACCAGCGGAATGCTCGCCACGCAGGGGGGCAGCCGGCCACCACCTCGGCGGCGGCTCGGAGGCCTCTCAGGAGACGGCTCGACGGTCCGCCCAGGAGTGCTATCTTGTCAGACATACTCAGGTTCTTTTATACTCCATCCTCCAAGAAAGGCCACGCACAGGCTATCCCTGGTGAGCCACCAGGGGCCAGGGAGCAATCCGATGAAGTCCAGCATGAAGAGAGGGCAGGCCAGGGGCTTAACCATGGCTTGCCGGGGGAACCATCCCCTGCTGATGAGCGCCCTGCTGGCCGGCGTGATCACCATGATCACGCCCATGACCGCCGGCTGTAACCGGGGCGGCGGGACGAAACAGAAAAAGAGCGTCAGCGGCCAGGCCAGCGGCAATAAAAGCGGCGGTGGCAAGGCGGTGGGTGGCAAGGCCAAGGCGCCGGTTAAGAAGGCGCCCTCCGCCCCTGGCAACAACCGCGGCATCCCGCCCGCTGCCAGGGCCTCTCAGGTGAAGACCACCTCCGTCAAGGGCAGCGCCGCGCTCACCATCAGGGCCTCTGTGACCATGAAGCAGGTCCCCGCCACCCTGACCAAGATCTTCACCAAGGTGCACAAGCACCTGGCCGCCAGGAAGATCAAGGCCTCGGGCGAGCCGTTCATGTACTTCCCGGTGCTGCCCAAATCAGCCAGCGGCAAGATTTCCTTCCAGGCGGGCTACCCTGTGCCCAGGGGCACCAAGGGCAAGGGCAAGATAAAGGCCACCAGGCGGCCCGGCGGCAAGGTGGCGTTCCTGTCCTACTCGGGATCGTCCAAGGCCGCGGCCAAGGCCCACCGCGACATCGCCATCTGGATGCGTGAAAAGAAGGTCACCCCGGCAGGCGGCGCATGGGAGGTTTACCGGAACGTCAACGTGGGCAAGCCCTCCAGGTCGGTCTCGGCCACCGTCTACTACCCCGTCAAGTAACCTCTGTACCCTCGGTCCAACCCTCCAGCAGGGTGGGCGCGTCCGCCCTGAACAGGGGCGGCACGGCGAGGCCCGTACGGTGCAGGGCGCCCGGCACCGCGGTCTTGAGGCAGCCGAGCCCGTAGCCGAGCCCGGCGTCGAGCACCATGGTCTGCATGCCGTCGAAGTAGCGCGCAGGGCAGGAGACCTCGCCGATGGGGATGCCGGCCCGGATGGCCAGGGCCAGGATCTCGCTGTCGAAGTCAAACTGGTTGCTCAGGTGGGCCAGGGGAAGGTCGCGCAACACCCTGGCGGAGTAGGCCCGGTAACCGGTGTGGTACTCGGAGAGGTGCCCGCCGAGCAGCATGTTCTCGGCGTGGGTGAGCAGGCGGTTGGCCACCAGCTTCCACATGGGCATGCCGCCGTCCAGGGCGTGGCCGTCCAGCACCCTGCTGGCCAGCACCACCTCGTAGCCGCCGTGGCGCACCATGGAGGCCATCACCGGCATCAGCTCGGGCTTGTACTGGTAGTCCGGGTGGATCATCACCACGATGTCGGCGTCGGCGCGCACGGCCTCGCGGTAGGCGGTTTTTTGGGCCGCGCCGTAGCCGAGGTTTCGCCCGTGAGAGAAGACCTGGATCCCGAGCTCGTGGGCCACCCGGATGGTGTCGTCGGTGGAGCCGTCGTCCACCAGGATGATGGCGTCGGCGTACCCCTCGGGGATTGCCTCCACTGTGCGCGCCAGGGTGCCGGCCACGTTGAGGCCGGGCATGATCACCACGGTCCTCGCCCCGTCGATCATCGAGGTCCTCCGCGGGGATCTGGGTCGTAACTCATGGGCTCACCAGTCGGTGCGCAGCAGCGCTTGGAAATCCGCCAGTAAGGTACCACTTCGCATGGCATGGGCAAGGCGCCGGACCATGAAGCGGGGCCGGAAGTAGAAGGCCCGATAGAAGCCGCGCAGGTTCCGCTCCACCTGGTCCCAGGTGAGGTTCTCGTGGCGGTAGATGGCGCGGGGGGGGTGGTGGTAGCGGTAGTCTGACCAGCGCCGGGAGAGCAGGCGCCCCTCCTGCTCAAGGCGCCGAAAGAGCGGCGTGCCTGGCAGGGGGATGGTCACCGAGATCTTGGCCAGGTCCAGGCCAAGCTCCACGGCGAAGCGGCGGGTGGCGGCCATCGTGGTTTCGGTCTCGCCGGGCAAGGCGATCATGAAGAAGCCGAAGGTCTCCAGGCCGGCGCGGCGGCTATCGCTGACGGCCCTGCGAACATCATCCAGGGCTATGCCCTTCTGGACGGCGTCCAGCAGGCGGTCGCTGCCCGACTCCACCCCCAGGTAGATCCGGTAGCAGCCGGACCTGCGCATGAGGCGCAGCAGGTCCGGGGTGAGGGTGTCCACGCGCAGGCCGATGACCGGGGCCCAGGGGAAGCGCAGGCCGCGGGCCAGGATCTGCTCGCAGATGGCGGCGGCCCGCTCCGGGTCGGCGGTGAAGCAGTCATCGGCGATGTGCACCTCGCGGAAGCCCAGGCGCAGCATGCGCGCCATCTCATCCACCACCCGCTCGGGCGACTTGGCCCGGAAGCCCTGGCCGAAGCTCTGCTTGCTGCAGTAGATGCAGCCATGGGGGCAGCCGCGGCTGGTCTCGATCCAGCCGGCCGGGCTGCGGCGGCTGAGCAGGTGGGAGGAGACGTAGCGCGCGGGGGTGAACAGCTCCCAGGCCGGCATGGGCAGGGTGTCCAGGTCCTCGATGAGCTCCCGGGGCGGCCCGAGGGAGACGCGGCCGCCGGGCCCGCGCACGCCGACCCCGGGCAGGGGGGAGGGCTCATCCGCGGCCATGAGCTCGGGAAGGGCCTCATCGCCCTCGCCGAAGATCACCGCGTCGGCGCCTGACTCGGCCAGGGCCTCCTCGGGCAGGGCCGACACATGGGGGCCACCCAGCACCACGCGCGCACCCGGCGCCCCCTGCCGCGCGGCCTGGACTGTCTGGCGGCACAGGTCCCACAGGGGCGTGACCACGGTGACCCCCACCCAGTCAGGGGACAGGCTCGCGGCGGCCTGCCGGGTGCGCTCCAGGGGGCTGCCATGCAGGCCGAGGTCCAGCACGCGGGCGTCCATGCCCCGGGCCCGCACCGCGGCGGCCAGCGTGGCCAGGCTCAGAGGCGGCGCATGGGGCACACCCTCCCGCACGGCCGCCTGGCGATAGACCGGGGCGGTGGGGGGGCACACCAGGAGAATGCGGGGGGCTGACCGCATGGGCGGATTATGCCCCGAGGGGGGAGCGCAGGGCTACTGCCAGCGGAACAGGACCACCTCGGCCAGGTAGTTGATCACCCCTTTGTGGTGGACCAGGTGCAGCCGCAGGGGGAGGCCGGTGTCTCGGAGCGTGGACAGGTCAAAGGTGTACTGGCCCACGAAGAGCCCCCACTGCTTGCACACCTGCTTGTGGGACGGGGGCACGGTGTTGTCGCGGCCCGCGCCGCTGGACAGGACCAAATTGGGATCGGCGAAGCCGAGATCGCCCTCCAGGTACACCACCGCGTAGCGCGGCGCGGGGGAGGGCAGGGTGAACAGCGCCGAGGTGGCCCGCCCCGCCGTGCGCCTAATCGCGGGCCGGAGCACAGCCGAGGGTCTCACCACCTGCAAGCCCGAGGAGGCGTCAATGAGATGCGCGGACGGGTCGATGTCATCCAGGGCGGGGGAGGGGAGGCCCACGAACACCTCCATGTCCCCGGGCTCGGGCGAGGGCGTCCAGAAGTCCAGGTGCGCCCCGCGGGTCTCGAACCAGTACCCGCCTGACAGGTGGTCGTGGGACAGGCCGCTGAAGCGCACCTTGCCGGGGCCCTGGTGGAGCGTCCGGGTGGCGTCCAGGATGGTGGCGAAAGGGCCCGGGAGCTGGGGGCGGCGGGCGAGCTCACAGGTGTTGGCGCGGCCCCGCCCGCCGCGGCCATGGAGCATGACCAGCGCCAGGATGACCAGCGTCAGCAGCACCCCGGCCCACACCTCCAGGCGCATGACGCGGCCATGCCACGGGCTCCGCGCCTCGCCCCATGCCTCCAGACGTTCCAGGGCCACCCCGGCGAGGACGCCGAAGGCCGGGCTCAAGATCACGTAGTGCCAGGGCTTGAAGTCGTCAGGGTCCATGAGCAGGATCAACCCCAGAGGGACCAGCAGCCAGAGACCGAGCAGCCAGAACCGCGGGCCGCGCTCACCCGACCGTGCCCGCAATACGAGCCCGACCAGGGCCGGCGCGTTGATCACCAGCACAGTGACCAGCGAGAGCAGGATGACCGTGGCAGACCGCTCCTGGACCACCACGCGGGAGAGCTCTCCCAGGCGGGCCAGCTTCTCCTGCTGTGCCAGCAGCGGCAGGAAGGTGGGCAGCACCCCGGCCACGGTGAAGACGCCGGCCAGCGTGCCCAGGTTGCGCGCCCGCGCTCCCGCCCCCGAGGCGCGCCACACGGCCACGAGGATGGCCGGCCCGATGAACAGGGCCGAGAGGTGGAACTGCAGGGCCACCCCCCAGAGCAAGCCGGGGATGATGTAGGCCACGGCCCGCCCCCGCCGCAGGGCGGAGAGCAGGGTGAGCAGGGTGAGCCAGGGCAGCACGATGAAGAAGAGGGAGCTCTCCCCCAGCTCGGATTTTGTGTAGGGGCAGAGGGTCAGGGCCAGCCCGGCCCAGAGCACCACGCGGTCAGGGAAGTGCCGCCGACCCAGGACGAGCCAGAGCAGCAGGGCCAGCAGCTCCAGGCCCAGGTACATGAAGTGGATGCTGTGGAAGGGGAGGCTCAGCCAGGCCAGGGGGTAGTGCAGCCAGTAGAAGAGGGGGCCGCCCAGCTCCACCCCAGAGACTGAGAGCATGGTGCCCAGGGGGACGCGCCCGCTCGCCTCCATGGCCTGGAAGGTGGCGGCCATGGGGTACAGCTTGGGCGTCACGCCGGTGGAGAGCAGCAGGGCGTGCATGGCCACAAGCAGCACGGCCATGAGCCCCACCGCCGGGGCGTTGCGCCGCAGGAAGGCGCTGAAGGTGGACGCGGCGGGTTCGCTCACGGGCCACACCGCTGGAGCAGGTAGGTGAGCCGGTCATGGATCGAGGCCAGGGTGCCGCCCACGCGCTCCCGCACGGCGCACCGCCGGGGCAGCCGCTTGACCCAGGCCTGGAAGGCGGGGTCCGCGTACACCGGCTTCAGGTAGGGGTCGCACAGCACCTCCTCCTGGCAGGTGCGCATGGCGAACAGGCGCGCGTCCCGGGCGGCGAAGCGCATGGCCCGGGCCGTGGCCGCCCCGTCGCCGCGCTGGGCCTCGAGCCAGGCAATGTCCCAGTACGCGTTGCCGTCCAGGGGGGAGGCCTCAACCGCCTTCCAGAGGTCCCATTCCGACTCCTCGAAGCGTCCGGCGAAGCAGAGCACGATGCCCCGCTGCAGGTGCACCATGTGGTCTCCCTCGCCCACCAGCAGCTCGGCGCGGTCCATGGCCTGCAGGGCCGCTGTCACCATCTCCTTTCGGCGTTCGCGGGAGGCCATGGGGGCCTGGCGTTGCTGGTCATTGAGCACGATGGCCATCTGGATCCATGTCTGGGCATACCCAGGGCCTGCTCGCCCACGCGGTACAGTTCCTGGTGGGCCGCCTCCAGCTCCCCCTGGCTGTGCAGCACGCGGGCCCGGGCGTAGCGCAGGGCCAGGTTGTCCGGCGCGGCGGCCAGACCCTGCTTCACGCGGGGGGGGGCCGCCTGGTTTTTTCCGTGGCCCAGCATGGGGGCCCGGTTGCGGGGGGCCGCGCCCGCCCGGGGAAGCTCCTTGAGCCGGGGGGGGGGCGGGGGGCCGAACGGGTCGGCGGCGGCTTTGTATCGCTTGAGCCGGGCCCAGGGCTTGTGGCTGGCCACCTCGTCCGGCCCGGCGGCGATCTTCCGGTCGGCCAGGTGGGCGGCCTTCACCGAGGCAAGCACCGCGTCAGGCACGCCGCCCTGGTCAATGATCACCGGGCGCTCATCCCGAAGCTCCGCCACCGTGGCCCAGCCCACCGGCACCAGCAGGGCAGCCCCCACCAGCAGCGCAACCACCCCCACGATCTTGCTCCGCCTCATGATTCGCAAGAATAACCTGGTCCGCTCCAAGATCCTCTATGCTAGATATTCACCCATGACCCTTTCCGAGAAACTCGCAGACATCGAGGTGCTGGACCCGGAGGGCGCCACCCACCGCCTGGGGGACGCCTGGCAGGAGCAGCCGGTGGTGCTCCTCTTCATCCGCCACTTCGGCTGACTCTTCTGCCGCGAGCAGGTCACGCAGGTGCGTGGCGAACACGACAAGATCAAGGCCCTGGGCGCGGAGCTGGTGGTGGTGGGTAACGGCCGCCCCGAGCAGGCCCTGGACTTCAAGGAGCAGCACGGCCTGGACTTCCCGCTGTTGGTGGACCCCGACCTGGAGGCGTACGCCGCGGCCGGGCTGCGCCGGGACCTGGGGGCGACCCTCAACTTCGCCACCCTGGGCAACGCGGTGCGCGCCCTGCGCAGCGGCCACCGCCAGACCAGCGTGCAGGGGGACCCATGGCAGCAGGGGGGCGCCTTCATCATTACCCCTGACGGGGAGGACCATTACCGCCACGTGAGCCAGGCAGCCGGGGATCACCCGGAACCCGACCAGATCATCGCCGCCCTGGAGCAGGCTCTGGCCATGTGATCCTGGATGGCCCCACCCGCAGACATCCTCCCCGCCGCCCCATCGTACGTTCCATTCATGACCGATACGGGGCCACGGATTCTGCAGGAGCCCATCTGGCCCATTATCACCTTCACCGTCCCGTTCTTGCTCCTGTTGCCCGGGCTCTACCTGCTCGTTCGCCACGGATCGCGGCTGCCCCGGGGGTGGGGTGATTCCAGCCCCCTGACCGCGCCCCGATTTGTGGACGCCGGCCTGGTGCTGCTCGTGGCGCTGGCCTTCCGGGTCCCCGGCCTGGAGACCCTGGGGCTGCATCACCTGGAGCCCTTCTACCGCATGGAGGTCGGGCTGGACCGGCTCTACGACCTCAAGGAGCTGTTGCTCAACCAGTGGGCCGGTTACCACATGCCCCTGTACCGCCTGCTCCTGGCCCTGTGGGTCCGGATCACCGGGGACGGCTCTGTCCTCTTCGCCCGCTGGATCTCGGTTTCCTTTGGGGCCCTGGCCGCGGTCTGGGTGCTGCGCTGGGCCCACGAGGCAGGCCTGAGCCGGGTGATGGCCGTGGCCGCGGGGCTGTTGGTGGCGGCCACCCCCCTGGCCATCGAGCTGAGCCGGCACACCTCGCCCTATGCCATGGCGGCCTTCACCGCGGCGGGCCTGATCCGAGCCCACCTGGCCTACACCAACCATCCCTCCAGGGGGACCCTGCTGCGCGCCCTGTTCTGGGCCGTGGCCGCGGCAGGGACGAACCTGTTCTGCTGGTGGTACGTGGTGGCCGCCGCCCTGGTGGTGTACCTCTCCCGGGGCCTGAACACCGGGGCCCGGCGGGCCTACGCCGGCACGGCCCTGGTGGCCCTGGGGCTCTTCGTCTGGATCATCCCCTTCACCACCAGGACCATGGTGGGCATGGGAGAGCTGCAGACCCTGCTCAAGCTCTTCGCCGACACCGAGGCCCACCGCTGGGACAGCGTGGTCCTCCCCTTGCAGCTGGCTGGCGAGCTTGCCCTGGGCTCCATGTTGCCCCCGGTGCTGCTTACGGCCGCCGGCATGGCCCTGGGCGGCCTGGCCGTCTGGGCCGTGGCCACCTGGTGGCGTGGCGGCAGAGGAGGAGAGCCTTCGTCCGGCCCGCAAAGCTCCACCATGTTGGCGGCCCTGGCCCTGACCGGGCTGCTCATCCAGCTTGGCGCCAACAGCCTCTGGTTCTACTACAAGGACTACGGCTACTTTTACCCCGCCCGCCACTTCTCCGTGGCCGCCCCGGCCATGGCCGTCTTCCTGCTCGCGCTCCCCCGGGCTCGCGTGGGCAAGGGGCTGAGCCTGGCGGCAGTGGGCGCCCTGCTGGTCCAGGCCTTCATCGGCTCGCTCACCCCTTCAGGCCGGCCTGACACCCTGGAGCCGGCCAGGCTCCTGAGCAAGGCGCTGGCCCACCGGGACCTGGTGGCGGTGGCGCCGCCCTTCTTCCACTCTCAGATCTTGCTGGAGCAGCTCGTGGACCGCCCTCGACGGGACGAGCCCAATCCGCTGGTCCCCGACCCGGGCCGCACCCTGGGCACCTCCCTGTCCCTGGTGCGGCGGGGGGCGGGTGGGGTGGCCGGCGTGGGGGTCTCCAACGCGGGCCTCTCCCTGGAGGAGTCGGTGAAGGGGTGCTTCCCCAACCGCCTCTGGCTGCTGCGCATGGATGAGCTGCTGCCAAACGGGGAGCCGGAGCTCAACGCCCCCCTGGCCCGGCGCGTGGTGGCGGCCATCCACGGGAGCCACGGCCCCCCCGAGGAGCAGCACCGGGGGCACGGCTTCACCCTCGAGCGCTTCAAGGCCAGGCCATGGCTCCTCAAGGAACGGCAGGGCGCGCTGGATATCCCCCTGGCCACCCATGGCCACCTGGTGCTCATGGACGGCAAGCCGCCGCCCCGCTGGTTCTCCGGGGACCGCATGTTGACCAGCGGCTCCCTGCTCTGTGTGCCGCTGAGGGCGGGGACGTACTACCAGGTGATCCTGGAGGGCAAGTCTCGAGGCAAGGCCAGGTGGGGGCTGAGCCTGACGCCGCTCTCGCCAGTGGGACGAGAATCGGTGCTCTGCCCAACCAAGACCGTTGAGGGCAAGACCACCGCCACCTGCCCACCCATGATGGCCAGGGACGAGCGCCCGGCCTTCAGGATCATCAATGGGACCTCATCTATTTCATGGGCCACTATGAAGCTGCGCTGGGAATTCAATTATCCAGGCAAACCTGAGATGAAAAGGATGCCTCCTCATTGAACGCTGACGCCGCTTCCTCGGTCCTGCTGGCCGTGCTGCCCCCCAACATGAGCAGCCACTTCTTCCCCCACCTGGGGATCCTCTCCCTGGCCGGGGCCCTGCGCCCCAGGAGCCGTGTAGCAGCATTTGACCTGAGCAAGGAGCCTTACGCCCGGCTCCGGCAGCGCCTGGAGCAGCAGGATCCCCTCTTCCTGGGGCTCTCCTGCAACTACAGCCAGAGCCTGGCCTCCTACCAGCGGTGGATCCCCCGCATCCGGAGAGACTTCCCGGAGCTGCTCCTGGTGGCGGGGGGGCAGTTCGCCACCTTCCAGCCCGGACCCCTTCTCCAGCTCGGCGTGGACCTGGTGGTGCGCGGGGAAGGGGAGGCGGCCATCCAGGAGATCCAGGAGCAGTGCCTGGCCGGCGACAAGGACTGGGGCAGCGTGGACGGCCTCTGCTTTCTCGACGGAGGTGAGCTGGTGACCACCCCGGAGCGGCCAAGGATCCAGGACCTGGATCGGCTGCCGCTGCCCCTGTTCGACCTCTTCCCCGTGGAGGGCTACCGCTTCTCAACCCACAAGGTCGCCTTGATGGAGTTCTCCCGAGGGTGCTGCTATCGCTGCTCCTACTGCACGAGCGCTCCCTTCAACGGCCGCTTCCGTCACAAGTCCAGCCGGCGGGTGGTGGAGGAGATGGGCCTGCTGGCCGACGCCGGGTACGACTATGTCTATGTCACCGACGACATGTTCCTGGGCGACCCGGAGTGGGCCCTCTCGGTGCTGGACGCCCTGGCCGCGGCGCGGGACAGGGTCGTGCCCTTCAGCATCTACATGGAGCCCGCCGCCGTGGCCAGGCTGGGCGCCGGGCTGGTGGAGCGCCTGGAGGCCGCGGGCTGCGCGGCGGTGTACATGCAGGTCGACTCCATGGACGACAGGGTGCTGCGCTACTATCGCAAGCCGTACAACACCCGGATCCTGAGCGAGGCCTACGACGTCATGCGCGCCCGCACGAACATGCAGCTCATCGGCGACATCATCATCGGCGCCCCCGGGGAGTCGGTGAGCCAGATGGTGGACACCTACCGCATGGCCAACAAGCATGTGGACCTGCTGATGATCAACATGCTCGAGCCACGCCCTGGCAACGGCCTGTGGGAGGACAGCTGGGACCTGGAGAAGGTCAAGAAGCTGGGGGGGGGCAAGTCCATGCTCCACGAGAAGCCCTGGCTGCCGGAGCTTGTCTCAAAGTTGATGGTGCTCAACAGCTTCTTCACGCCCACCGCGCTACGCCGGAACCTGTGGAACCCCAACGACGTGACCCGGGGCATCGCCCGCTTTTATTACAAATCCCTGCTCCAGGCCCTGCTTCAACCGGCCAGGAACAACTGAGCCCATGGCGGGCGACTTCCTCCACAAGGATCCGGCCCGCCCCCTGAGGGTGGCTCTCGTCTACCCGCGGCTTTGGCGCCAGGTGCGCTCGTTTCTGCCGCCCCTGGGCCTGGTGAGCCTGGCCACGGTGGCCCGCGCCGCCGGCCACGAGGTGCGCATCTTCGACCCCTCATTTGACCGCACCCCGCGCCGGATCAAGGGGCAGCTACGCCGGTTCGATCCGGAGGTGGTTGGGCTGTCGGTTTCATCGGATCTGTACCCGCTGGCGCAGGAGCTGTGCGCCTTCGCCCGCCGCCTTGGCGCCCGCACAGTGATGGGCGGCCCCCACGCCACCATCTGCGCCGAGGAGGTGCTGGCGCAGACCCGGGACCTTGATGTGGTCCTGGCCGGCGAGGGGGAGAATACCCTCCCCGCGCTGTTGGCTGCCTGGGCCTCGGGGGATGATCCTGCCGGCCTGCCCGGTGTCATCTCCCGACGAGGAGAGGAGGTAACCGCCGGCCCCCCCGCCGAGTGGACTCAGGACCTGGACAGCCTCCCCCTGCCAGACAGGAGCCTGCTGCCCACCAACCGGATCTACAGCGGCAGCGGCTACACCGGGCTGATCCTCACCCGGGGGTGCCCGTACCGGTGCGCCTTCTGCCAGCCGGCCCTCAAGCAAGTGGCCGGCGGCTTCCGCAAGAAGAGCGCCGCCGCGGTGGCCGCCGAGATTGAGGCGCTGCACCGGGCCGAGGGGAACACCCGGTTTCACGTGGACGACGACCTGTTCATCATGCACCGGGGTTGGATCCGGGAGATCACCGCCGAGCTTGAGGCGCGCGGATTGTTGGGCAAGGTTCGCTTCATCGTGCTCAGCCGGGCGGACATGTTCGACGAGGAGCTCGCCCTGCTGTTGCGCCGGCTGGGGGCCTACTACGTGATGTTCGGCGTGGAGTCCGGCTGCCAGCGCCTGCTGGACGGCATGGACAAGCGCACCACCCCCGAGCATGTGGAGCGCGCCTTCGCCCTGGCAAAGGCCCACGGCCTTATGACCCACGCCTTCCTGATCCTCGGGTCGCCTGATGAGACCCCGGAGAGCCTGCGCCGCACCGAGGCCCTGGTGCGCCGGATCAACCCCACGTCGCTGTTCATCTCCCAGTACGCGCCCCTGCCCGGCACCGCCCTGCGCGCGCGCATGGAGCAGGAGGGGCGGCTCAACATCACCTCATACGAGCAGCTGAGCTACTTCGCGTGGCGAGGCCCTGACCTGCCCATCCGGATCCCGGGCCTGGACCGCGCGCAGGTGGTGGCCGCCCGGGACCGGATCATCCGTGGCCGCCGCCTGGGCTTCATGGCGCCCAACCTGAGGGAGCTGGTCCGGGTCTCCCTGGAGAAGCGCTCCCTGGCCCCGGCCGGGCTGCACGCCCGCTTCTTCCTCAAGAAGCGCCACTTCGCCGGCTGATGAAGGTCCTGTTCGTCCAGAGCGGTTACGAGAGCCTCGGGGTGGAGCTCCTGTCCGCGGTGCTCCGCCGCGGCGGCCACCAGACGGCCCTGGCCTTTGACCCGCGCCTCTTCGACGACCACTACACCCGGGCGCCGGCCCTGGCCTGCAGGCTGGACATGTCCGCCGCCGTTATCAGGCAGGCCGAGCAGGCGCGCCCGGAGCTCATTGCCCTGTCGGTGGTCACCGACGACTACCCATGGGCCCTGGGCATGGCCAGAGCGCTCCGATACCGCCTGAAGGTTCCGGTGGTGATGGGCGGGGTGCATGTGACCGCCGTGCCCGAGCGGGTGATGCAGGAACCGGCCGTGGACTACGCCGTGGTGGGGGAGGGGGAGGGCGCCCTGCTGGAGCTTGCTGACGCGCTGGAGGCCGGGGCGCCCGTGGATGGCATCCAGAACCTCTGGTCTCGGCGGGGGGGGAGGGTGGTGGGCAACCCGGTGCGCCCCCTGGAGCAGGACCTGGACGCGCTGCCCTTCCCGGACAAGCAGCTCTTCCACGAGCAGCTGCCGTACCTGCGGCGCGACCACGTGATCATGACCTCCCGCGGCTGCCCCCACCGCTGCGCCTACTGCTTCAACGGGAGCATGCAGCGGCTGTACGCGGGCAAGGGGCCGTGGGTGCGCCGCCGCGGCGTGGAGGACACCCTGGAGGAGCTGCGCCAGGCCCGGGCCGTCGCCCACCCCCCGCGGCGGATCATGTTTTACGACGACGCCTTCACCGACGACCGCGCCTGGCTTGAGGCGTTCTCGCGTGGCTACATCCGCGACATCGCGCTCCCCTTCTGGTGCACCACCAACCCCGCGGCCGTGGATGACCGCGTGGCCCGGCTGCTGCGCCGCATGGGCTGCTTCGAGGTGCAGCTCGGCGTGCAGACCGTGGACCGTCGCCTGCGCCGGCGGGTGCTGGGGAGGCCGGAGTCGGTGGAGCAGGTGCGCGCCGCGGTGACCGCCCTGCAAGCAGAGGGGATAAAGGTGGTGCTCGACAGCATCAGCGGCATCCCCGGCGAGGGCGAGGATGAGCTGGCGCGCTCCCTGGCCTTCTACAACGAGGTGCGCCCGTCGCGTCTTTCCGACTACTACCTGCGCTACTACCCGGGCACCCGCGCCACCCGCGAGGCCCACGAGGCCGGCGTGCTGGATGACGCGCAGGTGCTGGCCCTGGAGCAGGGCCACGGCTCCGAATCATTCGCCCTGGGCGGCACCCTCCACGGCGGCGGCCCGGTGCATGCCCGGCTCCACCTGCTGCGCGCGTTGTTGCTGCGGCTGCCCGCGCCCTTGAACCGCCTGATCCTGCGCCGCCGGCTCTACCGGCTGATGCCCGAATCAGTCCCCCTGCTCCGCGGGCTGCTCCGGCTGGCCGAGGCGGCCCGCGGCCAGGACATCAACGCCCAGCGGTACGTGGGGAAGTATGTTCATTTTTTGTCTCGGGCCCTGGCTACGCGCAGCGGAAAGACTCGAAGCTCTTCGAAATAACCAACCGGTACTTGCCTGACGGCGCGGTCTTGAAGATGTCGCTTACCCGGGTGGTGACGCTTGCGCCGGGGCCCAGCAGGCCGGCCATGGAATCACGCAGGGCCTCCCCGTCGGGCGGCATCTCTGGATCGGGCAGGTAGGTCAGCTCGAAGGCGTCGTCGTCGAGCTGCTCCAGCTGAAACAGGAGTATGCCCCTGCCCGGGAGCAGCCGCTCCATCACCGCGCTGGTGGGGATCACGCGCCCGCCCCGGATGATCAGGCCATGGATGCGGCCCTCCATGTCTGCCCGCCGGCTGGTGCGCCCGCAGGGGCATGGCTCGTCGGTGTAGTGCCCCACGTCCCCCTGCTCGTACCGGATCAGGGGCATGGTCCGGTTGGTCAGGCTGGTGACGATGATGTTGCCCAGCTCACCCGGCGCGGCGGGCTCCCCCGCGGGGGTGATGAACTCCACGTATGCCAGGTCGTCCACCAGGTGCATGAGCCCGCCGCCGCCGTCGGCGCAGGCCCCGGCCAGCCGCCCCCACTCGCACCCGCCGTACACCTGGAACACAGGTGCCCCGAACTGGCGCGAGAGGTACGCCCTCAGCTCCGCCGTGGAGAGGTCACCGGTGCTGTCCACGGCCCGGACGCCGCGCACCCGCGCACCACCGCCTCGCCGCTCCACCAGCCGGGCCAGCAGGTAGAGGTAGATTGGGTTGCCCACAAGCACCTGGGGCCGCCGCTGCCGCAGCTGCTGCAGGTAACGCTCCAGCCCGGTCTCCAGGAAGTTGGGCACAAGGGGCGGGGGGAAGGTGCCCGAGGTGGAGGAGATGCGGACCCGCTCCAGATCGGCGTCAGCGGCCAACACCCCGTCCGGGAAGTTGGACCGCAGGTCCTCCTGGGTGGTCACGGGCAGGCGCCGCAGGTCGGCCGGCGTGTGGATCCGGTCCGGGGTGAGGCCCACCCTGTCCATGCGCTCGCGGTAAAAGAGGGTGTGGTGGTAGGCGTGCTCCAGCGCGGAACGGGTGCGCGCCCACTGCCGCTCCCGCCGGGTCTCCGGGTCCTCCTGGTCCGCTCTCTCGAAGGCCTTCAGATGGCTCCACGCCTTGTTGTCGCTGAAGCGGTCAACCAGCGGGAGCACCAGGTTAGGGAGCAGAAGGTTGTTGATCTTGGACCTGAGCATTCCTGTTTTAAGTGCTCTTAATTACCCCATATCTGGATCTTGCGGATTGATCCCGTCACGGAATTTCTGGTACAGGTCGAACACCCTGTTGCAGCGGCCGCCAGAGGTCTTGGCTCCCTCCAACAAGGCCGGCCGCAGGGCCGGACACACCTGATCCTGGACCGTCTTGGGGATCCCCTCGCCCAGGAGCCGGCACTCATGGCCGAACCCCAGCCCCTCCATGAACGGCACCCGCAGCTCCTTGGGCAGCAGCGTGGCGCAGTTGAAGCCGGAGAACTTGAACAGGAAGGGCACCCGGATCCCGCGCCCCATGCCGTAGGCCAGGCGCCCCAGCAGCCGCACGGTCTTGCCCCTGTCCTTGCCCCAGTGATCCCACGCCGCCTCAATGAAGCTGTTGTAGTCGCGCGCCTCCACGCAAAAGCCGATCCCCTCGAGCAGGTCCCCGGCCTCCCTGGGCGGGCGCCGTGAGATGAACTGGTAGAGCTCCTTGGGCGGCCGCCCGTGGTTGTAGTGGCTGCGGCAGAGCATGTAGCCGGCCAGCACCTGGTCGTTCTCCGCCAGCTCCCTGGGGGTGTCCATGGGGCGCTTCAGGATCCTGTCAGTGATGGCCTTGTGCGGGTCGTCATCCCTCACCAGGGGCCAGTAGAAGTCGTCTCCCAGGAAGCTGTTGGGGTGGTTGGTGTACCACTCGGTGGCGTGCTCAAGCTCCAGGGGGAGGATCTGCCAGCGGGCGCGCATGGACACATGCTCGATGGGCTCCGCCCGGGGGTAGAACTGCCACAGGCGGTGATAGAAGAGCGGGTAGTGGCGGCCGTCCACCTTGAGGGACATGCCCAGGCTCGCCGGGTGAATCTCCGCCAGGTTGAGGGGAAGGCCCATGGCCAGGACCAGGGCCACCATGCCGCCGGCAGCCACCCGCGGGACAGGGCGGGCGCGGCGCCACAGGCTGTCCACCAGGCAGGCCAGGGGCGCCAGGGACATGATCAGGAACGGCACAAGGTGCCACGGCTCGGCCGGGTGCTTTGAGGAGAGGAAGAGGAAGAGGGTGACCAGGAGCGTGCCGCCCACGACGGCCGCCAGGTCTCCATGGCCGCCGGGCTTGACCGGATCGGCGTCGCGTCCTCGCCGGCGCCGGCGCGCGATCAGCGGCCAGATCAGCGCCGCAAACGCCACCACCCAGTACACCAGGCTGAACACGGTCCCTCCCAGGTCCTGCTTGTGGCGGAAGTTGGCGAAGTGGGCCATCACCGGCACCGTGGTCCGGCCGAAGTGGACCAGCTTCTTGCCCAGGTCGGTGGGAGCCACGTAGGTGGCCACCGAGTGGGCGTCGTAGATCTTCAGGCCCGCCCACCCATTGTCCATGTTGTAGGCCACCAGCAGCACGGCCCCCACAGCGCCGGCCGCCACATAGGCCGCTACCTGCCCCGCCCGCCGCCGTGCGGTCTGCTCACGGTCCCGGAGCACGCGCCACAGGAGCAGGACGGAGCCGGCCAGGACCAGGGACACCGAAATGTAGGCGAACCACACGGCCAGCCCCCCGAGCAACCCGCACAGGAGCAGGTCCCGGATCCGCCGGGCTCCTTGCAGCGCCCTGACCAGCCGCCAGAGGAAGAGCAGCTGCAGGAACACCGAGTCGGTATGGAAGCCGTGGGCCGTCATGCTGTAATGGAACACCGGCTCCGGGAAGAAAATGTAGAGCAGCCCCGCCAGCAGCCCCGCCCGGGGACCAGCCACGGCCGAGGCCACCAGGTAGAGGGCGGCCAGCAGCGCGCAGGAGAAGATGATCCCGGTGAGCTTGAGCACCAGCAGGCAGGGCCCGAGCAGCCAGGTGAGCGCCGCCGCGACCCAGACCACAACCCGCGAGCCGTTCTCCCAGTCGGAGAGCTGATACGCCTGGTAGGGCCACACGTCGTGGTTGATCAGCTCGAAAGCCGCGGTGAGCGTGTACCCCTCCTCGTCGTCGTATGAGTGGGTGGAGGTGAGAGCCTGGGCCAGGCGCAGGAGGAGGAAGAGCGCCAGCAGCAGGGCGACGATGCGGCGCGGGGTGAGTTTTGGGTGAGCTGGCATCTGGGACTAAAGATAACCTGAGCGGGGCGGTGATGGGTCAGGGAAACAAAACGGGAAATGAGAAACGGTAAATGAATCGCAGGGCCGTTTCCCGTTTCCTGTTTTCAGTTTCCCGTTTCTAGTTCTCCCTCAAATCCGGGTCCTTCACATTCACCCCCACATCAGGATCCCCGCCCTCCATCCTCACCCGCGTCAGCATCACTGGCACCTCCCGGGCGTCGTCCCGGTCGCAGCGCAGCAGGTGCTCCCGGCTCTCCCCTGGGCGCAGACCCGGGTAGCGGGCGGCCAGGTCCATGCCCTCGGGGTGCATGATGATCAGGGCCGGCGCGCGGAGGAAGGAGGGGTCCAGGCGGGCCTGGCTCTCGGTGTCGATGAGCAGCGCGTGCCGGGGCCGGGACAGGTGCGCCAGGGGGAGGAACAGGTCGTGGGCGGTGATGGGCAACATGTCGGGCAGCGGCTCGCCCCCCGGTCGCTGGAGCAGCGGGTCGCCGGGCTCGGGCCACTGGATGGCCGCGGCTATGGGCCGGCTCGCTCCCTTCCCCGCCAGCGCCTGCATCTTCTTCACCACCGGCGTCAGCTGGCAGATCGGGTGGTAACCGTTGCGGCGCAGGCCGTCCAGGCGATCCCTGCCGGGCATGCCGAGCTCGTACATGTACCGCTCAACCGTGGCGGCCCGCTCGTCGAGGAACCAGGGGGTCGGGTGCAGGTGGGTCATGACCAGCACCGCCACATGGGCCAGGGCCGCGGCGGCCAGGGCCGGGGTGCGCGCCCGCCGGGGAGCCCGATCCCTGATCCACCAGGCGCAGAGCAGGGCCAGCACCGGGTAGACCGGCTGGAGGTATCGCTCCATCTTGTTGTCCATCAGGGTGAGCAGCAGGAGCGTGCCCCAGAAGAAGGTGAGCAGGAACCAGCGGGGTAGCTGTCCCTGCCAGCGCTTGCCAGGCAGATGGAGCAGCACCAGGCCCGGCAAGGCCAGCAGCAGCAGGGGCCAGGGGTAGCTTGCCGCGGCGAAGAGCACCATGGTGGCCGCCCAGCGCAGGGTCCAGGGCTGAACCAACCGGAGCTGGGTGTCGTCCGGATTCCAGGCCGGGCCGGACCAGTGTACGGCCAGCAGCTGCCACAGCTCGGCCAGGTTCCAGCCCTGGAGGAGGAAGCTCATGATCGCCACCAGGGTGGCCGCACCCGCGGCCTGTGCCAGCACCCTCAGGCGCCCCACCTGGCCGGCGCGCAGCCCCACCACCAGCGCGGCCACCGACGGGAAGAGCAGGTAGAGGGCGTAGTTGAGCTTGATGTACATGGCCAGGCCGCCGAGCAGGGCGAAGGCCAGGGTGGGCCACGGCCTGGAGAATCCGCGGGTCCGCCAGAGCAGGAACAGGGCGCCCGGCGTCAGTGCGACCAACGGATAGTCCTGGCTCAGGTACCAGGAGTGGGCCACCAGGGCAGGGCAGAGCGCGGTGAACAGGGCGCCCCACAGCCCCAGGCGCACCCCGCCAAGCTCCCGGCCCAGGGCCACCACGCCCAGCAAGAGCAGGAGCGTGAAGAGCAGGTTGGTGAGCAGGATCGGCGCCGGCGACTGCAGGCCGACGTCGAGCAGGCGGTGCCAGCCCAGGTTCAGGTGGTAGATCGCCTTGCTCCAGCGGGAGCCGTGGAAGAGGTCGCGGGTCCAGTCATTCTCCTGCAGGAAAGGATCAAGGCGCTCCGCCGGGGTGGAACGGGTCAGGGCCAGCGCGTTCTGGTTGGCCTGGTGGTACATCTGATCCATGAACACGAAGTGGTGTGTAGCTGGCAAACCCCGCAGGGCCACCACGCGCGGCGTGACCACGGCAGCGAGGATGGCAAGGCTCAACAGGGTGATGGTCAGGGTACGGCGTCGGCCGTTGGCCTCCCCGGACTCCTGGCTCACCGCTTCTCCTCGGGCTCCGGCTCGCCGGCCCCTTCTCCCTTGAGGTGCGGGTCGACCTCATTGTTGAGGTGCGGGTCAACCGTCTCCTCGCGCCTCTCCTTGGGCTCCGGCTCGGGCTCCGGCTCGGGCTCCGGCTCGCCGCCCCCTTCCCCGTTCAGGTGCGGGTCAACGCCCTCCTCGAGGTGATGGTCATCCTGCTCTGGCCGGTCCTTCTTCTCCTTGCCCAGGTGCGGGTCCACCGGCTCTCCCATCTTCTCCTCGACCGCGTCCGGGTCCACTCCGGTCATGTCCACGCCGGCCGCCGCGTTGGCCGGTTGGATCACCTTCTCCCATTCAACCTGGTCCAGCTTGCATGGCAGCTCCGTGGGCAACTTCGTGGGCAGGTGGTGGGCGCCGATCTTGAAGATGAAGTAGCCCATCTCAAGGGGCTCGTATTCCCAGGTCCCCACGTTGCAGGCCGCCTCCGGCTCCTCCATGTCAGTGCACCGGGGGACATCCCGATAGTTCTCCATCAAGCTCGACAGCCAGGTGAAGACGCGGCACATGTTGTAGAAGCCGCGCTCCGTCTGGGGGGAGAAGTCTTTCCACTTGACCTCATCGCCGGTGCCCGTGACCAGCAGCACGCAGACCTGCTTATCCCGCGGCACATGGCTCGCCCAGCTGTGAAAGATGAGCCTTCCTTCCTTGGCGTTGAACATGTCCAGCGCGTTCTGGGCGCGTTCGGAGACCCACGGGCCGCTTGCCACAATCATGCAGCTCTCAAAGCCCGCCTCCTTGAGGATCTGCCTCATGTGGGGGATGGCGCCGTAATCTCGCGTGTCCGGGGAGAGCATGCCAGCGCCGGATATGCGCGGCCCGGCGGAGGGGGTGATGTGGCGCCGCGGCACCGTGATCTGGATGGTGCCGAGGTTGACCAGGACGAACACCACCAGCTGCGCGCTCACGAGGACGCCGATGATGGGCCAGCCCGCGCGTCCGGCCCGGTCCTTGATCAGGCCACCGAGGCAGACGCCGCACAACACCGCGGCCACGGCGTACACTGGCACCATGTAGCGGACCAGAGGCTGGAACATGCAGAGCATGGTGGTGGACACCACCACCGTGATCATGAGCAGGGAGGTGGTGGCCCGATCCGGACCCGCGCGGGGTTTGAGCAGGAGCGCGGCCACGCCGGCGACCAGGGCCGCTCCAATGAGCGGCGCCCCCCACGGCGCGTCGACGACGAAGACCTGGAAGGTCTTTGCCATCAAGCGCAGCTTGCTTTTGCCCCCGGAGCTGCTCATGCCCGCGTTGGTCAGGATGGCCGTAATGTTTGGGACCAGCCACCAGGAGATGACCCCGAAGGCAGTGATCACGGCCACCGCGAGCATGCCGACGGCGCGCAGGCTGCGGATCCTGAGGGCCGCCAACCAGACCAGGGGCCCCATGGCGAAGATGGGGAAGGCGACCTTGGTGAGCATGCCCCCGCCCGCGGCCAGCCCGAGCAGGACGCCGTCCCTGGGCCGGGAAAGGGTGTTGCGCATCAGCACCCGCAGGCAGACCAGCACCATCAGCGCCAGACCGGCGTCCATGTAGGCCAGCCGGCCCCAGCCGAAGACCATGGGCGTGGCGCCGAGCAGCGCCGCCGTCAGCAGGGCCGGCCCTCTCCCCGCGGCCACGAAGCCGATGCTGTATGCGACCCAGATCATGAGCAGGTATTGAAGCAGCACGCTCAGGCGGGCCAGGGTCAGGTCCGGCGTCCCTCCGGCCACCAGGAAGAGCAGGGCCGAGAGGATGTGGCTCAGGGGCGGACGGTAACGAAGCTGCTCCACGTAATCGGTCAGGCCGATCTTGCCCTGCATGGTCCTCATAAGGGTGTCCGCGTCGGGCACGATGCCGTCCGCGAAGGATGGCTGGTTGTCCACGCACACGGCCCAGAGCCCCCACGCCACAAAGAAGAGCAGCAGCAGCGGGAAGATCAGTGTGAGCAGGCGGGCCCGAGACATCGCCGCATTATGGCAGAACGCGGATCCCTGCAAAAGGTCAGGATTTGGGGGACTTCTTCTGTGGCCGCCGGGCGGGAGGGGCGGCCCCATACGCCGCGACCGTCAGCCGCGGATCAATTCAGGCGTTGTTTCTTGTCGATGCCCTGGGTGCGCACGGGATCCCCCGGCGGCACCAGGTAGAGGAAATAGGTGATGTCCCGCCCTTCGACGTCCCAGGTGGCGTTCCAGAGCAGGGTCCACCCCAGGACCTCACGCTCCGAGAGCATGAACATGGGGTGTATGGTGCGGTGGCCCCGATGCAGGGCCGTGGCGGCCATGTCCTCCCAGTTGCCCGAGTAGAGCAGCCCCGGCAGCCGCGGGGACATGTGGCTCACCACTTTCGGCAGCAGGCTGACCTGGTGGTTGGGCCCGAAGAGCAGGTACCCGCCCCGGTAGCGTCCGCCCATGGCCATGATCATCGGGGGCTCCACCTTGGCGGCCAGCGCCTGCCCAATGGTGTCCTGCTCCTGGAGCCGCACGTAGCCGCTGGTGGCCCAGTCGTCCTTGATCAGCTCCTCGATCAGGACCCGGTGGCTGTCGTCCGCTCCGGCCACCGAGAAGACCGAGAGCCCGCCCCAGAGCATGAGCGCGGCGCCGGCCGGGCGCCCCACCTTGCGCGGCAGCTCCTCCAGCCCCAGGGCAACCATGAGGGCCAGGCAGGGCAGGGCGGGCAGCATGTAGTGCTCATGACGGCTGATGGTCAGGGCGTACAAAGCCATGCCCCCCAGCATCCAGGACAGGAGCATGAGGGCCTGGCCCGGGCGCCGCCGAAGCAGCAGGGGCAGGGTGGCCAGGGCCGCCGCCAGCGTAAGCCACGCGGTCATGCGCCCCAGGTCTCCCACGAACTCGGACATGCCGCCCCAGAAGGTTGGGTTCCCCCAGGTCGGCGGCACCTCGTTGCTATCCCCAACATGGTCCCGGGCAAGGGCCCACAGGGGGTCGAGCCGTGAGGCCCACCAGATGCTGGAGAAGAGGAGCAGGGCGCCCAGGCCGGCGAACATGCGGCCCACGCGGGCGGCGCGGCCCAGGAAACCCTCGCCGCGCCGGAGCGCCGAGATGATGGCCAACAGCGACGGCCCAACCAGGAAGAAGAGCACCTGGACGCGGGTGATCACCGAGATCCCCACCAGGGCGCCGAACAGGACGGTGGGCCAGGTGCGGGAGAATGAACGGCTCCGGTGCAGCGCCCACAGGCACCAGGGCGCCAGGGCCGCGGTGAACAGGTCGGGCGAGATCTGGCGCAGCTGCCCCGTGATGCCGAGGGAGAGCAGGGTGATCAGGGCAGCCAGGGTGCCCGCCAGCCTTCCCCCGAGCGCCGCACCGAGGAAGAAGACGCCGGCGACGAGCAGGGGCGCCACCAGCAGGTTGAGCAGCCGGATGGCCTCCGGAGTCGAGCCGGCCAGGTGCCCCAGCGCGCCCAGCAGCAGGTGAGAGAGGGGGGGCCACTGCACCGGGTGGTGGTGCATGGCGTCCCAGCCCGCGCCCGGCCCGCCCAGGGCAATGGCGCGGGCGTAGAGCTGGCACAGGAGCAGGTGCTGTTCCGAGTCTGGCGGTGGCCCGATGGCGCTGTCTTGTGAGATCCACACGCCCACCAGGACGCAGATGACCAACACATATCCGCCCAACAGTTGCCAGGGGCGGAGCCTGCGGAACCATCCCCCTGTGTTGTTTGATTCGTGCAATATGAGGCCATCTTGCCCCAAGCACCACGCGCTGGGCAAGCCGCGTGGGGGAAGCTAAGTGATTGCAATGCCGGCCATGATGTGGACCATTACAGCAACCATGCGAACGCGGATTGGTCAGATTGTGAGACAGATCATGGTAGCGGTGGGCACCACCTCCTGGGTGCCCGCGGTGGTGGCCGTGCTGCTCATCGCTGGTTGGGTCACCTGGTCCTTCATCGCCAACGACCACTTCGGGTTCGGATGGATGCTGGAGCTGCCCCTTCACGAGGGCGTCGCCCTGGTGATGTCCCTGGCTGTGCTTTTGGCCTACAGCACCCGCGGCGCGCGCACCGGGTTGCTCCCGGATCCTCGCCCAATGAACCGCCGCCTGGAGCTGGCCATCCTGGGGGTGGTGTTGGCCGTGGGCGCCGGACTCCGGGTGTACGCGCTGGACCGCTTCCCCCGTACCCTGGACCTGGACACGGCACAGAACGGCTACGTGGCCATGCAGCTGTGGACCGAGCTGACCCAGGGATCGTACACAGCGATCCTGGACCGCTGGGCGCCGGGAAATGAAACCATGCTCTTCTACCTCCAGGGGCTGACCATGCGCCTGTTGGGGGTCTCGGTGGAGGCCCTTCGCCTCCCCTCAGCCCTGATCGGTGTCCTGACGCTCTACCTGATATACCGCCTGGGGCGGGAGCAGATCTCGGCCCGCGTGGGGCTGGCCGCGGCGCTGATGTCCGCCCTCTCACCCTGGCACCTGGACCTCTCCCGTTCGGCCAAGCGGTCGGTGCTGATCCCGCTCTTCGTCTGCCTGGTGCTCATCTTCCTCTGCCGCGCTCTGCGCAGGGCCCCCTCGGCGCGGGCGGCCCTTGACCTGGCCCTGTGCGGGCTGATGCTCGGGCTAGGCCTCCACTCTTACGAGCTGTTCCGCGTCGCCCCGCTGGCAGTGGCCGGGGCCATCATCTGGGTGCGCCTGGCCCAGCGCCGCTCACTGTGGCAAGGCCCCGCCGAGGTGGCGCTCACCCTGGGCGTCGCCACGCTGGTGGCGCTCCCCATCATCATCACCGCCCTGGCCGCGCCGGAGGTGTACTTCCACCACACGGCCCACGCCAGCCTGCTGGAGACGGCCGTGACGGATGGGGCGATCAAGCCCTTGCTCCTCAACGGCGGCGCGGCTCTGGCCCACGCCCTGGACCACATCCCGCTGGGCACGGGCTGGGTGGACCTCCGGGGGGCGCCCGTTGCCGCCTCCGTCCTCTTCCTGGTTGGCCTGTTCAGCATGTTCAGCTTGCGTGCCGGCGCCGGAGAGGGGGAGGGGGACCACCGGCCCAGGGTCTGGACCGTGGCGGTGGGCTCCATGCTGGCGATCATGGTGGCGGTGCTACTGCTGACCAAGGTCCACCACGCCCCCCGCCGCTACACCGGCCTGATGGTGCCCCTCTTCCTGCTCGCCGGGGGGGCCGGGGTGGGTATCCTCCAGCTGGCGACCCACCGCCTGGGGGCGAAGGTAACCGCCCTGTTGACGGTGGCCGCCGCCGTGGGCCTTGCCACACCCATACCAAAGGTGTTCGCCCTGATGGGCACCTACCAGGAGGACTTCTCTCAAGCCCGGGCCGAAGCGATCATCCGCTGGGCGGCCGCCCGCTCGGACACAAGGGAGGTCTACCTCTCGGCGGGCATCCTGGACAACCACTACCTCACCCACTTCATGCTGCTCAAGCCGGGCCTGCGCCAGCTCGCGTCTGGCCTGCCCCTGCCAGGGGGACCGCTCAAGGGGAAGGTGATGCTGGTGGCTGACGCCGAGGAGTGGGGAGCCACTCTCACCCCCCTGGTCCGGTTCCGGGAGCGTACGGTGGAGCTGGCCCTGCCCGACAAGGTCCTGGGCGACGAGGTGATCAAGGATCCGCGGCTGAAGATCAAGGTGTATGAGCTGTCAGGTCCTGACCTGGCGAGCTACCGGATCCCAACCGAGCACATCAAGATCCGGTTCGACGGCGCGCTGCTCACCGGCGAATCGGGGAGCTACGGCTTCCGGCTCTCGCCCGGGGCCACCGGGCAGCTCACCCTGGGCTCGACCTCCCTGGAGCTCAATGGCGAGGAAGAACATAAGGTGAGCCTGACCAGCGGCCTCACCCCGGTGATCTACCGGGGCGGCAAGGCCCGGGCGCCGCTCCAGTGGCGTCCCCCCGGGGCGGAGACCTGGTCTCCCTTGCCGCTCAGCCTGCTCTGGAAGCTGCCAGCCGACGTCCTGCCCATTGCCGCGCCCCCCGAGGAGGAGGGGTGGATCTCCGACGGCGCCCCGCCCGAGGTGGTGTCCCTGGAGGCCTCCGCGGAGGACGACCTGCACACGATCCAGGACATGGACCATTATCAGGGCGAGGCGCACATCCTGGACACCAACCTCAACAGCCTGAGCCGGCTGGCCAGCTCCAAGGCGAAGGGGTCTCGGCTCTCCCTCTGGTTCGGCAAGGGTGACCTCTTTGGCGACAGCTACTACCACTCCAACGAGCGGCGGTCGGCCTACCAGCAACAGTATCCGGCCTTCAAGCTGGCCGTGTCAGGGCGCGGCATCTACCTGCTGGACCGACTGCGCGGCGCTGCCTTCCGCTTTCACACCGACGGAAACCGCCTGGGGAAGCTGCGCGGCCCCTTCAGCTGGCCCCTGGACCTCGCCGCCGACGAGGAGGTGGTCTACGTGGCGGATCACGGGCGGCGGGCCATCCTGGGCTGCGATCCCTCTGGCGCTTCCCCCGCGGTGGAGCTGATCCGCGGGATAGTGCCCACCTCTGTCTCGGTGTTGGACGGGGCCCTGGCCTACACCGACCGGGCCACCCACCAGGTGGTGGTCGTGCTCCTGGATAGCCTCAAGGTTGAGACCCGCACCACGCTGCAGGCGGTGACGGACACCACCGGCGTGACCCTGCTCCCCGACGGCATCGTCATGGTGACGCAGCCCAAGCGCCAGCGCATCTTCATGGTCTCCCGGCGAGGCGGAGGCCTGTCCGTCAACGGCGATCCGGGCGCGCTGAACCACCCGACGCCGGTCTTCAGCCCCCGGGGCGGGTTCCGGCTGCCTGGCGGAAAGGAGCTGCTCGTGCTGGGCGAGAACGAGCTGATGCGGGTGCCCCTGTATCATGTAGGCGAGGAATCGCCATGACCATGACCCTGACCCAGCGGCAGTCACACATCGGCCTGGTGTTTCTCCTCCTCTTTTTCCTGGCCTGGGACATGCGCGCCGTTGTGGCGGACAACCGCCTGGGCCCCACCGACACCACGGTGGAGGAGGCCATCTACCTGCTGTCGGTAGTGGGCGATGAGGGCATCTCCGCCCTGCCCGGGTGGTGCATCCACGCGCGCAAGGGGCCGATGGCAGGGCTCCTGGTGGCCCTGGTGGGGCAGGTCGTGGATGATCTCCTGCTGGCCTCCCGCCTGCTCAGCGTGATGCTCCACGCCCTGCTCCTGGTGCTGCTCTTCCGAATGGCGGTTCGCTTGACCGGGGTCGCATGGTCCGGGCTCCTGGCGGTGGTGATCTGCGGCACCTTCCCCGGCGAGTACGGCTGGTTCCGCATGGAGTACCACGAGTCGCTGCTCACCCTGTTCACCATGCTGACCCTGGACCAGCTCGCCGGCGACCTGAAGAGCCCTCGCCGGGCCGCGCTCCTGGGCCTGACCATGGCCGGGGGCATCTTGAGCAAGGTGCCGTTTCCGTTGTTCATCATCGGGCCGGGCCTGGTCTTCCTCTGGCGCAACCTGCGGGACCGCCGCGCCCTGGCCAACGCGGCCCTGGCCGCTGGCACCTTCGCCCTGACCACGGGCTGGTACCTGGTGCCGAACCTGCTCACCATCGCCGAGTACGTGGATGGCTCCCACGAGCCCCAGTCCTTCCAGTTCACCGAGTCCCTGCGCTCCTACTTCTTGATCATCCCCGGGACCATCCCGTATCTCACCCTGGCCCTGCTGGCCGCGCCTCTGGTCTGGCGCCTGGAGCCGGCCCAGCGTGCCCTGACAGCGGGCCTGGCTGCGAGCATCTGCACCGGCGTGTCGCTCTTGCTCTACTTTGATCCGTGGGCCCGCTACCTGGTGCCAGCGTTCCCCATGGCCGGGCTGCTGATCACCCTGGGGATGACGGCCGCGTTGCGGCGGCTGGCCGTGCAGAACGCCGCCATGACCAGGGCCACCCTCGCCGTGATGGCGGCTGCCCTGCTCAGCCTGTACGTGCTCGAGAACATGCGGGGCATCGAACACCCCGAGGGGAACCGGGAGTGGGGCACCGGCCTGATCAAGCCTGACCGGCGCCAGTACATGGCGTATCCACTCATGGTGCGGCACCTGCTGGCCAGGACGATCCCGGTCTACTCCCTGGGCTGGACCTCCAAGATAGAGGGGTGCCCTGACGCTCTGCGGCGAATGTGGAACCGGCGCGGGATCAAGCCGAAGTTGCTGCTGGAGGAGGTCCTGTACCAGCGGCTGGCCCAGAGCAAACCGGTGCATGTGCTCCTCTGCCACCGGGAGCTCGCACCCCTGCACGGGCTCTCAAAGGTTGAGGCGTGGGACGATCACGATGTGAGGATCCTGGAGGTGGTGAAGAAGAATCGCCCCAGGCCCTTGAAGAGCTTCTCGGATCCTGACGGCGTCCGGATCACCCTCCTGTGGGTGGGCGGCAAGTGAGTGGCCGTGGCCCCGGGCCGGAGGTAACATCCAGCCCCATGAGAGACGGAGACAAACAGGCCGGCCAGGAGGGACGCGGAGCGCCGGTGATGGCGGCCGCCTGGGTGGGCCTCGGTCTGGCCCTTTTCCACCTGGGCAGCGTGCTCCTGTTCCCCTCTGCCGCGGAGGGCTCCGCCGGCGCCCTGGCGAGGGGGCTGCTGGCTTGCCTGGTCCTCCCCGTGCCCGGTCTGGGCCTGGCCCTGCTGCTGCTCCGTGCCCGCCGCCCCGACGAGCCCGTGGCCGGGGCCTTCACCCTGCTGGCCCTGAGCGTGGGCTTCGCCATGGTGATCTACCTGGTGGTGGCGTCGGTCCTCCGCGCGACCTCGCCTCCGGTGACCGCGCTGCCAATGAGCGTGATCAACCTCGCCCTGGCAGCGGCCGCCCTGGCCGTGGCGTGGCTCATGCGGCGCACCTGGCGCGTGGTCCCCGAGGCTGGCCTCAACGGCCCCCTGATGCTGCTCGCGCTGGCCCTGGTCGTGATCCTGCTGGTGGCCACCGGTCCGCGCATCCTGTCCGGCTCCGAGCGCATGGTCGCCCTCCCCCTGGAGGTGATCTCCGAGGTGGTGGACGAGGCGCCGCGCCTGTCGGCGGAGCGGGGCGGCCTGCGCATGGTGCGCGGGGCCAAGTCCCTGGGCGGCCACAGGTACGTGCCCACGGCGCGCACCCTCCAGTTCGCGCTGAAGAACAGCACCGACCGCCCCCTGCCGGTACGTCTGGCCATGGTGCTCACGGGGCCGGTGGGCGCGGGGGCGCGGCTCCACAAGCTGCCCAACGAGTGGTGCGGCCTCAAGGACAACGGCGGCGGCTCAAAGAAAACCCTGCTCAGCGAAGCCCGGGTGAACAAGGACGTGCTCGGCACGCCGGTCAAGGGCGTGCTCCCCCGCTTCAACGCCTTGCTGGCCCACTACCCAACCCTGGCCCCGGGGGAGCAGTGCTTTGAGCTCAAGCTCGTGGGACCGGCCGCCGCGAAGCCCGGCCTCATGGCGCTGCGCGACATCAGCCATGAGCAGCTGGGCAGGGGCACCGTGGGCAACGGTGAGTTCTTCCTGGTGGAGCCGGAGACCGCGGAGTGTCACCTGAGCGACCTCGGCTACCGCCAGCACATGCTCCACAACCAGCTCATCACGCCCCAGCTCCTGCTGTGGGGTTACTTCACCCAGTTCGTGGTCCAGGTTCTGGCCGGGTCGGCGTACCCGGCGGTGGGCCTCCTCTTCCTGATGCTCGCCCTGTTCAACTACGCGGCGGGCTTGGTGCTCCTGGGCTGCGCCATCCCCGGCCCGGACCTGCGCCCGCGGCGGCGCCTGGCCGGGCTGCTCCTGCTGGGCCCCCTGGCCAGCCATGTGCTCAGCCTGGTGCTCATCCGAAACCAGTCCTTCGGCTTCCCCGACGGGCCGTACACCTTCTTCCTCATGGGCGCCCTGGTGATGCTGGTGCGCGGGCAACGGGTGGGCTTCATCCTGCTGGGCTGCCTGGCCGCTTACGCCCGCTACCCGGGAGCGTACGTGCTGGCCGTGGCCCTGTTTACCTGGCTGGCCCTGGAGAAGGGGCAGCGCCGCTGGACCCTCGGCACCATCGGCTGGGCCGTGGCCGCCGGCCTGGGCGTGGTGGGCATGCTGCTGCTGCACTACCACACGCTCACCAGCATCCAGCACTTCCTCGACGCCGTTTACTTCGAGATCTTCCCCGAGCACTTCGAGGTGATGAAGAACGGCCCCCCCGCCTGGCTGCGCGTGGCGCACTTCTGGCTCAAGCTCCTGGCCCTGGCCTGCCTCACCCCGCTGCTCTGGCCCCTGGCGCGGACGCGCATCGCCCGCCTGCTGATGGTGATCACGGTGGCCTACGGCTTCACCCTGATGTCGGTGCACGTCGCCCACTCTCACTACTTTCAGCTGCTGATCTACGCCAGCGCGGTGGCCGGGATCAGCGCCCTGGGGAGGCTGGCCAGGGGGCCAAAGCTCTACGCCGCCGTGGGCCTGGTGCTGGTGGGTAGCCTCGCTTGTCACGCCCTGGTGCGGCTGGCGGCCTCGAGCCTGCTGGGGCAGTGGGGCATTGACTGGCCCCTGGGCTTGCGCTGATCAGCGCGGCGGCAACACCTCGTACGCCTCGTAGGTGATACCCCCCGGATCCTTCTGTCTGCTGATGAGCCTGGTGCGCTGGGAGAGGAACCACGACGACGCGCGGTGCTCTCTTTGGAATAGGTCCTGGGGGGCGTGGACGTCTGACAGGTCCGTCCTGGTCCAGGCCTGGATGTTCTCCCGGTCAACGGGCCCCATGCCGGAGTGCCGCACCACAACGACGCCCAAGGGCATGCCCACGCGCAGCTCCCGCACCATATCCTCGTGTTTCATGTAGCCGAGTCCCACCCCGTTGAAGTCCCACACCTGCTGGATCATCTGCATGTTCTCCAGCCTGCCCCTGATATCGGGGTGGCCGAACACCAGCATGGCCGTGTTGCCGACCTTGCGTTCCAGCGCCCGCGCGACCTTTGGGTAGCCCAGGTACGCGCGCCGGTCCGGGGAGAGGAGCCCCTCGCTGAGGTCCCTGCGCCGGAGTTGAATATCTTTGTTTGAGGCGTCCGGAGCATTCTCCTGGTCGGTCAGGTCAGGGCCCAGGTCTATGTGGGTGAGGTTCAGCCAGGTGAACCAGGTGAGGGTGGCCACGGCCAGCAGGGTGCCTACCGCGTACCGCGCTGGCCGGGGCAGCCAACGGCCAACATGGACCAGGCCACCCCCCGCCAGCACGGCGGCCGCTGGCAGGGCCGGCACGATGTAGCGGGACCAGCTGTCGAAGACCACCATGAACAGGAACATGGAGCATGCCAGGAAGATGCCCAGCAGCAGGAGGAGATCACGGCGGATCAGGGGGCCTCTCCAGAGCAGAACCAGCGACAGAGCGGCCGCGCCGAGCAACGGCGCCACGCCCATGAGCGTGAGGTAATCGAACACCTTGTCCTGCACGCCCAGGTCCGAGGTGGTGGAGGAGGAGAAGAAGTTTGTGTAGATCTCCGCCCAGTTAATGACGATCCAGGGGCCCGCCGTCAATGCCATGGCCACCAGGGTCAGGGCCAGGCCGAACAGGGCGCCTGGCCTGGGACCGCGCAGGTGCCTGACAAGCAACCAGAGCCCGGGCACCACCATGAAGGCGATGAAGGCCAGCTTGGTCATGATCCCGAGGCCGAACAGGATGCCCATGGCCAGGGCCGGCAATGGACGATCCACCCTGTCCCGGAGCACCATGTGGATGGCGCCAAGGACCAGCACGGCCAGCACCATCTCCGGGTACTCCAGCCGGGCCCAGCCGAAGAGCAGGGGCGCGGAGCCACAGACAAAGGCGGACCAGAGCCCGGCCACCGCCCGGCCCGTGAGCTTGCGGCCCAGGGAGAAACAGAGCGCCATGACGGCCGCGTGGGCCAGCACCGAGAGCAGCCTCCCACCCACAGGAGCCGCGCCCACCAGGAGGGAGAAGAGCAGGGTCAGCGAGGTCGTGAAGGGCCCCTTGGCCCCCCAGGTGTGGAGCTCCAACAGGCTGACCAGCGACTGCTCACTGTTCCATGCCGCCAGGGCGGGGTAGAGCAGGCAGTCAGCGCCCAGGGTGAGCTGCTGATCCAGGCAGATGGCCCACATGTTCCAGGCTGTGAAGAAGGCGATGATTGCCAGCAGGGCAGCGGGCCATCTACGGATCATCTTTGATATTGGCTCGCTGGGCATGGCGACGACTCGTAAAAATAGCGGCCGATAGCGAGGGTGGCAAGCGGTTCGCGGATAGCCCACCGTTCAGGATGAGTTATAGTCGGCTCGTGCCTACCAACCTGCCTCGGAGCCGCCGGGCGGCCCTCGCCGGGCTCGTCGGGCTCTCCTTACTTCTTGTGGCGACGTACGCCGTCCCGAGGGCTTACCTGTGGCAGGGGGTGACCTCGGTGGTGCACCACCGCTTCCTGGATATGCACGGGCACCTGCTCAACCTGAACGCCATCTGCCGCATGGCCACGCTGCCGGACGCGGCCAAGCAAAGCAAGTTCGTCACCCTTGGGCTGGGCGAGATGGCAGAGCGGCTGATCAACCCGGTGCGCTGGCCTCACGGGCTGTACTATGTGGCCTCCATCTGGGGGTGCAAGCTCGGGATCCTCTCCCCCTGGACCACCCGCCTGACCAACCTGCTCTTCACCATTGTGATGCTTGTTGGGGTGTTCGGGCTGACCCGCCAGCTGGCCGGCGAGGTGGGCCGCCGCAGCCCGCTGGAGACCACCCACCTGGGGCTCTGGAGCTGCGTCATCGTGCTGCTCATCCCGCCCCTTTTGGGCAGCTCCCTCTTCTTTCACCTGGACTATCCGCTGGTGGGCATGGTGGCGGTAGGCTTCTACCTGCTCGTCCTGACCCGGGGATTTACCCGGCGGTTGGCCACAGTCAACTTCGCCATCTGGTCTATGTTCGGGCTCTGGATCAAGCTGACCTACGCGCTATACCTCGCCATCCCGGTTGTGGCCCTCCTGGTGGCGCTGCTGGTGAAGCGGCGCTGGGCCAGGGCAGGGGAGACGCTGCTCGCGGCGCTGACGGTGGGGGCGCTCACGGTTTGGCTCCAGGGCATTGATCTGACGACCCTGGTCGCCGAGGTGCATTCCCACGCGGCGCGCACCCTGCACACCGGTCACGGCCAACAGGAGCAGGGGACATTGAGGTGGGCGGTGCTCCCCCTGATCCTCACCTGGTATGCCTACCCATGGGTCTTGTTGCTGCCGGCGCTGCCCGGACTGGGCCTGGCCCACCTACGCGGCCGGATCATGACCAGCCGGCTACTCATGCTCGCGGCCATATGGGGATCTGTGGTGCTGCTCTGCCTGATGAGCAACCGCATGGAGCGGTACATGCACCCGGTTTATCCACTGTTCGGAGTCCTGACCGTGCTGGGGGTGGCCGCGCTGTTGCCTCGCCGGTTGCGGCATGTGGGCCTTGGCGCGGTGGTGGCGCTCTATATCTCGGTGCTGGTCTTCACCCACATGGAGCGGACCTTCCCCTGGCACAGCAGCGAAGAGCAGATGACCGCCGACCATTTCTACCACGAGGTGACGATCCCCGATCGCGTGCACCTGGAGAGGCTGCGCATCTACGGTTCTCACCCGCGGTGCGACACGAAGAACCTGCGGGCTGCCATCTCCATGGTGATGCGAAGTGCGCCGCCCCTGCTGCCCCTTGTGGCCGGGATCGACTACGGGAGCCGGCACGAACTCTTCGTGGGGAACGAGCGGTACCTGGACAACTACCTCTACCTCTACACCCTGCAGGAGGAGAAGGGGCGCTATATCCTCGAAGGGGACATCACCATGTCCGAACCTGTTCAGGCACGCCTGGTGGGGCAGGCGCCCCTGGTGTTGGTGTTACACAGCACGGACGAGCCCTCGGACGCCCGCCTGACCATGCACGAGCCCATGGCGCGCGAGCCTGTCCACATCCAGTGTCTTGAGCGGACCATCCTCGCCGAGCTGACCCTCTTCGTCCGCCTCCCAGTCAAAAAGAAGTAGTGGGCGGGTTAGTGGGTGGACCGGCGGCCGCCGAACCTGGTAAAAAGCGGGCCGAGTTTCACCAGCCACACAGCGAGGTAAATAATGGAGCTGGAACAGAGCCTCAAGACCGCCATCGAATATGAGAAGAAGGTCCACGCCACCTACAAGGAGGCGGTGGGCGAGATAACCGACCCGGCCGGCAAGCGCGTCTTCGGTGTGCTCGCCAGAGAGGAGCTGGAGCATATCCAGTACCTCCAGTCTTGCCTGATTCAGTGGCAGGAGGACGGCGCCATCAGCGGCGAGGCCCTGGCCACGGCGCTGCCCGGAGTGGAGGAGATCGAGGCCGGGCTGGCGCGCCTCAAGGAGACGGTGTCGGAGAAGGAGGATCCCCGCCCCAAGGAGATCGAGCTGCTACGCCGGGCTGTGGCCGCCGAGCAGGAGACCTCGGGCTTCTACCGGAAGATGGTTGACGAGCTGCCGGCCGAACAGGGCGCGCTCTTCGCCCGCTTCCTGGAGATAGAGGAGGGCCACCTGGCCATCGTCGGCGCCGAGCTGGACGCCGTGGCCGGCTTCGGATACTGGTTCGACAATCCAGAGTGGAAGTTCGCCGACGGTTAGAGCGGCCCGGGATAGTCGAACCAGCCGGGCGTTTGGCGCCCGGCCCTAGCCTGGCGAAGCCAGGCGAAGCACGCAGGCGGGCGCAGCCCGCAGCGGTTACGCCCGGGGCCGTAGGCTCCGGGCGCAACCGCTAACCGACAATCCAGAGTGGAAGTTCGCCGACGGTTAGAGCGGCCCGGGATAGTCGAACCAGCCGGGCGTTTGGCGCCCGGCCCTAGCCTGGCGAAGCCAGGCGAAGCACGCAGGCGGGCGCAGCCCGCAGCGGTTACGCCCGGGGCCGTAGGCTCCGGGCGCAACCGCTAACCGACAATCCAGAGTGGAAGTTCGCTGACGGGTAAGATTCGGGGGTAAACACCACCCCCTCTCAGTCGATGGTGTTGCCCGGCTTGCGAGTCTCGCCGCTGCCCATGATCCGGGTCGCCTTGCGTCCTGCGCCACCGGGGGGTGACGGGATCGCCGTGGGCGAGGATGTGGGGGAGACCCCGGTGCGCCTGGGCCTGACGCTGGTGGGCCGCGCAGGGGAACTCCTCAACGGCTTGTCGCTGGACTTGTGCACATACGACCTCACCGTGTTGAGGATGTACTGCACCGGCTCCAGCATGTCCGCGGCGGTCTGTACCCGGTCGTCAGCTTTGAACTCCATGGCGCGCAGCACCAGGCGGTCCAGCAGAGCCGGCACCTTGGGGCAACTCCTGGCCATGGGCTGCGGCGCCTCATCCCGTGCGACGCTGGCGAACGGCGGCTCACCGGTGATCATCTCGTAGAGGGAGGCGCCCAGCGCGAACAGGTCACAGCGTCCGTCCACGTTGCGGCCGGTGAACTGTTCGGGCGCCATGTAGATGGGCGTGCCTGCGACCATGGTGGTCTTGGCCCCGTCGGACACTGACTTGGCCAGCCCGAAGTCCATGAGCTTACACTCGCCCCGCTCGTTGCGCATGATGTTGGACGGCTTGATGTCCCGGTGGATGATCTCCTGGCTGTGGGCGTAGTCCAGAGCCAGCAAGATGTCCTCGGCGATGGCCAGGGCGTCCAGGGTGGCCATGCGCCCGTTGCGGATCAGGAGCTCCTCCACGGACTCGCCCTCCACCAGCTCCATGCAGATGAAGGCCCTCTCCCCCAGGGTGCCGTAGTCGTAGATGGTGACGATGTTTGGGTGGTTGAGCTTGGCCGCCGCCTTGGCCTCACGCTGGAACAGCTCCGACATGGCCGGCTTCTCGGTGAGGGTTTCGGACAGGAACTTGAGCGCCACCTCCCGCTCCAGGGCCAGGTCCTTGGCCCGGTACACCACCGCCATGCCCCCGCGCCCGATCTCGCCCATGAGCTGGTACCGCTCCAGCAGCTTGCTGCCCTGGGGGCCCGAATCGACCAGGGAGCCGTGGACCGCCTTCTCCCACTTGCCCAGCTCCTGGGCCCGGTCTCTGGCGTCCAGGTAGTTGGGGCTCACATCCTGGATCCGGTCGAAGATGTCCCGCGCCTCGAGCCAGTGGCCGGCGTTGACCTTGGCCAGGGCCAGGCGGAAGAAGAGCTCCTCGTTGCCCCGGCGTGGCTCATCGTTCTGGAGCAGCCGGGCAAGCGACTCCAGATCCCTGCCGCTGATGGCCTCCTTCACCGCATGATCCCGGGCGAAGCGAAGGGTCACCACCTGCTCCTCGAAGCCCAGGCGCAGGGGGCGGGTGCGTCCCGTCACGCCTCTGCTGCCGTCCGCCTGCACGGTGGCTGAGTCCCCGTCCATGACGATGATCTGGGAGCGGGCCCTGGCCACCGCGGCCTCGGCTGCCTGGGTGGCGGCGTGGTGCACCAGCTTCTCCAGGTCGGGGGCGTTGGCCAGGGGATCCTCCGACGCCTCCACCTGATCGTCCTCGGACAGGCCCATGCGGCGCGCGGCCGAGCCGGCGCCCCGGAGCGGGGTCAGCTCGCGGTCTGCGAAGGGATCAGAGTCGAACTGCCTGCCCGCCGGGGAGAGGGCGCCCAGATCCAGCTCGCCGGGGCCGTCCTCCAGGTCATCCACATCCGCCTTCGGTTTATCGCCATCCTTGTCGATGCCGTCGATAGTCTCCGGGGCCCAGGCGTGGGGCTCCAGCTGGGAGAGCAGGGCGTGGCTGTCAGAGTCGTCGAGGCCTGGGCTGCCAGGCATCTCGGGGTAGTCAAAGCTCCCCCCAAGGTCCAGCTGCTTCTCCGCCGGGGCCCGCAGCTCGCTGTCGCTCGCCTCCTGCTCCCACGGCGCCAACGGGATGTGCGCTGATCCGGGGCGCAGGTTCTCCAGCCGCTCCTTCACGTCCAGGTACATGGGCTGGATCTTGTCCACCTGCTGCAGCACGGTCATGGCCGGCCCGCTCTCGTCGCGGCGCTCGTACTCGCCGGCGATGCGGTAGTGCAGGTCGATGTTCTTCTCGGTCGGCGGCCGCTTGCGCACGATGGTGTCGAGCATGGTGATGGCCGCCTTACGGCCCAGGCGCTCCTCCACGGTGGGCAGGATCTCCAGAGGATCTTCGGCCACCACCGAGCACTCGATCCAGGAGGCGAGGGCGCGCTGCTTCTCGCCGGCGGCCTCGAACAGCTCGGCGGCCCGCTGGTGCTCTCCCTGGCGGGCCAGCAGCACGGCGGCCTCACCCGGCTTGCCCAGCAGGTTGACGTACAAGTTCACCGCCTGGTCGATGAGCCCGGCGTCCCGGCAGATCTCCGCGGCCCGCTCCATCTTGCCCGAGGAGAGCAGCGCCTCCGCCGCCTCCCGGCCCAGCTCCACCATGCGCTCCCGCAGGCTCTCGTCGCCTCCCTCCACCGAGGCCTTTGCCTTGAGGAAGGCCGCCTCCACATCATCGGCGCGGCGGGTCGGCGTTACCTGGCCCTCCAGCCCGGGCGGCGGCGCGAGATCCAGCTCCTGGGCCAGGGGGGTGCCCGTGGGCTCCATCTCGTTCTCAGCGGCCAGCCGCTCCATCTCTTTGGCCCTGGCCTTGAGCCCGGCCTGCTTGAAGCAGCGCGCCGCCCGTGTGTACTCCTTGGCCCGCTCGTACAGCTCCGCCGCCTTGCGGGGCTGGTCCAGGCGCTCGGCCATGGCCGCCGCCTTGGACGGCATCTTGGCCTGGAGGAAGAGGTCCAGGGCCTCGTCGTAGTTCCCCCGCTGCTGCTGGTAGCGCGCCGCGGCGTTGAAGTTGCCCGACTTGAGCAGCCGCGCCAGCTGCGGATCCATGATGCGCTTTGCGACCTTGCCCCTTCGGCCGATCCAGCGAAGGAACAGGACAGCCGCCATGAGCATGACCACGGCGATAAAGGCGAACTGCACCTCTGGTTGGTTGAGTAGATCCATTGACGCCTCGGGATTAGCCGGACGTTATCAGCAAAGCGTCGCTGGGCGCCAGTATTCGGCGGGTAATAAGGTAGGCCGCGGCCTGGGCGAAGGAGGTGAACAGGCCCCGCCCCTGGGCCGTGGCGAGCAGCTCTTCGGGCGCGCTCTCATCGGCCAACATGCCGCGCAGCGTCTCGTCCAGGCGGAGCACCTCCTGCACCGCCACCCGGCCCATGTAGCCGGTGGATCCACACTGGGAGCACCCCACCGGGGTGGGCAGCTTCACCGCGCCCTCCCGGCTGAGCACCTTGCGCGCCACCAGGCTCTCCACCAGGGCTGGCGCCACCGGCCGCTCCTCCACGCAGCTGGCGCAGAGGCGCCCGGCCAGGCGCTGCACCACCACGCAAGAGATGGCCTGGGACAGGATCACAGGGTCGAGATCAAAGTGGATCAGGCGCTGGAGCACGGCCATGGCGTCGTTGCCGTGGGTGGAGGTGAGCACCATGTGCCCGGTGAGCGCGGCCTCCACCATGATGTTGGCGGTGTCCCGGTCCCGCAGCTCGCCGATCATGATCACGTCCGGATCCTGCCGCATGAGCCCGCGCAGCACCGTGGCGAAGTCCATGCCCACCCGCGGGTTCACCGACACCTGGGTCACCCCGGGGAGCAGGTACTCCACTGGATCCTCCACCGTGACCAGGTTGTTGTCCGGCCGGGTGGTGAGGCGGTTGTTGAGCATGGAGTAGAGGGTGGAGGACTTGCCGCTGCCGGTGGGGCCAGCCACCACCACCGCGCCGTGGGGCTCGCCCGAGACTTGCTCCACCAGCTTGCCCACCGTTGGGTTGATGAAGATCTGGTGCAGGGGCCGCATCACGTCCTCCGGATCGATGATCCGGATCACCGCCTTTTCGCCCCGGGCTATCGCCATGGTGGAGACGCGCAGGTTCAGCTCCCTGCGGCCGAGCTGGGCCGAGATGCGGCCGTCCTGGGGCACCCTGTGCTCGGTGATGTCCAGCTCCGCCAGGACCTTGATGCGGGCGATGATTGGCGCCGCGTAGCTGTCGGCCAGGAAGTCCTCGCGCTCAATCAGGTTGCCGGAGACGCGGTAGCGCACGCGCACCCCGGTGGCGTCCGGCTCGATGTGGATGTCCGACGCGCCGTAGGCCACGGCGTCGGCCAGGATCCGGTCGAACAGGGTGATCACCTCGTCGCCGATGATGAGCTGACCCTTCTTCTCCTCCTCCTTCTTCTTCTCCACGCTGTAGGTGAGGGAGGCGCCCTTGACCTCCTGGGCGTTGCGCCCGCCCCCCTCGGTCTGGTCCAGCTTGAGCCGCACGAAGGTGTTGCTGAAGTCGTCCATGGCGATGGCAACCACCCGTGGATCCACCGTCTGGAGCACCCGCCGCAGGTCGGCCAGGGCCGGTGCGGACATGGGGTTGACCATGCCCACCGTGAGGGTCCGCCCCTGGAGCTCCAGGGGGAGCATGCGGTGGCTCCGGATGAACTGGCTCGGGATCATCTCCAGCAGACTCTGGGTGATGGTGTAGGCGCCCGCGTCCACCCACTGGATCTGGCCCTCTGCCAGCTCGGCGCCCGCGGGGGCAGGTCCGGATGCCGGCGCTGGCGCAGCGGCAGGGGCGGCGCCGGGAGCGGGGGCCGCCTCACAAGACCGCTGGAGCCGGTCCGAGATCTGCTTGGCCATGAGCAGGCCGATGTACGGGTTCTTGCCGATGAGCGGGGCCATGACCTCCCGGCCGACCTCCAGCACCAGCGAGTCCTTGAGCGCCAAAACCAGCAGCGGGTTGGCCGTCCCCATGAGGAAGCCGACCTCTCCGAAGAAGTCGCCTGGCGCCAGCTTTCCGATGCGCTCGGGTTTCCCCTTGCCAGGATCCCCCAGAAATAGCCCCGCTTTCCCCTGCAGAATAAAAATCAGGGCCGACTTCACCGCTCCAGCGGCCAGGATCACATCCCCGGCGGCGTGGGTTTCTTGCTTGGATCCACGAACGAGTTCCACAAGTTGCGAGAGCTCGCACTTACCCAGGAGGGGTGTCTTGACCAGGAACTTGGCCACTGTTTCTGATGCAATTCGCCCAGCCACAGCTCGTGCCTCCGTCATTGCGTGTGGTTAAAACAGTATCGACAAATACGTTTTGGGGGAAGGAGAAAAAATCCCGCAGTTTCCTGAAATATTGTGCCTTTACAGGCACGTTTTCATGAGCTAAAGGAAACCGCCTTGTAGTCCTATTAGCTTGAGAATCACTGGCCTTATGGAGTCGGAGCATGAAGTTTTACCTGAACATCCTCGTCACCAGTTTGTTCATCGTTTCTCTTTGCCTGGTCCTGAGCTGTAGCGACGATGGCAAGAGCGCCTGCGTCAAGGCGTGCGACAAGTACACCAAGTGCAACAAGAAGGCCGCGCCGGACAAGGGCGTGGCCAGCAAGGACGCCAAAACAGGGGGCAAGGACGCGGGCGCGGGCGGTACCTTCCTGCCCATGGTCGGCGGTCCAGGGTCGGGCTCCTGCCGTTACTCCCCCGAGTGCTCCCCCAAGGAGCAGTGCTTCTCTTCCTGTATCACCAGCGCCCCATGCGGCGCCCTCAACGGGAAGGACAAGAGCGCCATCAAGGCGGTGAACATCTGCCTCAACGAGTGCAGCAAGAAGAAGTGGGACGCCGGGGTCAAGAAGGACAAGGGCGGGTGCAAACCCCAGTGCGGCACCCGCAAGTGCGGCCCCAACGGGTGCGGTGGCCAGTGCGGCCAGTGCCCCACCGGCAAGAAGTGCGGCACCTCGGGCCAGTGCGTGCCCGGTACCTGCACGCCCCAGTGCAGCGGCAAGCAGTGCGGCCCCAACGGGTGCGGCGGCCAGTGCGGCAAGTGCCCCACCGGCAAGTTCTGCAACACCTCGGGCAAGTGCGTCGCCTCCTGCGTGCCCCAGTGCACGGGCAAGGTGTGCGGCCCCAACGGGTGCGGCGGCCAGTGCGGCAACTGCCCCACCAACTACTCCTGCAACGCGTCGGGCCAGTGCATGCCTCCCTGCACGCCCAACTGCTCGGGCAAGGAGTGCGGGGACAACGGGTGCGGCGGCTCCTGCGGCTCCTGCCCCACCAACGAGCAGTGCGGCGTTACCGGCAAGTGCGAGGCCAAGTGCCTGCCCAACTGCACGGGCAAGGTGTGCGGCGACAACGGGTGCGGCGGCTCCTGCGGCTCCTGCAAGTCGTACGAAACCTGCGACACCACAGGCCAGTGCCAGCAGACCAGCTGCGGCCCCATCACCAAGGTCGGCTGCTGCGACGGCCAGCTGTTGAAGTACTGCCAAAACGGCTCGTTCAAGACCCTGGACTGCGCCCCGAACCCCTCGTGCGGCTGGGACAGCTACGGCAGCCTCTACGACTGCAGCACCTCCGGCGGCAGCGATCCCTCCGGCGTCAACACCAAGGCGTGCCCGTAAGCCGCCATTGCTGCCCGCTCCCCATTGACACCCACCCCCCCCGCCTTACCCTGAAGGAACCATGTCCATCATCTGGACCCTGAAGAAGCTGGTGGATCCCATCGCCCACCGGCAGGAGGCCGCCGCCCTGAAGAAGGAGCGCGAGCGGCCGCGCTACAGCATCGCCGGCGATCCTCCAGATCCGGGGGAGGGGGATCCGGACCAGCTGCACGCGTGCAATGCCTGCGGACATGAGTCCCTGGAATCCGATTTCTGCCCTGTCTGCCTGGCCGACTCCATGCGGCCGGTTGAGGACGCGTAATGAGCACCTGCTACGACAAGCCCACCTGGACCATGAAGGCCCTGCTCGGGGTGCTGCCGGACCTGCCCACCCACATGCTGAGGGTGGCGCCCACCTACGTGGGGGAGGGGCGCCCCATCTCCGGCGCCATGCGCGAGCGGATCATGCTGGCCGTGGCCGCGGAGAACCGCTGCTGGTACTGCCAGACCGCCCACGCCACCTTCGGCCACGCCGAGGGGGTGAGCGCCGACGAGGTGCAGGGGATCCTGGCCGGCAACGACGAGGATCTGACCCTGCCCGCTGGCGAGCGGTCGGCCCTGGCCTACGTGCGTGACCTCGCCCGCCGCCAGTTCCAGTCGCGCAACAACACCCTGTTCGACGCCCTGCTGGCCCACTACACCGAGGCCGAACGATCCGCCATCGAATCCACGGCGCACATCATGAACCTGGCCAACCGCTTCGGAAACACCTTCGACGCCGCCCGGGCCCGGGTGATGGGCGACTGCATCGAGGTGGAGGCCGGCGCCCTGGACCAGGCCGTCATCTCCGCCATGTTCGTGCCCGCCGCCCTGGCCGTGACCCCGGTGGTGGGCATGGTGGCTGCGCTGAATCTGTTCCGCCGCTAGGCGCGACCCACATCACACTCCCACCGCTTTCCGTCCGGAACCTGCCATCTAG
>CAZCFB010000009.1:0-22496 GCA_964497805.1 uncultured Kofleriaceae bacterium
CGTAGTGAACCGGATGGAGGATGGGAGCCATGTGGCGCGGGGAGAGCTGGTGCCGCTGGAGCTGCTTTTGCCGGGCAAGGGCAGAAAAAGCGAAACGGCCCTCGAAAGGGCCGTTTCTAGTTGTGGTAGCGGGGGCAGGATTTGAACCTACGACCTTCGGGTTATGAGCCCGACGAGCTACCGGACTGCTCCACCCCGCAACAACGAGGAGCATTTCTAGTCGAAGGATCAGGCTTTGTCAACCCCTTCTGAGGGGGTATGCTGCACTGTGTCGAATCCACAATTTCGGAGGAATCATGCGTGATCAGGTGATCATCACGGCAGCCGTCTCTGGCGTGCTCGCCAACCGGAACCAGTGCCCGGCCATTCCATACACGCCCGAGGAGTACGCCGAGGAGTGCCGCCGCTGTTACGAGGCGGGCGCGGCCGTCGTGCACCTGCACGCCCGGGACGATGACGGCACCCCCTCCTTCAAGGCCGAGCGGTACGTGGAGATCGCTGACGCGGTGAAGCAGAAGAGCCCGGTGTTGATCAACTTCTCCACCGGCGCCATCGGCATCCCCATGGAGGAGCGGGTGGCCCACATCACCGGGTACAAGCCCCACATTGGGGCCCTGAACATGGGCTCGCTCACCTACGCCAAGTACTCGTCCAAGCGCAAGGCGTTCGTGTTCGACATGGTGTTCGCCAACCCGTACAAGGACATCGTCTACCTGCTGAAGGCCATGAACGAGGCAGGGGTCAAGCCGGAGCTGGAGTGCTTCGACTCGGGCCATGTGGCTGGCTGTGAGGCCCTCATCGACATGGGCTTGCTCAAGCCGCCCATAGATTTTTCGTTCATCCTCGGAGTAACCGGCGGCATGAAGGCCACTGCCCGGCACCTGGCCTTCCAGGCGCAAAATGCCCCCGAGGGCTCCACCTGGAAGGTGATCGGCCTCAGCCGGGAGCAGTGGCGCATGGTGGCCGCGGCGCTCTCCCTGGGCGGCGACGTGCGAGTGGGCCTGGAGGACAACTTCTACCTGCCCGACGGGAGCATGGCGTCATCAAACGGCGACCTGGTGGCGCGGGCGGCGCGCATGGCCCGGGACGTGGGCCGCGAGCCGGCGTCCGTGGAGCAGGCCAAAGAGATCCTGAAAATCCAATAGGAGACTCCAATGGAGATGAAAGACCTGGTGGCCCAGCTGGCCGCCGAGAAGGACCGCATCCGCCAGATGGGCGGCGAAGCCAAGATCGAGAAGCAGCACGGCCGGGGCAAGCTCACCGCCCGGGAACGGCTGGCCCTGCTCTTCGACGACGGCGCCTTCTTCGAGGTGGGCATCCTCGGCACCCAAATGGGGCCGTGGGGCAAGGACAAGCCCGCCGCGGACGCCGTGGTTTGCGGCATCGGCGAGGTGGACGGCCGCATGGTGGCCAGCGCGGCCTACGACTTCACGGTCAAGGGTGGCTCCATCGGCCACGTGGGCGAGATCAAGGTGGCGCGCCTGCGTGAGCTGGCCCTGCGCTGCCGCATGCCCATGGTCTGGTTCATCGACTCGGCGGGCGCCCGCATCGACCCCATGGGCCAGGACCCGGACATGATCTCCACCTTCGCCGGCACCGGCTACCTTTTCCAGGAGGAGGTGGTGATGAGCGGGGTGGTGCCCCTGGTCTCGGCCATGGTGGGCCCCGGCGCGGCGGGCACGGCCTACATCCCGGGCCTGGCTGACTTCGTCCCCATGGTGAAGAAGATCGGCTCCATGGCCCTGGCCGGCCCACCGCTGGTCAAGGCGGTCACCGGTGAAACCGTATCCGAGCAGGAGCTGGGCGGCTCCAAGGTGCACACAACCCTCTCCGGGGTGGGCGACGTCCAGGTCAAGGACGACGCGGCGTGCGTGGCGATGATCAAGGACTACCTGTCTTACATGCCGTCCCACTGCAAGGAGAAGCCGCCCATCATCCCGTGCGACGATCCCGTGGACCGCGCCGACGACGAGCTCCTCAACATCGTGCCTCCCGAGCAGCGCAAGCCGTACGACATGTACAAGATCCTCGAGCGGGTGGTGGACCACGGAACCTACCTGGACATCAAGCCCAAGTGGGCCAAGCCCATCATCACCTGCCTGGCCCGCATCGGCGGCTACCCGTGCGGCATCGTGGCCAACAACCCGCGCCAAACCGGCGGCGTGCTCGACGGTGACTGCGCGGACAAGGCCGCCCACTTCATGCAGATCTGCGACGCCTTCAACATCCCGCTGGTCTTCTTCCAGGACGTGCCCGGCTTCATGGTGGGCCAGCGGGTGGAGCACGCGGGCATCATCCGCCACGGGGCCAAGATGCTCCATGTCATGGCCTCGGCCACGGTGCCCAAGCTCACGGTGGTGGTGCGCAAAGCTTACGGCGCCGGCTACTACGTCATGTGCGGCCGGGCCTACGAGCCTGACCTGCTGGTGGGCTGGCCCGGCTCCGAGATCTCGGTGATGGGCGCGGAGGGCATGGTGGGCATCGCCGGGCCCAAGATCTTCGGTGGCAAGGAGCCGGCTCCGGAGGTGAAGGCGGGCCTGGTGCAGGCGATCCAGGGCAACATCTCCATCGACAAGTCCGCCGCCTGGGGCTACGTGGACGACGTCATCGATCCACGCGACACCCGCAAGGTGCTGGCCCAGGGCCTGCGCTGGTCCTGGAACAAGGAGATGGAGCGCCCCTGGCGCAAGCGCGGCGTGATGCCCGTGTAGACCGGCAATTGCCGGCTTAGCGACCTTCCTTGCCTCTGCTGGCTCCATTGTTCAAAGTAAATGCCACGCAGGAGGCCTCACATGACCGATACCACCCTCAAGCTCGTCAGCTTCAAGCTCTGCCCCTATGTCCAGCGCAGCGTCATCACCTTGCTGGAGAAGGGGGTGCCTTACGAGATCGAGTACATCGATCTCAAGAACAAGCCGGACTGGTTCCTGGAGCTCTCCCCCCTGGGCAAGGTGCCGATCCTGCTCGTCGGGGAGGATGTGCTGTTTGAGTCTGCGGTGATCAATGAGTTCATCGACGAGACCGCTGGCGAGGACCGGCTCATGCCCGTGGACCCGATCCCCCGCGCCCGGCACCGCGCCTGGATCTCGGTGGCCAACGAGCTGTTCGGCGGGCTGTTCAAGCTGCAACACGCCAGCGACAAGGTGGCCGCCATGAAGTTCGCCCAGGGCGTGCGCCGCACCCTCTCCCTGTTCGATGATGAGCTGGGCGACGGCCCGTTCTTTGATGGCGAGGCCTTCTCCCTGGTGGACGCCACCATGGCCCCTGCCCTGCAGCGCACCTCCTGGGTCGAGGAGATCGCGCCGGAGCTGGACCTGTTCAGCGCCACGCCCAAGGTCGCCGCCTGGCGCGACGCCCTGCTGGCCCTGCCGTCCGTGGCCGGCTCCACCGTGCCGGACATCCTGGAGCTCAACCGCGCGTACATCTCCGACATGAAGGGGCGCGGCGGTGAGCCAGCCTGGCTGGCCTCCCGGGTCGCCGGGTAACAGCTACTTCCTCTTCTCTGGCACGCACTTCCCCTGAGCGTTGCATGTGAGGGCAGGGCCCGGCGGTGTGGGGCAGTCCGAGTCCCTGGCGCATGTGGGCAGACCTTTCTTGCCGCCGGGTGGCCCTACTTTCCCACCAGGGGGGCCTTTCTTGCCGCCCCCATCGGCGCGGGGCATCTTGCCGCCCGGGGCCACGGCGCTCTCACCGCCGACCTGCTCCTGCGCACCGTAAATGTAAGTGGGGTTGGCCTCGGTGCACGCAATGAGCAAGAGGGCCGAGCCCACCAGCACCAGCAGGACGAGGGGAGTGCTCACCATATTGATCGCCGTTTTCATGGCTGCTCCTTTACCAGGTAAGGTTTACCGCCCCCCCTGGTAGGTACGAGCAGGCGAGAGGATGGATACTTGAGTTAAGGAGAGGATTGAGAGCAGCAGGTGGAGGGCGCCGTCAGCCCTCAGGGGAGGCCAGGCTAGCTACAGCCCGTCGTCGCGCCGCAGTTCAGGCACTTGTGGCAGGCGCCGTTGCGCACGGTGATGGACCCGCACTCTGGACAGAGCGGCGCGTCGGTTTCCCGCACGAAGGCGGAGCCCTTGTTGCTGGCCGGCTTGGCTGTCACCACCGGGACCGCCTGGGCCGCGGGAGGCTCTGCCGCCTCCATGGATCGTGGCGGGGTGTCCACCGCCGGGTGCTCCCCGCTACCCGGCAACGCCGGACCGCCGTTGAGGTGCCCGCCCGGGAACTTCAGGTTCAGCCAGCGGAAAATGTAGTCCATCACCGAGTGGGCGTTGCGGATGTGCGGGTTGCCGGTGAAGCCCTGGGGCTCGAACCGGGTGTAGGAGAACTTCTCCACCAGCACCTTGAGCGGCGTGCCGTGCTGAAGCGCCACGGACACGGCCAGGGCGAAGCTGTCCATCAGGCCGGAGATGGTGCTGCCCTCCTTGGCCATGACGATGAAGATCTCGCCCGGGCGCCCGTCGGGGTAACAACCCACGGTGAGGTAGCCCTCGTGGCCGGCGATGGAGAACTTGTGCGTGATGGCCAGCCGCTCGTCGGGCAGCTTGTGGCGCACGGCCTCGGGCGGCCCCACGGTCTCCGGCTTCACCGGCTCCTCGGCAGCCTCCTCCCCCTTGCCGCTATCCAGGCTCAGGGGCTGGATGCGCTTGCACCCGTCGCGGTAGAGGGCGATGGCCTTGAGGCCCATGCGCCAGGCCTCCATGTACACCTCTTCCACATCCTCCACCGTGGCCTCGGTGGGCAGATTCACCGTCTTGCTGATGGCGCCCGAGAGGAAGTTCTGCACCGCCCCCATCATGCGCAGGTGCCCCATGTAGGAGATGGCGCGGGTGCCGTTCACCGGCCGGAAGGCGCAGTCGAACACCGGCAGGTGCTCGTCCTTGAGGTACGGCGCCCCCTCGATGGTGTCGTTGTCTTCGATGAAGTCGATGATCTCCTGCACCTCCTCGGCGGTGTAGCCCAGCCGGGAAAGCGCCTCCGGCACGGTGCCGTTGACCATCTTGAACATGCCGCCGCCCACCAGCTTCTTGTACTTGACCAGGGCGATGTCCGGCTCGATGCCGGTGGTGTCGCAGTCCATCATGAAGGCGATGGTGCCCGTGGGCGCCAGCACAGTGACCTGGGCGTTGCGGAAGCCGTTCTGCAGGCCCAGGTGAAGCACGTCGTCCCAGACCTGGCGAATCTCCTGCATCAGGTCGTACGGCACGAAGGGGGAGTCGATCTCGTCCAGGGCCCGGCGGTGCCGCTCCATGACGGCCAGCATGTGGGGCGCGTTGAGCTTGAAGGCGTCAAAGGGCCCGCGATCGCCGGCGATGATGGCGCTCATGCGGTTGGCCTCGCCATGGATCAGGCCGGTGACCGCGGCCGCGTAGGCCCGGCCCGCGTCGCTGTCGTAGGGCAGACCGCGGCTCATGAGCAGGGCGCCCAGGTTGGCGTAGCCCAGGCCCAGCGGGCGGTAGCGCTTGCTGTTCTTGGTGATCTCCGGCGTGGGGTAGCGCGCCGCGTCCACCACGATCTCCTGGGCCAGCAGGGTGACGTCCACCGCCCAGCGCAGGTCGTCGATCCTCAGGCTGCCCTCGGTGTCCTGGAACTTGCGCAGGTTCAGGCTGGCCAGGTTGCAGGCGCTGTTGTCCAGGAACATGTACTCGCTGCACGGGTTGGAGGCGTTGATGCGCCCCGAGGCCGGGCAGGTGTGCCAGCTGTTGACGGTGGTGTCGTACTGCATGCCCGGGTCGCCGCAGCCGTGGGCCGACTCGGCCAGGGTGCGCATGAGGCTGCGCGCGGGCACGGTCTTGATGATCTCGCCGTTGGTGACGCCGCGAAGGTGCCACTGGCGGCCCTTGTTCACCGCCTCCATGAACTCGTCGGTGACGCGCACCGAGTTGTTGGAGTTCTGGAAGAAGACCGAGTTGTACGCCTCGCCGTTAAAGGAGCCGTCGTAGCCCGCGTCGATGAGGGCCCACGCCTTTTTCTCCTCGGTGGACTTGCAGGAGACGAACTCCTCGATGTCCGGGTGGTCGGCATTGAGGATGACCATCTTGGCCGCGCGGCGAGTCTTGCCGCCCGACTTGATCACGCCGGCGAAGGCGTCGAAGCCCTTCATAAAGGAAACCGGCCCGGAGGCGGTGCCGCCCCCGGCCAGGGCCTCCTGGCAGGAGCGCAGGCTGGAGAAGTTGGTGCCCGTGCCCGAGCCCCACTTGAAGAGCATGCCCTCGGTCTTGGCCAGGTCGAGGATCGACTCCATGGTGTCGTCGACGGAGTTGATGAAGCAGGCGGAGCACTGGGGCTCCCGCTCCACGCCCACGTTGAACCAGACCGGGCTGTTGAAGGCCACATGCTGGTTCACCAGCAGGTAGCTCAGCTCGTGGCGGAAGGTGTCAGCGTCGGCGTCGGTGGCGAAGTACCCCTGCTCCACGCCCCAGCGGCTGATTGTCTTGGTGACCCGCTCCACCAGCTGGCGCACGCTGCCCTCACGCTTGTTGGTGCCGAGCAGACCGCGAAAGTACTTCTGGGAAACCACGTTGGTGGCCATCTGTGACCAGGATTTCGGGACCTCAACGTCCTTCTGCTCGAAGACCGGTTTCCCGTCCTCGCCGGTAATCACCGCGTCCCGCTTCTCCCAGGCCACGTCATCCAGGGGGTTTTCCCCGCTGGTCGTGAAGTGACGGGTAATCTGAATGCCCCGGCGGCGATGTTCTTCCTTCTCCTCGGCGGTCGCCTCAACCTTTCCTTCTGGCCTACGCTCCGGGGCGTTTTCCTCTTCTTTGTTGTCTCTGATGGTCGGTATCTCGGTTTGCTTTGTCTGCTGCATGTCCTCTTCCGGATGTCTCAAGCGGTTCACAGGCCGACACTGGGCGCAGATCGCCCCTCCAACCCCCCCCAAAAACCAGTAAAATTGGTTAGATAGTGTTGGCCAGGTTAGTGGTGTTTACGAACCTCTTCATGTTACTGCCTCAAGGTAGCCGGTCAAGATTTTTCACACCAGATCTTGTGGGGTGGCTCGGCCCAACACACAAGATTTGGTATTCGAGCTGTGGATAAGCTTGTGGGCATCAGGAAGAACCACCTGAAAGGTCGACCCCTTATAGGTCTTTTCCACAGCTGTGAGTAACTCAGATCGGGTCCGAACATGAGCGAAAAATGACCGACGGGTCAGGTGTGACAGCAAAGTGTCGCCCCCGCAAAGTACCAACATAAGGGCCTGATATTAATGCGGAATTCGCCAGGGGCATTGTGCCGCCATCTTTGGAGCCTGTTGGCTCCGGCCAAATTTGCCGAATTGATGACTTTTCCACACCCTGCCTGAATGCATAACATCCCGTAATATATAGCATTATTTTCAGCACGCCTGCGCGGGAGATGGCCCGTGGATCCTGCTTGTCCACAGGGTGGATCCGGGCCCCGGGACCCTGCCTGATGGATCCGGCCCCCAGAAAAGTGCATCCCGAGCCCAAAAAAAGTGATCACAAGTGATCATGCGCTTGCGGGTTGCGATTTCACGCCCTGATCTGAGCCCAAAAATCGGTCCGATTTTCAGCCCCGAACTCATGGCGCACGACTCCTCTTTATGCCGGGATTCAAACGCTATTTTGCCTATAGAGAGGGACCGTGGTACTTGTAAATCACACTGATTATGGCCACTGAAGAGCACACAATGATCCGGCTGAGCAAGGTCAGCAAGCGGTTCGGCAAGGTGGAGGCCCTCAAAGAGGTCTCCCTGGACATCGCCGAGGGAGAGTTCGTGCTGCTCACGGGGCCCAGCGGCGCTGGCAAGACCACCCTGCTGCGCACCATCTTTGCCGCTGTTGTGCCCGACGAGGGCGACGTGTGCCTCTCGGACTGGAACGTCTCCCGCCTGCAGAGCTCTTCCATCCCCTACCTGCGCCGCAATATCGGCGTGGTGTTCCAGGACTTCAAGCTGCTGGGTCACCGCTCCGCCCTGGGAAACGTGGCCGTGGCCCTGGAGATCAGGGGTATCCCGCGGGTCGAGGTGCTGCAGCGCGCCACCATCGCCCTCGAGTCGGTGGGGCTGGGCCAGCGCCTGCAGACCAGGGCCGACCGGCTCTCCGGCGGTGAGCAACAGCGTGTGGCCATCGCTCGCGCCGTGGTGGGGGGCCCAACCGTGCTGCTGGCCGACGAGCCAACCGGCAACCTGGACCCGGAGCTGGCCCTGGGCATCCTCGACCTGCTGGCGCGCATCGTGCGCCGGGGGACCACCGTCATCGTCGCCACCCACGATCCCCTGGTGGTGCAGAACGCCGCCTGTAACAGGGTCATCTTCATGGAGCAGGGCCAGGTGGCCGGACAACGCGAGCTCACTGGACCACGAAAGGTGGAGCCGGTGCTCACCTCCCTGGACCAGCTCCTGGGCGACGACGACGGCGCCGACGGAGATGACGACGACGGGGAGGACCTGAGCCAGAGCGCCTCATGAGCCGGCTCTCCACCCTATATTATTGGTTCTGCAACGCGCTGCGCGGCATGCGCGCGGGCATGCTGATCCAGCTCGCCTCCACCACCTCCATCGCCCTGAGCCTGCTGCTGGTGGGCCTGGTTGGGATCGGTCTGATCAACCTGCACCGGCTCACCAGCCACTGGGGAGAGGGGGTGCAGGTTATCGCCTACGTCAAGCATGAGGCCGACGCCCGCCGCGTGGAGGCGCTGGGCAGGATGCTGGAGCATCGGCAAGAGGTGCAGTCGGTGCGCTGGGTCTCTCCCGCCGAGGCCCACAAGCGCCTCTCGGCCAGCCTCGGCACCAAGGGCAACGCGCTGGCTGCGGTGGAGAAGGACTTCCTGCCAGGCTCCCTGGAGATCCGCCTGTCCAAGGACCAGCCCCAGCGGGCGCGCACCCTCATCGCGCTGCTCAACGCCTCCTCCCTGGTGGACGAGGTGGACTACATGGGGGACTGGGCCCGGCGGCTCAGCTCTCTGGTCACCCTGCTAAACCTGCTGGCCCTGGGGCTCACCCTGGCCGTATGCCTGGCCTGCCTCTATATCGTCTCCTCCACCATCCGCCTGGGGGTTTACGCCCGCCGTGAGGAGATCGCGATCCTGAAGCTGGTGGGCGCCACCGACCGCTTTATCCGCGCCCCCTTTATGATCGAGGGCACCCTCCAGGGGGCGGCGGGGGCCCTGCTGGCCTGCGCGCTGCTCTACGTCCTCTACGCCAGCGGCGCCCCGAGGGTGGAGCAGCTGCTCACCGCGGCGTTCAGCCATGTGGAGCTGGTGTTCGTGCCGGCGCGGCACATGGCGCTGGGCGTGCTGCTGACCGGGGCGCTGGGCCTGCTCGGAAGCCGGCTCGCCCTGGGCCGCTACCTGGAGGTCTAGATGCGGCGATCCTGGGCGGCGGCGATCACCTGCTTCGTCGTGGGCGGCCTGCTGCCCGCCTCGTCGCCGGCGGGCCCGCGGCCTGGCCTCACCGAGCTGCTCACCAGCGAGGAGGCGGTGCTCGCCCCCCTGGAGCGGCTCACCGAGCGCATCTTGCTCAGCGAACAGGAGATGGAGGACGCCGCCCGCGAAGTGGCCCAGATCGATCACCAGATCAAGGAGGCCGACCGCCGGCTGGCCGCCCTGGACGGGCGCTCGGCGGAGCGGAAGGAGCTGCTGCGCCGCCGCCTGAGGCAGATGTACAAGGCGAGCCGCGGGGGGTTCGTGCGCCTGGCCCTCAACGCCCGCGACGGCGAAGACCTGTTCGCCATCCTCTCCACCTCTGCCCTGGTCATGCGCCGGGATGTGAAGGAGCTGCAGCTCTACCAGCGTGAACAGGCGCACCACCAGAGCCTGCGCGACGGCTTGCGGCTCAAGCGCCGGCGAAAAGAGTCCGCCCGCGCGGAGCTGGAGAAGGCCAGGGAGATCCACCGGCAGCACCGCAAAGAGCTGAGCCAGCGCCTGGCCGCCATCCACCAGAACCGCCGGCGCCAGCAGAACCTGGAGCGGAACCTGAGCAGCCAGCAACGGGCCCTGCTCAGGCGGGTCCAGGCCCTGCACCGGCGCCAGGCAGGAGCTGGTGGGTTCATGACCCTCAAGGGGCGCCTGCCCCGTCCCGTGCGGGGCCCGGTCATCGTGCGGTTCGGTCGCCAGAAGGACAGCGCCTCCCGGGTGGAGCTGAGACACCAGGGGCTCACCTTCAGGCCCTCGCAGGGCGCCCCGGTGCGCGCCGTGGCGCGGGGGACCGTGGCCATGGCTGGCCCATTCTCCGGCTACGGGCGGCTGGTCATCGTGGAGCACGCCGGCGGCTTCTTCTCCATCTACGGCTTCCTCGGCCAGGTGAACGTGCGACAGGGCGACCCCGTAGAGGCGGGCCGCCGGGTGGGGAGCGCCGGCCTGGACCCTGTCACCGGCGACCGCGCCACATACTTCGAGCTGCGCCACAACCGCCACGCCCTCGACCCGTCGGAGTGGCTCCAGTAGGATCCCAAAATGACCAAGACCAGAACCATCGCCGCCTTCACTGGCGGCTTCGCGGCTGCCCTGACCTGCGTGCTCCTGCTCCAGGCCGCGGCCGCCGGGCCCAAGCGTTACTCCCCGTACCGCAAGCTGAACATCTTCTCTCAGGTGCTCACCCAGGTTGAGAACAACTACGTGGAGAATGTGGACGACACGAAGCTGATCTACGGCGCGCTGCAGGGCATGATGCGCTCCCTCGATCCCCACTCCGTGTTCATGCCGCCCGAGGTCTACCGCCAGATCAAGGCTGAGACCGAGGGTGAGTTCGGTGGCATCGGCGTGGAGGTGGAGCTGCGGGACGGCTGGCTCACGGTGATCTCCCCCATCGACGGCACCCCTGCCCAGAGGGCCGGGCTCCGGCCTGGAGACCAGATCCGCGCCATCGACGGCGAGTCCACCGAGGGGATCACCATGTTCAAGGCGGTCAAGGTCATGCGGGGCGCCAGGGGATCAAAGGTCGAGCTCACCATCCACCGCCCAGGCGTGAAGAAGCCGATCAAGGTCAAGCTCACCCGCGACCAGATCAAGATCATCAGCGTCTCCTCCAAGATCCTCCGCCCGGGGGTGGGGTACATCCGGCTCAAGAACTTCCAGGAAGACACCAGCCAGAAGCTGGGCAAGGCCCTGGCCGCTCTGGAGAAGGAGGGCCCCCTGCGCGGCCTGCTGCTGGACATGCGCAACAACCCCGGCGGCCTGCTGGACCAGGCCGTGCGCGTCGCGGACCATTTCATAAAGTCCGGCGTCATCGTCTCAACCGCGGGCAAGGCCGGGCGGGTCCTCGATGTGGAGAAGGCCCACCTGGTGGGCACCCGCGCCGACCTCCCGATCATCTGCCTGGTCAACGGCGGCTCGGCCTCGGCCGCGGAGATCGTGGCGGGCGCCCTGCAAGACCACAAGCGCGCGGTGATCCTCGGCGTGCGCACCTTCGGCAAGGGCTCGGTGCAGACCATCATCGACCTTGAGGACGGCTCTGGACTCAAGCTCACCATCGCCCGCTACTACACCCCCGACGGCCGCTCCATCCAGGAGAAGGGGATCACCCCCGACATCGTGGTGCCCGAACGCGAGCCCCCCCAGCGGGAGGTGAAGGTGAAACGAGAGAAGGACCTCAAGGGCCACCTGGGCGGCGAAGGGAAGAAGGCCCCCGCCAAGAAGACCACCAAGCGCCTGGACGACTTCCAGCTCCAAACCGCCCTGGATCACCTGGCGGCGGTGGAAGTCTTCCGCACGAGCAAATAACCCTGGCCCAGGCCCCCTGGCCCCCACCCCCTGGCCCCTGATACCTTCCAAACGTGTCCCCCAAACGCATAACCTCCCTCCGCCCCCTGGCGTACGCCTTCTGGGTCCTCCTCCTGCTCCTGGGCGGGGCGCTGGCCTGGCTCGTGTTCGGGCCGGACAAGGGCTCCGGGCTGGCCCAGGACGGCGCCCCAAGCAAGGGCTGCACCCCCGGCTCCCCCTGCCTGGCCCTGGTGGTGGACGATCTCGGCAGGGACCTCCCCGTGCTGGAGCAGCTCCTCCGGCTTCAGGCGCCCATCACCTTCAGCGTCTTGCCCCACGCCAAGCACACGGACCGCGCGGTGCGCGCCATCAGCCAGCGCGGCCGCGAGTTCATCGTGCACCTGCCCATGCGCCCCCTGGATACCAACACCCTCACCGATGAGGCCCTGGTGCTGGGCATGGACGGACCACTGGAGACGGTGCTGACGGAGTGCCTCAACCGGGTGCCGGGCGCGGCAGGGGTGAGCAACCACATGGGCTCCCAGCTCTCCCAGCAGGTCGGGGCCATGGCGCGGGTCATGCGGGTGCTCAAGAAGCGCAAGCTCTGGGCCCTGGATTCCCGCACCACCCTGCGCTCGGTCATCTGCGCGGAGGCGCGGCGGGCGCGGGTGCCCTGCCTGGAGCGGGACGTTTTTCTGGACCACAAGCCGGCCAAGGCGGACATCCGGTTCCAGCTGCGCAAGGCGCTGACCCGGGCGCGCCAGCGCGGGTGGGCTGTGGCCATCGCCCACCCACTGCCGGGATCCGTTGAGGTGCTGGAGCAGTTCCTGCGCAACCCCGGGGTACAGGTGGTGCCCCTGTCTGCGCTGGTGACACGGGAGGGGCTCTCGGGCGCCTCTACTACCCCTACAGGGGGCGTTGTGAAGCGATCTGGAGAGAAAGGGCACAAATAATTGTCCTAAAAGTGATGTCTAACGGCTTGTTGGCTATAATGAGGCGTACTTGTGATTTGGGAGCTTCAATGAGGGGTCTGGAGAGGGGTTCGGCAGGGCTGTAAACCAACTAACTGGTGGGTTGACAGGAAGTCCCTTCACAGGGCAAAGTACTGGAACTTAAACTATCTTGCGAACTTGTACCGCTGAACTCACGGACTTCTAGCGCTACGTCACGAGACCGGGAATGGTCAAACTAATCATTGAGGACGACGAAGGAAAAACGACCGTTGTTCCTCTGATCCGTGACGAGATAACCATCGGGCGCAAGGAAGGCAACACCATCCGCCTGACGGAGCGCAATGTCTCCAGGCGCCATGCCAAGCTGCTCAAGGTCAACGGCGCCATCTTCATCGAGGATCTGTCCAGCTACAACGGCATCAAGGTCAACGGCAACAAGGTCAACGGGCGCATCGCCATCACCGAAGGCGACCGGATCCAGATCGGTGATTACATCCTCGGGCTCAAGATCGAAGCGGCCGGCGCTCAGGAGGCCGACGCCTACGATCAGGCCCAGACCATGGAGATCCAGCGGCTCCCGGAGGACGAACTCCCCGACGAGGAGGAGCCCACCCCCGCGGCCACGCCCCAGGCGGCATCTACCGTGGAGAAGGCCGCGGAGAGCGCACCAACCAAGCCCACCGACAAGTACGGCCGGCTGGTCTGTGTCTCGTCTAACTTCCAGGCCAAGGAGTGGTTGCTCGAGAAGCCGACCATGGTCCTGGGCCGCACCGACGACAACGACATCGTCATCAACCACCGCTCCATCTCCCGCCACCACGCGCGCATCACCTCCGAGGGGAACCGGTACACCATCCGGGACCTGGAGAGCGCCAACGGGGTCCGCATCAACGGAGAGGAGTACGGCAAGGTGGAGCTGCGCCGCGGCGACCATGTGGACCTGGGCCATGTGCGCCTCCGGTTCGTGGCCCCGGCCGAGGACTTCGTCTTCAAGCGCGACGCCACGGTGGTGGACATCAGCAAGCAGGGCGGCAACAAGGGCCTGCTGTGGGCCCTCCTGTCTGGCGCGGTGGTGCTGGTGGTGGGGCTCCTGATCTGGCACTTCACCACCAAGCCCGATCCGACCCCCACGCCGACCCCCACCCCCGGCCCCGACGTCGTCAAGGTGGAGCCGGACACCGGAACCACGGTGGCGACCCCCGAGGTGGCCGAGGACGCCGGCGCCGCCACAATGAGCGCGGACCAGCTCATCGCGCGCATCCAGGGCTTCATCAGCGACGAGGCATGGGACGACGCCCTCAAGGACTGCGACAAGCTCACCGAGGAGCAGATGAAGCAGGCCGTCGAGGATTGCAAGAAGGCGTCCGAGGAGAAGACCGCCTACGAGCTATTCGAGAAATTCAACGCGGCCGCCACCCAGAACAAGTACTTCGACGCGGTGCGCTTCCACAACGAGATCCCCCAGGGCAGCGTGTACAAGGCGCGGGACCTGAAGATCTACAACGACATGAAGGCCAAGTACCTGGCCGGCGCCATGAAGCGCCTGGAGGACCTGGTCAAGCTTCGTGAGTGCGACAAGGCCCAGGCCGAGGCAGAGCTCATCAAGCAGGTGGCCCCCACCGACACCGAGGCCGCGGCCAAGGTGAAGCTCTGCCGCGAGGCAGTGGTCGCGGTGGCCAAGCCAACCCCGTCACCGGCCGTGGACAAGCCGCGCCCGGTGGTGAAGAAGCCGCGCCCGGTGGTGAAGAAGCCGCGCCCGGTGGTGAAGAAGCCCGTGGTGAAGAAGCCGGCGGTGACCAAGCCCACCAAGCAGGCCCCCACCCTGGAGGATCTGCAGAAGGCCAAGGCGCTGCTGCAGCAGGCGCGGGAGACCTTCGTGCACGGCAAGTACGCCCGCTCCATGAGCCTGGCGCGGCAGGTGTTGAAGCTGAACCCCGGCGACCAAATGGCGATCCAGATCATCGGCGCCTCGGCCTGCTACCTGAAGAACGCCAAGAACGCCAAGTGGGCCTTCAAGAGGCTCAAGGCGGTGCAGCGCAACTACCTGCGCACCATCTGCCAGCGTAACGGCGTGACCCTCGAATAGCCGCCTCCCCCCTGCGAAATACCAGTGAAGTCCGTCGCCCACGCCGTCCACCTCGCCCTGAGCGTGAGCCGCCTGCACATCGTGGCCATCGCCGCGCTGGGCTGCTTCACCTTCGGCTGGGCCTTCACCGGCCGCTACCCCTGGCTGCTGGCCGCGGTGTGCGCCCTGGACTGGTTCCTGGTCAACCTGCTCAACCGGGTGGTGGATCAGAAGGAGGATCTTGCCAACGCCATCACCGGAGCCGAGTTCGCGGGCCGGCACCGGCGGGGGATCCTCGGCCTCGGCTTCTCCCTGCTGGCTGGATCTCTGGTCCTGGTGCACCTCATCGTGCCGGCGGTGACGCCCCTGCGGCTGGCCTACCACCTGCTGGGCATGGCCTATAACTGGCCCCTGCTGCCCGGGCGGCGGCGTATCAAGCAGCTCTACTTCTTCAAGAACACAGCCTCGGCCACCGGCTTCATGATCACGGTCTTCGGCTACCCACTGGCCCACGCGTCGGCCTCCGGGGTGGGGCTCCTGCCAGACGTGGATCTCGCCACGATCCTGCTCTCCGGGATCTTCTTCTTCTTCTTCGAGTTGAGCTACGAGGTGATCTACGACCTTCGGGACGCGCCGGGGGATCGGCAGGCCGGCGTACGAACCTACCCGGTGGCCCACGGGGAGCGCGGGGCGGTGCGTATCATCGACGCGCTGGTCATCTCCTCCATGCTCGTGCTGGGCACCGGCTACCTCATGGGCGCGGTGCCCTGGCGGATCTTCATCATGATCTTCGCCCCCGCCCTGCAGCTGGTGCTCTACAAGCGCGCCCTGGGCAGAGCAGGCGGCATCACATCCGGGGACTGTATCGGCCTGACCTGGCTGGGGGCGGCGCTGCTCGCCGTCTATCACGTGTGGGTGGCGCTTGACCTTCCCGGGGCCAACCTGTAATTCAACCTCGCCATGCTGACCCTTGAGTTGCTCTGCCTCGTCATCGTCGCCATCCACATCACCGTGGCCGCCACCCGGGCGCCCTCCCCCTCCCAGTTCCTGCGCCGGGTGGCCATCGTGGCCCTTGCCAGCTGGGCGGCCGAGGATACCTGTATCCGGCTGTACAGCTTCTACGCCTATCACCCGGACTGGGTGCCCTACATCGACCGCATGCCGTTGATGGTGGCCCTGATCTGGCCTGGCGTGGTGATGTCCTCTTTGGAGCTGGCCCAGCGGCTGCTCGGCCCGCTCAGGCAGCGCCTGGTGCCTCCGGTGGCGGGGCTGATGGTGCTGGCCGACGCCTCCTTCATGGAGCCCCTGGCGGTGAAAGCGGGGCTCTGGAAGTGGTTCGAGCCTGGCTTCTTCGAGGTGCCCCCCATCGGGGTGCTCGGCTGGGCCTTCTTCTCGGCCGCCACCATGGTGGTTTTCTGCCGCAATGATCGGCTGGGCCGCCCCTGGCGCGCGGATCTCTGGGTGGTGCTGGTGGCCCCGGTGGCCACCCACCTGCTGCTCCTGGCCAGCTGGTGGGGGATCCTGCGCTGGATCAACCACCCGATCCCCTCCTGGGGCGTGGCTGGTTTCGCCTGGGCAGTGAGCCTGATGCTGACCCTGTGGGCCGTGGCCAAGAGGGCCAACCTGCTGGTCCCCCTGGGCGCCATGTCCACCCGGATCCCGGCCGCCCTCTTCTTCTTCGGCCTGCTATTCATCCACGGCCGCAACGACGGGGCCCTCATCGCCTACGCCATGGCCTTCGCGCCGCCCTACCTCGCCTTAACTCGCTGGTCAGACATCAAGCGCAAACGGGGCCATTCCCGTTGAGATTCCAGAGCTTGACGTTGACAAGTGCCGTACCCGTGTAGTAACAGGGCGTACCCGCGGGGTCTGTACCCGTATACCGGCACCGGGGGCGGATAACGCTGCCCAGTACTGCTTGCTAAGTCGGAGGACATGATGCCCAGGCGCTCGAGATACTTCGTTGCAGCGCTTTCATTGGTACTGCTCGCCATGGTTCCATCCCTCGCTGCTGCCCAGCGGACGGGTGGGCCCATCGATATCCAGACCTTCCGGCCTGCGGTGGACTCCAAGGGGTACATCACGCTCAACGCGTCCCAGCCCCTGGGGCACCTGGATGTCAGCTTCGGTCTGGTGGTGAATTACGCCAACAACGTACTGAACCTGTACAACGTTAGCGGGCCGGGGCCTTCAGGCGCCAACTGGTGCACCACTGGCTCCACGGGCGTCTGTGACCGTGACAATGATGGCCATGTCCCCAACAGATATGACATCGAGAACCTGGTTTCAGGTCACTTCCAGATCGCCCTCGGCCTGTTCAAGCACTTCGAGGTCGGCCTGAGCATACCTGTGACCATCTGGACCGGCGACTCTGATCCGGACGTGGACGCCGCCTCGGGTGACACCGGCGAGATCGCCGCCCAGAACGCGGGCGACGTGGGCCTGCACATCAAGGGGCGTATCTTCAACACCTCAAAGCACCCGGTGGGCCTGGGCGTGATCCTCTCCACCTACTTCCCCTCCGGTTCCCCCGAGCAGTTCACGGGCAGCGGCGGCATCACGCTGCACCCGAGCGTCATCGTGGACAAGGAGTTCATGCGCGGCCGCATCGGCGTGGCCGTCAACATCGGCGCCCGCATCGACACCGGCGTCATCCGCGGCGACGCGGACAACTGGAAGGACCACGGCCGCGACTGCGTGGACTGGGACGCGGATCCCAACGCGACCACGCTTGCCAAGTCGCCGTGCGGCACCGGCATCGAGATTGAGCGCGATTCCCTGCTCACCTACGGCATCGGCGGCACCTTCGCCGTGGTGCCCGGGCGCTTCGCCCTGGTGGCGGAGATCGTTGGCCAGACCGGCTTCTCCAACTTCTTCGACGCCGCTGCCTACCACTCGGCCCACGAGCTGCTGGCCGGGTTCAAGCTCTACCTGGGCCGCAACTCCTACATGGCCCTGGGCGTGGGGCGCGGCCTTCGCGGGCAGTCCGACAACCACCAGTACGGCTCCCCTGACTTCCGCGTATTCGGCGCCTTCATCTTCGAGCCCTCCATCGGCGACCGTGACGGCGACGGCCTCAAGGACGACGTTGACAAGTGCCCGGACGACCCGGAGGACTTCGACGACTTCGAGGACCTGGACGGCTGCCCCGACCCGGACAACGACCGCGACGGCCTGCTGGACGAGGACGACCAGTGCCCCACCGAGCCCGAGGACAAGGACGGCATCGACGACCTGGACGGCTGCCCCGAGGCGGACGTGCTGGATCGCGACGGCGACGGCATCCCCGACGAGAAGGACTCTTGCCCGGACGACCCGGAGGACAAGGACAAGTTCGAGGACTCCGAGGGCTGCCCGGATCCGGACAACGACAAGGACAAGATCCTCGACGTGGACGACCTGTGCCCCAACAAGCCTGAGGACTACGACTCCTTCGAGGACAAGAACGGCTGCCCGGATCCGGACAACGACAAGGACCGGATCCTCGACGTGGACGACACCTGCCCCAACGAGCCGGAGACGTACAACAACCACCTGGACAAGGACGGCTGCCCGGACAAGGGCCTCGTGGTGGAGCGCAAGGGCCGCATCGAGATCCTGCAGAAGATCTACTTCGAGACCAACAAGTTCACCATCAAGTCGGAGAGCTTCGCGGTCCTCGACGCCGTGGCCGTGACCATGAAGCAGAGCCCCGGCATTCTGCTCGTGGAGATCCAGGGCCACGCGGACGAGCGCGACTCGCACGAGCACAACCAGCAGCTCACCGACGGCCGCGCCAAGGCAGTGCGTGACTACCTGATCCAGAAGGGCGTGGAGGGCCCGCGGCTCAAGGCCATCGGTTACGGCGAGACCAAGCCCATCGACAAGAACCACAACCGGGAAGCGTGGTCCAAGAACCGGCGCGTGGAGTTCGTCATCCTGAAGCGCGGGACGAACTAGCCTCAGGCGGCCGAACCCGTGTTCCGCCTGATCAAATTCCTCTTCACCCTCCTGATGCTGGCGTGCCTCTGGTACGCCGCCACCACCTACCAGCTTGGCACGAAGACTTTCTGGGGCCACCTCAAGGCCATCGCCGGGTCTGACGAGTCCAAGGAGCTGGTCAAGGAGGTGAAGAAGAAGGCCGTTGAGGTGAAGAAGGAGGCGCGCGAGAAGGCGGGCGACGCCAAGAAGCTGAAGAAGAAGGTGAAGGACGCCAAGGAGGCGGTGGACAACCTCACCGCCGAGGAGCGCGATGCGCTTCGTAAGTTGATCAAGAAGAAGGCGGGTGAGGAGAAGCCTGCCGAGGATCCCAAGCCCGAAGCCGAGGCCGCGCCCGAGCCCAAATCAGAGTAGCTCGAACTCCTTACAGAAGATCACTTCCTTACAATCCGAGCTTTGGTAGTACGCCACCCGGTGTTCTTTGTCGGGCCAGCCGTGGGCGCAGCTCTGGGTCACCGGATCCAGGTGGCCGCAATCCTCACAGCAGAAACGCAGATCCCACTCCTTCCATTCGCGGCGGAACAGGTCGGTCATGGGCAGGCGCATGATCAGTCGAGAGTCACGAGCTACGTGAGCCCCAGGACATCTTGCATGTCGTAGAGACCTGGTTGCTGGTCAGCGGCCCAGCGCAGGGCCCTCACCGCGCCCTGGGCGAAGGTCTGGCGGCTGGAGGCGCGGTGGGTCAGCTCCAGGCGCTCCCCCGTGCCCAGCAACATCACGGTGTGCTCCCCCACCACGTCGCCGCCGCGCACGGCGTGGACCCCCACCTCTGCGTCCGGGCGCTCGCCCACCATGCCCTCCCGGCCATGGCGCACGTCGGGGGCCGACAGGGCCTCTTGCAGTAGCTCCACCAGGCGGGCGGCTGTGCCCGAGGGGGCGTCCTTCTTGTGCCGGTGGTGGGCCTCCACCACCTCGGCGTGGAATGCCGGCCCGAGCAACCTGGCGGCCTCCTTGGTGAGGCGGAACAGGAGGTTGACGCCCACGCTCATGTTCGGGGCGAAGACCACCGCCGTGGAGGCGGCGGCCCGCTCCAGGAGCGCCCTGTGCTCCGGCTCCAGGCCGGTGGTCCCAACCACCAGGGGCACTCCCCCCTCTGCGCAGCGTGGGCAGAGTTCGGTCAGGGTGGCCGGGGCCGAGAAGTCGATGACCCCGCCGCACGCCCCCACCAGGGCCGTATTGTCGACGGTAACCTCCACGCCGAGGGGGACGATGCCGGCAAGGGCGCCGGCGTCCTGCCCCACGCCCGCCGCGCCGGGCGCCTCGGTGGCCGCCGCCAGGCACATGTCGTCAGCCCCGGCCACGGCCCGCACCAGCTCACGCCCCATGCGCCCGCCGGCGCCGGGGATTCCCACCCGGAGCTGGGCGGTACTCATGCGCCCAGCCTCCCGAGCTTACGCAGCGCCGTGGCCAGAGCCTCGAGCTGGTCCCCCTCCAGCGGCAGGAGGGGCAGGCGCAGGTCGTTGTCAGTGAACCCGAGCAGGGCCATGCCCGCCTTCACGGGGATCGGGTTGGCCTGGCAGAAGAGCAGCTCCATCAGGGGCAGCAGCGAATAGTGCAGCTCCCGGGCCAGGGCCAGGTCACCCTCGTGGGTGGCGCGGATCATATCGGCTGTCTTCTTGGGGCAGAGGTTGCTGATCACCGAGATCACCCCCTTGCCGCCGATTGTGCAGAACGGCATGCAGGTGAAGTCGTCGCCGGAGAGCACGGCGAAGTCATCGGGCACCGCGGCGATGACGTTGGCCGCCCGGTGCAGGTCGCCGGTGGCCTCCTTGACGCCGACGATCCGCTCAAGCTTGGCGGCCTCGGCGATGGCGGCGGGCAGCATGTCGCAGGAGGTGCGGCCCGGCACGTTGTAGAGCACCACGGGCAGCCCGGTGGCCTCGGCCACGGCGGCGAAGTGTGCCACCAGCCCGGCCTGGGTGGGCTTGTTGTAGTAGGGGGTCACATGAAGCAACACATCAGCGCCGGCCTCGGCGGCCAGCTTGCTCCCCTCGATGGCCGCGGCGGTGCTGTTTGCGCCCGCGCCGGCGATGACAGGCACCCGCCCCGCGGCCGCCTGGACCGTGGTCTGGATCACCTTGAACCGCTCGTCCGCGCTCAGGGTGACGGCCTCGCCGGTGGTGCCAACCGGGACCAGCCCGTCGATACCGGCAGCGATCTGGTGCTCCACCAGCTCGCGCAGGCCGTCCAGATAAAGTTCGCCTCTGCGCATGGGGGTGACCAGGGCGGTGTACGCTCCTTGAAGCTTCATGTCATCTCCGGGTCGCTGCCCGCGGCGCTTGCCGCCGGCTGCTCTTCTGTTGGCGGTTCGTCGTCGCCAACCCTTTGCCCGCGCGCTTCCAGCGGCAACGGGTCACAGTGGGCGATTGCCACGAACCGGTCTTCTTCCTGGGCGAGCAGCCCCACCGCCGCGGAGACGGTTAGCGCCCCGCGCGGCGGCCTCAGGGTTATCTCTCCCTGGGTCTGCTCCAGTACAATCTCCTGCTGGGGACGGCCCGGGTCCAGGGGGAAGCTCGCCAGGCGCACGGTGATGCGCCCGCGCGTGCCTTGCCCCAGCAGCCCCGCCGCTCGCTTGATCCCCAGGTCACCAATACTCCAGCGGCAGGTGAGTCCTCCCCCGTGATCTTTCAGCGATACCTGGCTGTCACTGGTCAGCGGCCCCCGGGCCAGGCGGCGCCGGCGCGCCTCGGCCAGCCCGGCCTCCAGGGTTGGATCCCCGGGCCGTTGCTCCAGCAGCCTGGTGTAGAGCGCCTCTGCCTGATCGAGCAGACCCTGCCGCAGGTACAGGCCCGCGATGGTCGCCGTGGCGATGGGGGGACCCTTTGCCATCTAAGCCTCCTCGCCGCGTCGCCGCCGCGGTCAGGTCGAGAGGATCTCTCGGGCCGCCTCGATGTCCTGGTGGATCGCCTGGAGCAGCTCGTCCACCGATGAGAACTTCTTCTCTTCACGCAGGCGCCGGGCGAAACGAACGCCCAGGCGCTGGCCGTACAGGTCCTCCGTGTGATCGAGGATGTGCACCTCGAAGGAGAGGATGGCGGCCTTCTCAAAAGTCGGGTTGGTGCCGATGTTGATCACGGCGGGCTTGATGCCGCCGGAGGGTAGGATGGCCCGCCCGGCGTAGACCCCGCGCTTGGGCAGGATCTCGGCGTCGGACATGACGTTTGCCGTGGGGATCCCGATGGTCCGCCCGCGCCCCTTGCCCTCCACCACCTCGCCGCCCACCTCGTACTCCCGGCCCAGGAGCTTGGCCGCCCCCAGCACCTTGCCGGTGAAGAGGAAGTTCCGGATCTTGGTGCTGGAAACCACGATGGACTCGGCCCGCACAGGGACCACACCATGGGCCACGAAGCCAAGCTCCTCCCCCAGCCGGTGCAGGGCCTCCAGGTTGCCGGCCCGCTTGCGCCCGAAGATGAAGCCCTCCCCCACGACCACGTTGCGGGCGCCCAGCTGCTGGGCCAGCATGCGCTCGGCGAACTCCCTGGGCGTGAGCGAGGCGAGGTCAGCGTTGAACGGCTCCACCACCACCGCGTCCAGGCCGTGCCGCTCCATGAGCTCCAGCTTGCGGGGCTCCGGGGTGATCAGAGAGGGGCAGAGGTCCGGGTTGAAGAAGCGCGCCGGGTGTGGATCGAAGGTAAGCGCCGCCGCCTGGCCGCCAGCCTGACGGGCCAGGGCCACGGCCCGCGCGAACAGCTCCTGGTGCCCCAGGTGCACACCGTCAAAGTTGCCGATGGCCACAGCCGGTGAAGCCAGCTCTCCACGCGCCTCGGCGCTGCTGCGGAATACCCTCATGGAGGAATTAACTACCAGCGATGCAGGGGGGATGCAACCGAGGGGGA
>CAZCFB010000009.1:22596-32558 GCA_964497805.1 uncultured Kofleriaceae bacterium
GCCAAACGGAAACTCATGTAACCATGAAAACCTTCATATCAGTGATCCTCCTCTGCGCGGTGGTTGTCCTGGCTTGCGACGAGGAAACGGACCCTCGCGGTCTCAACGAGCAGTGCAAGGTAGACACCGACTGCCAGAGCAGCATCTGCCACCGCGGGATCTGCGCCTCCACCAAACCCCGCGGACTCGGCAGCAGCTGCAAAGGGGACGGGGAGTGCCTCTCTTATACCTGCGCCACCGGCTCCTGCACCCTGGGGCAGAGCCCCTCGGGCGCCCCCTGCCTCAACAAGGAGGAGTGCGCCACCGGCTCCTGCGTCAGCTCATCCTGCGGCGTCAAGTCGGGCAAGGCCGGCGGGGAGCGGTGCGATAAGGGGAGCGACTGCGCCAGCGGGGTCTGCCACTCCGGGCTCTGCCTGGCCGCGCCGCCGCGGTCCAACGGCGGCAACTGCAAGGGGGACTGGGGCTGCCGGAGCCTCACCTGCCAGAGCGGCAAGTGCGTGCCCGGGATCAAGGCCGGGGGGCTCGCTTGCTTCTATCACGAGGAGTGCCACTCCGGCGCGTGCGTGGCCGGCAAGTGCTCTGGCGGCGGCTGCCCGCCGACGAACCCTGACGCAGGCGCGGCGGACGCGGCCATGGTGGACGCTGGCGGGCCGGACGCAGCAACGGCGGACAGCGCCACGCCCATGGACGCGGCCAAGGCGGACACCTCCACGCCGACCCCTGACAGCGGCTTCACCGGGCCGGTCAAGTGGGGCACGCTGCTCTCCACCGGCGGCAACTTGCCCGCCATCGCCGGCGTCAAGCCCGCCTTCCCCAACGCCGTGGCCGTGGACAGCGCCGGCAACACCTATATAGGCGGCTACTTCGACGGCGCGGTTTCCCTGGGCGCCCACAAGCTGACCTCCAAGGGCGGCACAGACATCCTCGTGGCCAGGCTCAACGCCAGCAGCAACACCTGGGGCTGGGCGGCCTCCGGAGGCAGCTCAACCGGCTGGGAGGACGGCCGGGCAGTAGCCGTGGGCCCGGGCGGCAAGGTGTATGTGGGGGGCATGTACGAGGGCAGCGCCACCTTCGGCACCAGCACCCTGAACAGCAAGGGCGGCGTGGACGGGGTGGTCTCAGCCCTCTCCTCCGCTGGCGGCTTCTCCTGGAGCGCCACCCTGGGCGGGACACTGGGGGATGACGTCATGGCTCTCGCCGCGGACAGCGGCAACGTCTACCTGTGCGGGCAGTTCAAGGGTAAGAGCACCTTCGGCACCTTCTCCCGCACCGCCGCTGGCATGCAGGACATCTACGTGGCCAAGCTGGACTCCACCGGCAAGTTCTTGTGGGTGTCGGCAGCCGGCAGCGCCAAGGGGGACGAATCCTGCGCCGGCCTGTTCGTGAGCGGCACCGGGATCGTCACCATCGCGGGCTCCTTCGCAGACAAGGTCAGCTTCGGTTCAACCACGCTCACCTCCAAGGGGGCCACCGACGTGTACGTGGCCCGGCTGGACGCCACGGGGAAGTGGAGCTGGGCTACACCCGCGGGCGGCGCCGCCGGAGACGAGGCCATGGCCATGGCAATGGACAGCGCGGGCAACATCACGGCCGTGGGCACCTTCCAGGGCAAAGCCACCTTCGGCGCCACCACCCTCACCTCCTCCGGCCCCTCCGACGGCTTCGTGCTGCGGCTGGACAGCAAGGGCAAGATCACCTGGGTCGTGAGCCCCGGCATCGCCGGCGCGGAGGATATGTTCAACGACGTGGCCTGCAACGGCTCCGGGACCTGCTACCTCACGGGCACCTTCAAGGGGAACGCCACCTTCGGCGCCACCACCTTGAAGGCCAAGGGCAACCTGGACGCCTTCGTGGCCAGGATCTCCCCCGCCGGGACCTTCGTCTGGGCTGTCGGGGCGGGCGGCAGCAACTTCGACCAGGGCAAGGGGATCGCCCTGGGCCCCAAGGGCACCATCCATGTCATCGGCGAATACGAGGGCTCGGCCACATTCGGAACCAAAACCCTTACCTCCACGGGGGGCACCATCGACGGCTTCGTCATGGTGATGCCCAAACAGTGACGGGGGAGGCCATGGAAAACTTCTTCAGGAAATCGGCCACCGCGGCCTGCCTCTGCCTGCTAATCTCCCTCGCCGCTGCCTGCGAGGAGGGCGCCCTCCGCTCGCTCAACGAGAGCTGCGACGGCGACACCGACTGCAAGGACAGCATCTGCCACCGGGGCATATGCGCCTCGCCCAGGCCGTCGCTAAAGGGTAAGCAGTGCGCGGGGAACGGAGACTGCCTCACCTTCACCTGCCAGAACGGCGTCTGCGTCCAGGGTCAGAGCCCGGCCGGCGCCTCCTGCCTCAACGACGAGGAGTGCTCAACCTCTTTCTGTGTCTCCACCTCGTGCAGCGCCCAGAAGGGCAAGGCCGGCGGTGAGAAGTGCGCCAGCGGGAGCGAGTGCCGCAGCGGCCTCTGCCTGGCCGGCGTGTGCCTGGCGGCCCCGCCGCTGGTCAACGGGGCCTCGTGCAAGGGGAGCTGGGCCTGCAGGAGCCTCAACTGTCAGGGCGGAATCTGCGTGGCGGGGAAGAAGGCCGGGAGCGCGGCCTGTAATTTTCACGAGGAGTGCAACGCCGGCGCCTGCGTGGCCGGCAAGTGCGCTGGGGGCGCCTGCCCGGGCCTGGACGCGGGAGGAGGCGCCGATGCTGGCTAGCCGCAAGGTCCTGATGGCGGCCCTGCTCCTGGCCCTGGCCGGTTGCGAGGACGACCCACGAAACCGCGCCAACAGCGAGCCGTGCTCCAACGAGGACCAGTGTGAGAGCGGCGTCTGCCACAGGGGCATCTGCGGCTCCAGCAGCCCGGCGAGCCTGGGCAACCCGTGCTCGGGCCATGGCGACTGCACCAGCTGGCTCTGCTCCCTCAGCGTGTGCGAGCGTGGCACCGGCGCCACCGGGTCAGCCTGCCTGGAGGACGAGGAGTGCAGCTCGGTCAACTGTGAAAACGGCCGGTGCGCCCCGGGGGTGGGCAAGGCGGGCGGCGAGAAGTGCAAGGACTCCACCGAGTGCGCCAGCAAAGTTTGCCACGGCGGGATCTGCATGGCCGTGGGCCCCGGGGATACGGACGCCTGCTGCACGGGCGGGTGGGGGTGTAAGAGCCTCACCTGCAAGGGAGGCAAGTGCGTCGGCGGCTCGGCCACAGCCGGCGGTCAGTGCTTCTATCATCAGCAGTGCGCCACCGGTTTCTGCAAGCTCGGCCGGTGCACGGCAGCCCCCTGCCCCGATGGAGGCGTTGCGGACTCGGGCGTCCCTGACCAGGCGCCCGTGGACCAGGCGCTCGTTGATCAGGCGCCCGTTGACCAGGCGCCCGTTGACCAGGCGCCCGTTGACCAGGCCACCACCCCGGACATGAAGGTGGTTGACGCCACCGGATCGGTGCCCCAGGACCTGCCGATCATTCCTCCGGATCTGGCCATCGTCGACGCCACGGGGCCGCTGCTCAAGGACCTGCAGATCTTGCCCAAGGACCAGACCGTCACGCCGGACAGCAGCGCCGGCCCGGTGGTGAAGTGGAGCTCCAGCACCTCGGCGGGCGGCTCCCAGGGAGACCGCCCCACGGGCATCGCCGTGGACTACATGGGCAGGACCATCGTCACCGGCACCTTCATGAGCACGGCATCCTTCGGCAGCAACAAGCTCACCTCCGCCGGCTACGCCGACCTCTTCGTGGCCATGAACGCCTTCAACAGCTGGAACTGGGCGGCTGGCGGCGGCTCTGGCTTCGGTTCGGAGTGGGGCATGGCCGTCACCACAGACCTGGGCGGCACGGTGTACGTCGCCGGCATGTTCGAGTCCCAGTCCATGTTCGGGACGGCCAAGGTCATGTCCAGGGGCGGCACGGACGGGCTGGTGGCCTCGGTGAACCCGATCTCGGGCACCTTCTCATGGGTCACCCCCCTGGGCGGCACTGGCGGGGATAACGCCTCGGCCATCACCATGGACAACTCCGGCAACATCATCGTGGCCGGGCACTTCAACGGCACCGGCTACTTCGGCACCCTCAACGCCACGTCCAAGGGGTACTCCGACATCTTCGTGGCCCAGGTGGACATCACCGGCAAGGTGAAGTGGGTCAAGACCGGTGGAAGCACGGGGAGCGACTTCGCCCGCTCCGTGGCCGTGGACAGCAGCGGAAATATCACGGTCACCGGCAACATCGGCGGCGCCGCCACCTTCGGCTCCAAGACCACCACCCACGCGGGGAGCGGCGACATCTTCGTGGCCCAGCTCAGCTCGGCCGGCGCCTGGTCCTGGGCCGTGTCCGCCGGGGGCGCCGGGCTCGACGAGGCCTACGGCCTGAGCATGGACAGCTCGGGCAACGCCACGGTCACGGGCATCTTCTCGAGTGCGGCCACGTTCGGCGCCACCAAGCACACCTCCAAGGGGCAGAACGATATCCATGTCACGCGGGTGGACAAGACCGGCAAGATCTCCTGGGCCCTGGCCGTGGGCGGCACCGGCACCAGCGCCAGCCCCTGGGAGTGGGGCCGGGGCATTGCGTGCACCACCAGCGGCGTCTGCTACGTCACCGGCGCCTTCATCAACACCGCCACCTTCGGCCCCTCCACCCTCACCTCCAAGGGCTCCACCGACGTGTTCATCGCCAAGGTGAACCCGGCTGGCACCTTCGCCTGGGCCACACAGGCCGGCGGCACCCAGTCCGACAGCGGCTACGGCCTCGCTCTGGGCGCCTCGGGCAAGATATATGTAACGGGCGAGTTCACCGGCAAGGGCACCTTCGGCGCCAAGACGCTGACGGCCACCGGAATGTTTGACGCGTTTGTTGCGGAGCTCCCCAAGCAGTAGTGCTCGCGCGAAGCCCCTCCGGGATGAAGCCGGCGCAACGTTACGGGGTGAAGCGGCGTCCTACCCCACGCTCTTGCAGCGGACCCCCTTGAGCAGCGCGCGGTTGTTGCCTTCCTTGCACTCGGAGGTGGTGCCCTTGCCGGTGCCGTCGTCATCGGCCACCACATACACATCCACCTGCTTGCTCACCGGCGCCCCCTTCCAGGAGCAGGAGACCTCCTCGCACTTGCCTGCCAGGATCTGCCCCGTGCTCTTGGCCGTACAGATCTTCTTCTTGTTGGCCGGGGGCCCCTCGTAGAAGGTCACCGGCACGCCCGCCCCCACTGTCTGGGTGCCCCGGTTGCAGAGCTTGATCTTCAGGGTCAGCACGCCGGCCTTGTTGCACTCGAAGGTCAGGTCCGGCTCCACGCCGCCCTTCTTCTTTGAGGGGCCGGCGGTGAGGTCCGGGCTCGAGGTGGGGTCGAGGCTGCCCTGCTTGTTCTGGCGGAAGTTGTTGAGGCCGGAGATCTTCCAGTTCTGCACCCACGATGAGGTGCGGGGGACCTTGCCCAGGTCGTTGATGTTGGAGACGGCGTAGGCGTGCTGGTTCCAGATTGGGCGCGAGTTCACCCACCGGTCCAGGGCGTCCCGGTACACCAGGATCCCCCCCACGTCCCCCTTGAACGCGGCCCGGCACACCTGCCCGCTGCCCGGCGTCCCGCTGATCATGGGGGCGCACACGAAGCCGTCGGAGGCGCCCCCGCAGTGGGCGTCCTTGGTGCAGCGGCAGTAGCCCGTGTTGCAGGTGCCGCCCGTGGGGCAGTCAGCGGTCTTCTTGCAGCGCAGGCCGCGGAACATCGGGTCAAGGGTGAGGCCGGAGGTCGGGTGCTTGTGGTGGTTCTTGTTGGTCTTGCAGCTGGTGTCGATGACGCAGTTGGTGTTGGAGGGGACCACCAGCTCCGAGTTGAAGTCGCCGTCCACGTCGGCGACGATGGGGTTCTCGTACCAGGTGCACGAGGTCCGCCACTGGGAGTAGAGGACATCGCCGCTCTTGCCGTCGTACACCCTGGTGAAACACTCGTCGGCGTAGATCGCCTCCGCCGCGCCGTCGCCCTCGAAGTCGAACACCGACGAGCCGGTGACGCTGGAGGAGTGGTCCTGGGAGGTGCGGGTCCAGAGGATCCCCGTCTTTTTCATGGTGTTGCAAGTGGCCTTGGTGGGCGCCGCGCCGCAGTCCGGGTCGAAGACGCTGTAGCTGTCCTTGCCCGCGGCCGCGATCTCTGCCCGCCCGTCCTTGTCAAAGTCCCCCACCGTGGGGGGCCCGCCGGTGCCGCCGGCCGGGATGGAGATCGGCCCGTAAACGACCCGCCCGGCGATGGTCTGCGCCCGCACCTTGCCGCCGGAGACCACCACCACCTCGGCCACGCCGTCCAGCTTGCCCCGGTTGTCCTTCTTCGGATCCGCGCCGAAGGTGCCCAGGTCCGCCACGGCCGGGTGGCCGGCGGCGTTGCTGCTGCTCGACTTCACCTTCCACTTGTTGCCGCTGAAGCTCCACACCTTGGCGCCGTTGACCAGGTCCACCACCTTGTCGCCGTCCAGGTCGGCGGCCACGGGGATGTACCCGGCGCTGTAGGTGAGCATGCCCAGGGAGCTGTCGATGAGCTTGCCCGTGTTGCTCCACACCGTGCCCCCCATCAGGATCTCCGGCTTGCCGTCGTCATTCAGATCGTGCAACGAGGGGCCGTCCCACCCTCCGCTGGACGCGCCGGTGGTGGATGGGCTCGAGGTCCAGAGCAGCTTGAACTTCTTTGCGCTCAGGTCGTAGGTGAAGGCCACCAGCCCGCCGCCGCAACGCTGGGCCACCACATCGGCGCGCCCGTCCAGGTTCAGGTCGCCCACGGCCAGGGGCGACGACGCGCGCACCTTGGCCATGTCCAGGGTGTGTTGCTGCTTGCAGGTGGCGCCGTCGATGACCCGGATGACGCCGTAGTAACCGCTGGCGCAGGCCGACGCCGGGGAGCCGCCGTCCTCGCCGTGGTAGGAGACGAAGACGATGGAGGGCTTGCGCGCCGTGGCGGTGGGCGTGAAGAGGAAGTCCACCACCGTGGGCGTGCCGAGCACGTTCTTGTGGGAGGGGTACTTGTCCCCGGATGGCGGCCCGGTCCAGGCGCACTGGCGGGAGGGCTGAAACTGGCCCACGGGCACCACGTAGGTGCACGACTTGTCGTGGGTGCCCTTGGGCCCGTGCCCCCACGGCACGCACTGCCCGTTGAGGCAGTAGGTGTCGTTTATGCAATCCTTGTCCGACTTGCACGCGGGCTGGGGCGCGGTGCAGGCGCCGTAGATGCAGACCTGCCCCTTGGCGCAGCATGTCTTGCCGCACAGCACCACGCCACCGGGGCAGAGGCCCGCCTCGGAGAGCAGGGGCCAGTCCCCGGCCCCCAGATCCCACACCCATGGCGCCCCATCGGTGGAAGGCTCACACCCTCCAGCCTTGCAGGTGTACCCGGGGGGACAGTCCCCGGGTCCAGCGCACAGGTGGGGCATGATGGTCCCACTTTCGCAGCCGGGTGTGGACGCCAAAATGAGAATCACCAACAGTTTCAGTCGCGTGACCGGCGACGAGTGCATCTGGTTCCCTCGCGATCCCCCTGACAATCCCCCTATCAATCCTACCATGCAGCCCCCATGCCACCACTCCGGGCTGGGACCAGATGGTACGTACGGCGCACTAGTAAGGGGAAGTGAAGTTGGAATTAGTGTATGCTTGATAACGTTATTTGACTGCAATTTACAAGCTGTAGCGAGGACAATATATGGCCTGCTGCCCATCCATAAAATACACCGCCCTCCTCGTAGCGTTCCTGCTTGGGCCAGGATGCACGGAGCAGAACCCAACCTATTCGCCAACTGAGGCGGGCGTGGGTCAGCCTGATCTGGCCGTCCCGAAGGACAAAAAGGTGGGGCCCAAGAAGGACGGCAAGGTCGTCCAGAAGGACAAGGCCGTGGTCCAGAAGGACAAGGCCGTGGTCCAGAAAGACAAGGGCGTCATCCAGAAGGACAAGGCCGTGGTTCAGAAGGACAAGACCGTGGTCCAGAAGGACATCACCCAGCCGGACCTGACCCCTCCCCCGGACACGGCCCTGCCGCCGGACCTGACCCCGCCCCCGGACCAGGCCCTGCCTCCAGACTCCGTGGCCTGGCAGTGCAAGACCAACATCGACTGCGATGACAAGCTCCTGTGCACCCAGGACATCTGCACGCCCCAGAAGAAGTGCACCAACAAGCTGTGGCCCGGCACCTGCATCATCGGCCCGACCTGCTACAAGCAGAACGACGTGAACCCGTCCAACTCCTGCCAGGTGTGCGCGCCCTCGTCCAACACCATGGCCTGGACAGCCAAGGCCAACGGCCTGGCCTGCAAGAGCGACAACCTCTGGTGCACCGTGGACGCCTGCCAGGGCGGCCAGTGCACCCACAAAACCAAGGCCAGCGCCTGCCTCATCGGCGGCGCCTGCTACGCCGAGAACGACACCAACTCCAAGAACAGCTGCCAGCAGTGCACCAGCCTCACCAGCACCACAGCGTGGAGCAACAAGAAGGACGGCACGACCTGCCCCGGCGACGGCCTGACCTGCACCTCGGACGTCTGCGCCACCGGCAAGTGCACCCACAAGCTCACCACCGGGTGCCTGATCAACAAGGTCTGCGTGGGCGAGGGGGCCGCCTCGTCCAGCGACCTGTGCAAGGAGTGCCGCAGCGCCGAGTCCACAAGCGCTTACACCTTCACCAGTGGCAAGTTCTGTACCTCGGGCAACACGGTGAAGATGTGCGCCGCCAACAAGTGCCGCACCTTCACCCACGGCAACGTGGACGGCAACGGCTCCACCAACAGCACCTACCTGCGCCGGGTGGCCTACGTGCCCAAGGACAAGTCGTACTGGGCCGCTGGCACCTACCGCGTGAGCTACAGCAACAACGACGGCATCCTGGTGGACGTGGGCACGGTCATCGGCGGCGGGCTCCAGAGGATCACCTCGGGCAGCCGGCTCCACGCGGTGGGGCTCAACCTGGTCGTGGGAGACAGCGGCGACTTCCGCTACAACGACGGAACCACCTGGAAGACGGCCACGGCCCTGAAGACCGCAATGGGCAACCACTCCCGCTACGCGCTGTGGGGCACGACTGTCTCCAGCAAGGAGGTCTACTACATCGGCGGCACGCAGTCCGGCTCCACCGCTGGTGTCTACCGCTGCGAGGCAACAAGCGGCGCGGTGAGCGGCACAGTGTCGTGCGCCAAGATGACCGGCATCGTCAACGGCGTGAGCGTCGGCAACCTGACGGGCACGCTCAAGGGAACCGCCCAGGGGCCGCTCTGGGGCATCCCGAACAGCGGCAACGACGACATCTACTACAACGCTGGCACCGGCACCGCCTGGACCCGCAGCGGCCCCCACGGCTGCCAGGACACCGGCTCCACCCCCTGCGCCAACTCAGCCACCGACTGGAAGGACATCCACGCCCTCAGCGCCACCGACGTCTGGGTGGTTGGCACCAACGGCTGGATCCTTCGCTACGACGGCAACAAGTGGGGGCGCGTCAGCGGCGCCTGGAGCGGTATGAGCGGGCACACCATCAGCGCGGTGTACGGCTCGGCCAAGGAGAAGCTGGTGACCGTGGCCACGTACGTCAACACCACCTCCTCCAACCGGCAGGTGCGGATCTTCAACTACAACATCACCATGAACAAGTGGTTCGGGCCGGCCGGCATCCAGAACGGCTCCTCATATGCCAACACCCCTAACGAGATCATGGACATCGCTGGGGACGACTACAACGAACTCTTCATGGTGGGCCGGCGCCGGACGGGCAGCGGCTACAACGCCAAGTACCGCGGCTGGGTGGTGCGCGTGAAGTAGCTCGGGGCGCGCCGCCTGCCGGCGCGGATCACTTCCTGGGCGTGCCCTCCTGAGCGTCCTCCCAGTCCACCTCCGGCGCCTCCTCGGGATCGCTGCCGGCGTCCTCGTCTTCCTGCAGATACGCGGCGAGAGTCGCGTCCACCTCCGGCACCCCCGCCACCAAAGAGGCCCCCCCCCCCACCAAACAAACAGACAACGCGCGGGACTAAGACAAACAACC
>CAZCFB010000009.1:32568-64815 GCA_964497805.1 uncultured Kofleriaceae bacterium
CCTATCGGCGGCTTGTGGCGGGCCCCCCGCGGGCCCCGGGGCCCCCTGGGCGCCCGCCCCCGCCTCCTCTCTCAGAGACTCGGCGAGGGATTCGTCCATCCTCGGCGTCTTCTCATCTCTGGAGGCAACCTCCGCGTCATCCTCCAGAAACTCGGAGAGGGGCGCGTCCATCTCCGGCGTCTCCTCCTCTCTTGAGGCAGCCTCCGAGTCATCCTTCAGAAACGCGGAGAGGAGCGCGTCGTGCACGGTGCCGGTGCTCTCGGGCAACGCCACCGCATCGGGCCCGCTGTCGTCCATGGCTGGCGGCTCTTCTGGCTCCGGCTCCTCTTCTGGTTCCGGCTCCTCTTCTGGCTCCGGCTCCTCTTCTGGTTCCGGCTCCTCCGGCTTGAGCGCTTCTTCAGCCTCTTCCGCCTCTTCAGCTTCTTCGGCCGCTTCAGCCGCTTCGGCCGCCTCGACCTCTTCAACCTCCTCAGGCGCCTCAACCTCTTCAGGCTCAACCGTGGCCGGCTCTTCAGCCTCCGCCGGGAGCGGCTCTTCGTCAGAGGCTGCTTCCTTTAGCTGCTTGGGCTTGTAGTCGGGCTTCTCCTCCCGGCCAAGGAAGTACATGAGCCAGTGCATCGCCTTGCGCTGCCATGGGACCAACTCCTCGAGCCCCTCCCGGTCCATGATCTCCCGCACCGCGGCCTTGGCCAGGTGGTGGGTATCCTTTGCGCCCGTGTCCCTGGCCTGAACCAGGGCGGGGACGCAGACGGCGCTGCCTCCCCCGCGCAGCAACCGCACCATGGCGTTGGCCAGCTGCTCCCGCTCCTTGACCACCTTCTCACCGCCGGAGAGGAGGTGGAACTGCATGGTCGTTTCCAGCACCTTGCACAGCCGCTCCTCCACCTGAGGCATCTCCACCGCCCCGCTCTCCATCAGGTGGGCCAGGGCCGCCGCGCCACCGTTCATGAGCTGCAGGTTGGCCAGCTGGATCTTGTCAAACTTGCGCTGAAAGAGCGCCGTCAGCTCTGCCCACGCCCCCGGGGTCAGCGCCCCGGAGAAGAGCCGCGTGAGGAAGTCCCGAAACTCGGGGGCCTGGCTGTTGATCTCTCCCAGGTGCACCACCACGGAGCGGCGAACATCCAGGTCCGGATCCATGAGCCCACGCACGAGGTCGCGTTCTGCCTTCTTCTGGCCGATGCGGGTGACAGCGGTGAATGCCGCCTTGCGCACGATGGCATCCTCGGAGCCAAGGAAGGTGTTGGCCAGCTGGTAGCTCTCCTGGTCGCGCAGGGCGCCCAGTACCAACAAGAAGTCGCGGTAAAACTCCGGGCGTTGGTTCTCCCTGTCCATGGCGTGGCGCAGGAAGTCGAGCACCGCCTTGTCCTCGGCCATCTGCTCCAGCACGGTGCGGATGTTGGCCCGCAACGAATCGTTCAGGTCTCCGCGCAGCTCCCCCACGAGCACCGGCACGGCGCGGCCGCGGAAGGTCTGACACAGGTGAAACACATGGGCCTGATCCTGGGTCCTCAGCTCGGGCAAGGCCTTGACCATGCGCTCGAAGTTATCCTTGGAGGCCATGGCGTCCAGGATGTCCCGGGCCAGAGAATGGAGCTTGGCCTCCCCCTCCATGGGCGCCTCAGCCAGGTAGGTCATCAGGTCCACCAGCTGACGGGCCCAGCCGAACTCGTGGCGCCTGAGCAGCTCCCCCACCATCAGGGCCACGTTGGAGGCGTGGCGGCGGAAGCCGGTGATGTTGTCCACCAGCTGGATCTGATCCAGGCTCTCCTGTGGGTTCTCCAGGAAGCGGTCCACCTCGCGTTCGATCTGGATGTGAGCCTGGACGTTGTCCGGCATCTCCTTGACCGAGAAATAGCCCGCCTTGGAGATCTCGCGGAAGACATCCATCGACTCCTCGTCCAGCACGTCGGACAGGGGGATCGTGCACTTGCGGAGCAGGTCGATGCCCTTCTCCCGGCGCTCCTTGTGGCGCTCCTCGGACTCGGGCAGCCGGGTGAGTTCCAGGAGGAAGCAGTTGGAGACCGACAGGATCTGGGTGCGTACGAGCACCGCGAGGATCTCCTCCTCGATGTCGAAGTCCTCCAGCTCTTCGCCGCGCGCCTGGGCCACCAGGTCGCAGTTGAAGAGGAACTCCATGAGCAGGTTCTGGCCGCGCAGGGGCCGAATGATCTCCTGCAGCAGCATCGCCTTGACGTCCTGAAGCTCCTTGCGGGTGGCCCGAGCGTAGATCGGGATCTCCTTCAGGTTCTTCATCAACCGGCCCAGGGCCAGCTTGACGCGCCAGGGGAGCGTGCGGTCCACGAAGACGATCTCATCCCGGCATATGGCGGAGAGGGTGAACAGCCCCCTGGCCACCAGCACATCGGAGAGCCGGTTCCCCTGCCGCTCCAGGGGGGTCGCCTCCAGCTCGGCGAAGCCTTCGGCTGCCTCCTCGCGTTCTTCCAGCTTGCGCCGGGTGAGGCCCAGGAACTTCAGGAACTCCTCACGCGAAACCTCCCGCTTGATGGAGAAGCTCACCAGCTTGTTCCAGGTGAAGAAGTCGCGGAACTTGCCCAGGAACTCGTCCCGCAGCACCGTCTTGATGCAGGCTGTGAGGTTGATCGGCTCCACCATCACGCCCTCGATGGTGAAGTCAGCCTTGGTTTCATCGGCCGAGGACATGTACGTGATCTCGAGGAACAGATCCTTGAGCGGCTTCATGGCCTCAAAGAATTCGTCCACCGCGGCGATGGTGAGCTTGTGGTCCGTCTGATAGAAAGAGGTCTGGAGGATCGCCTTGATCATGGCGATGGTGAACCGCCCAAGATCATTTCGGATCTGGATCTCCTCCTCATTGGAGAGCTGGTCATCATCAAAGATTGACGCCTTCTTGGGGTGAAGGAGCTGCGCCACGAGTCTATCTCCGTCTTTTCCAGACTTTATGCATTGTCACACCTCCCAGTTGGCGGTGTCAAAATATCCCACCTGGCCAGGTTGCGCCCTGCCGCCGCTCGGGGTAGCCTCCCCACTGCCACCCGGAGGAGGAGTACAAATGGGCCGAGCTACTGCCACTACCGCTGCCCTGCTGCTGACCTTGACGGCCTACCTTGCCGCAACGCCAGCCCACGCCCAGCCAGCGCCAGCCGCGGAGAAGCCAGCCGAGCTGGACCCCAAGTTCAACCCGGTGCTCAAGCTCAACGCAGAGGCCAAGGCTGCGTTCGCCTCGTACAGCTACCGCAACGCCCAGCGCAAGCTCCAGGCCGCGCTTGAGCTCGGGAACCAGCTCAAGCTGAGCAAGGAGCCGGGCATGGCGGCCACCCACCTGTTGGCCGGTATCACGGCCATCAGCGGCTTCAATGACCTGTACCGCGGCCTGCACCACTTCGTGGCCGCCATGCGCCTGGATCCCAAGTCCGAGGTGCCCAAGGAGCTGGCCACGCCGCAGCTGGTTCAGATGTTCGGCAAGGCCAAGGAGGCGCTCAAGGCGGTGGGCAAGCCGCCCACCATCATCCTCGGCGACGAGCAGGCCTCGGAGTCCGGCGAGAAGAAGCCCCAGCCCGCGGCCCTGGGCCTGATCCATGTGCCCGTGGACTCGGCCAAGCGCGGCTTCCCTGTGCCCCTCAAGGCCCAGGCGGGCATCGACGTCCAGGCGCACAAGCTGTTCGTGCACTTCCGCTCCCAGGGGAAGGTGAAGTTCCACAAGCTGCCCATGCGCAAGACCAAGGGGATCTTCCGCGCCTCAATCCCGCCGAAGATCACCCAGGGTCGGTACCTGCACTACTACATCGAGGCCCTGGACCCACGCGGCCGGCGCTCTGCCTCAAACGGCTCGGAGCGCAGCCCCAACGTGGTGATCATCAAATAACCCGCAGGGAGGTTTCGCGGCCTTTCCCCGCACCGAAAACATACCGGGCGACTGACGCCCAGAACGCTCAAGGAGGCTTATCCGTGAGAGTCCGTGCTTTCTACGCTGCGATTTTCCTTTGCGCCGGGGTCCTGGCCCTCTCCGGCTGCACCAACAAGAACAAGACCGCCCCGGAGCCGGCCAAGTCCGGCACCGAGCCGGCCAAGACCGCGCCCAACGAGCCCGCCCCCGAGGAGACCAAGAAGGCGGAAGCCAAGGAGGTTCCTCAGCCCGCTGCCGCCGACGCAAAGAAGCCGGTGGTTGAGTTCACCACCTCCATGGGCACCATCAAGATGGAGCTCTACCCCGACAAGGCGCCCAAGACAGTGGCCAACTTTCTGGAGTACGTGAAGGCCGGACACTACAGTGGCACCATCTTCCACCGGGTCATCGACGGGTTCATGGTCCAGGGCGGCGGCTTCACCGCCAAGTTCGACAAGAAGCCGACCCCGAAGAACGTGGAGAATGAGGCCTTCAACGGCCTCAAGAACCTCACCGGCACGGTGGCCATGGCGCGCACGCCCGACCCCAACAGCGCGGCGGCTCAGTTCTTCATCAACGTGGCGGACAACGAGTTCCTCAACCACAAGGACAAGACCATGCGTGGCTGGGGCTACTGCGTTTTCGGCAAGGTGATCGAGGGCATGGAGGTCGTGAACAAGATCAAGGCGCTGCCCACCGGCTCCAAGGGCCCCTTCCCCAAGGACGTGCCCCAGACCGACGTGCTGATCAACGAGGCGAAGGCCCTCTGATTTGAAGCTGATCATCCAGATACCCTGCTTCAACGAGCAGGATACCCTGGCCGAGACCGTGGCGGATCTGCCCACGGCCATCGAGGGGATCGACGAGATCGAGCTGCTGATCATCGATGATGGCAGCACCGACGGGACCTCGGACACGGCGCGTGAGGTGGGGATCCACCATATCGTGCGCTTCCCCCAGAACCGGGGGCTGGCCAGGGGCTTCATGGCCGGTGTGGACGCCAGCCTGCGCCTGGGCGCGGACATCATCGTCAACACCGACGCCGACAACCAGTACTGCGGCAAGGACATCCCCCTGCTCATCGCGCCCCTGCTGCGCAAGGAGGCCGACCTGGTGGTGGGGGACCGCCAGGTGGACACGGTGGCCCATTTCTCGGCCACCAAGAAGCGGCTGCAGAAGATCGGCTCCTGGGTGGTGCGCCTGGCCTCCAACACCCGCATCCCGGACGCCACCAGCGGCTTCCGCGCGGTGAGCCGCGAGGCGGCCCTGCGCATGTTCGTCACCTCGGAGTTCACCTACACCCTGGAGACCCTGATCCAGGCCGGCCAGGCCCGCATGGCCGTGGCCGCGGTGCCCATCCGCACCAACGCCAAGACGCGGGAGTCGCGCCTCTTCCGCAACGTGCCGGAGTACCTGCGCAGGAGCGCCAGCACCATCCTGCGCATCTACACCATGTACCGGCCGCTCAAGGCGTTCCTGTACCTCTTCTCCATCTTCTTCACGGCCGGCGTGGCCCTGGGCGCGCGCTTCCTCTACTTCCACTTCACCGAGGCCAACACCGGCCATGTGCAGTCCCTGATCCTGGCGGCCATCCTGTTGCTGTCCGCCTTCATGGTGCTGCTCGCCGGCCTGCTGGCCGACCTGGTGGGGGCCAACCGGAAGCTGCTGGAGGACACCATTATTCGACTCCGTCGGCTTGAGTACGACGGCGAGCTGAAACGGCCGCCAGGCGAGCTCGTGGGCGAGCGCGATGAAGCCGCCACCGACGACGAATAGCCAGCCCCCCGGAACATCCACGTGAACGAGGATCAGGATCCGACAAAGCCCCGCCGCTTCTGGCTCAAGCTGGTGGTGGGCCTGGCCATCACGGGAAGCCTCTTCCTCTTCCTGGCGCGCTTCATCGACCCGGAGCAGCTGGGCGCCATGTTCGCGTCTACCCGCCTGGACCTCTGCCTGGCTGGCTTCGGGCTCTGGCTCGTGCTCTACCTGGCGCGCACCTGGCGCATGGTGCTGCTCGCCCCGCGCACGCCGCCGCTGACCATGTTGTGCATCGCCTCGGTGCACAACTTCCTGCTGCGCCTGCTCCCCATGCGCACCGGGGACCTGTCGTGGGCCTTCCTGGTCAAGCGGGCGGGCGCCGCGGGCCTGGGGGAGAGCCTGCTGAACCTGCTCCTGCTGCGCATCCTGGACGTCACCGCGGTGGTCATCTTCTTTGCCGCTGCGCTGGGGTTGGATCAGGGCGGGGTATACCAGGGCGACCACAGGGCCGGGCTGGTCTGGGCCTGTGTGGCCGGGGGCGGGATGCTGATGTTCATCCTGCTCATGGGGCCCATGCTGCGGTTCGGGCTGGGCATATTCCGGTGGATGTGCGGGCTGGTAGGGATTCTGGAAAACCAAAAGATTCAGAGCCTGTTGGGCAAGATCTCGGGGGCTGTTGAGTCCTTCTCCGAGGCTCGCCCCCGGGTGCTGCTCATGTCCGGCGTCTCAAGCGTCGTGGTCTGGATGCTCACCTACGGGGTCTTCTTCACGGTCATGCGCGCCCTCGGCATGGAGGTGAGCGTGGCCCAGGTGGTGCTCGGCGCCACCGCGGGCGTGGTGACAGGGTTTCTGCCCGGCGGCATCGGCTCCTTCGGCACCCTGGAGGCGGGCTGGACCCTGGGCTTTGTGCTGGTGGGGCTCGGGAAGAGCGAGGCCGCGGCGTCAGGCATCGGGGTGTCCCTGATCACCCTGGTCTACGCCGCCATCATGGCCGCGGTAACCTGGCCCGTGCTCAACCGCCTGGGGCGGGGGGATTAGGCTTCGGCAACACTCTGACCAGCCCCTTTGCCAGGGCGCGGTTTCCTTCGCTTGAGTAGTGCCGCCCCGGTGAGAACATCCGCTCGCTGTCGGCCTTGCCGGGGTTGTACCCCATGAGGCTCAGGGCGTCCTCGATCTGCGCGCTGAACTCACGCCGGAGCAGGGCCAGCAGGGCGCTGTTCACCCCGTCGCGGGCCCCCCAGGGTGAGCCGTGCACAAGGATCACGGGGGTGAATTTCTGCTCCCCGGCCATGTCCAGGAAGAGCTTGATGGTGTGCAGGGTCAGCCTCATGGGCTCCGTGGAGGGGTCCACCACAAAGTCCCGGTCGCCGGGGGGCTTCCTGCCGTGCCTGACCATGCCCGCGGCCAGGCGCCCGGCCTGGAGGGTGTAGGGGAAGCCGCGGCCCCGGAGCATGTCCAGGCCGTAGATGCTCAGGAACTGGCGGTACCAGAAGTCCTTTCGCGCCAGCTCGGGGAGCCAGGTTCGGTCCCCTCCCCTGGCCCGGGGCAGGATGCCGGGGATGGGGTTGTAGAGCGAGAAGCCGCCCCCCTGCCGCGGCATGAAGCGGGGCTTGATGATGAAGTGAGGCGGCTGCAGGTAGAAGGTGCCCACGATCCCGGCGTTGCGGCTGATGTCGTTGGGGAAGACGCCGAAGATGACCACCTCTGTGGAGTATGAGGCGTAGTACTTGCGCAGCTTGAGCAGGGCCTGGTCTGTGCCCGCCCCGCCGATGCCGAGGTTGAAGATGGGCCGCCCGGTGAGCGCCTTGAAGTGCCGCTGCCAGGTCTGGTGGTCCGCCACGTCGTAGCACCTGGTGAAGGAGTCGCCGTAAGAGGAAGCGTAGCCCCGGCGGCCGGCCGGGATCACCGGCGCCTCGTCGCGCTCGGCCGGGAACTGATCCCACCCCAGCTCCATGTCGAACACCGCAGGCATGGTGTCGCCGCCGCCGCCCCTGGCAGGCGGACGGGAGGTCCAGTCGATCCAGCGCGCCACGTCCTTGGGAGACACCACCTCCAGCCTGGCCCTGCTGTCGTGGAGGCGGAGCCCGCCAAGGCAGAGCAGCTCCAGCGCGGCCAGCAAGAGCACGGCGAGGCAGAACCTGAACGCCAGCCGCCGGCCCCTCCGCTGGTTTGCTCGCTCTTCCATGCCTTTAAGCAGTATCATCGGCCTCGTCGTTCCACCAGCCGTGGAGAGGGGGCCCAGGATGAATACGGACAGGCAGAGCAAGCAGTCGGAGGCCCTCCTCAGGGCGTCCATCAACCGCTCTCCGTCAGGCATCATGATCGCCGAGGTCGTGGACGGGGAGGTCCTGGTTCGGCACATCAACCCAGCCGCCCTGCGCATCCGGGGCGTTCACCTGGAAGAGGGCGAGGAGATCGTGCCCGAGGACTACTCCACTGGCTGGGTGCTGCTGCGCCTGGATGGCGAGACGCCAGTCCCGGTGGAGGATCTGCCCCTGGCCCGCGCCCTGTTCCAGAGGGAGGACACCGAGGCGGAGCCGCTGATTGTTGTGGACGAAGAAGGGAACCACCGGTGGGTGTCCATCAACGCCGGGCCAGTGCAAGGGGCGTCTCCGGACAGGCCCTCCGCCATCGCGGTCTTCCACGACATCACGGATCTCAAACAGTTCGAGCTCAATCTCATCAACCGCAGGGCCGAGTTGAGGAGCGCCAACATGGCCCTGGAGCAGAAAAACGCGGCCACGCGGGAACTCATCGAGCAGGTCAAGGCCGAGAAGGAGCGCCTGGCCACGGACATCGAAACCGCCATCAGCCGGTTCATCACCCCGGTGCTAGACCTGCTCTTGGAGCAGAGCACCGATGCCACCGCGCCCCTCGTCCAGTTGCTACGCGCCAACCTGGACGCCCTGACCACCTCCGGGACCGCCAAGCTGTCCGCTCGCATGCTGGCGCTGAGCCGGCGGGAGGTTGAGATCTGCAACTTGATCAAGTCCGGGTTAACGACCAGTGAAATAGCGAATATGCTTGGCATTTCCCCCCGGAGCGTATCCAACCATCGCTACCGTATTCGGAAGAAGCTCCAGCTCACCCACCGGGAGATTTCTCTGTCCCAGGCCCTCTCTGACCATACTCACAAACTGTGAGCATGGCTCACCAGGTCTTTGAGCATTGCCTGACATGCCGGATACCGGCGACATTGCAGTTGCAGAGGCAATTGAAATTACTGAGGGGGGGGATTTTTCATGCGCCCAAAGGTGCCCATTTCAACAGGTCCTGGCGACGGAAACCTGGAGGGATTGCGGTACTTCTTCCTCCAGGCGCCGATCCCCTACCAGTCCCTTGATGAAACCGGGTGCTTGCTGGACGTGAACCCGGCCTGGCTCGAAACCCTCGGCTACCAGCGGGAGGAGGTGCTTGGCCGCTCGTTCGGCGAGTTCCTCCACCCCGAGTGGACCGAGGTGTTCGCCAGAAGGTTCCCGGTGTTCAAGACAGTCGGCGAGATCCTGGGGGTCGAGTTCGACATGATCAAGAAAGACGGCGCCTTCATCACGGTCTCTTTCTCGGGCCAGATTGAAGCAGGCCCGGATGGACAGTTCCGCCGCACGCACTGCATCTTCGAGGACATCACCAACCACAAGGCAGACCAGGCCGAGGTCAGGACGCTCCGGGGCATCATCCCGATCTGCGCCCAATGCAAGAGCATCAGCGACGGGGACGGGACCTATCACCAGCTGGAGACTTTCATCAGCCAGCACACCGAGGCCCTGTTCACCCACGGCCTCTGCCCCGACTGTGTCCGGGAGCACTACCCGGACCACGGGACGCCCTCCCCTGGCAAGGACGAGTAGCGCCGCCACCCGCGCTCGGTGCGCCAGGGCCATCCCGGCCGGCACCCGCACTCCGTAGTTGACACGACACTACGTAGTGCGGAATTTTATGGCCCACTGATCATGGCTTCGTCTGGCCTGAAAATAACCGCGGGTAAGCTGCTGCTGGTCGTCCCTCTCGGGATCGTCACCGTCCTGGCCCACCGCTCGGAAGCCCTGGGCTGGCAGATGCTGGGCTCATTCTGCGGGCTGTACGCCCTCTGCTTGCTCCTGTCCGAGGGCGCCGCGCGCTACCCCTTCATGGGCGGCCACGCCACGGTGCGCGGCCGGGACCTGGACCTGGACGCCCTGGGCCGCTCGGTGCTCCCCCCGCTTGCCGTGGTGGTGCTGGCCCTGGCCGTGATGGCGCCCCTCTTCCTGGGGCAGATGCCCCTGAGCCACGACCACCCGGTGCACCTGTACAAGGCGTGGCACTTCTGGGAGGAGATGTTGCTCCAGGGGCGGCTGCGCGGCTGGAGCAGCTTCTGGTTCTTCGGCTACCCGGCCGAGGAGCTCTACCCCATCGGCTCCGACCTGTGGGTGGCCATGTTCCGCGCCCTCACCCTGGGGCTGCTCTCCTGGGAGGCGACCTACGGGCTGGCCTTCATGGGCGTGTTCGCCTTCGCGGCCTACGCCATCTACGGGTTCGGCCGGCGCACCATGGGCACCACCGCGGGCGTGGTGGCGGCCGTGCTCTGGGTCCTGGACATGGGGGACTACCGGGAGGGCGGCTGGTCCTACACGGTTGACTGGGCGGTATGGGTCCAGATCCTCGCCATGGGCTTCTTGCTCCTCTCCCTGGGGGCCTTGATCCAGGTCTGGGAGCGAGGGCGCGCCGGCGATTATGTGCGGGCCGGGCTCCTGCTGGCCGCGGCGCTGCTGAGCCACCAGATGAACGTGATGCTCCTGGGCCTGGCCCTGCCCCTGCTCGTGGTGAGCCGCTGGCTGGTGGACGGGCGGCCCATTGGGCGTGAGGTCTGGCGCGCGGCCGGGGCCTGCCTGCTCGGCGCCGTGCTGTCCGGCTTCTACCTGGTGCCCATGCTGGCGCGCTCGGGGTGGACCACCAACATCGGCGACCTTTGGCGCACCTTCGACGCCACCGTGCGCGGGCTCATGGACGGCACCGTGTTCGCCAACAACTGGCCCATGGTGGTGGCCCTGGGCCTGGTGGGCGTGGTGGTGGGCCTGTTGCGGCGCCACGCCGTGGCCATCTTCCTCACCCTGCTCGCGGCGTTGCTGCTGGTCATCTGCACCTCCACCGCCTTCGAGGAGTTCAGCCTCGTGGCCCTGACCAAGGCCTTCGCCAAGATCCAGTGGCAGCGCCTGATCATCCCGGCCAAGGCCTGCTTCTACCTGCTGGCCGGGCTGGCGGTTGTTGAGCTGATGGCTCGGCGGACCGTGGCGCGGGTTGCCTCCGGGAGCCCTGCCCCCGAGGAGAGGAGCGCCGTCCCGTCCGAGCCGTGGCGGCGCGCCCTGCTGCTGGCCCTGGTGCTCGCCTTCATCTCGCCCTTCGTCCGCCCGGCCCTGGGCAACCTCAAGGATCGCTACGTGCGCACCATCGGGGGGCTGACGCTCAAACAGTCGGTGCACTACTGGGACGACTACAAGCGATTCCTGGACTGGTCGCTGAAGAAGCGACAGCAGAGCAAGGAGTTCTACCGCATCTCCTACGAGCTGGACCGGCACAACCACACCATGATGGGCGCGCCGGCCTACAACCAGACCCCCTACTACAAGGTGGGCTACACCCCGGCCAAGCTGTTCAAGCACATCACCGAGACCACCGAGAAGGAGCTCTACCAGGCCCTGTCGGTGCGCTACGTGGTGGGCCTCGGCGGCCTGTACCGGGACGACATCACCGAGGAGGCGACCTTCGGCTCGGTGACGGTCTACCGCTTCAACCACTACCAGCCCAACCGCTACACCCTCACCGGGCCGGGAAAGGTGGAGGTGCTCGAGTTCGGCGAGGAGCGGATCCGCCTGAAGCTCAGCGGCACCGGGCCGGGGAGCCGGCTCAAGGTGCATGTGGCCAACTACCCCCGCTGGCGCGCCCGCATGAACGGCGAGACGGTGCCCATCAGCGAGGCCCCCGTGTACGGAAAGACCGACCCCATGTTGATGGAGGTGCCGGTCAAGGACGGCGAGCTGGCGTTCGACTATGTCAGCCGCGCCGTGGACTGGCTGGGCGCGCTCTGCACCCTGGGCGGCCTGGGCGTCCTGGTCCTGCTCGTGCTCGGCGGCCGCGGCAACGCCCGCGCCCTGGCCTTGGCCGGGCGGCTCTCCGGGCCAGCGCGGCTGGGGCAAAGGTGGGCAGGCTGGGCCACCCTCCTGGCGGTGTTGGTCGTGGCCGGCTGGATGACCTACCGCTGGAACCGCGGGGTGGTGGCGGACGTGGCCGACGGCTCCCTGGTGCGGCTGCTCCCCACGGCCAAGGTGAGCCTGGCCGGGCGCGCCTGCGACAAGTACAAGAAGACCGCCTGGGGAATGGGCTGGTTCTGCTCGGACAAGGGGTGGAACTACGTGGGGAACACGGCGGCCAAGTTCAACGGCGGCTACGTGCCGTGCATCTGGGCTCACCCCCTGGAGGATGGCCCGTTGCAGGTGAGGTTCGACGGCGTGAAGATCGGCAAACACCTGGACTGCAGCCACGGCATCGCCGACGGCGGCGTGGACGGCTTCCCCGGCGGGGCGGACGTGACCATGGAGGTGAAGCTGGACGGCAAGACCCTGGTCATCGAGAAGCGCACCAACGTCAAGGGGTGGGCAGGCTTCCGGGTGGACACCTCGGCCCACGCGGGCAAGAAGGGCGACCTGCTCTTCTCCATCACGACGCCCCACTCCGGCGGGCGCCACTACTGCTTCGACGCCAAGGTGGTGCGTTAAGCCATGGCCGGGCCCTTCATGGATCTGGGCGACGCGGTGATGGAGGTGAACCGCGGCATCCAGGAGGATCCTGATCCCCAGGAGGAGGCGCACCGCCCGCCCCCGCGCCCCCTGCCAACTCCGAGCAGCATCGGCTGGGCCATGCTCTTCGGGTTCCTGCTGTTGGCCGGCTGGGAGACTGCCACCGCCCTGACCCAGCACATGAGCGCCCCCACCACCGCGGACTGGGAGTCGGCCGCGGCGAACCTGAAGAAGAAGCACCTGGCCGACGAGCCGGTGCTCTTCGCGCCCCACTGGGTCTCACCGCTGGGGCGCCTGCACTTCGCCCCCTTCCTCGACCTGGAGCGGTCGGCGCTCTCCGACGTGGCCCGTTACCGCCGGGTGTGGCAGGTGAGCACCCGGGGCGCCCTCCACCCATGGCTGGAGGGGCTCGAGCCGGTGGAGAAATACCATCACGGGGGCGTGCAGCTGGCCCTGTTCAAGAAGGAGGCGGTGGAGGTGACCCACGACTTCACCGCCACCGTGCTCAAGGCCACAGTGGAGAAGGCGGAGAAGGGGGACAAGGGCGGGCGAAAGGCCACCCGGTGCGAGCTCAACGGCAAGCGGTTCACCTGCGCGCCCCAGGGCTGGAACTGGGTGGGCCCCCACCTGGCCGAGGTGGGGCACCAGCCTTACCGCTGCATCTTCGCCCACGCCGTGGACCGGCACACCATGCGGATCACGTACCCCGCCGTCCGGCTCGGCCGCATGGTGGTGGGCTACACCGGCATCGACGACTTTGAGAACCGCAAGCGCAACGACTCGCCGGTGACCCTGCGCGTCAAGGTGGGGCATCACACCGTGGGCGAGACCGTGCACCAGAACGACTGGCCCTGGACCCGCTTCACCGCGGACACGTCGCGCTTCGAGGGGCAGACCCACCCGGTGCACTTCGAGGTGGAGACGCCCCACGCCTACGCCCGCACCTTCTGCTTCGCCGCGGAGGCGCGCAAGTGAGGCGGCCGGTCACCACCGTGGATCGGGTCACCGCCCTGATCCTGTTCCTCGCGGCCTTCATCGCCCTGGGCGCGGCGCAGCGCACACAGGGCGTGATGCGCGACGAGGCGTACTACTTCAAGGCGGCCGAGGAGCAGTGGGCCTGGTTCGAGCAGTTCGGCGACGACAAGCTCCGCGGCGACATGACCAACAAGTTCAACATCGCCCGCTACTGGTCTTACAACAACGAGCACCCCCCCCTGTTCAAGACCCTCTCCGGCCTCTCATGGCGGATCTTTCATGGCTACCAGCCGGTGGGGCCGGGCAAGGACGCGGTGTACCACGCCCAGTGGAAGCACCCCCACGAGGCGCTCTCCATCATGTCGGAGGTCTCGGCCTTCCGGCTGCCCGCCTGGTTCCTCACCGCCCTGTGCGTGGCGTTCATCTACCTGTTCGGCGCCCGGCTGGAGGGGCGGCTGTGCGGCTTCTCGGCGGCGTTGATCTACATCACCATCCCGCGGGTCTTCTTCCACGGGCAGCTGTGCGCCTTTGACAGCCCCATCGTCACCCTCTGGTTGCTCACTGTGTACGCCTACTTCAGGTCTCTGTCCCGGCCAAGCTGGGCGTTGATCTGCGCCGTGCTCTTCGGCCTCTCCCTGGCCACCAAGCACAACTCCTGGTTCATCCCGCCGGTGCTGGTGCTGCACTACCTGATGGTGGTGTGGCCGGACATGTCCCTGCGTCCGTTCTCGCCGCCGCGCGTGCCGCTGGTGTTCCTGGCCATGCTGGTCATCGGGCCCATCATCTTCCTCGGGACCTGGCCCTGGCTCTGGTTCGACACCGTGGAGCACCTGCGCGGCTACGTGATGTTCCACATGAAGCACGCCTTCTACAACATGGAGTACCTGGGCGTGAACTGGGGCCTGCCGCCGCTGCCCATCTCGTACCCCTTCGTGATGACGCTGTTCACCGTGCCCACCGTGACCCTGGCCCTGGCGCTGGGGGGCGTCTACCTGTTCACGGCGCCCCACCTGCGGGCCCTGCGCGGGGAGATCCCGCCGCCCATGGGCGCGCGCATCCCCTTCGACGACCCGTTCCGCTTCCCGGCCAAGCGCACATGGCTGCGCCCGGGGCGCGGGCTGAACCCCAAGGCCGGGCGGCTGCTGCTCATCTGCACCCTGCTGCCCATGCTGGTCATCGCCCTGCCCTGGACCCCGATCTTCGGCGGCACCAAGCACTGGATGACCGGCTACCCCTTCCTCGCCCTGCTGGCCGGGGTGGCGGTGAGCCGGCTGCTGGCCCACTTCCAGGCCGTGCTCAACCCGGGCGGAGTGCTGGCCGCGTTCCTGGCCATCCTGCCCGCCGTGCCCGGCGCGGTGAACCTGGCGCTGACCCACCCGTACGGCCTCTCCCAGTACAACACCCTGGCCGGCGGCCCGGCGGGGGGCGCGGACAAGGGCCTGAACCGCCAGTTCTGGGGCTACGCCACGCGCCAGCTCCTGCCCTGGATGAACGACACCTTCCCCCAGGGGGCCAACGTCTACTTCCACGACACCAACGCCGACACATACAACATGTACCAGCGGGGCGGCCTCCTGCGCCGTGACATCCGCTACGCCGGCATGGAGAAGCCGGCCATCGAGTCCTCGGATCGCGCCCTGGTGATCCACGAACTGCACTTCAACAAGTACGATTACTGGATCTGGGAGGCGTACGGCACCTCTGCCCCGGCGAGGGTGCTCGACCTGGACGGGGTCCCCCTGGTCACCGTCTACCGCCGCCCCGACGACGCCGACACTGGCAACAAGCAATGAGCATACCTTCCGACAAGCCCTCTCTCATGCGTCGCCTCTTCGTGCCGCTGGTCATCTATGTGCTGGCCGCGGGCGCCTACGCGGGCACCGCCGCCAACAGACTCAAGGCCCCGAGCACGGACAACCACTATGTCTACCTGGCCGACAACCTGCTGCACGGCCGCCTCAGCCTGGAGGGCTCGCCGCCCCACCAGAACGACTGGGCCCTGGTGACGACGCTCAAGCTCAGCGACGGACGAACGGTGCGCGGCACCTTCCTCAAGACCGGCGGCACCGGCTGGTTCAAGACCACCAAGGGGGAGCGGCTGGAGATCTCCGACTCGGAGATCCAGAGCCGGGACTACACCTACTACGTCTCGTTCCCCTTCCTGCCAGCCTTGCTGATGCTGCCCTTCGTGGCCATCTGGGGCATGAAGTTCAACGACATCCTCTTCACGGCGCTCTGGGCCGGGCTCAACCCGGTGCTCATCTGGTTCGTGCTGCGGCGCCTGCGCGCCATGAAGCTGAGCACCATAACCCCGACGCAGGACCTGTGGCTGGTGGCGATGTTCGCCTTCGGCACCGTGCACTTCTACAGCTCTGTCATGGGGCAGGTCTGGTTCACGGCCCACATCATCGGCGTGACCATCTCCTGCCTCTATGTGCTGTCCGCCCTGGAGGGACGCCGCCCCTTCCTCACCGGGCTCTTCCTGGGGCTCGGCTTCATCACGCGCACGCCCATCCCGTTCACCTTCCCCCTGGCCCTGGGGGAGACCCTGCGGCGCAACCTGCGGCCCCTCGGCGAAGGTGAGCAGGCGCCTGGAACCGAGCATCGCAGGCCGCCGCTCGTCGCCTGGATCAAGCACCTGGTCCCCAGGGTGAACTGGAGCCCGGCCATCAAGCAGCTGGTGATCATGGGCATCCCGGCGGTGTCCATCGCGGCCCTGGCCTTCTTCCTCAACTACCAGCGGTTCGGCAACCCCTTCGAGTTCGGGCACTACTTCCTCAACGTGCGCTGGGCCGAGCGGATCCAGCGGTGGGGCCTGTTCAACTACCACTTCCTGGCGCGCAACCTGGCGGTGATGTTCTGCATGCTGCCCTGGATCATGGTGCGCTACCCGTACGTGAAGATCCCGTGGCACGGCCTGGGCATCTTCGTCACAAACCCGGCCTACGCCCTGCTCATCTGGCCCCGCAAGCGCAGCCCGATCCAGCCCTGGCTCTACCTGTCCGTGCTGCTGCCCATGATCCTGCACCTCTTCTACCAGAACTCCGGCTGGGTCCAGTTCGGCTACCGCTTCAGCCTGGACTACACCGTGTTCCTCTTCGCCCTGCTGGCCGTGGGCGGCCACAAACATGGCTGGCTGTTCAAGGTGATGGTGCTCTGGAGCATCGGCGTGAACACCTTCGGCGCGGTGACGTTCAACAGGTTCATGCAGTTTTATTGGGATGGCATGTTCCCGGTGAATTGAGCCTCACTTCCCCTGCCACCAGTCCTTCTTTGACCGCGGGTCCATCCAGGCGCCGGTGTCGCGGATGGCCACCTTGATCTCACCTCCGGCGGCCCTGCCCAGGGGTTCCTTGCTGGCCAGGGCGGGGAGCTGTTTGCGGCCGCCCTTGTGGCAAGAGTTGTAGAGCGCGCGCAGGGAGGGCTCGATGCAGACGCCCGCCAGGTGGACGGTGTAGCCCTTCACCACATCGTCCTCCCGGGTGTACTTCAGGGTGATGGTGTCCTTGCCGATATGGATCACCATGGCCGTCTTGCCGCCCCCGATGTGGTAGCCGCTGTGCGGGACCCGCAGCACCTCACCCGCCTTGGTGACCATCCCGGCCAGGGTTACCTGGGGCGAAGTGAGGTAGCCCTTGAAGCACTTGCAACCCCAGTTCCAGTTCTGCACCTGGTAGACGTTGGAGAAGCCGGGGACCCTGTTGTTCACGAAGAGGGTGTGCAGGGTGGGGGGCGGCTTGTGGTCGGTGGGGCCGTTGATCTTCACCAGGCCCTTGGTGGCGCTCACCTTGCGCCAGGTCCGGGCCAGCAGGTTCATGTCCACATGCTTGGCCGGGTCGCCCTTGTACGGGTTTGTGGGGGAGAGGGTGGTGTACTTGACCCCAGGGATGCCGGTGCACGCGAAGGCCTTGTCAGGCTTCGGCGGGGGAAGGTCCTTCTTCTTGTGGGGGAGATCCTTCTTGCCCTGCGGCAGGTCCTTCTTCTTGGCCGGCAGATCCTTTTTGGGCAGAGGCCGGTCAGCCTTGATCGCCCTGTCCTTGCGCAGCGACCCGTCGCCGCCCTGTACCGGGCTGGACACCTCCCCCGCGCAGGAGGCCAGGAAAAGCAGGCCAGGCACCATCCACCCTAATTTGAACATGGTTAACGATACACCGGATCAGGACGGTCACGGTCACGACCGACACCGTGGAATGAGACACGGACGCCGCCCAAGACTCAATCGGCCACCTTGCTCTGAACCCTTGAACCTTCACCCCCCTCCCTGGTAGCCTTTTCCGTCCCATGCGCCACTCCGATCCCCCAGAAACCGGACTGCTCATTACCGACGGACAGGACGGTCTGCTCAAGCTTCGCAGGTTCGTGCTGCGGGTGGTGGCCGGACCGGACGCGGGCACGGAGCACACCCTGGAGACCGGCACGGTGCTGGTGGGCACCCACCCCAACAACGACCTGGTGCTCACGGACCACACGGCCTCCCGCTACCACCTGGAGATCCAGGCCAGGGCCGGCGGGGTGTTCATCTCCGACCTGGACAGCACCAACGGCACCTACCTGGGCGAGACCCGCCTGGGCAGCGTGACGGTGCGCGCCCGCGCCACCCTGCGCGTGGGGGGCGAAACCAAGCTGGAGGTGCTGCCGGCGGACGAGATGGTGGACGTGGCCCCCTTCGCCGACCAGTACTTCGGCAACGCCTACGGTGTGAGCTCGGCCATGACCGCGCTCTTCTCCCTGCTCAACCAGGTGAGCCACAGCGAGGTGACGGTGCTGTTGGAGGGGGAGACCGGCACGGGGAAGGAGCTGCTGGCCGAGGGGATCCACACGGCCAGCCCCCGCCGGGACGGGCCCTTCGTGGTGCTCGATTGCGGGGCGATCCCGCGGGAGCTCATGGCCGCCGAGCTGTTCGGCCACACGCGGGGGGCCTTCACCGGGGCCGCCGGCGCCAAGACGGGTTTGGCCGAGGCAGCCTCAGGCGGCACCTTGATGCTGGACGAGGTGGGGGAGCTCCCCCTTGAGCTGCAGCCCCACCTGCTGCGTCTCCTGGAGAAGCGGGAGGTGCGCCGCATCGGGGAGACCAAGCCCCGGAGGGTGGACGTCAGGGTGGTGGCTGCCACCAACCGCGACCTGGCGAAGCAGGTGCACGACGGCGCCTTCCGCGAGGACCTGTACTACCGCCTGGCGGTGGTGAGGCTGGAGGTGCCGCCCCTGCGCAAGCGGGTGGAGGACATCCCGGGGCTGGTGCGCATCTTCCTCGAGGAGATCGGGCAGTCCGACTTCGAGGTGCCCGGCAACATCATGGACCAGCTTTACGCCCACCCCTGGCCGGGCAACGTGCGCGAGCTGAGCAACGTGGTCCAGCGCGGCCTGGCCCTGGCCACCTCCATCATCCCCATGGCCTCGTCTGCGGGCGGCTCGGGGGCGCTGGAGGAGGTGTCCTCCTCGGCCGGCGTGTCCGAAGAGGTGCTCGACCTCCCCTTCAAGGAGGCCAAGGGGCGCCTGGTAGAATCGTTTGAACGAGAATATCTGGAGCGCCTGCTCAAACGCCACGACGGGAACATCTCCCGCGCGGCCCAGGAGGCGGGCATTGATCGCAACTACATTCATCGGCTGGTGAAACGCTACGATATCCCGGTGCCCGGGAGGTAGCGCGGCTGGCAGAAGGAAGAGAGGGACCGACGTGGCCAAAATGAGCAGCGGCAAGGAGCTTATGGTGTCGATGAAGAGCACCCTGGGCGCCGGGGCGACCATCTTCAAGGCGCTCCAGGACAAGGAGATCAACGTCGTCGCCTCCAGCGGTTTCCAGCATGGCGACGAGGTGCACGTGAGCATCGTGCCGGACGACATCGAGGCGGCCAAGGTGGTGCTCGACGCCGAGGGTGTGGACTACACCGAGCAGGCGGTGCTCATGGTGGAGATGCCCAACCAGGCGGGCGCCTTCGCCACCCTGCTTCAGCAGATCGCCGAGCTGGATGTGAACATTCTTTCGGCCTACGCTACCACCACGGTGAAGCTCTCCGCGCTGGCGGTGCTCACCACTGACAACGACGACAAGGTGGTGGAGTCGCTCTCCGACTGAGCCCCGGATGACACGCACTCCCCCCAAGCAGTCCAGGGGGCTCATCCTGGCTCTCTTCCTCGGTTGCGCAGCGGGCGTGGGCCTGGGGCTCGCCTACCGGAGCCTTGAGCCGCCGAACTCTTCAAATGTTGAGGTCAGCGAGACGCCGGATCGCGTATCCGACAGTGGCTCGGCCCAGGCCTGCGCGGCGCCCACCCTCACGGCGCCCACCCTGGAGAGCCGGGCCAGGTTCATCGCGGGCGCCAGAAGGAAGCTGCCCTCGATCCCCGAGGTGAAGGCGCGCGCGGACGGAGCGGAGGTGCGGCACGGCACGCGCAAGCTGGAGGGGGCCCCTGCCGGGAAGGCTGTGGCCTTCGCCTACCACTTCAAGGGGGACATCTTCAAGAAGCCGAGCAAGTATCCCAGGGTGGCGGGGCACGCCCGTCGGGGCTCGGTGCTCCCGGTTGCCCGCCGGCTCTCCGGCAAGGGGTGCAAGGGAGGGACCTGGTACGAGCTGGGCACCGGGGGCGTGATATGCACCCGCTGGGGATTCATCGTGGGCGTGCAGCCCAAGGTGCCCAACGTGCACTTCAGAGCGCCCGAGCTGAGCCGGCCGCAGTTCTTCAGCTACGCGCGGCAGAAGGAGCGGGGGGCGCCCAGGCTGTATCGGTTCCCGACGGTGGCGGAGGAGAAGGAGATCGCGGCGATTGTGGGGAAGGTGAAGGAGGAGGGTGAGGGAAAGGGGAAGGGGAAGGGGGACACAGGCAAGGAGGGCCGGGGCCGGGGCACAACCTCCTGGCCGCAGGTTGTGGAGCGCCCGATGGATGGCGCTTTTCTGTTGGCGCTGGACAGGGTGGAGGTTGATGGGGAGCGGCGGTACTTCCGCACGGTGCGGGGGCGGTATATCGAGGAGTCGCGGCTCAAGCGGTTCCCGCTGCACCCAATGCACGGGGAGGTGCTGGACAAGAAGGGCGATCTGGCCCTCCCATTGGCCTTTGTCTGGGGAGAGGATCGGCCCCTTGTGCGGGTGACGGCGGGCGAGATCACGGCCTGCGGGAGCGCCCCCAAGCATGCCCGGTTCACCGTGACCGGAGAGCAGAAGGTGGGCAAGGAGACGCTGGTGCTGGGAGCCGGCGGGGTGGCCCTGCGCCGGGGGCATGTACGGGTGGCGCGCAAGACGCCGCGGCCCGACGGCGTCGGCCCGGCTGACCGCTGGATTCATGTGGACCTGGGCCAGCAAACCCTGGTGGCCTACCGGGGTGATCGCCCCGTGTTGGCGACCCTGGTCTCCAGCGGCAAGGAGGGGTACGAGCCCCCGCTGGGCACCTTCCCGATCTTCGCCAAGCATGTGTCGACCACCATGAACGCCACCGACGCCATCGACGGCTTCTACGAGGTGGAGGAGGTGCCTTGGACCATGTACTACTGGGAGAGCTACGCCCTGCACGGGGCGTACTGGCACAACGACTTCGGCAAGCCCAAGAGCCACGGCTGCACCAACCTTAGCCCCCCCGACGCCCGCTGGTTGTTCCACTGGTCGAGCCCGCGGGTACCCGAGGGGTGGCACGCCAGCCTCGGCAAGGGGACCAAGGTTTACTACAGTAGATAACCAATGGATTCGGTTGAGCAGCCCCGCGCGGGGACAAAGGACGGGGACTGGCGGGAGGCCTTGCGCCGGGAGGTGCAGCAGGAGCCCCTGGTGGAGACCCGCCTCACCCTGGACTCCCTGGAGGGATCCGGGGCGGAGGCGGCCCCGCGCGCTGTGTTCATCGGCCTCGGGCTCTGCTCTCGCCAGAAGCTGAGCCAGGGCCTGCCCCTGGACCTGCTCGGCATGCTGCTGCCAGCGGAGCGTGTGCGGCGGGCGGTGGGCGCCCCCTCCCTGGTGGTGCTCGTGGCCGACACGCACGCCCTGTCCAACCGCTTCGAGCCCGGGGAGGTGGAGTACCAGGCTGGGCGGGCGGTGGAAACCCTGACCCGCCTGGGGGATCGGCTGGAGCTGGACACCCTCTCCGTGCTGCGCGCCTCGGCCCTCACCTCGGACGGCGCCTACCAGGCGGTGCACAGCGAGGTCAAGGATCTGGCCCCGGAGGACACGGACAGCTACGTCACGCGGGAGGTGGCGGACATCGCCCACCTGCAGCGCAACCTGGGCAGCATCGTCAAGGTGGGATGGACCATCAGCGCCTCGGCCCAGGTGAGCCGGGACAGCGACGAGCTGACCTTCGACCGGAGCTTCCGCCGCTGGACAGGGCGCCCGCTCTGCGCTGTGTACTGCAAGGCGGGGCGCGCCCTGGACGACGCGCACCCCAAGGTTTCGCCCTACGTCACGGTGAACCCCGACCGGCGGGTTTGCCTGCGGCAGGATGAGGATGTCGCCGCAAGGATTGCGTCGGCGCAGGAGCGGGTTTCCAGGGACACCCTGCGAGGTGTGCGCAACCACCTGCGGGCCATCACCCGGGCGTACAGCCAGCTGGTGGCGCCCCTGAACGGGCCGGTGGAGCAGCGGGCGCAGCAGGTGCTCGAGCGGATCTGGTCCAATGGGTAGAGGGTTGACCATAGGTGCGGGCCGGGTGGGGCTCATCGCCCCTCTGGCGTTGCTCATGCTGGCTGTGCCGGGAGGTGAGGCGTCCGGGACGCCACCCCGCACCGCGGCCGTGATCAGCTCACCTGCCTCGCGGGCGGCGCGGTCAGGAGCCTACCGTGCTCCGTGGCGCAAGCGGGCCCGGGTGGCCATGAAGGTGGCGCGCCTGGCCAACCCTGGCGGCGACGCGCCGCTCCAGCGATTCACCCTGCCCGGGCTCACCCACCGGCAGATGCGGGAGATGGGGCTCCGGCCGGCGGGCCAGGGGATCACCCCGCCAGGTCGCTACCCGACGGAGCCCGCCGCGCCCTCCATGTGGGACGCGGCGCGGTTCGCCGGCGCGCTGGGGCGTCTCTGCCCGGTGTTCATCTCACCGCCCCAGATCAAGCAGTACGCCACCTGGATCCTTCGCTACAGCATGGCCTACGGCGTGGACCCCTCCCTGGTGGCTGCGCTGATCTACCAGCAGAGCCGCTGCGTGGCGTGGCGCAAGATCGACTACGGCCTCGGGCTGGCCCTGATCAACCTGCCCATGCACCGGGCGAGCTTCAAGGACGGCTGGTACTACTTCATGGTCCGGGTGAAGCGGGGGTGGGCGCGACGCTCCCAGGTGCTTAACCGCTTCCCCTTCACCCGCCGCGCCCTGCTCAACGCAGAGACGAACATCTACTTCACGGCGGGGCTGCTGAGCATCTTCCAGCGCCAGTGCCCCGCCATGGACGGGCCCACCGGGTCCGCGCCCCACCGCTCGCCCGTGTCCCACTTCATCTGGGGGGACCGGGTGCCGGACGCCGGGGTGGAGGACCGTATCCTGCGGGACCGCCGCCGGCTGCTCACCCTGTACAGCGGCAAGCTGGAGCCCGCGCGCGGGCGCCACAAGAAGCTCGCCCTCGGCTGCCCCCTGTTCGGTTGCCCGCGCAAGGCCACCTCGGTGGTGGGGGATGACCGGGACGGCGGCAAGCGGCTACACAACGGCATCGATGTGCTGTCTGACCAGGACGAGGCGGTGCGCTCCGTGGCCGCTGGCCAGGTGGTGCTGGCCGGCGTTGACCTGGGCCACCTGGGCTTGCGTGACCTGGCCCCATCACGCGTGGGCCATGTGCCCCGCAAGCTCATGGGGCCCAGGGGGCTGCTGGTGAAGGTGCGGCATAAGGGGGGGCTGATCTCGGAGTACATGCACCTCTCGGCAACCAGCGTGGCGGTGGGCCAACAGGTGGAGCGGGGGCAGGTCATCGGCCATGTGGGCCGCACGGGCATGAAGGAGTCGGACGCGCACCTTCACCTGGGCTTCGTGGCGGGCGGGAGGCACCTTGACCCGATGAAGTTGCTCGGGCCGCACATGATCCACCCCGGGCGAACCGAGCTGGGACGACGCCGGGCCGCCATCCAGGAGGAGCGGCGGAGCAAGCGGCGGGCGCGGCGCCGGGGCAAGGTGGAGAGGTTGGAGCTGCCGGAGTGGGCGGACGAAACCGGCTTGCCGTGATTGGTGGCTAGCGGAGAAAATCGGCCAGGCGCCAGGTGGGGCGGCGGTGGTGTTTGGCGTCTTCTTCCCTCTTGCGGAACTCTTCTTGCCAGGACGCCGATATTTCCAGGCCGCCCTGCCCTGCCTCGCCTCTTCGCAGGAAGGCGCCACGGCGCGTGCCTCTTTGGAGCAGGAACTCGGTGGCGAAGTCGAAGCGCTGCTCCTGGGCCTTCATGGCGTCAAAGGCGCACCGCTCCAGGATCATGGCGCGGAGCTCCCTGGACAGTGGGAGGTCCAGGAAGGCGGCCACCCGCTCCAGGGCCGCGCCGGGGTGGGCCAGCAGCTCCTCGTACCTGAGCAGGCAGACGGACGGGTTGTCGGCCCGGCGGCGCCAGCCTGCCACATGATCGAACCAGGCCCGGTACTGCAATTCCCCCCGGACGAAGCGGCGCAGGAAGCTGTCCATGTCCCCGGCGTAGCCCAGGTGGGAGCGGTAGAAGTGGAAGTAGCTCACGGCCACGTCCGTGGCCTCGCGCTCCACGTAGAGGTACCGCGCTCCGCCGGGGAGCCAGCCCCGGGGCAGGTGGCTCTTGAACACCCGCGGCGACGGGAGCGCCTCAAAGTCCGCGGCCCGGGATGCGCCCACGGCCAGGGAGCGCTCGAACCAGGGGCACACCTGGGACAGATGCTCGAACTCAGCCTCCTGCCCCTGCCTGGTGAGCAGGTGGAGCATGTACTGGACCCAGGTGGTGCCAGAGCGCGGGTAGGTGGAGATGAAGATGTCGTCCGGCCGGACGCGGAACTCAGCCACGCCACGGGCAAACGCCGCCACCCGCGCCAGGTCACCCGCGCCCTGCTCAATGGCCGAGAGGGCGCGGCCCGATGCGTTGAACAGGGTGGCTGCGATACGGCGGTATGTTCTGTTCGAGGTCACGAATGAAGTTGAAGAGGTTAACAGTTAACTATCGACTCGGCTAAAGTGAAGGCGTGAACCGCGCATTCAAGATCGCCCTCATCGCCTCCTTGCTTCTCGCTTGCGGCGATGAGCGGCGCCCGGCCAACGTCGACCAGGGGGCCACGCCTCCGGACCGGGGGACGCTGCCTGACAGCGCCCTGTCCGACGCCCACGCTCCGGACAGGATGGCGCGGGACCTCGGGGACCAGCGGGAAATCGGTTTTGACGCGGCCCGTGACCTGACCAGCGCTGACGCGCCTGTCCCCGACACCGTCTCACCGCCCAACACCCTGGGCCCCAAGGGCGGCACCGTGAAGAGCGCCAACGGAAAGGCCGAGCTGGTCATCCCCCCCGGCGCCCTGGGCAAGCCCGTGACCTTCTCCCTGGTCCCCAGCTCCGGCGCCCCGGCTGGCGCGCTGGGCCCGGCGTACGACATCGGCCCGGCGTCGGTGAAGCTGCACAAGCCATGCCTTGTGCGGCTGCCCTATGACAAGGCCAAGCTGGGCGGCGCCCTGGAGTGGAGCCTCAAGCTGGGCCGCGCCTCGGGCGGCAAGTGGCTGCCTCGGCCCAGCTCCATGGTGGACCCGGTGTCGGACCGTTCATCCGCACTGACCCCCGGCCTCGGCACCTTCGCCACCATCTCCGGTGGCTCCCAGGCCGACGTGGCCAAGGTGCTGGCGGTGCCCCCCCGGCCCGGCACCGCCGCCGGCTTCACCCTGGGCGCTCCCGGGGGCGAGGCCCCGCTGCTGGGCGTGGCTCTGGACACCAAGGGCGCCGTGCTCAAGGGCGCCGTACTCACCTACCACTCGGCCAAGCCGGCCGTGCTCACCGTGGACCAGAACAGCGGCAAGCTCACCGGCAAGGCCCTCACAAGCCCGCCCAACAAGGAGGTGGTGAGCGTCACGATCAAGGCCTCCAAGGCCGCCGTCGCCACCCTGCCGGTGACCGTGGTCCACCGGGCCAAGATCAAGGTGAACCTGGTGGGCGCCTTCGCGGTGGTTGCCGTGCAGCCCACCGGGGAGGTCCCCGGCGCGGGGGCCCAGATCTCCCTGGCTGGCAGCTCCGGCGCGGTCATCGCGGACAGCAACGGCAAGCTCACCAGCCTGCCGCAGCTCCACGGGGCAAGCTTCAATCACCTGCGCATCACCAAGGCAGCCTACCTGGACAGCCACCTGGCCCTGGTGGCGCCCGCCGTTGACAAGCCCGGCCAGTCAGGGACCTACCGCATCTACTCCCAGAAACTGCTCACCGCCACCCTGTGCGGCGTGCAGCCCCGCCACGCCGGCCTGGGCAACGTCCTGGTAACCGCGCCGCCCAAGGGCGGGGGCCAGGGCTGGACCTATGTGGTCACCTCCCCCGGGGCCCTGATCCGCTACCTGAACACGGCCTGGGCTCCTGACTGCACCCTCGACAGCAGCGGCGCAACTGGCCGCGCGCTGGCCATCAACATCGCCCCCGGGGCGCGCTGGGTGGTGGCCCTCAAGGGGAGCGTGGTCCATGCCCGGCTGGTGCAGGTACCGGCCGGCGCGGCCGTGGCTGCCGTGCGCTTCGACCAGTGATGGGCGGCCCCCCAAAAGGCGCAGGCCACGATCCGGGACAGGCCACCACCCTGCCCGCTCCCTCCTCGGTTCCCACCACCATCCCCGCGCGGCCCGGAGGTGAATCCGACGCAGAGGATCCCCTCCTCGGCGAGCTCATCGCTGGCCGCTTCCAGGTGGACGCCTTCCTCGGCGCCGGCGGCATGGGCCAGGTGTACATGGCCCGGCAGGTGGCGGTGGACCGCACCGTGGTGCTCAAGTTCCTCCGCTCCCGGGAAACCAACGAGAGCGAGATGGCCCGGCGCTTCCGCCGCGAGGCCCGCGTACTCAGCCAGCTCACCTGCCCCAACACCATCGTGCTGCACGACTTCGGCCAGACCGACGACGGCCAGCTCTTCATGGCCATGGAGTACCTGGAGGGGCACACCCTGGGCCGGGAGATCCGCAAGAACGGTCGGCTGCCGCCCTTGCGCGCCCTGGCCATGGCCCTCCAGATCCTCGCCTCCCTGGAGGAAGCCCACCAGCGGGGGATGGTCCACCGTGACCTGAAGCCAGAGAACATCATGCTGGTGGAGCGGTCCGGCACCCCCGACTTCGTCAAGGTCCTCGACTTCGGCATCGCCAAGGTGCTCGGCGTCGGTGAGCGCACCCAGCTCGAAGAGGACGCCGGCAGTCGCGAGGACGCCGGCAGTCGCGAGGACGCCGGCAGCCCCCCGGACGACCCTCTGACCCACTTCGGCGCAGTGTTCGGCTCGCCGGGCTACATGTCCCCGGAGCAGGTACGCGGCGAGCAGGTGGACCACCGCTCGGACCTGTACGCCCTGGGCGTGATCCTTTACCAGATGCTCTCCGGCGAGATGCCGGTGCGCGGCACCAGCCGGGTGGAGGTGCTGCAGAGCACCCTCGAAGGAGGGGTGGAGCCTCTGGCAATTCGCCGCCCTGACATTACCCTGCCCGAGGATCTGGACCAACTGATCCTGGCCTGCCTGGAGCGCGATCCGGAGATGCGCCCCGACTCAGCCGGGCAGGTGTCGGCGAGGATCAGGGCCATCTCCACCGGCCTGGCCCAGCGCCAGCAACACGAGGAGCGCGCCCTCCTCGAGCTGGCCGGGCTGACCCCACGCTGGAGCCGCCACCTGCGCTGGTTGGCGCCCGCCCTGGCCGCGCTGCTCCTGGCGGTGGGCGGCTGGCAGCTCGCCTCCAGCGGCGTCACCGGCCCCGACGGGAAGTCCCTCGCCCCCGGGGAACGCCTCTTCGTCTCGGCGTCCTCCTCCGTGGTGCCCGCCTGGCTCAAGGGGAAGGGCCCGGCCGGGGCGCGGGTACAGCTGCGGGGGCTGAGCAGCCAGAAGCGGGCCGTGACTCTGGCCCGGGCCGCTGTCATCGCCCGCCTGGCCGACGTGCCTCACCGGTTCGATCCCACCCAGGAGCGGCGCAAGTACCTGGAGGATCTGGAGGTGCTCTCCAAGAAGATGACCGCCAGCGGGGGCGCCGATCTGCAGGAGCAGCTGGGGCTCAAGACCTTCTGGACCCGCTTCGCCCGGGGGCTGAAGGGCGGCGGGGTGCGCTACGAATTCGACGCCGCGGCGCACTCGGCGGAGCTGCCCCCTGCCTGGTCACTCCAGCTGCGGCGGCACCTGGCCGAGCCGCGCTACGACCGGTACGAATTCCTGCTGGACGCTGCCGTGGCCTCCCGCCGCTGCAAGCAGGCCGACTGGCTTGCCGCGCGGGTGGGGGACGCCATCAAGCTGCTCGACGTGAAGCCGACCATCCGCTCCCGCCTGGAGCACCTGCTCAAGCTCAAGGCCGGGCGCTGCCGCACGGCGACCTTCAATATCAAACGTTAGGGATTTCGGCCACGGCGCGCACAGGCGAGCCGCTGCCCCCGGTGATGCGCAGGGGGAAGGTGTGGAGCGTGAAGCGCCGGCCGGCTGTCAGCTCCATGAGGCGCTCCAGGTTCACGAGGTTTTCAACCACCGGGACGCCCGCGCCCAGGAGTTGACGGTGAGCCAGCAGCCCGGGATCGATGTCGAAGGAGAGGTCAATGCTCGGCGCGTCGGTGCCCACCAGGCGCACACCCCGCTCCACCAACCAGGCGGCGGCGCCCTCGCTCAGCCCCGGCGCCTGGGCCAGGGCCGCCTCAAAGTCAGCGCGCTCGCCGGCCCCCGTTCGCAGGATGATGGCGTCTCCAGCGCCCAGATCGACGCCGCCCAGGTCCTCCACCTCCACCGCCTGACCAGGCCAGCGGTGGGACACATCAACGGCCAGGGCATGCCCGGTGAGGCGCGCCAGGGGGATCTGCTCCACGGTCTGGCCGTCGGGGAGGAGGTGAAAGGGCGCGTCCAGGTGGGTGCCCGCGTGCTCCCCCATGTGCAGGCTGTTGGCCCCCCACCCCTGCACATCGTGGCGTGCGCACACCTCCACCCGGGAAGACAGGTCGCCGGGGTAGACCGGCATGCCCGACTCCACCGGCCGGCTCAGGTCTAGCAGCTTGCTCACAGCTCGTCTCCTCGGTGCTCCTCCGCCCGCGGCCGGACGAAGATCTTGATAAGCAGCAACCCCGCCACGAACCCGCCGATGTGGGCGAACCAGGCCACCCCTCCGGGCGCTCCGCCGGAGAACCCGCGCAGCAGCTGGATGACAAACCAGAAACCGAGCACAAGGTAGGCCGGCACCTCCACCGTGGTGATGATGATGAGCAGGAAGATCAGGCACTGTATCCGGGCGCGGGGGTAGAGCAGCATGTACCCGCCGAGCACGCCGGCGATGGCGCCGCTGGCCCCCACGGTGGGCACCGTGGATCCGGGCTCCACCGCTATCTGGAGCAGCGCCGCCGCCACCCCCGCCAGCAGGTAGAACAGCACGAAGCGCAGGTGCCCCATACTGTCCTCCACGTTGTCGCCGAAGATCCAGAGGTACCAGAGGTTGCTGACCAGGTGCAGCCAGCCGCCATGGACGAACATGGAGGTGAGCAGGGTGAGCGGGATCGGCAGCAGCGCCGCTGGGTGGTCGGGCCAGCGCACCAGGTCAGTGAGGTGTGAGATCTCCCACGGGATGGCCCCGGTCTGGCGCAAGAACACCCCGGCCCGCTCCGGACTCATGGTGGCCTGATAGATCTGCACCGCCACGTTGATCACCATCAGGGCCACCGTGACCAGCGGGAATCGCTCTCGGGGGTTAACGTCGCGGTAGGGAAAGAACATGGCTCGGGTGGGCGGCGGGAGAGGCGGCCGCCCATTGGCATGGATGGCCGACTGCTCTTATAACTGCCCTTTTTCTTTCACCATATCAGAGTCATCCGACCGTTGACACCGGCGACGGGTGGCTCCTATACTCTGCCTTCCACGAGCCGGGCATTGACATGAGACTCTATAGCGCGAAAGTACCGGTAATCGCCAGGGATATCATCAAACAGCTGGTCGAAGCCGAGGACATCGAGGTGGCCAACGGCGACGAGGCTACCCTGGACATTGAAGCGGTGCTCAAGGAGTACGTTCGGCTGGATCGCGAGATCACCGAACAGACCAAGGACATCCTGGAGCGGCGCAAGCTCCCCCACGGCGCCTTCGGCAAGGTCAAGCGGGCGTTGGCCGACGAGAAGGGCTTCGGGCTCGGTGAGGATGCCATCATCTGGATCTGCAACCAGCTCATCGAAACCTTCATGCACTCGCAGTTCATCGAGGAGGTGTACTCCACCGACGCCGAGCTGCGCAGGAAGATGAAGCTCCTCCTCCACCGGCACATGATGGTGGACGAGGAGCTCGATGTGGAGGTGCGCAAGCGGATCCGGAACATGCAAGAGGGCACCTCCAACTGGGACGTGGAGTACGGCAAGGTGATGGATCAGATCAGGCGCAAGCGCGGCATCAAGGAGTAGCGCCGCCAGGGAGCCCGCAGTGGCCAACATCCTGGTACAGATCGAACTCGAGGGTGGGACCCCAGGCGATGACAGCCTGGCGCTTATCAACGAGGGGCGCGTCATCGCCAGCCGCCTTGGGGCCACCCTCTACGCCATGCTCCCCTGCGACACCCCCCCCAGCTACGCGGACGATGACGTCATCGCTGTGCTCTCCCGCCACGGAGCCGACAAGGTGATCCTGCTGACCCACCAGGCCCTTGGCGGTGATGTGCAGCCGGAGCAGAAGGCGGCCGCCATCCGCATGGCGTGCGACCACTTCCCGCCCCGGCTGCTGATCCTCCCCGCGCAGGAGGAGAACCAGCAGATCGCCGAGGACCTGGCCGAGCACCTGGGCGGGCGGCACGCTGACCTCAAGCGGCTAGGCTTCAGCGCCGAGGACCGAACGCCCACCCCCGAGGAGGAGATCGGCCTGGACGATCCCACCGGGGACCTGCCCGAGGGGGTGCGCCTGGTTGAGTCGTGCCAGGCCGCCATGGTGTTGACCCTCAAGCCCGGCGCGCCGCCCGAACATATGGGTGATGAGGAGGCCGAGGTGGTGGTGCTCCATCCGCAATTCCCCGGCGATGATCCCGACCACGAGGACTTCACAAAGACCATCGAGATCAGCGAGGACAAGCTGGAGACGAATTAGGGGGCGCGTCCGCTTTCCTGCCACAATCCATCCTCCGTCCTCGATTCCCGCTCACTTTATTTGCGCCACGGCCCCGACCTGTGATGATCGGATCCATGCCCGCTCCTGACGCAGCCTCCCTCGCAGCCCTGCTGGCTCCATCTACCCTGCTCCGCAAGGGGCCCCTGGCCCAACACGCCCCATGGACCGCCGCCCGGCTCAAGCCGCCCCCTCGTGGGAAGCGCGCGGATCTTGCCCTGGTGGCCGGGCGCGGGGACAAGCTGCTGCGAGCCGTGGAACAGGCGGGGCGGCGGGCGCGCGCGCTGCTCTGCCTGGCCCCCGGCGGCCAGGGTCTCACCGACGGCGACGGGCTGGTCCTCGGGCCCGAGAGCGGGCTCTGGACGCCCCTTGTGCGGGCGGGAATAGAGGGGAAGGGATACCGGCCCGAGGCGGGGCCGGCGCGGTTCGTCCTGACCCAGGACCGGCGGCTGGGGAGCCTCCTGGTTCAGGCCGCCGCCAGGGCGCGGCTGCCCCTCGCCGGCGTGGTGGCCACCGGCGGTGATCACCCCACGTCCTGGATCGACCTTGCCCGATCAGCCGCGGCCCTGGATCCGGCGCCGCCCCTGCTGGCGGCCCTGCACCGGCAGCTCACCCTCCGGGATCTGTATCTCCTGCTGGACCACCCTGCCCCGGTGGCCCTGCTGCTCACCGGAGAGGCCCGCGGGCCGCTTGCCTGGCCAGACGCCCCGGACGGCATCACGCCTCCCACCGCGGTGGCTGCGTGCCGTGGGCTCGGGTTGCCCCTGGTCCGCACCCCTGCCGCCCTCGTGGCCGCGGCCAGACGCCAGCTCTCCGCGCCCCCGCCTCCATCTCCCCGGGTCGTCATCCGCGCCGGGGGTCCTGGAGAGCGGGCCTTGCTCATGGACGCCTGGGCCGCCTCCGATCCCCCTGCTAATTTGCGCCCCACCCCGACCTGCGAGGACGCGCCGGACATGGTGCTCGAGGAGCCGGTGGAACCGGAGCTCCTGCACGCTTTCTGCGCCCTGGTCCGCGCGGCCGGGGCGACCCCTCCCCGCGGGCGGCGCCCCCGGGTCTCGGTGGACCGGGCGAGGCGGCTCCTCGACGGCTGGCCCGTGGTGTTGGACGAGCCGAAGACCAAGGAGTTGCTGGCCTGCTATGGCCTGGACGCCCCGTCGGAAGAGATCACCGCGTCGGCCTCGGCGGCACAGCGCGTGGCCCAGGAGGTAGGATACCCGGTGGCGATCAAGCCGGTGGGCCCCACCCTCCGCCGCCGGCGATCCCTGGGCGCTGTGGCCCTGGACCTGACCACCCCGGCCTCGGTGAGGCAGGCCTTCGCCGACGTGCTGCTCCCATTAAGCGACCAGGACCCGCCGGAGCTTCTCCACGGGGTACTGGTGAGCGCCATGGCGCCTCTGCCCGGGGCCCTGGAGTGCACCTTGTTCTGGCCCGACGCCGGTCCCCCGCTGACGCTCTTGCAGGTTCACCGCCCCGGCGGCCACCTGGGCCCACTCCGGGTTGAGCAGTGTCCGCTGAGCTCTGCCCGCGCCCGGGGAGTGGCTGGCTGGCTGGCCGACCAGGGATTCTGGGGCGCCGCGGGCCCAGCCGGCGCCAGGATCACGAGACGCATGGCCAGCACCCTGGAGCGGATCAGCTGGATGGGCCCGGACCTCACCGGCCGCATGCGCTGGCTTCGCCTGGACACCGTGAGCCCCCCCGGCCTCGACACCTCCGCCCTGCTCATCGA
>CAZCFB010000009.1:64915-77968 GCA_964497805.1 uncultured Kofleriaceae bacterium
TTCGCCTGGACACCGTGAGCCCCCCCGGCCTCGACACCTCCGCCCTGCTCATCGACGGGTACGGAGAGCAGAGGTAGCTCGACTGCGGCTGAGGACTCGGCTATATCCCGGGTATGCGACCTTTCCATCTGCTCCCCCTGGCCCTGGCCATGCCCCTGTGCGCCTGCAGCGATGACGACGCCGGCGACCTGACGCCCGACGACGGCTCAACGGTGACCTATACCGAGAAGCGCCCGGCCTGCCAGGAACGGCACGGGCGGCGCCAGCTCCTGTGGGGCGACCTGCACGTGCACACTACCTACTCATGGGACGCCTACGGCTACGACCTCTCGGTGACCCCGGCCCAGGCGTACGCCTTCGCCACCGGCGGACAGGTCATGCTGCCGCCCCTGGACAGCAAAGGGAACGGCACGCGCCCGGCCAGGTTGGAGCGCCCCCTCGACTTCGCGGGCGTCACTGACCACGCCGAGTTCCTGGGCGAGACCCACCTGTGCCGCACCACCGGCTCGGCGGCCTACGACAGCGCCAGCTGCAAGGCGTTCCGCGTGGGCGGCACCAACGCCGTGAGCGCCTGGGGCATGCAGCTGGTGGCCGCCTCGGGTCAGGCGCGCATGAAGGATATCTGCGGCGCCGACGGCAAGCGGTGCCGTGACGCGGCCACCCAGGTGTGGAAGGACCTCCAGAACGCCGCGGAGAGCGCCTACGACCGCACCGCCTCCTGCAAGTTCACCTCCTTCGTGGGCTACGAGTACACGGCAACGCCCAAGGTGGCCAACCTCCACCGCAACGTCATCTTCCGCAACGACAAGGTCACCACCCGGCCGGTCTCCTACTATGAGGCGCCAAGGCCGTATGAGCTGTGGATCGCTCTGCGCGACCAGTGCCTGGACGACGGCAAGGGGTGCGATGTGATGGTGATCCCGCACAACTCCAACTGGAGCAACGGCACCATGTACGACCCGGAGCTCACCCGGGACGGCAGCAGCGGCGCCACCCTGGCCCAGTCCATGAAGCTGCGCGCCCGCCTTGAGCCGCTCATGGAGATCTTCCAGCACAAGGGAGACATGGAGTGCCGTAACGGCCTGTCCGGCGTAACCGGCGCCAAGGATCCCCTGTGCGCCTTCGAGAAGCTGCGCGTGGACCCGGTGCCTGACTGCGGAGAAGGCACCGGCTTCGGCGGCGTGCAGGAGTCGGGGTGCGTCTCCCGACTGGACTTTATGCGGGGCGCGCTGATCAAGGGGATGCAGCTGAAGAGGACCCTGGGGAAGAACCCGTACATGGTCGGGGTCATCGGCTCCACGGACTCGCACAACGGCACGCCGGGCAACACCTGGGAGTCCACCTGGCCTGGCCATGTTGGGGTCAGCGACGACACCGCCGACGAGAAGCTGGGCAAGGGGAACATGACCCACCGGGGGCTGATCAATAACCCGGGGGGCCTGGCCGCCGTTTGGGCCGTTGAGAACTCCCGCGACGCCATCTTTCAGGCCATGCGGCGGCGGGAGACTTACAGCACCAGCGGCACCCGGATCAAGCTGCGCTTCTTCGGCGGCTGGGGCATGCCCCAGTCTCCCTGCTCCGCCAGCAACGACAAGATGGTGGACGCCGCGTACGAGGCGGGCGTGCCCATGGGCGGCGTCCTGCCGGCGCGGTCTGGCGGCGCCCCCTCCTTCCTGCTGTGGGCCGCCCACGACGCCGGCACCACGGCCCGCCCGGGCGCCCGCCTGGCCGGGGCTCAGGTGGTCAAGCTCTGGCTGGACAGCGCGGGCAAGGCCCACCAGAAAGTGTTCGACCTGGTGGCCCCGTCAAAGGCCAAGGCCACGGTGGACCCCAAGACCTGCAAGCGTACTGGCCAGGGCGAAAAGGAGATCTGCGGCCGCTGGGAGGACCCGGAGTTCGACCCCAAGCAGGCGGCCCTCTACTACGCCCGCGTGGTTGAGGACCCGAGCTGCCGCTGGAGCACCTGGATCTGCAACCAGCTCTCCCCCACCAGCCGCCCCGCCGGCTGTGACAGCAAGACCACCCAGAAAGTGATCAGAGAGCGGGCCTGGAGCTCGCCGATCTGGTACCAGAATTAGGCAGCCCAAGGCGACGCCGCGCAAAAATCCCAACCTCCCGAACCGCCTCCCGCCCCTGGGGGAACACCCCGTTCATCGACTGAAAGACATGCACCATGTGGGGCCACACCTTTAGCTCAACCCCTACCCCGGCCTCCCGCGCCCGCCTGGCCAGGCGCTCAATCTGGCCCCGCAGGATCTCCACGCCGCCCGCGTGCAGCAGCAGCGGCGGCAGGCCGGACAGATCGCCGTGCAGCGGCGAGGCCAGCGGGTCGCGCGGATCTGCATCCCCCAGGACCAGGCGCACGTGCTGGCCAGAACCAGCCACCGAAGTGCCCAGGTAGTCAACGCCAGCGTATTCCCGCATGGAGTCGTCGTCGGCGACAAGGTCAACCCACGGCGAGAGCAGCGCCGCCCCGGCTGGCAGGGGTTTGCCCTCGTCGCGCAGCCGCTTGAGCAGGGCCAGGGCCAGCCCACCCCCTGCCGAGTCGCCGGCCAGCAGGATCTCTTCTGGCGAATTACCTCGTTCCAGCAGCCAGCAATAGCCGGCCACCGCGTCGTCCAGGGCCGCGGGGAAGGGGTGCTCGGGCGCCAGCCTGTAGCGCAGCCCTAGCACCCGCGCCCCGGCCGCCCGGGCCACCCGGGTTATGAATAACCGGTGGGTAACCGGCGAGCAGAACATGTAGCCGCCGCCGTGGAGGTAGAGGATCACCGGCCCGCCCTCCCCTGACAGCTCTGCCGGGATGAGCCACTCCCCGCTCGGGCCGCCCTCCTCTTCCTGCCTGACAAGCCTGATCTTGTCCGGCCGCAGCCGGGCCAGGGCCCCCAGGATGTCCAGGATGCGCCGCTCCAGCGCCAGGTCCAGGTTCTCCATCGGCCGTCCGAAGCTCCAGCGCATGAACCGCACCACGGTTTCCTGGAACCATCCCCAGGCCGGGTAGAGCCGCCGCCCGACGAGGCGCAAACAAAGGGTACTGATCAGGTAGAGGAGGAAGAGGCAGAAGCGCCCCATGATGCGCAGGTAGATCACGCGCTGTCGTCGGAGTTCAGCTCCTCTGCCATCCCGAGCAGCGCCTCCTCCTCGTTGAGGGAGGGATCGTCCAGGACCCGCTCCAGGAGCTCGCGCAGGATCTCCCCCACCCGAGGCCCGGGCTTCAGCCCCAGGTGGGCGATGAGCCGCCCGCCGCTCAGGGCCAGGTCGCGCGTATGCAGGGCCGGGGCCCGGTCGCGCTCCGCTTCAAGCCGCGCCTTCAGCTCGTCCAGCCGCTGCAGCCGCTCCGGGTCCCCGCCCTTGCCCAAGACGTCCGCGCGCTTGAGCCGGAGCAGATCTGGCAGCAGCGCCGGCTCAACCCGGGCCAGGAAGCGCCGCACCGACCGGTCTGTCCAGCCGTCCAGGCGAAAGTTGTGGTTCTGGACCAGCCCCACCACCCGCGCCCGATCCCGGTTGGACATGCGCAGCTGGCCGCAGATGTCGTCGGCCATGCGCGCGCCCACCTTCTCGTGCCCGTGGAAGCTCTTCTCCCCGGGCCGGTTGGGGTTGTCGGCGGCCGTGGCGGGCTTTCCCACGTCGTGCAGCAGGGCCGCCATACGCAGCAGCGGGTCGGCGGGCGCGCTGTCCACCACGATGATCGTGTGGCGGTACACGTCGTGAGGGTGGTGGCGGTTTTGGGTCAGGCCCACCCCCTTCACCAGCTCTGGCAGCACCTCCCCCAGCAGCCCCGTGCGCCGCATGATCTCAAGGCCCACCGACGGGCGCGGCGCCTCCAGCAGCTTGAGCAGCTCGTCTCGCACCCGCTCGCGCGACACCTTACGGAACACCGGAATCGCCGGCCCGATGGCATCCTCGGTTTCCTGCTCCAGGTGCATCTCCAGCACCGCGGCGAAGCGTACCGCGCGCATGATACGCAGGCCGTCCTCGCCGAACCGCTCCGCGGCCTCACCCACCGCCCGAATCACCCGCCGCTCCAGGTCCTGCTGCCCCCCCAGGGGATCAACCAGCCGCCGCCGCAGGGGGTCCAGGGCCATGGCGTTGATCGTAAAATCCCGCCTGGAGAGGTCCTCCTCCAGGGAGGTGACGAACCTGATCTCGTCGGGCCGCCGCCCGTCGCTGTACGCCCCTTCGCCCCGGTAGGTGGTCACCTCGATGGGGAGCTCTGCTTCCCCCCGGCCCTTGAGCACGGTGACGGTGCCATGCTTGATGCCAGTGGGGATGCAGCGGCTGAACAGCCCCTGGACCTGATCGGGGCGCGCGCTGGTGGCCACGTCCCAGTCGTGCACAGGCCGCCCCATGAGCATGTCGCGCACGCCGCCGCCCACCAGGTGAGCCTCGTGCCCTCCCCCCTCCAGCGCCCTGCACAGCTCAAGCACTGGCCCGGGGATCTGGCCGTAGTCAATGCGATCGCTCATGGGAAAAGTCTACGTGAGCCGGGCGAAGATCTCGTCGGCGCTTGAGCGGAAGTGGGTGGCGTCCTCGCGCTCACCGCACCGGTCGTGGTAGTCGGCCAGCGGCGCGAACACCCTGGCCAGCTCAAGATCGTTTCCGAGCTCGGTGAAGAGCTCGATGGCCTGACGGAACAGGCCGAGGGTCCGCTCCTTGTTCTCGTCCGAGAGCTCCCCTGCGGCCACCACCTCACCCAGCACGCGCAGGGCCAGGCCCATCTCGGGCAGCAGCTCAAGGTCCTCCACGATCTCCAACGCCTCGGTGGCGTGCTGCTCCGCGGCGTCCAGGTCGCCCAGCGCGAGCCTCACCTCCGCCATGGTGCGGGAGCAATCCGCCCGCAGGCGCCGGTCGCCCAGGTTGCCGCTCAGGTCCTCGGCCTGCTTCAGCTGCTCCTCTGCCTCCTTGGGCTTGCCGAGCTGGAGCTTGGCGTCGGCCAGGCTGATGCGCAGCGCAGCCTCGTTTAGCCGCGCGCCCATCTCCTGGGCCAGCTCCAGCGCCTCGGTCAGCAGCTCGTGGGCCTTGTTGTAATCGCTCTGCGCCCGGTGCACGCCGCCAAGGTGGCCCAGGGAGTCCACCATTCCCAGCTTGTCCCCCACCTCCTTGCGGATCTCGAGGGCTTGCACGAAGCAGTCCAGGGCCTGGGCGAATGAGCCCGACTCCTGGTGGACCTTGCCGATATTGGTGAGCGACACCGCCATGTCCGGCCGCGCCCCGAGCTCCCGCTTCAGGTCCATTGCCTGCCGGTGGTATTCCAGGGCGTCCTCGTACTCACCCTTGAGCCAGTGCAGCCGGCCCACATCGTCCATGGTGGCGGCCAGGCCCCTGCCGTCCAGCGCCGCCTTGAACAGGCGCATGCCGTTGTGCAGGTGGGTGGACGCCTTCTCGTAGTCGCCGAGGGTGCAGAAGGTAGTGCCCAGGCGGCGGTGGGCGGTGCCCCCCTTCTCCTTGTGGTCCAGCAACCAGGCGACGTGCAGCATCTTGTGGAAGTGCTCCACCGCCTCCTCGTTGCGCCCGAGCACGATGAGGACGTCGCCCAGGTTCTGCAGCGCGGTGAGCTTGGAGAACGCGTCGGAGAGCTCCATCAGCTCGATGCCGCGCTTGTAAAAGCGCGTGGCCTGCTCGTTGGCGTACCGCCCCCGGGCCCGGTCGCCGGCGAAGATGTAACAGAAGGAGGCCCGCCGCGGGTTCCCCCCCTTCTCGTAATGGGCGCCGAGCTCCTCGAGCTGCGCCTCGCTACGCTCCACCAGCCGGGTCTCCAGCCACTGGGCCGTGAACAGGTGGTACTGCTCCAGCCGAGAGGGGTGCACCATGCTGCCGATGAGCTTCCGCTCCAGGTTGTTCTTGAACACGTACTCCGTGGTGCCGGGGATGCTGGCGTCGGGCAGCCGGAGCACATAGTCCCGGGCCTCCAGGCGGGCCAGGATCTCGGTGATGGTGTGGCTAAGCACGTCGGCCATCCAGGCGTCGGCCGGCGGCTCCACCTCCTGCTGCAGGCGGCTAAGGCTCACCAGCGTCTCCACCCAGAACACGCTCCCCACGCACGCCGCCTTCTCCAGCACATCCCGCTCGGCGGCGGTGAGCAGGTCCACCCGCACCTGCACCGCCTCCTCCACGGACAGGGGGAGGTCGATCTCGTCCAGCCCGGCGTCGTCCAGGGTGAGGGTCCCGTCCTCCACGGTGACGATCCCCTTGTCCATGAGCAGCCGCACGAGCTGCACCAGGAAGAGGGGGTTGCCGCCGCTCAACTCCACGGCGGTGTCCACCAGGGTGGGGGGCAGGTCCTCCACCGGGGCGAGCAGGTGCTTGAGCTGGTCCAGGCTCTGCTGAGGAGAGAGCAGGGGCAGGTCGATGCGAGCGAGCTCGGCGTCGAGGGCGGTGAAGCTCCGCTCGCGCCTGAACAGGTCCGGACGGCAGGTCCCCACAAGCAGCACCGGCGCCCCCTCCAGAGACTCGGCCAGACGCTGAAACAGGGAGAGGCTGGCGTCGTCGGCAAGGTGTAGATCCTCGACCACGAGCACCAGGGGCGACACCGCGGCGTCCTCTTCCAGGTAGCGCGCCAGCACGGTGCGAGCCACCTCGGCGTGCTGGTCGGCGGTGTCCTCCAGCGCGCGCAGGAACGGATTGTCCGGCACGGTGACGCCGATGAACGCGCCCAGGAAGTGCAGCACCTCGGCCACGCGGCGGTCCTGGAGCACCTCCTCCACCTGGGTCCGCAGCGTCGCCTGCGCCTCGCCGTCTCCCTCCTTGATGCCAAAGCGGGAGCGCAGGATCTGGGCGAACGGCTCGTAGGAATGCTCGGCGCTGGGGGCGCTGGCCGAGAAGATACGAACCTCGGGTCGCTGCTCCCTTACCTCCCCCAGCCAATGTTTCACGAGCCTGGTCTTGCCGGCCCCCTGGCTCCCCACCAGCACGATGGCCTGGGGGGTTTCGTAGGTCAGCGCCCGGTCCAGGGCCTGGTGCAGGGAGCTGAGCTCTACGTCTCGTCCAACCAGCGGGATCTCTTCAACGGCTACCATGTGCAGTCCTCGACACAGCCTCGGGTTTCATCACAGTATTGCGGCAACAGTACTGGACTGCAAAGTGTGAAAGCTGTCAACCAGATGAGTGGGATTTAGCGGGGGGAACGCGCCGGGCGGGCGGCCCTACTGCAGGCCGTGCTTCTTGATCAGCTTGTGCAGGTACTTGCGGTCCATGTCCGCCTCGCGCGCCGCCCTGGAGATGTTGCCCTCCGCGCGCTCCAGCAGCCAGGTGAGGAACTGGCGCTCGAACTGATCGTTCCAGCGTTCCTTGTTCTCGCGGTAGGAGAGCGCCGGGTCGAAGGGCACCCCAGCCGGAGCCCGCCCCGAGTTGGGCGCCCCCATGCCCGGCGCGTCGATGAAGGCGAACGCCTCCGGCCCCATATGGTGGGAGAGGAAGGCCCCTCGCTCCAGCACGTTGCGCAGCTCCCGCACGTTGCCCGGCCAGTCATGACCGAGGAGCATGTCCAGAGTTTCTTCCGGCGGATCGGTGCTTCCCTCCCCGCCCATGGTCCGCATGAAGTTGGCGACCAGCAGGGGGATGTCGTCCTTGCGCTGGCGCAGGGGCGGCATGTACATGGGCACCACCGAGACGCGGAAGAAGAGGTCCTCGCGGAACTTGCCCCGCTGCACCTCCTTCTTCAGGTCCTGCTTGGTGGCGGCCACCACGCGGATGTCCACGCGCACGGTGCGGTTCCCCCCCACCCGCCGGATCTCCCGCTGCTCCAGCACGCGCAACAGCTTGGGCTGCAGGTCCAGGCTCAGCTCACCCAGCTCGTCCAGGAAGATGGTGCCGCCGTGGGCCTGCTCAAAGGCGCCCTGCCGGGTGGTGGTGGCCCCGGTGTAGGCGCCCTTCTCGTGGCCGAACAGCTCGGACTCGATGAGGTTGGGCGCCACCGCTCCACAGTCCACAACCACGAAGGGGCCCTCATGCCGGGAGCTCAGCTGGTGGATGGTGCGGGCCACCATGTCCTTGCCGGTGCCGGTCTCACCCTCGATGAGCACCGTGGCCTCGGTGGGCCCCACCCGCTCCATGAGCCCGAAGATCTCCCGGATGGCCAGGCTGCGCCCCACCATGTCACCCAGCCGCTCCTTCTCGCTGGGGAGGATCTCGATGCGCTCGGAGAAAGGCTGGAAGCGGATCTGCACCGTGCCCACGGTCATGGCCGAGCCAGCCCGCAGGTACGCTTCCCGCACCTCGGCGCCGTCCAGGAAGGTGCCGTTGGTGGAGCCCAGGTCCCTGAGCAAGTAGCCCTTGGCGTCCCGCAGGATCTCGCAGTGCGACCTGGAGACGGTGTCCTCGTGCAGGATCAGATCGTTGTTATCGGCCTTGCCGATGCGGATGACATCGCCGGCCACGGTGAGCTCTTTGCCCCGCATGCTGCCCTTGAGCACCACCAGCTTGCACTGATTCAGGTGGATCGCCCGGTCCTGGTCGCGCGCCCGCCGGGTCCTGTCCGTCTTGTCAGCGTCTCTCACGGGAGGAGATATTATCATTTGGAAGATCGTATATCCTAGTGAAATGAAGCTATTGTCCCCTCGGCTGGCCCTCCTCGCCGCCCTGCTCTGCTGTGCCGCTCCCGCTGGCGCGCAGCCGGAGCCGGTCGCCCCGGAGATCATCGACCTGCCGATTAAGTTCGACGCAGAACGCAAGGCGCTCACCCGACAGTACATCCGCAAACACTACGGCCTGGAGGTGGAGGAGATCACCATCGTGCCCCGGGCCATCGTGGTCCACTGGACAGGCACCCGCGGCCTCAAGGGCACCTGGCGGGCCTTCAACCGGGTGCGCGCCCGCCGCGGCCGGAAGGACCTGGCGCGCGGCGGCGCCCTCAACGTCTCGGCGCACTTCCTGGTGGCCCGGGATGGCACCATCCACCGGCTCATGCCTGAAACCTGGATGGGCCGGCACTGCATCGGGCTCAACTACGACGCCATCGGCATTGAGAACATGGGGGGCGGAAAAAAATGGCCCCTGACCCGCAAGCAGCTGGCGGCCAACATCGCCCTGGTGCGCTACCTCACGGGCAAGCACAAAAAGATCCGCTACCTGATCGGGCACATGGAGTGGCGCAAGGTGCAGAATCTGCCCATCTTCCGGGAGCTGGATCCCACGTACCGCAACGCCAAGGCGGATCCTGGCCCGAAGTTCATGAAGCGCCTACGTAAGGGGGTGGAGGATCTGGGGCTTCTGGGGGCGGCCGAACCGAAGAAGTGAATGGTGGATTGGCCGCGAAGGAGGGTGTGGGATTCACCGGAAGGTGAACCCGAAAGTTTCCGGGAATCAGCGGCCTGTACTAGACCCCGAAATCCACGATGACCACGCCCCTTTCTATCTCCTCTTCCTCTCCCACCACGCTGTCCTCTTCAACATGGGGGGGCTCCTCCAGTGGGATCTCGAGCATCGGCCGCTCATCCCGCCGGTTGCGCTCTTCGCGCTTCCGAATCTCTTCTATGATCCACGGGTCGAGCATTTGGTTTCCGCTCCAGTTCGGGAAAATTTTGTTCCCGATATAATTTTAGACGATCAAAAGCAATAAATGGTCCAAGAAATTACGTGCTTTTTGATTCCCTTTGCCAACGCTCTGCAATTATACAGCTTTTTCTTTTTGTGTAAGCCAGCTTACGGTGTCTCGCTCTGCCCTTCACCCTGCATATTGTGTCATACGTTGTTCACATGACAAATCTTCGTTGCAGAGAAAAGTCTATTTTCCTTGAGAAGAGGCGGAGTTGGGGCACACCTGTCATTGTGCAAAATTTGCGTAGGACTGTGCAAACAATGGCGTTGTCGTGCGAGATCAGGGCTTTCAGTCCGGATCTGATACCTTCCAGAGGCTCTCCTCTCGCACCATCTTGAGCTTGAAGCCCTCTCCGTAAGCCATGGTGGCCCGGTCCTCGGACTGCTTGAACGGGCCATCCAGGTTGGCCTTGAGGTTGGCGATGAGGGTCTCCAGGGCGTCCTTGCCCTTCCCCTCCCAGGCCTTCTTGAGCTTGGCCCTGGTCAGATCCTTGGCCCAGCGCGCCGGCACGAAGCGGAGCACGATGTCGTAGCGACGCTGCTCCAGGGCGCGCACGAAGCTCCGCAGCGCCTCCCGGGGTGTGCGCTGGCTGTAGATGTCGGTGGGATCCTCGGCGATGCGCCACTCCCCCTTCTCGGAGCTTAGCCGGATGGTTTCGCTGTCCCCGTACTGCACGGCCGCGGACACCTGCAGCCGGTCCGCCTGGGCCCGCAACCGCGACAGGACCCGGGCCGCGGTCTTTGGATCCCGCGTGACCATGCGGGTGAAGCCGGCCAGGCTGTTGCGCTTGCGGAAGTCGGCGGACATGAGCAGGTACGCGTCCTTGTAGCGGCGCCCCTCCAGGGCCTCGCTGTAGGCCAACACCACCTGGGCGGGCCCCTTCCTCGCTGCGGCGCCCGGGCCGCTGCACGCCGTGGCCGAGCCCACCAGGATGAGCAACAGCGCGGGTGTCGTGATTCCCTTCATCGGTCCTCCTGGGAGATGGTGTAGGGGCGATCCGGCTGGCCCTTGCCCGCCGGGTCCAGCACCTGCAGCAGGTACGCCTCACCCTCGGTGACGTCCGCCTCCAGGGTGGCCTCCTCGCCCTTGTCCGCCGTGACGCTGGCCAGCTCCTCGCCGGCGACCTCCTGCAGGATCAGCTTCAAGCCCGCGGCGTCCGGGGCACGGGCCACAAGGCGCAGGCGGCTGGACGCGGCCTGGATACGAAAGTGATCCTGGTCGGCGCCCGGGTGGAGGTAGCCCCTGATGGGCCACCGCGCCGGCGAGAGCGCGTCGCCGGCCAGGGCCGGGGTGTCGTTGGGTTCGGCCTCCATTCCTCCGCCGGAGAGGGTCCGCACCGAGATGACGTACGGCGCCTGCCCGGAGACCATGTCCAGGGACACGGCGCGCACCTGCACCACGGCGCCGGGAGGGCTCACCATGAGCGCGGGCATCACCTCGGGGAGCCGCACCTTGGCCGCGTTGACGGTCCATGTCGCCTTGCCCGCGCTGTCCAGCAGGGCCAGCTCCAGGTCCACCCCCATGGGGGGGCGGGCGGTGACCTTCACCCAGCGAGTCTCCTGGGTCTGGAGCAGGTACAGGTCCCGGTCTCGCCGGTCCAGAAGCAACCCCGCCACTGGCTCGGGACCGCTCAGGGGGGTGGCCTCCGCAGGGGCATCGTTGGGCTCGCGTTCAGTGGGGCCGGCGGGCACCGCGGAGATCACCCGCAGGTAGTAGCGGGACTCGACGTTGGTGTCATCCCGGCAGCGCACCACGACCAGCAGCGGCTCTGCGGCCAGGGGAGGGGTGAGGTTGGCGAGGACGGCGCCGTCTCCCTTGCGGGTCCAGCGTTCGGCCAGGATCTTCCCGCCCGCGGTGCGAACCGAGAGGTTGGCCCGCACGCCGTCCACCCCGTCCAGCTCCACCCGCAGGCGCGCGGATGGCGAGATGCCGCTCACGTCCACCTGGTACCAGTCGTTGTCCGTGCGCCAGCCGAGGTAACCCACCGCCTCCTGGTCCAGGACCAGCGGCGTGGCCATGGCCGCCTTCCAGTTGGGCTCAACCTCCTCGCCCTCTTCCCGCGCCCGCAGGGAGTAGCCAATCCTGTACGGCAGGGTGGTGCCCAGGCCCTTGACCTCGCTCACGCGCAGGAACCCGATGCCCGGCTCCACGGAGAGGTTAACCAACACCTCGCCGCCCCCTTCCCCCGCGTTGTCCACCTTGACCAGCCGCTTCCCCTCGGCGTTGAAGGCCTCCAGCCGCAGGTTCAGGCCGGTGACCCCGCGAACCCGCACCTGCGCCACCTGAGGCGATTCGCTCTCGGTGAAGTTGAGGCGGAACCAGTCGGTGTTCTTCTCCGACATGGCCGCCTCGATCCACTCGCCGGCCTTGAGCGGCTGGGCAAGCTTGCGGCTGTCATTGGGCTCGGTCTCGGCCGTGGCAGGAGGAGCGTCCGCTTCTTCGGGATCGACGACGACGACCGCGGGGCCCTTGTCGGGGGTTGATGCGGGGGGTGCTTTGCAGTCGCAGCTTAAAAGAAAACTAGAAATGAGAAATACAAAACGGGAAACGGGAAACGGCCTGTCTATCACTTTGCGGTTCATTTCCCGTTTCCCGTTTCCAGTTTCCCGTTTCTAGTTCTCTCCGCCCCGCCCCAAATCATACTCCCTCCGCCGCCCTCTTCCCTCCCCACCCACACAACCCCCGCGTACTCCCCTCCACAAACGCGGCCAGCTCTTCCTCTTCTACTTTCTCCCCCCGATAAATCCCCCGCACCGCCTCCCGCAGCTCCCGAATCCTCTCGGCGCTCATGCCACGCCGCTTCATCCCTATCCGGTTCAGCCCAATAACCTTCGCCCGGTCGCCAGCCACCAAACAGTACGGCAGCACGTCTTGCGAAACCCGCGCGCCCGCGGCCAAAAACGCCCCGGCCCCCACCTTCACGAACTGGTGCACTGCGGCCAACCCACCGGCGCCAACGCCGTCGCCAAGCTCAACATGCCCCGCCAACTGCACCCCATTGGCCAGCTCAACCCCGTCGCCCAGCTTGCAGTCATGGGCCACATGGGAGAAGCACATGAGCAGGCAGTCGTCTCCGATGACCGTCTCCTCCCCCTCACGAGCCGCGTGGATGGTCACAAACTCCCGAATCCAGTTGTCGCGCCCAATAACAACCCTGCCCCCATCCCCTTCCTGCCCCCGAATCTGAGGCGGCGAACCAATAACCGAGTGGTGCCCAATCCGAGTCCCCGCCCCAATCTCAACCTCCCCCTCGAGCACCACATGGCTACCAATAACGCACTCAGGCCCAACCGAAACCTCCGGACCCACAACAGAGTACGGCCCCACCACGGCGGTCGGGTGCACACTCATTTCCCGTTTCCCGTTTCCCGTTTCCCGTTCCTGGTTCCGCGAGCGAAGCGAGCGGCCTGAGCGACCATCCGCCGCCACACCCCAATGGCCACCGCCCCCCCCCCCCCCCCCCTCACGCCCCCCCCCCCCCCCCCCCCCCCCCCCCCCCCGCCGCCCCCCCCCCCCCCCCC
>CAZCFB010000010.1:0-39177 GCA_964497805.1 uncultured Kofleriaceae bacterium
GCCTCAACGGCCTGGCTGGCCCCCTGCACGGCCTGGCCAACCAGGAGTGCCTGGGCTGGATCATCGAGACCATCGAGAAGTTCGGCGGCGTGCCCACCGAGGACCAGGTCCGCGAGTACGCCTTCGAGACCCTGCGCTCCGGCAAGGTCATCCCCGGCTACGGCCACGCCGTCCTTCGCGTGACCGACCCGCGCTTCACCGGCTTCAACATGTTCGGCCGCGAGCACCTGCCCGAGGATCCCGTCTTCAAGACCGTGGACAACGTCTTCAAGGTGGTGCCCAAGGTTCTGGAGGAGTTCTCCGCCGAGCGCGTGGCGAACGGCAAGAACCCCATCGCGAACTTCTGGCCCAACGTCGACGCCGGCTCCGGCGCCCTCCTGTACCACTACGGCCTGGAGGAGTTCGAGTACTACACCGTGCTGTTCAGCGTCTCCCGCGCCATGGGCATGCTGTCCCAGCTGATCTGGAACCGCGCCGTGGGCACCGCCCTGACGCGTCCCAAGTCGGTGAGCATGGAGTGGATCAAGAAGAACGTGGAGTAGTGCGTAATACCTACGTCGCCCTCGCGGCGGCGTGAACAGGCACCGGTTAGCCTGGGGCCCCGCTTCCTTCGTGGAGCGGGGCCTTTTTTTATGGGTATCTCGCGACATTTCGTGACCGATCTGTGACAAAGTGACGGTAACGTCGCTTTTTCGGAGATCCCATGCCCGCAACAACCGTGCTGTCCCAGGACCCGCCCTGGACTCGTCTCTCGAGCCGGGTCGGTGTTTACAAGACCATTGGCTATACGCTCAATATTTCGTGCCGTTTTCTGGCGTCCAGCGTGATGGGGCAGGGGTCCATCGCCAGGGGCGACGAGCTGCTCTCCTGGTGGGCCGAGAAGATCATGCGCGCGGGGAACGCGGGCCTGACCGCCGAGGGTCTGGAGCACTTTGCCCCCGGGCAGCCCTATGTGGTGATGTCCAACCACCGCTCGCTCATCGACATCCCCGCCCTGTTCCTGGCCGTGCCGGGGAGCATGCGCATGGTGCTCAAGGAGGAGCTGACCCGGATTCCGGTCTGGGGGCGGGCTCTCCTGGCGTCGGGCTTCGTGCCGGTGAGCCGCAAAGATCACGCCCGCGCAGTGGATCAGCTCAACGAGGCCAAGAAGCACCTGGAGAGCGGGGTCTGCGTCTGGATCGCGCCCGAGGGCACCCGGAGCCGGACTGGTGAGCTGGGCAAGTTCAAGAAGGGCGGCTTCCACCTGGCCCGGCAGCTGGATATGCCGATCATGCCGGCCTGGATCAGCGGCACAGACGAGATCATCCCCCCTGACAGCTTCGTGGCCAACAGCAACAAGGTGGCCCATGTGCGGTTCGGCGCGCCCATCTCCACCGACGGCGACTCAGACGACCGGATCAACGAGCTGGTCAGCGAGGTGCGGGCCTCATTCGAGGCGCTCTCCCGGGAGTAGAGCTATTTGCGGCTGCGTCGCAGCAGGGCCAGCAACATGAGCAGCATGGCCGAGAGGGGGCCGCCGTCTCCAGCGTGGCCTGTGTTGCACTCGCACCCCTCGCTCTCTCCGGGCTCCTCCGTGGTCCCCTCCGCCCCGACGCTCTTGCTGTCAGGCTTGGCCACGGCCTTGTCCGGCGTGAGCGTGGCGTCCGGGGAGCTGAGGTCCGGGCTGCCGTCGGGGGAGCCGCCATCCGGCGAGGCGTCCGGCCCCATGTCCGGCGGGCCCATGTCCGGCGGCAGGCACTTGCCCTGGATGCACATCCCCTTGCTGCAGGTGGTGTTGTCCACCTTGAACAGGTCTGCCGGGCAGATTGCCGAAGCGCCGGAGCAGCTCTCGGACAGATCGCACTCACCGGCAGCGGCGCGGCAAACGTTGGTGGAGCCCTTGAACAGATCCGTGGGGCACACCGCGGTCTGACCCGAGCAGGTCTCCGCCACGTCGCATGTGCCCACAATTGGCCGGCAGGGGGAGCCCGAGGGGAGCACCGCGTCGGTGGGGCATGCCGCTGAGGTGCCGTCGCAGGTCTCGGCCTTGTCGCACTTGCCCGCAACCTTGCGGCAGGAGGTGCCAGCGGGCTGGCGCACGTCAGCGGGGCACAAGGCCGAGCTCCCGGAGCAGGTCTCGGCCTTGTCGCAGAGGCCCAGCGCGCCGCGGCAGGTGGTCCCCTTGGCCGTGAACACGTTGGTGGGGCAGGTCAGGGTGGCGCCGTCGCAGGTCTCGGCGGTGTCACACTGGCCAGCCGTGGCCCGGCAGGTGGCCCCCGCCATGACCGGGCCGCAGGTGCCGTTCACCTTCCCGCCCGAGGCCACGCTGCAGGCCTGGCAATCGCCGGTTGAGCCACCGCCGCAGGCGACGTCGCAGCACACCCCATCCACGCAGAAGCCGCTTACGCACGCCTTGCCCGTTGTGCAGGCGAGGCCGCCCTTGTTCAGCTCCGTGAGGAAGCGCGCCTTAACCCGGAACGCCCCCTCGGAGGCCGCCGCGCTGAAGCGGGAGTAGACCACCATGTACTTGCCAGCCCCGGGGGAGGTGACGTTGGGGGCGATGTCGTAGTCCGAGTCGGTGGAGATGGTGTACCCGAGCTTGCTCTTCACCGTGCCGGCGCTGGAGATCAGGGTGCCGTAGATGTCGGGGTTGTGCTTGCCGCCCCGGTAATCCTTCCACACCGCCAGGAAGCTGCTGGTGGAGCTGGCCACGCGTGGACGGAGCTGGTCCCCGCCGGAGACGCTGATGGAGAAGCCCGCCTTGGTGGAGCCAAACAGGTTCCCCGCGGAGCTGACCCGCGCGCCGTGGATGTCCCAGGAGGTACCGGAGACGCTGTTGCGCTGGTCCTGCCACACCACCATGAAGTTGGCGTTGTCATGGGCCACCGCCGGATACTGCTGGTGGTGGATCTGGTCAGAGATGACGATGCTGTTGGTGTCCAACACCTTGCCGGCGGTGCTGACCCGGGCGCCGTGGATGTCCCAGTTGGAGACCTTGTAGTTGCGGTAGTCCATCCACACCACCAGGTAGCTGCCCACGCCGTATGCCACGGCGGGCGTCTGCTGGTAGAAGGACGCCTTGGCGATGGCGATGCCAGAGGCGTCCACAACCGCGCCGAGCCCGCTCACCCGCGTACCGTACACGTCCGGGTATGATTTGTTGTTGCGGTAGTCTTGCCACACGACCAGGTAGCCGCTGCCATCGCTGGCCACGGCTGGCCACTGCTGGTTGCCGGCGGCTGCGCTGATGGGCACGCCGGATGGGTGGCTCACCGTACCCGTGGTGCCCACCTGCGTACCGTAGATGTTTGTCCCCGAGCGACGGTCTTCCCACACCACCAGGTACTTGCCGCCGCCATATGTCACCGCGGGGTAGAGCTGGTCGTTTGCGGCCTTGGAGATGGTGATGCCCGAGCTGGTCACCAGGCTCCCGGAGGCGCTGACCAGGGCGCCGTACAGGTCGGTCCTGGTGGTGACGTAGTTGCGCTTCTCCTGCCACACGACCAGGTAGTTGGTGCCGTCGTGGGCCACCGCCGGGCGTGACTGATCGCCTCCCGAGGTAGAGATGAGGATCCCCGCCGGGTCCTTTAAGGCGCCGGCGCCGGTGAGGCGGGCGCCGTAGATGTCGTAGTTGGAACCGGAGTGGTTACGCCCGTCCTCCCAGGCCACCAGGTAGCCGCTCTTGGCCCAGGCAATGGAGGGCCGGTACTGAGTGCCGGAGGCCTGGGAGATGGCCACCTCGCTGCCAGTGACCAGGGCCCCGCCCACCGTGACCCGGGCGCCATAGATGTTGCTTGCCGTGCTGCTGCGGTTGTCCCGCCAGGCGACCATGAAGTCGGAGCCGTCGTGCGCCACGGTAGGCTCCGACTGATCCCCGGAGGCCTTGCAGATCATGACGTTGGTACCCTTGAGGGTGGCCGTGGTCGTCACCGTCTGCCCAACGATGTCCCAGTAGGTTTTGGCCAGGTTGCGGTACTCCTGCCACACCACCAGGAAGGTGGCGCCGTTGGCGCTGTATGAGATGGAGGGGTAGTACTGCAACACCCCGTTGGTGCTGATCTTGAATCCGTTCTTGTCCAGGAGCGTGCCGGAGGTGCTCACCCGCGCCCCGTAAATGTCGACCCTCGTGTATTTGCCGGACGTCTTGCGGTAGTCCATCCAGACGACCAGGAAGTTGGTGCCGTCGAAGGCCAGGTCCGGGGCGGACTGGTGGTGGCTCGCGCCGGAGATTAGGAAGCCCTTCTTGTCCAGCACCACGCCAGCGGGCGAAACCCGGGCACCGTAGACGTTGGCGTAGGAGCCGCTGCGATAGTCCTGCCACGCCACCAGGAAGTTGCCTCCGCCCACGGCGATCCTCGGGTTGTACTGGTAGCTGCTGGCCGTGGAGATGGTGATGCCCACCGGATCCAACACGGTGCCTGACTTGCTGATCCTGGACCCGTAGATATCCGGGTAGGTGGCGTTGTTGCGGTAGTCGTACCAGGCCACGAGGTAGCGGGTTCCGTCGAAGGCCACCGCGGGGCGGACCTGGTTGTTGGCGGCGCTGCTCACGCGCACCCCGCCCGGATCCAGCACCTTGCCGGCGGAGCTGACTCTGGCGGCGTAGATGTCATAGGTCGCGTACTTGAGGTGGCGATAGTCGTCCCAGACAACCAGGTAATCGGTGCCGTCGGAGGCAACGGCAGGCAGGCGCTGGTTGTTCCATGCCGGCGCCTGGACCGAGGTGTTCAGTCCGTACTCCGGCGAGATGACGGGGTCCAACAGGGCAGGGTAGGCCGAGGCTTCGACCAGGGCGGCGGGCACGGTGATCACCACGGCGCCGCCCTGAAAGTCTGCGCTCAGAGCCGAGCGCTTGCCCCCGGCGTCTATCCAGGTGGCCTGCCCATAGCGGACGCCGATGCCGGTGGCAGGGTCCTCGAAGTGCAGGCCGTGGGCGGTGCGGCCAACGAATCGCTGCCCCGACACCCGCACCCGTACGGTGAGATCGCCGCTGCCATCCGGACGCCGCGGGAAGCGCCAGCTCTGCTCCACGCCCTCGTCTGAGTTGCGCAGCTGTTCGGTGACCGCGCCACGGGACATGGCGAGGCTGCCGTCCTTGTCCACGGAGGCGGAGGCCAGGCCGTCCATGACCTGAACACCCCCCCGAGCCATTGCGGTGGTGGTGAAGGTCGCGGGCGCGCCCGTTACGGGCTCGGGCCGGTTCACGTGGGAATTTGGATCCGTATGGGGCTCATGGGAGCTGATATCGACCGCGTCAACCTGGCCAGCGGGCGGGTGGTGCACCGGCGTCACCGAGACAGCGCCGCCGCGAACGGTCACGCCGTAGGTGGCGTGCCCCCCCTCGAACCCGCCGACCTCGGCAGGACGGTAGGCGAAGTGGACCTGGCGAATCACCGCGCCCACATCGAAGGGCGTGGACACTGAAGGTGTGGCGCCTGGCCGCGGGTTGTTGGTGAGCGCCTGCTGGGCACCGCTGCTCCCGTCCAGCGTGGCGCTGCTGACCGGCGCGGGCGTGGAGATCGGTTCGGTGCATGCCGGCAAGCACAGGCCCAAAATGAGCACGAGGAGGGCGGCTCGCGGCCTCCAGGTTTTCAGCGCGGGGGTGGTCAAATCTGCCCGAATACTGGTCCAGGATCCCATGTAACGACCTCACCGTGGTTGATGAACACCATTGTAATATGAAACTATGGATAGATAGGGGAAATGGCTGCAGAGGTTGGGTGTTCAACGTCCGGGAGGCGCGTGATGAGGCCAAGTGTGCGGAAATGCTTATCTCTTATAGGGATCTTGCCGCTCCTGCTCCTGGCCAACTGTGACCTCAACCAATCAGTTGACGACTCTGGCACCGGTGTGCCCGTGGACAGCGGCACAGGATCCGGCGACGGAACCAGCGGCGACGACTTGTATTTTCCGCCGGACGGGGCAGACCCCGGGGACGGCGGTGGCAGTGGTACAGGCGACGGCAGCGGGGGCAGCGGGGATGGCGGTGGCGGGACAGTGGACGCCAACCTGGCCATTGACGCGTCCGGGGGCACGGGCGACCTCATGCCCTGGGATACCTTTATATGCCCGGAAACCTGGGAGTTCGGCCCAGGCGACGGCACGGGCGGCGGCCCCGGCGGCAAGAACAAGGACCTCCCCTACTGCCCCCACATGGATATCTGCCCCGTGCTGTGCGGCGACAACAAGCTCTCGCCCGTGGAGCAGTGCGACGGGAACCTGCTCGGAGGCAAGACCTGCAAGGACTTCGGCTTCACCGGCGGCGCCCTCAAGTGCAGCGCCGTCTGCACCTGGGACACCTCGGCTTGCACCAAGTGCGGCGACGGCACCATTAACCCGGGCGAACAGTGCGACGGGGCCAAGCTTGGTGGCAAGACCTGCCAGAGCCTCGGCTACGCTTACGGCACGCTCAAGTGCACCAACTGCATGCTCAACACCTCGGGCTGTACAAACTGTGGCAACGGCAAGGTTGATCCGGGCGAGGGGTGCGACGGCGGCGACCTGAACGGCAAGACCTGCAAGAGCCTGGGCTTCGCGGGCGGCACCCTCAAGTGCGGCTCCGGCTGCGCCCTGGACACCTCAGGCTGCTTCAAGTGCGGCGACGGGACCATCAACACGGGCGAGCAGTGCGACGGCAGCAACCTGGGCGGGAAGACCTGTTCGAGCCTGGGCTACACCTCCGGCACGCTCAAGTGCAGCGCCGCCTGCAAGCTGGACGCCTCCGGCTGCGGCAACTGCGGCAACAACAAGCTGGACGCGGGGGAGCAGTGCGACGGCGCCTTGCTCAACGGCAAGACCTGCAAGTCCATGGGCTTCGTCGGGGGCACCCTCGGCTGCTACAAGACCACTTGCAAGTACGACACCTCCGCCTGCGTGGGCTGCGGCAACGGCAAGCTGGACGCGGGAGAGCAGTGCGACGGCGCGGACCTGAACGGGCAGAGCTGCGTGAGCCTGGGCTGGCACACCGGCACCCTCAAGTGCAGCAAGACCTGCCAGTTTGATCCCTCCAATTGCGCCAAGCGCGTGTGCGGCGACGGGAAGGTGGTGTCGCCCGAGCAGTGCGACGGGTCCAACCTCAACGGCAAGACCTGCAAGAGCCTGGGCTACAGCGGAGGCTCGCTGGCCTGCTACAGCAACTGCGCCCTGAACAAGACGGGCTGCTACAAGTGCGGCGACGGCAAGATCAACCCGGGCGAGCAGTGCGACAAGTGGAACCTCGGGGGCAAGAGCTGCAAGAGCTTCGGCTACTGGGGCGGCGCGCTCAAGTGCTACAGCAACTGTGTGCTCAACAAGTCGGGGTGCACCAACTGCGGCAACGGCGTGGTGAACCCGGGTGAGCAGTGCGACGGGTCCAACCTCAACGGCAAGAGCTGCAAGAGCCTTGGCTACTGGGGCGGTTCGCTCAAGTGCGTGGGCTGCAAGTTGAGCGCCAAGGGATGCACCAACTGCGGCAACGGCGTGCTCAACTCGGGTGAGCAGTGCGACGGCGCGGCGCTCGGGGGCAAGACCTGCAAGACCTACGGCTACAGCGGCGGCAAGCTGGGGTGCTACAGCAGCTGCGTGGTCAACAAGTCGGGCTGCTACAAGTGCGGCGACGGCAAGATCAACCCGGGTGAGCAGTGCGACAAGTGGAACCTCGGGGGCAAGAGCTGCAAGAGCTTCGGCTACTGGGGCGGCGCGCTCAAGTGCTACAGCAACTGTGCATTCAACAAGTCAGCCTGCACCAACTGCGGCAACAACAAGGTGGACGCGGGCGAACAGTGCGACGGCAGCAACCTAAACGGCAATAGCTGCAAGAGCCTGGGCTACTGGGGCGGGGCGCTCAAGTGTAGCAAGTGCAAGCTGAACAGCGCGGGGTGCACCAACTGTGGCAACGGTGTGCTGAACACAGGCGAACAGTGCGACGGCGCCGCCTTCGGCGGCAAGACCTGCAAGACCTACGGGTTCCACAGCGGCACGCTCAAGTGCGTCTCCGGCTGCAAGGTGTCCACCGCTGGCTGCACCCGCTGCGGCAACGGCGTCATAAACGCCGGCGAGCAGTGTGACGGGACGAACCTCGGCGGCAAGAGCTGCAAGAGCCTGGGCTTCAGCGGCGGCACCCTGGCCTGCATGCCCGGCTGCAAGCTGGACAAGCTCGGCTGCTACAAGACCAAGACCCTCAAGGACGACACCTTCAACGACTTCCGCAAGGGGAGCCCGTCGGAGTCTGGCGCCAAGCTGTATGTCACGGCCAAGGGGGATGTGCAGCTGCTGGACCGCCTGGACCTGAACCAGGACGGCCACCTCGACCTGGTGCTGGCCAACCGCAACGACGGCTCGGGGTCGGCCATCAACTCCTACATCTACTGGGGCGGGGGGGCGTCGGGCTTCTCGGCCGCCAAGAAGGCGGAGCTCCCCACCCTGGGCGGGACAGGGGCCTCCTCCGCGGACCTGAACAACGACGGCCATGTGGACCTTGTGTTCGCCAACCACGCCGAGGTGCGCAAGCAGGGCAACACCCTGATCCACCTCTACAAGGTGAACTCCTATATCTACTGGGGCATGACGGCCAGCGGCGGCGGGACCGGATACTCCACGACCTACCGGACCGAGGTCCCATCCCTGGGGGCGTCCGGCAACCTGGTGGCGGACCTGGACCGCAACGGGCACCTGGACCTGGTGCTGCTCAACAACTTTGACGGCGCCACCAACGCGGTGTCCGCCTATATCTACTGGGGTTCGGCCGCCGGCATCACGGCCAGCAACCGGACCCAGTTGCCCACCCTCGGCTCGCCGGGCGCCTTCCCCGGGCCGCGCGCTGCCGTGGCGGACCTGAACAAGGACGGGCACCTGGACCTGGTCTTCTCCAGCTGGTCCAGCGGGGGCAACTACAAGACCAACTCCTTCATCTACTGGGGCTCGGCCACGGGCTTCGTGGCCAGCAAGCGCGCCGATCTGCCCACCGTGGGCGCGGCCGGCTGCTCGGTGGCTGACCTCAACGGCGACGGTCACCTGGACGTGGTCTTCGCCAACCATGGCGATGGGACCACCAACAAGGTGAACTCCTACATCTACTGGGGCTCTGCTTCGGGCTACTCAACGGCCAGCCGCACCGGGCTGCCCACCGTGGGCGCAGCGGGCAGTTCGGTGGCGGACCTCAACGGCGACGGACGCCTGGACATCGTCTTCTCCAATCACCAGGACGGCACGGTGCGGAAGCAGAACTCCTACATCTACTGGGGCTCTGCATCGGGCTATTCGGCGGCCAACCGCACCGGGCTACCCACGGTGGGCGCGTCTGGCAACCTGGTGGCGGACTTCAACGGCGACGGCAACCTGGACATCGCCTTCGCCAACCAGGACGACGGCTCCTCCTGGCAGATCAACTCCTATGTCTACTGGGGCAGCTCGGGCGGCTTCAGCGCGAGCAACCGCACGGCCTTGCCCTCCGCGGGCGCCTCTGACGTGTCCTCATCCGTGGACCCGGGGGCCAGGTCCAGCCGGGGCGCCACCCAGGTGTTCACCTCCAGGGTGTTTGACACCGGCGCCGCCTCCCCGATCTACGAGACCCTCTCCTGGTCCGCCAAGGTGCCCAAGAAGACGCAGCTTCGGCTGCAGGTCCGCTCCGCCGCGAGCAAGGCCGCGCTGACCGGCGCTACCTGGTACGGCCCCTCATCGGCCGGGGGATATTACACCGTGCCCGCAACCCTGAACCCGACGCACAAGGGGCACCGCTACCTGCAGTACCGGGCCCAGTTCAGCAGCGACCTTGGCAACACCCCGGCGCTGGACAGCGTCACCGTGAAGTTTCACTAGGTAAGAACGCCACGACCTCCCACCTGACAACGCGCGCGATCCTGGCGGGGGCGCTGATCCTGCTCGGGATCTGCCACGGCACCTCCACCATCCGCAGCGACGACGCCTTCATGCACCTGGCAGCCGGCCGGGAGATCGTCACCCTCGGCGCCCTGCCCGGGCAGGACACGATGCTCGACGCGGAAAAACCCGGGCCGTGGGTGCTCCACTCCTGGCTGGCCGAGGTCATCTTCTACGGCGCCACGGAGGCGGGTGGGCTCCACCTGCTCATGGGGTTGCGGGCCCTCCTCGTGGCCGGAACCCTCGCCCTGATCTTCTGCCTGCTGCGGGCCCGTGGTTCGCCTCCCTGGCTGGCCGCGCTGCTGGCCGCCGCCGTGTTCCTGATCCCCGGGATCCGGAGCGTGCTCATGCGCCCGCTGCTGTTCACGCACCTCTTCCTGGTCTTCTACCTGTTCGTGATCCTCCAGGTGCGCGCCGGGAGGTGGCCGGCACGACGGCTCTGGATCCTGCCCCTGGTGATGGTGGCGTGGGCCAACCTGCACGCGGGCCACCTGGTCGGGGCCGCGGTGGCGGGGATGGCCATGGCCGCGTTCGCCCTGGAGCGGATTTTCAGGCGGCCAGGAGCCGGCGCCATCCGGGCCGGGCAGGCGGAGGTCCCGCTCGCCGCCACCCTGCTGGCCACCCTGGCCAACCCTTACGGCGCCGGGGTATGGAGCTACGCCCTCGGTTTCAGCGGCGGAGGCTCCTACTCGGGTCAGGTCTGGGAGTGGGTGGCCGCCACACCAGCGAGGGAGCCGGCCATGTTCATCCTGATTGGGGCAGGGGCCCTGGCGTCCCTGTTCTGCATCCGTCGGCTCTTCCTGCTGCCCTTGCTGCTGGCCGCGGCCCTGATGGCCATGCCCCTGGTGGCCAGCAGGTTCCTCTTCCACGGGGCGGTGGGGGCCGCGCTTGCCCTGGGCACGGCGCTGCCGCTGCTGACCCCTGTCCTCCGGCGTCTGCCAGAGTGGCTGTCCGCACGGGCCGCGCCCACGGCGGCCGCCCTGCTCCTGGTGGCCATGACGGTCCACGGTGTGTGGCGGGGGGAGGGCTTCCGCTTTCGGGTGGACGAGAGCTTCTTCCCCGTTTCGGCCGTGCGCTTCATGGCCCGGCACGGCCTGGAAGGCCGGCTGCTCAACTTCCGCGAGTGGGGCGGCTACCTGCTCTGGCACCGGCCTGGGCGCAAGGTGTTCATCGACGGCCGGGTGGCTGCCTCGGCCGGGGATCAGCTGCGGGATTACCTGGCGGTGGCCGAGGCCAGGCCCGGGTTCGGCCATGTGCTCAACCGGCGCCAGGTGGCGATTATCCTCACCCCGCACCACCTGCTCCGGCCGGCGGCCGGCGCGCCCTTCCAGCCCATCGTCCATGACCCCGCCTGGGCCCTGACCTACTTCGACGACGTGGCCCTTGTCTACCAGCGTCGTGATCCGCGGCAGGCAGCGAAGCTCCAGGGCAAGGCCTACCGCGCCCTGGCGCCGGGAGATGATCGCTCACCGTTCCGGGCAGGCGTCCCCCGAGACCTGGCAATCTCCGAGGCGCGGCGGGCGCTGGCCACCTGTGCCTCGGTGCGGGCTGCCACCTACCTGGGGGTATTGCTCATGGCGCGGGGCGATCTTTCCGGGGCGGAGGCCGCGTTGAACCAGGCTCGCGCCCTGGGGCCGGACAGCCTCCCGGTGCTCAATAACCTGGGCGTGCTGGCCAGGCGTCGAGGCGACAAGGCCGCCGCGCGCCGCCTCTTCCAGCGCGTACTGGAGCTGAACCCAGCCCACCGCAACGCCCGTCGAAACCTGGAAGGGCTCGGCGCCCGGTAGCCCGGAAAATGCGCCAGTGGGCCGTCGCGAGGCGGTCGGGACCGAGGCGCAGTGGACACGCGCCGGTGAAAGCATACTGGTTGTACGGTGAGACGGCGCGGGAACCGCTGCACCGACGGTAGCGGCCGCCGCAGTAGGTCAACTGGTGCAATTTCCGGGTTAGACCACGCTGCTGCTACTTCAACTCCTCAAGCGGCAGGCGGATGATGGCCTGGTTGCACCCGGCGGCCAGCAGGCCGAGGTTCGGGTGGTGAGCCAGGCTGCTCAGGCAAGGCGCGGCCGAGGCATGGACCACCCACTTCTCCCCGTCATGGTGCACGATGCCGCCCTCTCTGGACACAGCAACCAGGCGCCCCTTGGGGTCTCCCCACAGCGCCACCAGGGTCTGGGCGGTGGGGGACTCGAACGGCCGCCAGCGGTTCCCCTCCAGGTTGAGCACGATGCCACCCTCGCCCACGGCCATGAGCTGCTTGCCTGCCATGGCCACCGCGCGCAGGTCGTTGATCTGCCCGGTCTCCAGCTCCCGCCACTTTTTGCCGTTGAAGTGAACCGTGACCCCGCGGCCGCCCACGGCCCAGATGTTCCTGGCCGAGCCGGCCCACACTCCGAACAGGGGGTGCCCCGTGGGGGTGCGCTCCGCCTTTGCCTTGCCCTTCCTGTAGCGCACGACGGTGCCGCGGGTGCCCACGGCCACCAGCCCACCGTCGCCGCTTTCGTCCAGGGCCATCAGGTCCTCGGACGTGCCGGTCTTCACGCGCCGCCACTTCCTGTTTTCGTACAGCATGAACAGGCCCCGGTCGCCCACCGCGCCGAACCGTCCGTCGCCAGACCAGAGGGCGCGGTAGCGGCCACGCGGCAGCAGGCTCACGCGCTGCCATCCCTTGGTGTTGTGGAGCAGCAGGGTGCCGCCCTCGCCCACGGCCATGAGCCCCTCGGGGCCGCTGCCCAGGTCCGGCACCACGGCCACCAGCCGCTCGATGCTGCCGCCGGCGAGCTTGATCCACTTCCCCTTCTTGTTCTTGGAGAGCAGGGTGCCCCCCTGGCCCACGGCCACCAGGTTTTGCCAGTCGCTCCCGGCCAGGCCGAGCAGGTCGATCCTCACGCCGGACCGTTGGTTGCTCCATTTGGCGCCGAAGCGTGCCTGGTGGATGATGTTGCCGCGCTTGCCCACGGCCCAGGTGTGGCCGCTGGGGAGGCCCCAGACATCCCGGAACCCGGTGAGGCCGGCCACCGCCTCCTTTGACTTGCCGTCGGCGCTCATCGCCATCACCGTGCGGTTGCTCCCCGCCGCGATCATGGTGCCGTCGCCCTTGCTCCAGAGCCCCCACAGGTCTTCGTAGGTGTCCGACTTGAGAATGGTCCAGCCCGAGGCGGCCTCGTGCTTGAGCATGAGCCCGCCCTTGCCCGCGGCGATGAGGCGGCCCTTGCCGTCCCCCCACACCGCGTACAGCGGCTCCTTGGTGGGGCGGTGGGTCTTCCAGGCGTCGCCGGAGAGGTGGAGGACCTCCCCGGAGCGGGCCACGGCCACGAGCTCACCCTTGCCCGGACTGAACACGCCGTACAGGTCGGCGTTCACAGGATCTGCCGTGCGCAGGGGGAGCCATTTCTTGCCGTTGAAGGTGAGCACGATGCCAGCGTCTCCAACCGCGTAGAGGCTCTCACGGGAGGCGCCGTGGATGGCCCGCAGGTTCCACCGCGTGCCCGACGACATCAGGGTGAAGGCGGCGCCGTTGCCCGCCTTGCGGTGGAGGATGGCGCCCCCGGCGCCCACGGCGAAGAATTCCCCATCCGCAGCGGTCCAGGCGTCGTTGAGGTGGTTGCCCTGAGGTGCGGGGTGGAGCCAGCGCCAGCGAGGGGCGCCATCGCTGGGCTCGGGGCCCATCTTGATCATGCGGGCGGAGACCTTGAGCAGGTAGCTGCAGCGGGTGCGACACTTTTCGCTGGCACCCAGGCGGAGCAGGTCAGTGCAGATGCGGGAAACCTCGCCCCAGCGGCCCCTTGCCCTGGCGGCCTCGGCCACCTCCAGCTGGGTGAGTTGGCTCCAGGTCGAAGCCGGGAAGCGCCGCCACAGCTCGTCGTAAAACAGCCGCGCGCGCTTGGGTTTCTGCAGGCGCAGGTAGCGGCGGGCGCCGGCATAGAGGGTGGCCTGCAACAGGAAGGGCTGGAGCTTTCCCCGGTACACCAGCACGGCCTCCACGTCCGCCCAGGTGGCGTTGGCCTCCCCGATGTCGTCGGACTCCTCTTGCATGTAGGCCAGCAGGGCCGATGACTCCAGCTGGTTGGGGTTGATCTTCAGGTACGCCTTGATCAGCGCCTCGGCGGAGAAGATCGAGCCCGCCTCATAGAGTTGCCAGGTGCGGGGGATGATCTCTTCGGCCTTGGCGTCCAGCTCCACCTTCACATCAAGGGAGAGCGTGGCCTCCTCTGTGTGGGTGGCCGCGGAGTGGCCGCAGCCGGCGACGAGGCTGGTGACGAGCATGATCAAAACAGCGCGGGGGAAATGCGGAACAGCAACGGTGGGCAAGGCGGCCTCCGTGGGCGTTGATGATTGCCGAGTATATCGTCAGCTTTGCTCTGGACCAACCGGGATCCCGCTCATCAACAGCGACGGAGAGGCTTCAAACCAGGGGATACGAAGAGGATGCGTGATTTGTCAGAAAAAATACGGTGCGGTGGGGATCCCGCGGGCGCGGGATAAGAGGGCTACGGCTGGATGTCGCAGGAGGGGGCGCACAGCTTGACGCCCCACGGGGTGGCGCAGCACTTCTGACCAAAGCAGTCCGCGTCCGAGGTGCAACCGAAGGGGCTCGGCTTGTAGCCCTTCTCGGGGTGGGGAAACAGGTCCTTGGCGCCGGTCTCGGGGCCCCAGATGTCGGGCCAGATCGGCTGGTCCACGCCCTTGTCCTTCTGGGTGCCGCCGACGTCCTTCTGGGTGCCGCCGACGTCCTTCTGGGTGCCACCAGCGTCCTTCTTGCCGGTGGTGTTATTGGGCTCATCCTCATCACAACCGGCCAGCGCGAACGCGAACAGTAGGCCCGCCATGGCCACGAACGAAATCAGGAACTGGTATCCACGAAAACGGCGCATTGTATTCCTCATCAGGTCAGGTTTAACGAATCTGTATGCAACTACACGGGACGATACTTCTGCCAGGAGTATTTGGCAAGATGTTCGGGTAATATTGGAGCACCTCTTCATTGGCTCACCTACCCAACAGGAACGACTCCATGAATCCCCGTATTCCCTTGATCTTCCTTGTTTGTGCCCTGTCTCTGGGCGCCCCGGGCTGCCTCCGTGCGCCCCTCCGGCTGACCACCCCGGCGCCCGCCGGCCCCGAGATCTCCAGCTTGCTTGAGCGGGCAGAGGAGGCCCTGCACAAGACGGGTGATCCCGCCAGCGCCGCCAGGTTGGCCAGGGAGGTCCTGACCAGGGATCCGGCGTCAGCGCGGGCGCACCGCCTGCTCCTGCTGCTGGCCCTGCTCCGGGACGACCAGGACGCCGGCTTCAAGCATGGCCTGCGCGCCCTGGCTGATGGCCGCAACAGGATGGTGGGGCTGGACATCAACCTGCTGGGGCCCATGGCCGTCACCCAGGCTCGGCTCAAGGAGCTGACCGCCATGCTCGAGCTGCTCTCCCGGGAGCACCCAGATCCCCAGGGCAGGGCGGACGCGTTGGGGCCGCTGGCTCACTTCTGGCTCCTGCGTGGCGACCTGGCCGCGGCGAAAAAGGCCCTGGCCCGCCGTCACCTGATCAGGGAATGGGTCGGCATCTCCGGATTCGACAACAAGGACGGCAAGGGCTTTGATACGCCGTATCCGCCCGAGACCGAGATCCAGCTCGACCGCACCTACCCTGGCCTGAGGATCCGATCCAGCTGGCGCCCCGTGCAGCTCACAGGCCCCGCCGCCTCCCTGGAGTTGACCGAGAAGTTCTACCCCTTCAGCGGCACGGTGAGCTACCTGCTGAGCTGGGTAGAGGCCCCGGCAGAGGGCGACGCCGTGCTGGAGCTGACCGCCGACAACCCGGTGAAGGTGTGGGTCAACGACCGCCTGCTCCTCTCCTTGCGCCAGGTGCGGCACGGGACCTCGCGTCAGCTGAGGCTGCCCGTCAAGCTGGGCAAGGGCCACAACAAGATCTTGATCAAGTACTGCGCGGTGGGCGGCGGCGGGCGCCTGTCCGCGGCGATCCACAAGACCTCGGGCGAACCCATGGCCCTGGCAGCCAGCCCGGCGCCGCGGCCCTTCACCAGGGATCGCCGGGCCCCGCTCAAGTGGTCCCGGGAGTTTGCTGTTCCTCCCGGCCTGGCCTCCCTCCCCGAGGGGCCCCACCGTGACTACCTAGGCGCCATGGCGCTGACCATGGCCGGGCTCTACAACAACGCCATCACCGCGCTCTCCTCTCACCTGGACCGGCACCCCGGCGATCCCGCGGCCCTGATGCTCGGGGTGAACCTGCACCGCAGCGAGGGCCAGCTCCAGCAGGCGGCCCGCCTGGTTGAGCGGGGGTTGAAGGTTCCGGCGCCTCATGTGACCCGGTTCTGGCTGGAGCGCACGCGCCTTTTCCGCCAGCGCATGCAGGAGGACAAGGCCCTGGAGGCCGTGGCCAGGGCGCGGGCCCTGGCCCCATACGGCTGGGGCGTGGCGCGCGAGACGGAGCGGCTGCTCATGGGTAAGGGGTGGACCCTGGATCTGTGCAAGCTGGCCCAGACGCAGCACCGGCTCTACCCGAGCTGGGGCTGGGCCGCCGAGTTGATGACCAACTGCAAGGATCGGCTTGGACGTTCGGCCGAGGCGGAGCGGTGGCAGCTGCGGGCCATGAAGCTCTCCGGACTCAAGCAATCCTCCCGCCGCGCGGTGGTGGGGCGCTTGATGGCGCGGGGCCGCTGCCACGCCGCCCTCCTGCTTCAGCAGGGCAGCGTCAAGGTCTGGCCCGGCCGGGCCAGGGTGTGGCTCCAACTGGGAGACGTGCACCGGCGCTGCGGCGATCCCGACGGCGCGCTCAAGGCCTACCTGAAGGCGGGGGCGGCCATCCCCTCCTGGCACCTGCCCCACAAGAAGATCGGCCTGCTCCGCTACGAGGCGGGCGATCGCGAGGGGGCGCTCAAGGCCTGGAATGAGGCGCTGCGGCTGAACCCGGAAGATACCCGCCTCTGGGATCGGGTCACGCACCTGCGCCCTGATCAGGACCCGGTGCTGGAGCGCCACAAGCCCTCGGCCAACGACATCGCGGCGCTGGTGTCTGCAGGCAGACAGGTCAAGCCAGTGGAGGGCGCCTCCATCGTCTGGCTCATGGATGACGACGTGACCCACATGCTGGAGGACGGCACCGTCAAGCGGGTGATCACCACCGTGCGCATGGCCGTGGACCGCGGCGGGCGCGATAGCCTGGGTGAGCAGCGGCTGCCGGGCGCGGGGCTGGTCAAGGTGCTCGACGCCTACACGCTGGACGCCACCGGGCGCCGGCAGGAGGTGACCTCCATGCACGGAGGCAAGGTGCGCTATCCGGCCTTGCAAGAGGGATCGGTGGTGGTGTTGCAGTACCAGCACACCGAGCGGCCCAGCGGCTACCTGAGCCACCACCTCACCAACAGCTGGCTGTTTCAGCACAACCTGGAGCAGGTGGTCAAGGCGCGGTGGGTGCTGGCCCTGCCCAAGGACCGCAAGCTGAGCGTGCACCTACAGGGCGAGGTGGCGCACAAGCAGGCGAGTGAGGGGGCGCGTCATGTGCACACCTTCTCGGCCACCAACGTGCCGCCCCTGCGGCTGGAGCCCGGGTCGCCCCCGGCGGGTGATCTGCTGGCTATGGCCAAGGTGAGCACGGTCCCCTCATGGGGATACTTCTCGGAGTGGGGGCGGAGCCTCACCGCCGAGGTGTTTGAGATGAGCCCCGACCTGAAGCGTGCCCTGGAGAAGCTGGTGGCGGGCAAGAAGACCCGGGCCCAGAAGCTGGACGCGATCTACCACTTCGCCCTGACCAAGGTGCGCTACCAGCAGGACTACGAAACCTTCATCGCCGGGGTGAAACCCCACCCGGCCGCCTCGGTGCTGGCGCGGGGCTACGGCGACTGCAAGGACAAGTCGGTGCTGATCATCGCCATGCTGCGGCACCTGGGCTTCAAGGCCCACCTGGCCCTGATCCGCGTGAGGCGGGCGGGCAAGGTCATCGCCAACGTGCCGTCGCAGCAGTTCAACCACGCCGTGGTCTACCTTCCGCCCCAGCCCGGGGTGGAGGGCAAGGGTGTGGGCTCAGGGGAGGCGGGCGGGCGATTCCTGGACGCCACCGCCGAGAACCTGGGGATGGATGTGTTGCGTCAGGACGTGCAGGGCACCCTGGCGCTGGTGCTGTTCGAGGACGAGTACAAGCTGGTGCCGGTGCCGTACCAGGCGGCGGAGAAGAACATGAGCGAGCTGGTGCTGGACCTGACCCTGGAGAAGGACGGCTCGGCCCAGGTGGAGATGGTCTGGTCCATGCGCGGCAAGATGGCGGGGGCCCTGCGCAAGCCGCTCCAGAACCAGCAGATCCTGCGCCAGTACGCTCAGGGGCTGGTCCACAACCTGTACAGCGGCTGCACCCTGGTGAAGCCCTCGGTTGAGGGGACGACCTCCATCACCGAGCCCCTGCACATGAAGGTCTCCGCGGCGTGCGCCAAGGCCGCCCGTGCCGAGGAGAAGACCCTGCGGCTGAGGCTCCCCCGCCTCTTCGCCAAGGTGAGCAACCTGGCCACCTGGAGCGAGCGGAAGCACCCCCTCTTCTTCGGGCCGCCCGAGCTCATGGAGGGCAAGGTCACGGTGAAGCTGCCGGCAGGGGTGAAGGTCAAGAGCCTGCCCGAGGCCATGGACCAGACCAGCCCCTGTCACACCGCCGCCGGCAAATGGATCACGACGGCTCAAGGCAAGGTGACCTACTTTCAGACCTTCAAGCGCACCTGCGCGGAGCTGACAACGGACAAGTACCCCGCCTTCCGCAAGGCGATCTCGGAGCTGGCGCGGCACCTGGAGGCGGAGGCGGTGTTAAGCTTGGGGCGTTCCAGATAATCACTCGGGAGGGGGAACGATGAACAGGAGGGCGGTATCGGTCCTGACGCTGGGGCTGCTGTCGCTCGGGTGCGAGGGCGGCGGGTTCCCGGTGGGCACGGTGGAGCGCGCGCTAACCGGCGTGACCCTCAAGCCGAGCACCACCGCGCACAAGCCGGGGCCTGTTGCCATCCATGGCGACCGGGTGGTCCTGGGCTCCACAACCTCCCAAGGGAAGGTGGGGTTCGTCTTTGTCCGCACCAAGTCAGGATGGACTCAGGAGGCCAAGCTCACAGCGAAGATCAAGGGCAGCCCCTTCTGGGGCGTGGGCAGCTGGGTGGACATCTATGGGGATACCCTGGGGATGGGCCTGCCGGCGGACGATTTTGTCCATGTGTACCAGCGAGGGGCCTCTGGCTGGGGAGGCCTGGTGAAGATACCTAACCCCGCCACTAACATGTATTCAGGCGGCTTCGGCCACGCGGTTGCCATTGACGGTAACGAGATGGTGGTGGGCAACCCCAGTGAGCGGAACAAGTTCACCAAGGTGGGCGGGGCCTGGAGCTTCAGCCGCAGCGGGACCACCTGGAGCTCGGGGACCAAGGTGCCGTCCCCCAACGGCGCTCACTCCTATTCGGAATACGGCCACTCGGTTGCCGTTGATGGCGTCCATGTGGTTGTGGGGGCGCCGAAGCATGGGATCGTCAGTTACACGGGCACCGCCTACGTGTTCAAGGCGGGTACGTATGATGGCAGCCTGCAGTACGGGCTCGGGTTCTACGACTTCGGTGGGATGAGCGTCGGTGTTAGCGGCGGCGCCGTCATCATGGGGGTTCCGGGGAACGGCCCCAAGGGAACGTACCCTGGCGAGGTGCGGGTGTTCGAGGATGTCGGCTACTGGAAGCAGTCAGACTCCCTCACCGCCTCCGACGGGGCGGCCAAAGATGCGCTGGGCGACGCGGCGGCCATCGAGGGCAACTACGTTGTGGCCGGGGCGCCAAACAAGGGCAAAGGCGCGGCCTATATCTTCCTCCGATCAGGCACCACCTGGAAGCAGCAGCACAAGCTGACCTCCCCCGACGCCCTCGAGAAGAAGTTCGGCAGCTTCCTGGACATCTCCGGGGACTCTGTGGTGGTGAGCGGGACCAATGCGGCGCATGTTTTCGTTATCCCGGGCTTCAAATGCTCTCTGCATTCTCAGTGCAAGACGGGCTACTGCAAGGGGGGCAAGTGCGCGGCCAGCCCCGATGGGGGATTGGACCACGGCCTCACCCCTGACCAGAGCGCCCCTGACCAGTTCGCCACCGACCAGGTCCTTCCTGATCAGGTCCTGCCTGACCAGTTCACACCTGACCAGTTTGCCCCTGACCAGAGCCACGACTCCCGGGCCCGGGATGTGGGCCAGATCCCGGATCTCCGCCAGGAGCTCGGGCCCACGCCGGGGAGCGAGGGCGTGGATGAGGCGGGTGAGGGGTGCAGTTGCGATTTGGGGAATGCAATGGGGGCGCCGCCATGGTTGTTGATCGTGGGCGCGGCGCTGCTCAGGGCGCGGAGGCGCCCCCAGGCTTCCCGGTAAACTTCGCCTCGCCCGGCGTCACCTTCTCCGCCCCCAGGGCCAGGATCATCTTCCATAGTCCCGGCACGGCGGCGCTGCCCAGGCTGTCAATCTTCAGGTCGCCGTCATCGTCCTTTAGCGACACCTCGCCGGCCAGGGTCAGGTCGGCCCCTGCGTGCTTGTCCAGCCCGGTGAAGCCGCTGTCCAGGCGGCTGGCCAGGGCCGCGGAGCCCACCTTGCAGGCCTGACCCAGGCAGGTTGGCCCCAGGCGCGCGGCGGCGCACACCACCGCCTGGAGGGCGTCACAGCCGGTGAGGGTTTTGCCGCTGCTCGTGACCTGGAGCAGGCCCACGAGCTTGTTCACCAGCGCGGTTGTGCCGGTTGGCAGGCCCGCCGGCTTGAGCACGCCCCTGGAGAGCGCCTCCCGGAAGAGCAGGCCGGGGCGGAGGGAGAGCTGGTGGCTGGATAGCTTGAGCTGCCTGGCGCTGTCCACGCTCGCCTCCACCGGGTACGCGGCGTAGGTGGCCAGCCCAATCTCCGAGGTCCGGAAGGTAGACGCGGTCCCCGCCTGGCCCAGGCTGATGGACTCCAGCTCGTGGCGCGCCACGGCCTTGCCCGCCCTGGAGAGGGCCGTGAGGGTGAGGATGCTGCGCAGGGAGATGCGCGCCAGCTGGGAACGGGCCGCGGCGCCCACCTTGGCCAGGGCCGTCAGGGTCGCGCTCCCCGTTGTGTTCATCCGGGCCAGGGTCAGCTGATCCAGAGAGGGGGTGGCCCGGACGGTGTGCGCGCCCCTGCACCCCGAGGTCAACGCGCCCCGTTCGGCCTGGATGGCGGCGGCCGGGGCCCCGGGCTGGGCCACCACGCAGTCCAGAGGATCGGCGCTGTCCATGGCATCCACCACGCAGTCGAGCAACGCCTGGGCAGGATCGAGCTTGCAGTCGGAGAGGTCCTCCCACGGCGACAGGGCCGTGGCCACCGGACGTGGCCAGGCCGCCGCGCTGGCCCCGCCTCCTGGCAGGGTCACCACGGTGTCGAGCTGGTAGCTGCCCTTTATCCGGACAGGGAGGTCGCGCAGCTCCACCGCCAGGGTGAGCACCCGGTCCGCCTTGAGCACCGTGCCCGGGATCTCCACGCAGCCGGCGGCCCGGGCCAGGCCAGCGCTGGTTGCCGCGCGGACGAGGACCGCGCGGGGGCTGCCCAGGGTGATGGCGGTGAAGAGGACCGCGCCGTTGAGGCTGGCGGCCTTGCGCGTACGCAGGATCCCCGTGGGGGCCATGGGATCCACCCCGGCGCATCCCCCACCCGGCAACATGAAGTGGGTGACCGAGGTGAGCTGGATCTGGGGCAGGGTGCCCGAGTAGCGCGAGCTCACCGAGATGGCGCCGTGACCCTTGTCGCTCACCTCCACGTTGAACACGGCGTCGTCCGCGCCCTGGGCCGTGGCGGTGACCCGGAAGCCCGAGGTGCCCGCGCCGGCGCGCACGATGATGACGGCCACCCCGCCCGCGTCGGTGACAGCGCGATCAGAGGAGAGGGTGGAGCCGCTGGGATCCCCGAAGATGGCGAAGCGCACCAGCGCCCGGGAGATGGCGGCGCCGGACAGGCTGCTGTACTTCACCCGCAGCTGAGCCTCTTTTCCCGGCGCCAGGGGCACGCCCGGCCCGTACCCCTTCTCGATCTCGAGCTTGCGGTTCTTGGCCGGCCCGGCGTCGGGGGATGAGGTCTCCTCCTTGCAGCCGAGCATGGCCAGGAGCAGGAGGAGGGGTATGTGGCGAAGCGGGCTCACTGGTTCAAAAATACCACGCGGGGGGGGCTATTGGGTGCTGGCCGGCAACCCGCTGCTCTCCAGCAGGGACAGGATCACCGCGCCCACGCCGAAGTGCAGGTCATCCTCCTGGTTCACCCCCGCGTAGTAGCTGGCGTTGCCCACAGTGGTGGGGCCCGAGGTGCCAGTGACCTGCAGCTTGCCGTCAGGGCCCTTCTTGATGCGGCCCTTCACGCCGGCCACCGCGCGCTGTATCAACGGCAGCACGGAGGCGTCCCGGTTTCCGAAGCGGTACCCCCGGGCCAGGCCGTAGGCGAACAGGGCCGTGGCGCTGGTCTCCAGGTACGACTTCCCCGGCCGGTTGAGCACCGTCCACCAGAGGCCGCTCTTGCTATCCTGGGTGGCGGTGATGGCCGCGGCCTGCTGCTTCAGGATCGCCTCCACCTTGTGGTCTCGCTCCCCGCGCAGCCGGCGGATTCGCAGGTACTCATGGCCCGAGGCGGTGACCCAGGCGTTGCCCCGGCCCCAGTAGACGCCGTCCTCCTGCCCGTCCCAGTTGAGGGCGTGCTTGAGCCAGCCCTCCTTGCCCTGCAGGGCGGCGGCGAAGATCTGGAACTGCTGGCCCACCGCGTTGAGCAGGGCGGCGTCCCCCTTCCCCTCGGCGTACCGGGCCACCGGCATGCCCACCATGAACAGGGAGTCGAGCCAGAGGGTCTTGATCAGGGGGATGGCTTTGCCCATGTGGCTGATGCCGCCCTGGTCGGTGCGCGGGGTGGTCTTGAAGTAGGAGACCACGGCGTCCACCACCTTCTTGTATGAGGCGGGCGCGCCTGATTCGTTGCTCAGGGCCAGGGCGGCCAGGGCGGGCGGGCACGAGTCGCTCCAGACGATGTCGTACCCCTTCTTCACGTGGTGGTCGATCCACGCCTTGTAGTAGGCGCGCAGGCGCGCGTCGCCGGTTACCCGGTACAGCTCAACCATGCTGAGCATCAGCACGCCGTCGCCCCAGTCCCATTTCATCTTCTCCGGGGAGTGACGGCTTATGTAGGAAACTGCGATGTCGGTCGCGAGTTTGATGTTCGCGGATTTAGGGTCGCGCTTCTTTGCGTAGCAGGCGGCGTCGGGGGGCTGGCCCTCGGTGCAGGCGTCGTAAATTGGGCCAAGCTGGTTGTCGGGGTCCGATTCGTCGCCGCATGCGAGGGTGAAGGGGAGGAGGGCGAGGAGGGCAAGCGCAGGCGCAAGTGGGCGATGAATCATGTTCACTTACCCTTGGGGTAGACCGAGGTCGCGGCGCCGGTTGTGTTGTTGATGATCACCTTGCCGCCGTAGCTCAGGGTCTTGCCGCCTCGCATGAAGGCGCTGTTCACGGTGCCGTCCGATGCCGGGGCGATCCAGGCGAAGGTGGCGTCGGTCTTGAGCTCGGAGAAGCCGGAGACCGTGACCTTGATCTCCTTGCCGTCCACCCGGGTGGCCATCAGAGCTGTGAAACCCTGGTCTGTGATCGAGATACACGCCGTATCAGCGGCGGCCTCGTGCACCTTGATGGTGGGCATGGCCTTGCCCGCGGGCCTGGGGAAAACCACGCCCAGGAAGGCGATGTCCTCGGCGCCCGCCTTGGTGGTGACCTCGCCGTCCACCAGGTTGTGGTAGCCCTCCCAGGAGCTCTTCCACTCGTGGGGGAAGAGGGCGGTCTTGAGCGCTGGCTTACCCGCCGTGGAGTCGAGCACCAGCTTGAGCGACGCCTTCTTGCGGGTCCACAGCGCGTCCTCTGTACTCAGCTTGAAGGTGCCCACCTCGTAGTTCTTGCGGATGGAGGATCCCCCGCCGAAGCCGTGCAGCCGCCAGCTGTACTTGTGGGCCGCCTTGTCCGTGGGGCGCACCCGGTCGGCCACCACCAGGTAGCTCCTCTGGGCGAACAGCACCGAGCGGGTGAAGCCGACCTTCTGGTACGTGGCCGTCACCTCGGTGTGGTCCAGGCTCGCCGTGTCCAGGGTGTGCTGGATGGCGGCGTCCACGCCACCTGCCCTGGAGATGTTGGGCGCCGGGGCGCCCTTGCCGTCCACCAGGATCAGGTTGTGCGCGTCCGGGCCCTGGGTCTTGAGCCGGCTCAGCATGGAGTCCTCGCCGGGCGGTTCGAAGTAGCCGGTGTCCATGGCCAGCATTTCCCCGTATGCGAACAGCTGGAACGAGGTGGCGTCCGCGTGGTTGTGCACCACGCTGCGGGCCAGGCCGCCCTCGCCCAGCACCGCGGCCCACACCGCGTCGGCGCCCCAGCCGGAGCGGAAGAAGACCTGCCCCGACTTGCCGAAGTCCTGGCCCTCTCCCATGGCGGGCGTGGTGGCCGGCGCCTTGGACAGGTCCACTCGGGCCAGCAGGTAGCCTGTCCAGGTGTAGTCCCAGCTCGAGCGGCGCTTGTTGTACTGCACGAAGTCCCACAGGGGCAGGGTGTCGCCGCTGATGTAGTGCCAGAGCGGGCCGCCGGGGGGCGCCCCCGTCGTGCAGCCCTCGTCGATGGTGGGGCGCTGGCCGTCGGGCATCTGGATCCGCGCCATCCAGTGGTACGCCTTGCGGAACCGCTCCGAGCGCAGGATGCCGGGCAGCGTGAGCTTCTTGTGCCGGTCACACTCGCTGACCACGGAGATGGAGCAGTCGTTCTCGTAAGTGGCGCCCGGGCCCACCATGTACTCGTAGAGCAGGGCGAAGGGCATGGCCGCCCGCCCGCCGAAGTTGAAGTAGGCCGGCGGCTCCTTACACACGCCCTCGGCCGTGATGTAGTACTGCTTGTCCAGGGACCCGTCGCCATACATGCGGTTCGCCTCGGTGGCGGCGAAGCGAAGCCAGGCCGCGCGGTCCGGGTGCTTGTCCAGCATGAGCGCGGCGAGGCCCAGGGTGGTGGCGAGCTTGGTGTTGTAGTTGTTCTGGCAGAAGATGACCAGGTACTTGCCCGGCCCGGTGATCCACATGGAGTAGAGCTTGGCCGCCACGTCGCCCAGGGCCTTCTCCATCTTCTTCTGCTCGGCGGCCGTGGCGAAGCCGCCCCCCATGATCAGGTCGTACCCCTCGAGCGCGTCGTGCAGAAACCCCACGATGCGGATGAACAGGTCCGTGCTGCCCAGGCCGAGGCCGAACTTCCAGGTGGCCTGCAGCCGGGAGACGGCGTCCATGGCCCTGGCCGCCATGGCCTTGTCGTTCTCCATGAGGGCCACCAGCGCGGCGTACTTGGCGACCCTGGAGTTGGCAGACTCCACGTCCCGGCTGTAGGTGGCCGTGGGGGTCTTCAGGCTCCCGGCGGCGGCCTTCTTGGCCGAGGCGTACATCTGATCGTACGGGGAGGTCTTGAGCCGCGACCGGGCGGTGGCCACCTCGCCGGGGCACATGACCAGGCGAGGGTACTTGCCCGGGGCGCAGTTGCCCGTGAGCAGGGCGCCATAGTCAGGGCGCGCCATGTCGGCGCCTGCATCAGCGGGCACGAACACGGTCCCGTCCGCCGGTGTGTTCGCGGGGTCGTCAGCGCAGGCCAGAAAAAGGGTGAGCAGGAGGGGAATCAGCCGCTTCATTCAAGAGAGGGTACCATGCAGAGCATGAGCAGAAGCTCCCTGGCGTCCTCGTTGCTGCTGCTCGCTTGCCTGGCGAGTTGCCCCACGTCCGCCCTCTGCCAGGACCTCTCCGGGCGCCCGGACGCGGGTCCCCCAACCCCCCTGGCGGCCAAGCACCAGGCGCTCATGGAGCAGGCCCGTCAGGCCAGGGACAGCGGCAACCCCGGCGAGACCGTGGCCCGCTACGAGGCGGCCTGGCATGCCGCGGTGGAGGCCTACCGGGGCAAGGGATTCGGCACCACCACCATGACCATGCCCGTGGGCAACTGGGAGGATGGCAACTTCCGCCAGGAGGAGGTGGAGGTGCCGGCCGGAATGGAGGTGCCGGTGGCCACGGCGCGGGAGGGCATCCTGGCTGCTCACAGCATGGGGCGGCCCCGCGAGGTGGTGGACTGGCTGGGGCGGCTCTCCCCCCTGGCCGCCCTCACGCCGGGCAAAGAGCAGCGACTGCCGCGAGAGGCCATGGACCTGCTCGACGAGCTGCTGGCCAGGGCCCGGGAGAAGGGGCAGGCGGCCGCGGTGACGGAGTACGAGGCCTTCCTGGGACGCCTGCAGGTCGCGAAGGAGGAGGCGGCGGATGAGCGCCAGCGGGAGCGCACCCGGAACCACCTGTGGGGCTTCGGCCTGATGCTGCTGGCGCTGCTGCCCGTGGTTGCCCTGGAGGCGCGCATGGCGTGGCGCGGGATCCGCCGCCGCCGCAAGCTGGGCCGGGAGCGGTGGCACGATCCCGTGATCCTGCGCAGCGCCCGGGTGACCGAGACTGACGCGCAGGGGCAGGCGAGGGCCATCGCAACCACCGCCACAGACCTTGCCGCCCGCGTTGTATGGGACGGCATGCTCAAGCTCTGGATCCCGGGCGCCCTGGTGGGCGCGGTGGTGTTCATCCGCCTGGCCTGGATCCGGCCTGACAGCGTGGACACCGTGATAGTCGGCTGCGGCCTGGGCTGGCTGTTCCTCTCCTTCGCGGGCTTCATGGTGGCCACGGCCCTCTGCAGCCCGGCGGCGTCGGTGCGCCGGCGCCTGACCGTGACCGGCGGCGAGGTCACCCTGGAGACAGAGGTGGGGCTGCTGCTGCGCCAACGGTGGCAGGAACGTTTCTCCGGCGAGAGCCTGAGCTTCCATGTGCACCGGGAGGAGCAGCGCTTCGAGTATGTGCGCATGGTGAGCTGGCTCATCTGCCTGAGAACCGCGGTGGACGGGCGGGAGATCATGGTGGGCGGACTGCCGGATAATGGGGAGGAGCGAGCCCATGATCTGGCCCGCCAACTCCAGCGAGCCGTCCTGGGAATCTAATTCCGCCGCAACCTCCAGACCTTGCCGATCCGCATACCGGCGCCCCCTCCACTGCGCTATTGTGAACAGCTCGATTCAACATGTCAGACAGCGGGGCGCGGACCATGGCCAGCAACTACACCCACCTTCATCTGCACAGCCAGTACAGCCTCCTGGACGGGGCGATCCGGCTCAAGGATCTCTACCCCAGGCTGCACGAGTTCGGCATGAAGTCGGTGGCCCTCACAGACCACGGCAACATGTTCGGCGCGGTGGACTTCTACAAGGGCGCGAAGAAGGCCGGCATCAAGCCGATCTTCGGGGTGGAGACCTACGTCTGCCAGGACATGACCAAGAAGGAGCGCGGCCGCCGGGCCCACCACCTGATCCTGCTGGCCCGCAACTTCGAGGGGTACAAGAACCTGACCTACCTGGTGAGCAAGTCGTACCTGGAGGGCTTCTACTACACCCCGCGCATCGACAAGAAGCTGCTGCGTGAGCGCAGCTCCGGCCTCATCGGCATGAGCGCCTGCCTGTCCGGCGAGGTGCCCAGCGCGGTGATCACCAAGGGGGTGCGCCGGGCCACGGACGTGGCGCTGGAGTACGCCGACATCTTCGACGATGACAGCTTCTTCATGGAGGTTCAGCCCAACGGCATGACCGAGCAGGAGGAGGTCAACGAGGGCCTGATCAAGATCGCGGGCAAGACCGGCATCGGCCTGGTGGCCACCAATGACTGCCACTACCTGGACCGCAAGGACGCCAAGGCCCACGACATCCTGATGTGCGTCCAGACCGGCAAGACCGTGGATGACGAGAACCGCCTCAAGCACGAGGTGGATGAGTTCTACCTCAAGTCGCCGGCGGAGATGGAGCAGGCCTTCGCCCATGTGCCCCAGGCCCTGGAGAACGCCGCCCGCATCGCGGACATGTGCGAGGTGGAGCTCGACCTCTCCAAGAACTTCCTGCCCAACTTCCCGATCCCCGAGAAGCACACCAAGGCCACCTACCTGGAGGAGATCTCCATGCAGGGGCTGGAGCGGCGCCTGCAGGAGATGCGCGGCCGCGACGAGGATCCCGACGAGCAGGAGTACAAGGACCGCCTGGCCGTGGAGCTGGGCGTGATCAACAACATGGACTTCCCGGGCTACTTCCTCATCGTCTGGGACTTCATCAACTACGCCAAGGAGCACGGCATCCCCGTGGGGCCGGGGCGAGGCAGCGGCGCCGGCTCTTTGGTGGCGTACTCGCTCAGGATTACCGACTTAGATCCACTACCTTACGAGCTGCTCTTCGAGCGATTTCTTAACCCTGATCGCGTGAGCATGCCCGACTTCGACATCGACTTCTGCATGAACCGGCGGGGCGAGGTGATCCAGTACGTCACCGAGAAGTACGGCGAGCTCAACGTGGGGCAGATCGCCACCTTCGCCTCCCTCAAGGCCAAGGGCGTGACGCGGGATGTGGCCCGGGCCATGGGGCTGGCCTACGCCGACGGGGACAAGGTGGCCAAGCTGATCCCGGATCCGATCCAGGGCAAGAGCGTGTCCATCCCCCAGGCCATGGAGCAGGAGCCCAAGCTCAAGGAGATGGCCGACGAGGATCCGAAGATCGCCCAGCTGCTGGAGGTGGCCTCGGCTTTGGAGGGGCTCAACCGACACGCCGGCATGCACGCCGCCGGGGTGGTGATCTCGGAGGAGCCGCTCTGGGAGTACGCGCCCTGCTTCCTGAGCAAGGACGGCGACATCGTCACCCAGTACGCCAAGGAGGAGGTGGAGGATGTCGGCCTGGTGAAGTTCGACTTCCTCGGGCTCAAGACTCTCACCATCCTGGCCGAGGCCGAGGCGCTGGTTCGCCAGACCGATCCTGATTTCAGCCTGCGCCAGATCCCGCTGGATGATCCGGAGACGTACAAGATGATCGCGGCCGGTGACACCACCGCCGTGTTCCAGCTGGAGTCGGGCCAGTTCAAGGAGGTGCTCAAGCAGCTCAAGCCGGACTGCTTCGAGGACATCATCGCCGCGGTCGCCCTCTACCGGCCGGGCCCCCTGGGCGGCGGCATGGTGGATGACTTCATCGCGCGCAAGCATGGCAAGAAGAAGGTGGTCTACGACCACCCCTGGCTGGAGCCGATCCTCAAAGAGACCTACGGGGTCATCGTGTACCAGGAGCAGGTGATGCAGATCGCCTCAGCCCTGGGCGGCTTCAGCCTGGGGCAAGCGGACATCCTGCGCCGGGCCATGGGCAAGAAGAAAGAGGCGGAGATGGTGCGCCAGAAGAAGATCTTCCTGGAGGGCGCCAAGGAGAAGGAGGTGGACCTGAAGATCGCCGAGGATGTCTTCGATCTGATGGCCTACTTCGCCGGCTACGGCTTCAACAAGTCGCACTCCGCCTCGTACGCCCTGATCACGGTGCAGACCGCCTGGATGAAGCGCCACTGGCCGGTGGAGTTCATGGCCGCGGTGCTCACCTGCGACAAGGAGAACAGCGACAACCTGGTCAAGTACATCGCCGCCACGCGGGAGATGGGGATCAAGGTCAGCCGCCCCAGCGTCAACGAGTCGGACACCAACTTCTCCGTGGTCCAGCGCGAGGAGGGGAAGATCATCCGCTTCGGCCTGTCCGCGGTGCGCAACGTGGGGGAGGGCGCGGTTGAGGAGATCGTCAAGGGGCGGGAGGGGCGCCCCTTCACCGGGCTGTTCGATTTCTGCGAGCGGGTGGACGCCAAGCGGGTGAACCGGCGGGTGCTGGAGGCGCTGATCAAGAGCGGGGCCTTTGACAGCCTGAGCTGGAAGCGGGGCATCAGCCGGGCCCGGCTCGTGGCGGCCCTGGACGGGGCCCATGATCGGGCGGCGGCGGCCCAGAAGGACCGTGAGCGGGGGCAGACCAACCTGTTCGACTTGATGGATTCAACGGCGGGCATGACCGCGGAGGAGGAGGACGCCGAGAAGTACCCGGACGTGCCGGAGTGGGAGCCCAAGGTGATGCTGAACCACGAGCGCGAGAACCTCGGCTTCTATGTCAGCGGCCACCCGCTGGACTCGTACGAGCACGACCTGCGCCGCCACGCCTCGGCCACGGTGCAGGACGTGCTCGACGCGCAGAAGCGGCGGGAGGTGCACCTGGGCGGCATCGTGGGCGCCTACCGCGAGCGGCCGCTCAAGAGCGGCAAGGGGCGCATGGCCATCTTCGACCTGGAGGACAAGTCAGGCCACGTGGAGGTGGTGGCGTTCAGCCGGGTGTTCAATGAGGTGGAGGAGGTGCTCAAGTCGGGGGAGCCGCTGCTGCTGCACGCCATGGTCGAGGTGGACATGGACGGGGATACGCGCAAGGTGCGCTGCTCCCTGCGCGGGGCCGTGACGCTGCCCGACCTGCGCGAGCAGAAGACCGCCGCGGTGCATCTGCGGTTCGGACCAAAGGAGTTGGAGGGGGAGGGGCTGGCCAAGCTCAAGGCCCTGCTGCTGGAGCACAAGGGGGATACGCCCACGGTGATTGAGTTCAACATGCCGGGGCACTCGTGCACCCGGCTGGCCCTGGGGGATGAGTTCTCGGTGAACCCCAGCGACGCCCTGCTGTCACGGGTGGAGCGGCTGTACGGCAAGCGGGTGGCGGTGCTTCGCTAATAGTGCGGGACAGATCCCGACGGTTTGACCGTTGGGGGCCACTCCTTCAATAATTAGTACTCCGGGAGATGCTCATGCGCTGGATACTGTTGACCCTGACAATTACCGTCTTGTTTGCCGCCGGCTGCGAAGAAGACAAGTTCTTTACCCGCTCGGACAAGGGGGGCAACACGCCCGTGGACTTCGCAGGGTATGAGGCGTTCGTGGTCACCGACACGGGGGCCAGCAGCCTGCCCGACGGCTACCAGATGTACAAGTGCACCAACCCGGGCAAGGCGTGCAACGCCCACGACCCGTGCGCCATCAACCCCATCTGCGGCAAGGACTTCCTGTGCCGGCCCACCATGCTCCAGAACTGCAGGGACGGCCTGCCCTGCACCCAGGACGTCTGCCTCGGCGGGGGCATGTGCAGCAACAAGGTGATCCAGGGCATGTGCAAGCTCGGGGTGCGGGTGCCCAAGGGCACCACCTGCAAGATGCTGCAGTCCGACGCCGGGGTGCAGGTGGACGCCGGCGTGGCCAACGACTCCGGCGTATCGCCCACCACCATGGAGACCATCTTCTGCTGCTTCGATCCGGGGCAGCGCAACCCGGGCGATAACTGCGAGCAGTGCACGCCGGCCACCGATGACGCCAGCATAAGCGGGGGATCGAACACCAAGTGGTCCCCGGCCAACGGCGGCAACTGCGACGACGGCGACGCGTGCACCATGAACGACTACTGCAAGAACGGCACCTGCTCGGGCACCTCCTTCGCCAGCAAGTGCTCGGACGGGATCGGCTGCACCAAGGACCTGTGCGACGGCAAGGGCGGGTGCCTGGGCAATACGCTCAGGAGCGACTACTGCCTGATCAGCAACACCTGCTACAAGGAGAACTCGGCCAACCCCACCGGCGTCTGCGAGGCGTGCGTGCCGGCCAAAAACCAGAAGGCATGGACCCCGGTGAGCAACACCTGCACCATCGGCGGCAAGTGCTACGTCAAGGGCGCCAAGAACCCCGGCAAGTGCGCCGAATGCGACCCGGCCATGAGCCTCACCGACTGGGTGATCAAGGGGACCACCCACTGCCTGATCAAGAACCTGTGCGTGGCCTCCGGGGCCAAGGACTCCACCGGCTGCTCCTCGTGCCAGCCCTCGTCGGACCGGTACGACTACACGGCCCTGCCCGGCATGTGCAAGATCAACAGCAAGTGCTACACCACCGGCAACAAGCACCCCCAGGGGTGCGCCGAGTGCGACTCCTCGGTGTCCACGGACAAGTGGACGGTCAAGGGCACCACGCACTGTCTGGTCAACGACAAGTGCGTGATCAAGGGCACCAAGGACCCGAAGCCGGGCAGCTGCTCCTCGTGCCAGCCCTCGGTGAACCGCTACGACTACTCGGCCGACTCCGGCTACTGCAAGATCGACGGCAAGTGCTACGCCAGCGGAGCGGCCCACCCCCAGGGGTGCGCCACCTGCAACCCGGCCAAGAGCGGCTCCTCCTGGACGCCCAAGACGGCCAGCGATTGCGTGCTCAACGGCAACTGCCACAAGATGTGCGGCGCCACCTGCGCCGATGTGCTGACCAACCCCACCCACTGTGGCAAGTGCAACAACGGCTGCAGCGCCGGAAAGTTCTGTGTGGCGGGGTCCTGTGGCAGCGCTGCGCCTGACTGCAAGACCCACAAGGCGGGCAGCTCCACGGCCAAGGACGGGGTGTACACCCTGTACAGCGGCGGCACCAAGACCTACAAGGCCTACTGCGACATGACCTCGGACGGCGGGGGCTGGACCCTGGTGGCGCGCTTCTCAAACGCTGACGGCACCCAGTGGATCGACACGGGCAAGTACTGGTACACCCGCACCACCGAGCTGGGGAAGCCCACCACCCGCAACGAAAACAAGGACGCCCTGAGCCAGGCGTTCTGGTCGGTGAAGGGCACCGAGTTCAAGATCAGCCGCACTGACCGGAGCACCGACGCGGCCCTGCTGCGCACCACGGGCAGCTGCCTGGGGGGCAAGACCTTCCGGGACAAGATCAAGGCGTACGGCAACTTCCTCACCGGCGTCTGGGCCAGCAACTCGGTGCGCGGCACCTGCAACGCGGTGCTCAAGAACTACAGCGGCACCTCTGGATTCAGCTACGCCACCTGCAGCGGCAACATCGGCAAGCCCAACTCCATCAGCTTCTTCTCGGACTGGAGTTCAGGCGACGGGGCGGTGCTCATGATCGGCGGCGGTGGAAGTTCGTGCGCGCGCGCGGACCACGGCATCGCCGTCACCGAGGCGAACTCGGCCATGTTCGGCTCTTCCTACACGCGCAAGGACTTCGGCGAGGGGAGCCCAACCGGCTCCACCGCGTACTCCCTGAACCTGTTCGTCAGGTAGGCGGGCGTCATTGCGTCCCAGCCTTTTTGCATTCTCCCCCTTGTAAAGTTTTGAGCATATGACCATAACGTGAAGGTAAGGAGGACGCGACCATGACCCGGCCGCCGTGTGAGCGATGGATAGATGGGGAGCCCAACGTCTCCCTGTACAAGCCAGTGGGGATCCCGGCGTACGAGCTGGAGGAGGTGGTGCTCCAGCTGGACGCCTACGAGGCGATCCGGCTCTGTGATCTGGAGGGGATGTACCAGGAGCAGGCAGCGGACCGAATGGGGATCTCGCGGGCGACCCTGGGGCGTGTGCTCACTGCGGGTCGGAAGGTGGTGGCTCGGGCCCTCACCGAGGGGCTGGTGTTGCGCATCGAGGGGGGGCCGGTGAAGTGCCGGCCCGGGCGGGGACGGCGGATGGGGGCGTGCGAAAAGAAAAAGGCTCAAGACAAGGAGTGATGTGATGAATATCTGTATTCCAGTGATCAAGGACAGGGGAAGCGAGAGCAGGGTCAGCCCGCACTTCGGGTCGGCCCCGCTGTTCATGCTGGTGAACACCGACACCGGCGCGTGCAGCCCCCTGCCAAACCAAAATCAGCACTACGCCCACGGGCAATGCCGGCCCCTGGCCAGCCTGTCTGGCCAGGATATCCAGGGGGTCGTGGTGGGCGGAATCGGCATGGGGGCGTTCTCGAAGCTGAGCGCGGCGGGCATCGAGGTGTTCATCTCCGACCGCAAGACAGTGGGGGAGACGGTGGCCGCTTTCAAGGATGGAACCCTGAACCGCGTGACGTCTGACCTGGCCTGTCATGGTCATGGTCAAGGTCAAGGGCGGGGACAGGGGCGCGGTTGCGGATCCGGTCAAGTTCACGGACGCGGGCGAGGGCGCGGACGCGGTTGATTGACCCTTCTCTTCGCCGACCGCTACACTCTCTGTGAAAACGGATATCGGCGATGAGACATCTGAAGAGGCTTTTGGTGCTGGCCGCGCTCGCTTGCGGGTGCGCCCAGGGGATCGGCGGGGGGAACGTCCTCTCGGACGACAGCGGCGGTTCGGGCCAGGACCAGGGGCCCGGGGTGGACTTCATGCCCGAGGCGGGCGTGGACCTCAAGGTGGCCAAGCCGGACGCGGACACCGGCGTGGCGCCGGACACGGGTCCCCAGACCAGCTACATCTACGTGGCCTCGGGGGGCAAGGACTCCATCAAGTGCGGCGAGGCCACGGCCACGCCCTGCGCCACCATCACCCGGGGCATCTCCCGGGCTGCCAGCTTCACCCCGGCGCGGACCGTGCTGGTGGCGGCCGGCTCCTACTACGAGTCGATCCAGCTCACGGACCAGGTGAGCGTACGCGGCGGCTACAGCGCCGACTTCAGCAAGGGGCCGGGTGTGGGCGGCACCAGCAACATCTTCGGCACGTCCATCAGCGGCGAGGCCATGGCGGTGAAGGCGGAGAACCTCACCAGGACCACGGAGCTGGTGGCCTTCACCATCCAGGCCGCGGACGCCAAGGGGGCCAGCAAGAGTTCGTATGGGGTGTTCGTGGAGGACAGCCCGTACCTGGTGTTGCGTGAGCTCAACGTGACCAGCGGCAAGGGCACGGCCGGCGGCAAGGGCACGGCCGGCGCCTACGGGGAGTCTGGCCTCAAGGGCGGCGCCGGCATCGCAGGCAAGGCGCACCTGCTGCCGCCGTTCGCCTGCGGCACCGTGGCGTCGGGGGGGGCCGGGTGGCCCGGCGATGGCGCCAAGGGGACCAAGGACAAGAAGGGCAAGGTGTGCTCCACCGCCGGCGGCGGCGGCGGCAAGGGCGAGACCGTGACCCCGTGGAGCTGCAAGGGCGGCGCGGGCAAGGCGGTGGCGCCGGCCACCGGGGCGGTGGATGTATGCACAACCGGGGTGACGGAGGGCAAGGGCGGCGCGGGCGGCGGTCCTGGCGCGGAGGGGTGTGACGGTGGGGTGACCAAGAATGCCCAGAGCGGCTTCCCGGGGTGCCCTGGCAAGGGCGGCGCCACGGGCGCGGCAGGCAAGGCGGGGGCCTCCGTGGGCACCGTTGCCAAGGATGGCTCCTATTCCCCGGCTGACGGCAGCGACGGTGGCGCGGGAGGCCCGGGCAAGAGCGGGGGCGGCGGGGGCGGCGGCGGCGGCTACTGGGCCTGCTCCGGGCTCCTGGCCCTCTCCTGGGGGGGCGGCGGAGGCGGCGGCGGCGCGGGTGCGTGCGGCGGCACCGCCGGGGGCGGCGGCAAGGGCGGCGGCGCCTCCATCGGCATCTTCATCGCCAAGGGGTACGCCACCCAAAAGATCATCAACTGCTCCATCACCACCGGCACAGGGGGCGCGGGCGGCAAGGGCGCTGCAGGCGGCCCTGGCGGCATCGGCGGCATCGGCGGCGCGGGCGGCAAGGGAGTCGAGGGCGGTGGCGCGGGCGGCACCGGCGGCAAGGGCGGTGACGGGGGCAAGGGCGGCGGCGGCGGCGGCGGCGGCGGCGGCCCGGTGGTGGGAATCTTCATCGGCAGCGGCACCAGCCCCACCACGAGCGGAAACACGGTGACAAAGGGAACGCCAGGAGTGGGAGGGAAGGGCGGGGGCGGTAGTAATGATGGGAAGACGGGGAAAACTGCAGGGACCTATGGTCCGTAGGGAACTGGAAACTAGAAATCTAGTTTCTAGTTTCTCACTTCACCTTCTTCAAATATCCCCAGAAATCCTTGAACGGCACCACCCCATGCTTCGCCCCCGCCAGCCTCAAGTTGTCGGCTCCTTTTAACTGAGGCGACCCGATATAGAGCCCTGGAAACGCCGGATCCAGAGCGTACGAAACGGTTCGGTACGTGACCTCCCTGGAGGCAGGCACACCATCACCCTGCCCGTTGGGGGTTTCGTCCGGCTGGTTCAGATCGTGAAGCCAGCCCTGGACCTGGGTGTGGGTGGCGATCTCGGCGCACGCCACGTTCATGGCCGCGGCCCCGGGCATGTCGCACATGGGGGTGCCGTGGTTGGGGCCGCTGATGAGGTAGGCCAGGCCCACCTCGTCGCGGGTCAGGCCCCCGCGGAACTTGAGGTAGTAGCGCGCCGTGGTGACGCCCATGGAGACGGCCACCAGGTTCACCTTGCTGGCCCCGGTTTCGGCCTTGACCAGCTTGACGAACAGCTCCAGCTCCGAGGCGTGCTGGCTGTTGGAGCCGCCCAGGCAGAGGCCCACGCAGGAGGGCTGCTTGAAAGTGATGGCCCACACCTCCTGGTCGGAGTAGCCCAGCGCGCACAGTTGCTTGCGCAGGTCCAGCCAACGGTTGGCGGTTTCGCTGTTGCCTGGGATGAGCACGAGGGGAGGGCGCAGGGGTTTGCCGCCGGACGGGGAGCCGCCCCAGCCGGAGAACACGCGGCCTGATGTGGTGCGGCGCCGGGCGGTGGGGAAGCGGTGCAGGCCGTGGGGCGACAGCGCGCACCCCGAGGCCACCTTGACCGTATCCAGCGCGGCGAAGCTGTCCGGAGCAGGCGCCATGCTGCCGTCCTTGCCCCCCAGATAAGCCATGCCGCTGTCTGGCAAGACGGCGCTCTCCTCGAGCCCTTCCAGGGGCGTCACACCCGCGCAGCCAGCCAGGATTATTGTCCCCGTTAATGCTGCAGCTGCGAACATTTGTGACATGGTTTCCTCCGGAGTTGGGCGCCAAGTACCCATCATCTTATGGCGTTTGCGGTGGAGGATCCAGCGAAATGTTGCTGTGCAGCAAAATAAAGTGTGCTAGTGCACAATCAGAGGTAAGGTTCCAGCCAGGCCATGGATCGCTCGATGATCGGCTGGATCACATCCCCCAGCCCATGATCCGAATCGAGGAACTCAATCTCCACGCTGGGGTGCAACGCGGCGTAGGCCAGCGAGCCGGCGGGATCCACCACCTCGTCTCGCGCGCCATGGAAGAGCAGCGTTGGCACGGTCACATCCGGCATCTCCGGGTGCGACAGCGCGTCCTCCATCATGCCCCAGCCCAGGGGGGTCATCTCGTTGGTGGCGAAGTGCATCACATCCATGGCCCCATCACGCCGCCACCGCTCCTCTTCCTCGGACGTCAACCGCTCGGCCCAGCGCCGCATGAAGCCGAAGGCCGGGCACATGAGCACCATGGCCCGGGGCCGGTCGCTCATGGATGCGAACCGCGCGGCCACGTACCCTCCCATGCTCGAGCCCAGCAGGATCAGCTCCCCCGGACCGCAACCTTCGCTCAGCCGCTCCACGTCCGCCACCATGCGGCTCACCGTGAGCCCGCGGAAGCCGCCCTCGCCCTCATTCAGGTCGGGCAAGATAGGGTCCAGCCCCTGCGCCCGCATGGTCTTGATGAAGTGCTGCGCCTTGTAGGAGCCAGGGGAGGAAGCGAAGCCGTGGAGGTAGATGATTCGAGTCAACGGGGTGCCCTGTGCATGCCGGGCGATTTGCTGCACGGCAGTTTGCGACAGCATTATCGACCGGCTAGCCATGTCGCGCGGTCTTGCCGCGCCGGCATCGGCTATTTCTTGTTGAATTTGACCAGGAAGTCCTTGATGTGCTTGATGCCCTTGCTGTCGGGGCAGGAGGAGACCTTTCCGCTGCCCGAAACCAGCACCGACTCCGACACCGAGACCTTGCACTGCCCCATGGTTTCGTCCCATGTGGCGTCGTCGTCCTTGAAGGTCAGCTGCATGCCGTAGTTGATGATGTCCCCGGCGGCGACGCCCTGGATGACCACCTTGTTCCACTTGGGCGTCCAGGAGTTGGCGATGTTCGAGGTGCTCCCGGTCTTGGTGCCCACGGTCATCTCCACGTACACATCGGGGTTGCCATTGGCCGGCCAGGTGTCCCAGCTCGACTTGGTGGTCTTATCCACTGTGCAGGAGTAAGCCACGATGTCCCACTTGGTGGTGGTGTCCAGCTTGCACTTGCCGCTGGTGCATTTCTGGAAGCTCGAGCACGCGGTGCACTTGGCGCCGCCAGTGCCGCAGTCCGAGGCGCTGGTGCCGGAGAGGCACATGCCATTCTTGCAGCAGCCCGAACAGCTCCCCGGGCCGCACGAGCTGGAGCCGCACTTGCCCGCGGAGCATGTCTGGCCGCTGGTGCAGGTGGTGCAGGTCGCGCCGCCCACGCCGCATGCAGCCGACGAGGTGCCGGACACGCACTGGCCGCTCTTGCAGCAGCCGTTGCAGTTGCTCGGCCCGCACGGCTTGGTCGAGGTCTTGCACACGCCGTTCTGGCACGCCTCCCCGCTCTTGCACGCCTTGCAGGGGTTGCCGCCGGCGCCACACGCCGCCGCGGTGGAGCCACCCTTGCACGACCCGCCCTGGCAGCAGCCGCTGCACTTACCGGGCCCGCACTGGTTCGGCTTGGAGCACCCGCCGCCCACGCACTTCTCGCCGGAGTTGCAGCTCTTGCAGCTGGCGCCGCCGATGCCGCACGCTGTCTCGGAGGTGCCCGAAACGCAGGCGCTGCCCTGACAGCAGCCAGTGCAGGAGGAGGGGGAGCAGGAGGTGCTCGGCACGCAGAAGCCGGCCACGCACTTCTCGCCCGACATGCACACTTTGCACTGGGAGCCGTTGGAGCCGCAGGCAGAGGTGCTCGTCCCCTGCTTGCACTGCCCGCCCTGGCAGCAGCCGTTGGGGCAGGTGCAGCCGCTGGACTTGCACTTGCCCTGGACGCATAGCTGGCTGCCCGTACAGGTCTTGCACGGGTTGCCGCCGCTGCCGCAATTGATCTTGGAGAAGATGAGGTTGCAGCTGCCGTTGGGCAGGCAGCATCCGCCGCAAGTGAAGGGACCGCATAACCCGCCGTCCGCCTTACCGCCCCCGTCCAGGAACCCTGGGCCGATATCGTCATCAGAGCAGCTAAGCAGGGCCACGCATGCCAATGAAAGGAGAAAAAATCTAACGATCTTCACGTTTAATCCTCCGATAACGCGGGCTCGGCACATGACCTCGCACCACCGCGTTGATGCATCCGTCTTTTGGGATCATCATACAGCATACAGTTGAACGATACACCCGGGCCCGCCGAGGCACAGTGCGCTGTTGAATGGCAACCGCCGCGGATGTTTACGCGGGAGGGATCGAGATGAGATGGCGAAGCTTTCCGGGCTGACCGGCGACCATAAAGGCAAGGTGCATCAGATCGGCGAGCTCTGTATCCTCGGCCGCGGCCTGGAGGCGCAGATTCAGCTCATGGACCGCGCCGTCTCCCGTCAGCACGCCAAGATAATGCGGTCCGGCGAGATGTTCATAATAGAGGACATGGAGAGCGGCCGGGGGACCCGGGTCAACGGCATGCGCGTCTCCGCCTCCAAGCTGCGCCCCGGCGATGAGATAAACATCAACGGTCACCGCTTCCGCTTTGAGGACATCCAGCTCGAGCCGGTGA
>CAZCFB010000010.1:39277-59758 GCA_964497805.1 uncultured Kofleriaceae bacterium
CCCGCTGGGCCATGACCGAGGTCCTGAGCAAGGGGCGGCCCGTGCTCACCACCGAGGCCCGCAAGTCAGACCAGGGCCTGACCATGGACGGGGAGAACTTCAAGGTGCAGAAGATGGTGGTGCCGCTCCAGTGCCTGGGCGCGCGCATGGGCCTGCTCTACCTGGATCGCTCCGAGCCGGACTCCCTCCCATTCAACGACGCCGACCTGGAGACCTGCGTCGCGCTCTGCCGGGTGGTGGCGCTCTCCCTGCGCTCCATCGACCTGGCGGAGGAGGCCCGGGCGCGGTCCATGACCGACCGGCAGCTGGAGGCGGCTCGCCAGGTGCAGAAGCGGTTCCTGCCCAGGGGCAGCCCCAGCGTGCCCGGCTTCTCCTTCGTCACACACTACCAGCCGTGCCAGGACGTGGGCGGCGACCTGTACGACTTCATCACCCTGGATCGAAACCGCCTGGCCGTGGTGGTGGGGGACGTATCAGGAAAGGGCTTCCCAGCGGCCCTGGTCATGGCGTGGGTCACGTCCCAGGTGCGCTCGGCGGCGCATGTGGAGGAGCGGCCTGGCCAGGTGGTGGCCCGGATCAACGATGGCCTGCTCGAGGCGCGGCAGGACGAGCTGTTCGTCACCCTCTTCTATGGGGTGCTGGACCGGAAGGAGATGACCCTCACCTTCAGCAACGCCGGGCACATGCCTCCGCTGGTGCGTCGCGGAGCCTCCGGCCAGGTGGAGGAGCACGACGCGGTGTCTGGCCTGCCGGTGGGCATGTTCGGCGGCACGGAGTACTCGGAGGGCCTAATCGAGCTGGCCAACGGGGACGCGGTGCTGCTGGTGTCCGACGGGGTGACCGAGGCGCGCGGGCGCAAGGGGGAGATGTACGGCATGGAGCGCCTGCACCAGTCCCTGGCCCGGCGCGCGGCCTCACCCGCGGACCTGGTGAGCGACCTGCTCGGGGACCTGCGCTCCTTCTCCGGGGGCGAAGACCAGGCGGATGACATCACCATCATGGCCCTGGGCGTTGGCGGGTACACCGATGACATCCACACCACGCTGCCGCCGGGGCTCACCCGGGTGGGAAATCAGAGCTCGCATTGAACCACCAGGCGGATCAGGCAATAATTCTCCGTTATCCCAAAACGCAATAATTAGCCCGGAGGAAGGATGAGGCCTGAGGACAGGGAACGGATCCAGGTTGAGGTTGTTAGCAGGGTGGTGGAGCAGCATGTCCAGCGGGCGGCCACTGCCTCCGAGGGATACCTGGAGACCATCGTCAACGACACCCTCTACCACGAGCGCAGGCGGCTGGAGAAGAGCAACCACTCCCATGGGGATGGGGGCTTCTACGACAATATCCTCAAGCGCATGCAGCACGCGTCGGACCGTGACCTGCGCAAGCTGCTGGAGAAGCTGTCCCGGCGCTTCGCTGGCGAGGTGGTGGGCAACTTCGACAAGCGGGTGTATGCGGCGGCCACCACGGCCATCCCCGGCGGCCTGTGGGCGCTGCTCAACGCCATGAGCCCGAGCCGGCTCTTCTCCCTGGAGGGGATGAAGCGCGGCCTGGCCGAGCACCTGGAGCTTTGGGGGGAGGTGGACGCGCTCAAGGCCGCGGCCGAGCGGGGCACCCTGGTGTTCGTGCCCACCCACTCGTCCAACCTGGACTCCATCCTGCTCGGGTACGCCATCTACCTCATGGGCTTGCCCCCGGTGACCTACGGCGCGGGCATCAACCTGTTCACCAACCCGCTGATCTCCTTCTTCATGGCCAACCTGGGCGCCTACAAGGTGGACCGCAAGAAGACCTCCGTCCTGTACAAGGAGGTGCTCAAGGAGTACGCCACCTGCTCCATGGAGATGGGCTACAACAACCTCTTCTTCCCCGGCGGCACCCGTAGCCGCTCCGGCGCCCTGGAGCGCAAGCTGAAGAAGGGGCTGCTCGGCTGCGCCATCCGCGCCTACATCAACAACCTGCGCGAGCGGAATCCCAGGCCCGACCTGTTCATCGTGCCGGTGACCATCAACTACCTGCTCGTGTTGGAGGCGGAGACCCTCATCGACGACCACCTCAAGGATGTGGGAAAGGCGCGCTACATCATCACCGACGACGAGTTCTCCCGGCCCAAGGAGATCTACAACTTCATGAACAACCTGATCTCCATGGACTCGCGCATCGTGCTCACCTGCTCGGCGCCCATGGACGTGTTCGGCAACAAGGTCGACCGCGACGGCAACAGCCTGGACGCCCGGGGCCGCCAGATTGACCCGTCCTGCTACGTCACCCGCGACGGCGAGCCGGTGTTCGACGACCAGCGCGACTTCCAGTACACGCGGGAGGTGGCCGAGGAGATCGTGGCCGCCTACGGCCGGGATAACGTGATCCACTCAACCCACGTGACAGGGCGAGCCATCTTCAGCCTGCTCAAGCAGAACAACCCCGGCGTGACGCTCTACCGGCTGCTGCGCACCGGCGGGGAGCACCCCTCCTTCACCATGGCCCAGGTGCACGAGCGGGTGGACCGCCTGCTCACCATCTTCTCCGAGATGGAGGGCGCGCCCCGGCTCGGGCCGGTGGTGCGCGAGGGAGACGTCCAGGAGATCGTGGCGGACGCCCTGCGCGCCTTCGCCGTGTACCACACCCACCCGGCGGCCGTGCGGCGCGGGGACCGGGTCTTTCACGAGGACCGCAACCTGCTGCTCTTCTACAGCAACCGCCTCAAGGGGTACGACCTCGAGAAGGAGCTGGGCTGATGGGACGGGACATGGAAAAGAAGACGGTGGGGGTCATCGGCGCCGGGAGCTGGGGTACGACCCTGGCAAAGATCCTGGGGGACAACGGCACCGACACCCTGGTCTGGGCCTTCGAGCCCGAGGTGGTCAAGGAGATCAACAAGAAGCACTCCAACAAGCGGTACGTGCCCGGGGCCAAGCTGGCCAAGAGCGTGCGCGCCACCGGCGACCTGGCGGAGGTGTGCAACGCCTGCCAGCTGATCCTGATGGTGGTGCCCTCCCACGTGTTCCGTGGCGTGGCCAACCAGATGGGCGATCACCTCAACGGCGAGCAGTGCATCGTCCACTGCACCAAGGGCATCGAGCGCGGGACCTTCAAGCGCATGAGCCAGGTGCTGCGGGAGGAGACCTGCGTGCGCAAGATCGGCGTGCTCTGTGGGCCGAACCTCTCCAAGGAGCTGGCCGCGGGGAACCCGGCGGGCACGGTGGTGGCCTCCAAGTTTCAGGAGGTGCAGGCGCTGGCTCAGGCGGCGCTGCACAGCCGCATCTTCCGGGTGTACAGCGGCAGCGACGTGGTGGGGGCCGAGGTGGGCGGCGCGTTCAAGAACATCATCGCCGTGGCCGCGGGCATCGTGGACGGAATGGGCTTGGGGGACAACACCAAGGCCCTGCTGCTCACCCGGGGCCTGAGCGAGATGACCCGCTACGGCGTGCTCCAGGGGGCGGAGATCCTCACCTTCGGCGGCATGGCCGGCATCGGCGATCTGATGGCCACCTGCGCCTCGCCCCTCTCGCGTAACCACCAGGTGGGGGAGCGGCTGGCCAAGGGCGAAACCCGCGAGGAGATCCAGGAGAGCATGTTCATGGTGGCCGAGGGGGTGAAGACAGCCCGCCCGGTGCACAACGACGCGGTGGAGAACGGCATGGACCTGCCCATCGTGGAGGCGGTGTACCGCCTGCTCTACGAGGGGGCCAGCGTGGAGGAGGCGATCACGGACCTCATGTCTCGTGAGAGCGGCCCGGAGTTCGATGAGGTCAAGCGCCTCTGGGAGAGCGGCGGGGCGCCGGGGGCATAGATGCCATGAGCTTTCCCATCAACCAGGTCAACGAGCGGGTGCTCGCTCCCGGCTGGTCCGGGCAGGTGTTCGTCTGCGACATCGACCGCACCTACCTGTACACCCGGTTCTCCTCGCTCAAGGGGATCAGCCGCATCCCCATCGAGTTCGCCATCGACAAGATGGACATCGAGGGCATGGCCGCCCTGCTCAAGGAGGTGCGGCGCGGGCCCGAGCGGGTGAGCCGCCACACGCCGCTCTATTTCATTAGCGCCTCCCCGGCCCAGCTCCGCCCGGTCATCGAGCGCAAGATGCTGCTCGACGGGCTGGAGTTCGACGGCACCATCTTCAAGGACTGGTGGGGGGTGCTGGCCAGCGGGCGTCTCAAGCGGTTCAAGGAGCAGCTCGGCTTCAAGCTCACCGGCCTGCTCACCCTGCACCAGCAGCTGCCGGGCAGCGCCACGGAGCTGCTCATGGGCGACGACCTGGAGAGCGACCCGCTCTCGTTCTGCCTCTTCGCCGACGCGGTGGGGGGGCGGCTGGACGAGGCAGACCTGGACCGCGCGCTGCAGGCCAACGGGACGGCGGCGCGGGACGCCCGGGACATCTGCAGCATGGTGCGGCAGCTCCACCCCTCCGAGGGGGTGCAGCGGGCGTATATCCGCATGGAGCGCCACGACGACGCCGAGCACTTCCTCGACTACTACCCCTACCTTCACGCCTGCAGGGACGCCTTCCAGGTGAGCATCTCCCTGATGGGCCAGGGCGCGGTGAGCGCGGACGGGGTGGCCAGGGTGGCGGCGGACCTGCGGCGCCGGGGCCGTGGCATGGGGCACCTGGACGAGCGGCTGCGGGAGTGCGCTGCCCGGGGGTTGCTGGAGTGGGAGCAGGTCGCAGCCCTGCGTGAGGAGCTCGCCTCCAGGGGGCTAATCCGGGTTGAGGGGGAGCTGCCCGAACTGGAGGACCGGTGGGCCCGGCGGGCAGCTCCGGATCCACGCACGCGCTGGACGCCCGCCCGCTTCCTCCGATGAAGGTCCTCACCGTCGTCGGCACGCGGCCGGAGGCGATCAAGATGGCGCCGGTGGTGCGCCGCCTGGCCCGGGAGCCGGGGGTGACCTCCGGGGTGTGCGTCACCGCCCAGCACAGGCAGATGCTGGACCAGGTGCTGGCCCTGTTCGGCATCACCCCGGACCATGACCTGGACATCATGTCCCCCGAGCAGAGCGCGGCGCGGGTGGCGGCCGAGGTGCTCCGGGGCCTCGAGCCCGTCCTCGAGGAGGAGCAGCCCGACTGGGTGCTGGTCCAGGGGGACACCACCACCGCCGCGGCCGCGGCCCTGGCCGCCTTTTACGGAGGCGCGCGGGTGGCCCATGTGGAGGCGGGCCTGCGGACCTTCGATCCGTGGCGGCCCTTCCCCGAGGAGGTGAACCGCAAGGTCGCGGGCGCCATCTGCCAGCGCCACTTCGCCCCCACCCCGGCGGCGCGGGAGAACCTGCTGCGGGAGGGCGTGGCGCCGGAGGCGGTGCTGGTCACCGGCAACCCGGTCATCGATGCCCTGCGCCGGGTGAGCGAGCTACCCGCCCCGTCGGGGGAGCCCTTCGATACGCTGATCCAGCTGGCCCGGGAGGCCCGGGTGATCCTGGTCACCGCCCACCGGCTGGAGAACCAGAACGGCGCGCTTGAGGAGATCTGCGCGGCCCTGGCCGAGCTGGCCGGGCGCCACGGGGGAGGCGTGCAGGTGATCTACCCGGTGCACCCGAACCCGAGGGTGGACGCGCCCGTGCGCCGACTGCTGGGGGAGACGCCCAACGTCACCCTCACCGACCCGCTGCCGTACCTGCAGATGGTGCACCTGATGAAGGCCTGCCACCTGGTGCTCACCGACTCGGGGGGCCTGCAAGAGGAGGCCCCAGGGCTGCGCAAGCCCGTGCTGCTCATGCGGGAGGTCACCGAGCGGCCCGAGGCTGTGGCCGCCGGGACAGTGCATCTGGTGGGCGCGGACCGCGGCCGCATCGTGGCCGAAACCGAGCGGTTATTGCAGGACGAGGCAGCATACGCCAGCATGGTGAACGCGGTGAATCCTTATGGTGATGGCAGGGCGGCGGAGCGCATCGTGGATGGATTGATGGGGCGGTCAGTAACCCCCTTCACCCCCTGAGCCCCCGCAACCACGAACCCCGGATTTCCTCCCGGAGCCGTCTGCTCTCAATCCACCGGAAAAAAAGTCAACTACACGTCGTTTGGGGAGGTTCGCGCTGGCCTGGTGCCCTTGACGATACGCTCGCCCACAACAGATACTCGCCCTCTAACAAAAACCTGAAGCCGCAGATCATAACCGTGGAGGGGCACCTGGAGTTGGACCGCCATACCCTTATCGAGGGCACGTGCAAATGATGCGCGGCCGCTGGACCAGCGCTGCCCTGTACATGGTCTTTTTCCTCTCCGGGTTTTCGGCCCTGGCCTACGAGTTGGTCTGGACCCGGCTGCTGGTCAATGTATTCGGGGTGACCTACCCGGCCATCGCCACCACGGTCACCGTCTTCATGGCCGGGCTGGCCCTGGGGGCCGCGGCTGCCGGGCGCCTCATCGATCGGGCCCGGGCCCCGCTGAAGGTGTACGCCGCCCTGGAGCTGGCCCTGGCCGTGATGGGGCTGTGCGTGCCGCCGGCCGTACCCCTGGTGCAGGACGCCTTCGTGGCCCTGCACCTGGCCGTGGATCCCGGCCTCGGCGGCCGGACCATGATCCAGCTGGGCCTGTGCGCCGTCCTGCTCCTGCCGCCGACGACGGCCATGGGCGCCACGCTGCCCGTGCTTGCCCGGCAGATGGTCCGGGACCGGCACGAGGTGGGCGCGGGCGTGGGGCGTCTGTATGGGATCAACGCCCTGGGCGCCACGCTCGGCTGCTTCCTGGCCGGGTTCATCCTGATCTCGGAGTGGGGGTTGAAGGAGGCCAGTTGGCTGGCCGTTGTCCTGAACCTGGTGGCCGGCGGCGTGGCGCTGGCCTGCGCCCGCCTCGAGACAGATGGGGGCAGCGCGGCTCCCCCGCGGCCAGTCCCCCCTTCGCCTGCCCCTGCGACCTCGGGTTCGCGCTGGTGGCTGCTGGCCTTCTTCCTGGCGGGCGGCGCGGCCATGTCCGCCGAGCTGCTGCTCACCCGCATCGGCGCCTTGATGTACTACAATCCCCACACCCTGGTATTCGCCCTTGTGCTGTCCTGCTGGTTGGCCGGGCTGGGCATGGGCGGGCTCCTGGCCCCCCGCCTGCTCCGGCGGGTTCCCCCCCACCGAGCCTACGGCGGCGTGCTGCTCCTGGCCGGGTTGCTGCTGCTGGTCGCGCCCATCCTCCGCCGGGCGATCTGGGGGGGAAACATGCCGACCTCGGGCAATGTGCTCGGGCTGCTCAACCTGAGCTTTTGGCCCGCTGACTTCGTCTGGCTGGTGGGCGTGACCCTGGGAGCGGCGGCGCTGTTCGGGGCGGCCTTCCCCCTGGCCAGCGTGCTCCGGTTCCGGGGGATGCCAGTGCTGGGCTCCGCGGTGGGGGAAGTGGTTTTCGCCACCACCGCCGGCGGCATAGCTGGCTCCTTCATCACCGGGTTCTGGCTCATGCCGGCCATTAGCGCTAAGGACGCCATGCTGCTCATGGGGGCCACCAGCGCGGTCGTGGGCGCTGTGGCCTTCGCTCGCCCCGGTCCGGGCAAGCGCCTGGCCACAGCCCTGGCCTTGATCGCCCTGCTGGCCTGCCTCGGGGGCGCTCTCGCCCTGTCCGCCATCCTGCCGGAGCACGAGTACCTCTCCCGCGACCTGCACCGCGAGGGGGTCGTGTACTACCGGGACGGCCGAAGCACCTCGGACGCCGTTGTGCAGCTCAAGCGGTTCGGGCCCAAGGGCAAGCCCGTCGCGCCGCGCACAGCGCTGGTGCCCAACGGAGAGCTGCCCCTGTGGGGCGTGGACATGGCCATCCACTTGCCGTTGTTCCTCCACCCGAATCCGCGGCGCATGCTGCTCATCGCCTTTGCCACGGGGTACAACTCACGGCTGGCCCTGCGCGATCCGGCCCTCGAGCAATTGACCTGCTGCGACCTGAGCGACAACCAGTGGCTGGTGAGCCACATGTTCCGCCACGAGGTCGCGGACCTGCCGCCGATCCAGGGAGCCAATCTGAAGGAGAACCCGCGCTTCCTCTTCATGGTCAACGATGGGCGCAACCACCTGCTCATCGAGCCGTCGGCTCAGGACATCATCTTCAACGACGCGGCCTACTTCGCAGCCTACTCCCAGATGTTCACCCGGGAGTTCCTCTCCCTGGCCCGGGAGCGGCTCAATCCCGGTGGCCTCTATGTCACCAAGTTGCACCTGGACTTCGTCACGCCTCACGCCCTCGGCCGGCTGCTGCGCACCTTCCTGGAGGTATTCCCCCAGGCCTCACTGTGGACCATCAGGCCCAAGCACCCCGAGCTCCTTCTGCTGATTGGGCGCAAGGGGCCCAGGGTGATGACCGTGGCCCGGCTGACGCAGCAGCTGCGCCTTCGTGGCGCCGCCCGGGCGTTCCCCGGTCTGGACGCCTGCGCGCTGCTTCGCCGCTTCCACCTGGCCGGGCCGGCCCTGCGCAGCGCCGCCGGCCAGGCCCCGCTCATCGAGGACCTGTACCCCATGCGCCTGTCCGACATGTTCGTCAGGCACCCCAGGCTGCTGGAGACGCGCACCGGTCGCGGCAACTCGGAACACCCCATCACCAGCCACCCCCCGGATCCCCCGGACCCCTGGATCTTGGGCGGGAGCGCTGCCCTGGTCGACTGCGAGCGGACGCCCGAGCCTTCCACCCCCTAACTCCCGAATCCCCTGACCCAGAATCCTGAAACCCTGAGCCCAGCCCGGATCCGACGCCTGAACCCGACGTCTGGCCTTTGATCCTCGATTACAGCTCTTTCGGCCTGATCACATCAACCAACCGCCACGCCCCGACCTCGGCCAGCTCCACCCACTTACCGTCCGCCTTCAGCAGCGCGGCGTTGGCCGTGGTCATCCGCTCGTTCTTGCCGGTGAGCGCCCGCACAGCGTTCTCCCAGCCGGGGTTGTGGCCCAGGACCAGCACCGCATCGCGGGTTTCGGGCAGCTCGGCCATGGCCTGCATCAGGTCGTGGGCTCCGCCGTGATAGAACTCGGGCAGCCAGCGCACCTCGGGGCTCTGCTCCAGGGCGGGCAGCATCTTCTTGAAGGTCAGCCGGGTGCGTTTGCTGTCGCTGCTCAGCACCAGGGCCGGGGCCCACCCCCTGGTCCGGAGCTCCCGGGCCACCCGCGGCGCGTCCCGCTTGCCCCGCTTGTTCAGGGGGCGCTCATGGTCGGACAGGGAGGCGTCCTTCCAGGAGCTCTTGGCGTGGCGCATGATGATCAGGCGCTTCATCGGGAGCCGCCAGAGAGCAGGACGTTAACCCCCCGGCAGAGACTGACGAGGGTCACCTGATCCTGGCCGGAGAGCTTCAGGAGCATTTGGTATGCCGTGCTGGCGTCGCCCAGGTGGCAGGAGGTGGCGCCCAGCAGCATCATGGCCCGGGGGTCGTCAGGGACCCTCTTCAGGATCGCCCGGGCCATCTCCTGTGCCTTCTTGTGGTCGCGGCTGGTAAATGCCTTTCGGGCATTGCCCATGAGCTTCCAGGTTTCCTCGGTATGCCCGGGGGGAGGCTTCTTGCTCTCCACTCTCAGGGTGATGGGATCCACCGTCTCGTTGCTCAGCTCGGCCTTGAGGCGATCCTCCGAGCGGCGCAGGCGGAGCCCCTGCTCCTCCAGCATCATTTTCTGCCGCTTGATCTCTTGTTGGAGGCGCTCCTCGTTGGCCATGAGCTCGGTGGCCACCCGGGACGAGTTGTCTCTCACTGTCTGAATCTTCGGGACGGTGTACATCAAGGAGCCGCTGAACATGAGCCCGAGCACGGCCGCGGCCAGGGCCACGGTGATGATCAGCGCCCGGCGCCGGCGCGCGGCCACGGCCTCGGCCGGCTCCTCCTTGATGGACGCCTCCAGGGCTCGGGCCTCCGCGGCCTGGGCCCGCTCCTCAGCCGCTTCACGCACGCCGCGTTCCGTTTTGAGCTCCTGCTCCAGGGCCTCGACCCTTTGCCGGAGCGCCTCCTCTTCATCGCGGTACATGGCGCAGGATCATACACCACCGTCCGATATCCGGAGAGTTGCCGGCGAACGGGGTAGCCACTTTCCGGTTCTCGGATCGTTAATGGGCTGTAATTAAACACTTATACTTTATGACGCGGTGTGGCACCGGGGTTGCACACCGAGGGGGCATGAACCCCCACCGGAAAACCAAATTTCTTATCCCCCTGCTGATGATCATGTTGGCCGCACCCGCGGCCATGGGGAGCCCCAAGAGTGAGATGCGGGCCCGGGTCATGGCCAACATAGCGGCCAGCCGACAGGCGCGAGAGTCCAGCGGCTACCGCAAGTGGTCCCAGGCCCTGCGCGCGGGCACCCTCAAGCGTAAGCCGGTCAAGCTCCGCTACCAGACCCGCGGACCCAACACCGTGCCCGACCGCTTCGTGGTGCGCGGCGGCGGCAGCCAGCCCAACGTGGTGTTCAACAAGTCGGACCGCAAGGTGAAGCGCTACATCCGGCGCAAGGCAGCCAAGCTGCGCATGCAGCCGGACATGAAGCCGTGGGCCAAGGTGGAGCGGATCCAGAAGATCATCCGGGACAAGGTCAAGCACGCGGGCAACGAGCTGGACTACAAGAAGAATCCCAACTGGTACAACGGCTACAACAAGCGCCACAAGTCGGTGGGCAAGCTGGCCAAGCTGGGCGACTACCTCAAGAAGGGAAAGGTGGTGTGCCGGGAGATGGCCTTCCTCACCCAGGTGGCCCTGGAGGACGCCGGCTTCGAGTCGCGACTGGCCCGGGGCGACCTGATGAAGAAGGGCAAGCGCGTGGGCGGCCACGCCTGGAACGAGATCAAGGTGGACGGCAAGTGGCACATCGTCGACACCACCAACCCCCAGTTCAACAAGGTCACGCCCACGGAGGCGGGCACCAAGGGCACCCGCAACGGCTGGATCTGGAAGCGGGACACCAGCCGCTACGTCATGGAGCCTTCGCCCCAGCTAAAGAAGGACCGGCGCCAGGCCAAACGACGGCGGTAGGTTGAAACAGTCCGGCGGGGACCAACCCGCCTCACGCGCCGGCATCACGCCTGGCCGTGTTAGATTTCGAGCATGACGAACCACTGGCGATCCGGGATCGTGGCGCTCATCGCCGCCGCGGCCGTCACCCTTCTCATTCCCACCGCGGCACTGGCCAGCGGCTCCTTCGGCACGCGTTACGTCAACGAAGACCTGAGCTACACCTTCCGCGAGCACATGCGCAAGATCTTCAGGAGCGGGGAGCAAAGCCGCCGCTACTACGCCGGCAAGGAGCGGGCGTTTTACCAGCGGCTGGCCGGGACGCTGCCCAAGGTGCGGCGGGTCCTGGCCCGGGCGCGCAAGAAGAAGATCCCCATCGCCACGTACAGCGTGACCAACCCGGTGATCCGCCTGACCGGGGTGAAGGCAGTGGCCAGCATCGACCGCGCGGCGTTTCCGCTCAACCTGGCGGTGGAGCACGCCACGCCAGGCAGCACCGATACCCTGGAGTTCTCCTTCCGCCGCCGGCCCCGCGCCCGCGATCTGGCCTGGCTGGTCTCGTCGGTGAGGAAGGCGCTGGCAGCCGGCGCTGGCGAGGAAGCAGAGGCCGCCGCCCCCCCCGAGCTCAAGCGCGTCTCACCCGCCGTGTGCAAGCTCTCCGACAAGTTCGGCATCTACGTGGGCGCCAACATCAAGACCGATCCCGCTGGCAAGACCGCGCTGGAGCGCGCCTTCTCGGCCGAGCTGAAGTTGATGATGCTGAGGATGCGCAAGCGGCTGGCCGCCACCAGCGCCCTGGATGACCTGGGTATCAAGGGCGGCCTACTCCCGCTGAAGCCCGTGGTCACCGCCCGGGGGTTGCCCGACCCGTGCCGGGTGTTCAATCCCCACGGCCCGCTGGTGGACGGCAAGGAGCCGGAGCTGGTGCGCACGAGCCACCAAAAGGGATCCATGATGGTCACCGTGCTCGTCGCCCCCAAGGCTTATGACTGGGGCAAGTTGAACCCCACCTTTCACCGCTGGCTGGACCAGATGCTGGTGGACGAGCGCCATGTCCGCGCGCGCCAGGAGCAGAGCTACCTGGTGCTGGCCGACAGGGATAGCAGGCAGCGGCGCAACGCCCTCTCGGAGCTGAGCAAGGTCAGGACGCCGCGGTTCGAGAAGGCGCTGGCGCGCATCATCCTGGACTGGAGCGAGCCGGCCTCACTGCGCGAAGAGGCCACCCGGATCCTGAGCAGATTCGACGCGCCGCGGCCGTACAGGACGCTGGTGAAGGTGCTCGCCACGGCCCCCCGGCTGGATGAGTACGACGGCGCGTTGGCCCTGAGCTGCCGGGCGCTTGGCCAGTATCCACGCAAGGAGGCGGCACGGTTGCTGATCAAGATCAGGGGCAACGCCAAGGCAGACTGGAACACCCGCAACGACTGCGACGCCTCCCTCAAGGCCATGGCGGAGAAGCTGAAGGACGGCCACCCGCTCAAGGCAAAGATCCTCGGGCTGAAGAAGCTCTGAGGGCCTCTACGACTCCTCTGGTTCTTCCTCTGACGCCTTCTTGAACTCCAGGTACTCCTCGGCGGCCTTGTACCGGCCGTAGTACTTGCCGATGGCCTCAACCACCTCCTCCTTGTCCGGACCGAACATGGTGGTCTTGAACTTCTCCTCGCCGCTGGCGTTCAGGGTCAGGGTGAGGACGTCCTTGTCATCCAGGGCCATGGCGTAGATCTCGGCGTACGGGACGGGCGCCTCCCATGAGGCCAGGTGCATCTTCTCGTAATCCAGGGTGAGGGGATCGTCGCCGCTGAAGGTCACCGGCGGGAACGCCGCCTCCACCACGGCCCTCTCCTCGTCTGTCTCCGGCAGGAAGCGGTAGGGCAGGGACTCCTGGTGGGCCGATTGAAATTGCTGCTCGAAAGCGTCCCACTGCTGACGCTCCAGGTTGGCCGCGTCGTGGATGTTGTGGAACCAGCGGCCGTCGCCCGGCTCGGCCAGCAGGCCCGCGGTCTCATTCGCTTCCATGGACACGCCCAGGGCGCCGAGCCGCTTGTCCAGGGGCGGGTGGGAGTCGAAGGGGTGGGCCGTCTCCAGGTCGCGGACGGCGGGATCTTCCAGGAATGCGCCCGCGTAAGCCGGGAAGCCGGCCTCGATGCGCTCGGACACATTGGCTTCATCCAGGGTCTGCTCGGTCATGAACAGCTCCCCCTCCACGTTGGCGCGGTAGGTTGAGTAGGCCGAGATGCGCAGCAGGGCACCGGCAAAGTCCGAGGGTGACGTGGCGTCCGCGGCCAGGCGGTCGGCGCGATACTCCCGCTCACGGCTGAGCTTGCTCAGGGAGAGCTCGAACATGCCCCGGAAGCAGAGCATGAAGTAGTAGATGGGAAGGGTGATCCCGCCTTCAGCCAGCGCCTCCAGGTAGTGGGCGTAGCGCACCAGCAGCGGGGAGATGCGGCAGGAGAAGACGGTGTCGTTGCCGCTGAAGTGGGCCATCTCGTGGGCCAGCACCGCGTCTGCCTCGCCGCCGTTGAGCTGCTTGAGCAGGGACAGGCTCACGAACAGCTTGCGGCCGGTGTAGGTCTGACTGTCCACGATCACCGGGTGCTCGGTGACGAAGAAGTTGTCGTTGATGCCAACGATGACATGGTCCGGCGGGGCGGTGCCCATGTGCTGGCACAGCCGCTCCAGCTCCTGCCACAGGGGCATCTCCTGGTCGCTGGAGATCACCTCCCCCTCCACCTCATGGTCGCTGCTCACCCGCTTGAAGATGCCCTTGATCAGCACGGCCACGGCGATGACCGCGGCGATGGCCACCACCGCGATGAGCTTGATCACGTAGATGTTGAACCAGAGCGCGGTGACCCAGTAGGAGAGCGCCACGAGCAGGGCGCCCTGGGCCACGGCCTGAAGCGCGCCGTAGATGCGCAGCACATGCCACCCGGCGGAGAGGCTCAGGTACTGGGCCATGGGGGAGCGCAGCGAGAGAAGCACGAAGAGGCCGGCCAACACGAACACCCCCACGCCGCTGAGCACCGACGTGGCGGAGACGATGATGGCCCAGCGGAAGGTGTCGTACTGGAACCTGGCGTCCGACGACACGGTGGCGGCGAACTTCGGGTCCTCCTGCAACAGGTCAGAGACCTTGTTCTCCCGGTAGAAGGCCAGGGCCTGCTCCTTCTGCGCCGGGGTCATGTCCGTCGCTGCCTGGATCTGGCTGGTGATGCTCTCCAGGGCCTCGCTGTTGAAGGTGGCCTGGGCGTGGCTGAAGAAGAGCCACGACAACACCGGGATCAGGAAGATGGTCAGGGCGGGCAGGACGAAGGTCTTGGCGAAGCCCGCGGAAGTGAATGGATGGTCTGGTTGGCTCATTGCGGCGCCTCCACGAAATGGGCGGGACGCAACAGCGTCCCCTACGGCCTGGGCAACAGTGGGCTCTTTGTCTGGCTGCCGCGATCCTTGGTCAACTCTACCTCTTCAATGAGCAGGGCAGGGGTGACGAGAGTCCAGGGCAGGCCGGTCCGGGGCCCGCGGTGCCCCATGCCGCCTCCCTCCAGCCGGTTGTGCACCACCGGGGACTTGCCCGCGGCCATGATGCGCCGGAGCTGCTTCACGTCGATCTGCTCCAGCTTGAGCCCGCGCACCAGGGTCTCCTTGCCCCGGGCGTCCACGCGGTAGGCGAGCATTCCGGCCATCTGGTGTCCGCCGCCACCGGTGGACACGCCGGTGAGCCGGGCGGTGATGGCCGGCTCCGGGAGCTGGCGGATGATCAGGCCGTGGGCCTCGCCCTCCTTCTTGGCCTCGGCCACAGCCATCTTGCGCAGCGTCGTGGCCGCCTTGCCCGGCGCCTTGAGCACCAGGGTCGTCGGCATGGGCGTGGCGCCGCCGTACCCTCTGGACCGGGCGTGACCGTTGGAGCGGGGGAACGACTTGCTCGGCGTTCGGTTGGTGAGCAGGTTAAGCACCTTACCCTTCTTGACCACCACCACCCGCTGCGCGGGGACTCCCTGGTCATCCACCTTGAGCCGACCGATGACCGGGGTCTTGCCCACCGCGGCGAGGGTGGGGTCGTCAATGAGGGAGAAGGTGCTGGGCAGCACGCGCCGGCCCAGCTTGCCCGCCCACTTGCTGCTGGGCGGCAGGCGAGAACCCCTGGCCCACATGCCCGGCGTACCTGCGAGGTGGCGGTGCACGGTCTGACGCAGCAGCTGGGCCGCGGCCATCCCCTCGAACAGCACGGGCCCGGAGAAGTCGGGGTGCAGCGGGGCGGTGCGCAGGGCCTTGAGCTCGGCCAGCATGGTCCCCGCGGCGCGCAGGATGGCTGCCTGCCTGGGAAACCCGCTCTTGAGGGGGTAGGCCCGAACCAGGTAGTGCTTCAGCGGCATGCCGTCCTTTGCCTGGGCCCCGGCGGCCATGGTGAGGGTGATGTACCCCATGGGCTCCCGGGCCAGGGTCCCCTCGCTGGTGAGGATGGTGCGCGTGCCCCGCACCGCGTGCATCTCCACCACGCCCTCCTGTACATGCTTCGCCTGCAGGAGCAGCTCCCCGAGCTTCCGCACCAGCGCGCGGGCCGCGGCCTGGTCGGGCAGCGGCGGTGGATCCGCCAGGCACAGGCGGGTGGGCTTGACCTTGCTGAAGTCGTCCACCCGCTCCTTGTCACCCTTGCTGTCGGCCATGGTGGCCCGCTTCTGCTCCATGGACTCGGCCGCGGCCTTGTACGCCCGGTCGAGGGAGAGCCATACCTGCCGGCGCATGGCGTCGTAGTTGTCGTCCAGGGGCAGGACCACCCGCTGGCCGCCTCGCCGGCCCAGGAAGTTGGTGTTGTCCTTTTTGTAGTTGCCCACGCGCATGTCGGTGTGCAGGACGCGCCCGCGCTGGCGCTGCACCAGCACCGTGCCGCCGAACTCGCCCACCATGGAGAGCTGCTCCGCGTCCTCCACCTTGAAGCTGACGAAGTAGGGGCGGGCCATGCCGGGCAGGCTGAGGGTCATGGCGCGCTTGAGCTCGTCTTTGAGCGCGCGCACCAGGGGGGTCTTCTCGAGATCTGAGAGGGCGTCGGCGCTGGCAGCGGAAGGCAGGGCCAGGGCCAGGGTCAGGGCCGGGACCAGGATCTTGGCGCGGATCATTTGGCACCTCCCTTCTTCATGGGCGGGGCGGGCAGGATGGGGGGGCGCTCCTTGCCGGTCATGCGCCGGGCGATCTCCACCTTGGAGACAAGCAGGCTCGGGCTGGCCGCCGACACAGGGACCATGCCCGACTCGGCGCCACAGTAGCCGTTGAACACCACCATGTCGTTGGCCGCCAGCTGAACCTGGGAGATGGAGGTGAGGGGGGTGCCCTCGATGTCAGCGCCTCGCACCAGCTCCTCGCGGCCGTCGGGGTAGATCCGGTACACCATCACCGGCTTGACCTTGAAGAACTGCGCGCCGTAGCGGCTCGTGTTGGTGAAGCCGCCCTCCACCACGGTGAAACGTAGGCCGTACGGCTTGCCCTGGCGCTTGACCTCTTGCAGGAGCCGGACCTTGAGCGCCTCGGGCGTGGTGACCTTCGAGGGGTGCACGATGAGGTTGCCCTGGCGCGCCACCACGGGGCGGCCCTCCTGCCGGCGGCCGTGGCCATTGGAGCGGTTGAAGCCCCTGGCCGGGTTGCGCGACATGAGGAAGCCCTTGAGTACGCCGCCCTCCACCAGGCTGGCGCGCTGGGCCATCACGCCCTCGTCGTCCACGCGGTAAAAGCCGTTGAGCTCCACGCCGGCCAGGCCCGCGATGGTGGGGTCGTCGTACACATCGATGAAGGGGGGCAGCACCTGCTTGCCCACCTGCTTGGCGAAGGTCTGGCCCTCGATGTGACCCTTCTGGCGGTGGCCCTCCACTCGGTGGCCGAAGATCTCGTGGAAGTAGACCCCGGCCGCGCGGCCCTCCAGGATGGCCGGCCCGATGTATGGGTCTGACAGGGGGGCCTTGCGCAGGGCCGCCAGGTCATCGATGACCTGCTTGACCCGGGCGGCGATGGCCTCCTCGGCGGCCAGGCCGTCCAGCGAGCTGGCGTCCACGGTCTCGCTGCGGACCAGGTCCATGCCATCCTCGGCGCGGGTGTGGCCCATGATGCCCACCCGGGCGTAGGTGCGGCCGGTCTGCACGCGGGATCCCTCGGAGTTGAGCAGGTAGCGGTTGTCCGCCGAGACCATCAGCTTGACCTGGGAGAAGTAGACCCCGGGGTTTGCCGCGAGCGGCGCGGCCAGGCGGCGCAGGCGCGCCTTCCAGGCGGCCATGTCGACCTTGACCGTGGCCGTGGGCATGATGCGCACCAGGGGCTCCTCGCGGGAGAAGTCGGGGGACTGCTCCTCCTCCTTGGCCTTCACCGCGATCTTGGCCTTCACCTCGGCGAAGGCCTCACGGGTCTGGCGCTGGGAGCGCTCGGTGGCCAGCCAGATGGTGGGGCGCAGCTTGGCCACATCGTCTTCCAGAGGGAGCAGCCAGGAGCCGCCCCAGCCCATGCCGTAACCGGCCGCCGGGTTGGTGTTGTCCAGGCCGTAATCTCCAACGCGGACCTCAACGCCGAGCACCCTGCGGTGCTCCTTATGCTCTCGAGTGATGGCGCCCGACACGGCCTCAATCTCCACGGCCTGACGTTCGATGACCTGGTAGCCGAGGAAGTACGGCCGCGGCTCCTTCTGCTTGGCGAAGGTGGCCTTGTAGCGGGTCATCTCCTTGTCCAGGGCGGTGAGCACCGGGCTCGCCTTGCCCTCGCCCGCTGGCGCGGCGCGCTTGACCTTCAGGTCCAGGGTCGCCTGGGGGACTGGCAGGGGGGCATCGGGCTTGGCCTCACCCGGGGTCCCCGCCTTGGGGGCGGGGGTGGCCGCCGGGCCGCACGAGAGCGCCGTGGAGAGCGCCAGAGATAGGGGGAGCAGAACGGAGCGTCTTGTTGGCATCTGATACAGGTCCTTGGTCAGGGAGATGAAAACTGTAGACCATCTGGTTGATTATGTCCGGACCGTCGTGGCCCAAAACTGTTCAGGTTGTACGTTTCAGGGGGGTCGCCTTTAGCGCCGCGCGCAGCATGAGCCAGCAAGCGCCGCTGATCAGGGCCATGCCCACCCCCGCGCCAGGCTCGGCCAGCAGCAGCTTCCCGATGGCGAACATGCCGGAGAAGATGGCCACCGCGGCCAGCCCGAACTGCGCGGCCATGGCAGAGAGGCGGTCCGCCCCGGGCTCATCGCCAGCCACCGGGCCCCAAAGCAGGGCGGGGGGCTTCACCCGCTCGTAGAAGGCGCGGAGCCGATCCATGGGCTCGGGCGGGGCCAGGAGGGTTGTCACCACGGCCGCGGCTGCCGCGCTGCCCACGATGATGATCAGCCGCCAGGCGAACGCCGCGTCGGGGGGGAGCCCGTCCAGCAGGCCGGTGCTGTTGAGGGTCAGGGCGGTTACCGGCCCGGTGATCAGGGCCGCGATCTCACTCCAGGCCGTGACCCGCCACCAGAACCAGCGCAGGGCGTACACCAGGCCCAGGCCGGCCATGAGCTCCATCTTGAAGCGCAGGGCGGAGAGCACCGAGGGCAGCATCATGGCCAGGGTGGTGGCCACCGCTGCCAGCACGACCACCGCCAGCCGCGACGCCGTCAGGTAGTGCCTGGGCGACGCGTCCTTGCGCACAAAGCGCTTGTACAGATCGTTGATGAAGTACGCGGCGGCAAGGTTGAGGTGGCTGTCGATGGTGGAGAGGAAGGCGGCCAGGAAGGCGGCCACCATCAGCCCCTTTAGCCCCGCTGGCATGAGCTGGGCGATCATCATGGGGTAGACGGTCTCGTGGTCCGCCACCGCCGGGAAGATGATCAGCGAGGCCAGGGCGGTGAGGTACCAGGGCCAGGAGCGGAGCAGCCACTGCACCGACATGTTCCAGAGGCCGGCCAGCAGGGCGTCCCCCTCGCTGCGGCAGGCCAGGAAGCGCTGGGCCCGCTTGCCGCTCCCGTCGATGTTGGCGTTGGCCCACCACTGCAGGCCCACGTATACAAACAGGGCCACCGCCGGTAGCCCTGTGCCCGAAGGGGAGGGCACAAAGTCCAGGGCCCCGGCCCCCAGGGGGCCCGAGGTGAGCTGCTCGCGCAGGGCGCCCACGCCTCCCACCCGGTGCACGGCCAGGGCAGCCAGGAGCACGGCACCGAGCATGGCCACGATGAACTCCACGAAGTCGGTAACCACCACCCCCCACAGCCCGCTGGTCACGGAGTAGGCCAGGGCCACCAGCACCAGCCCCACGGTGACCGCGCCGTCGGCGGGGAGCTGCACCGGCCCGAGCTGCACCACGGCGGGCAGGTCGAGCACAGTGGCCGCCACCTTGGACATGCCGCGGATAACCCAGGCCAGGGTGATCAGGTCGAGCACTACCGCGCGGAACAGGGCCACGGACGCCCGCAGCACGCTGGCGGGCTTGCCGGAGTAGCGCAGCTCGATGAACTCCGCGTCGGTGACGATGCCGGCCCGGCGCCAGAGGCGGGCGAAGAAGAAGGCCACCAGGGTGCCGGAGAGGATGCCGTTCCAGTAGAACCAGGCGCCGCCCAGGCCCCGCTGACGCAGGACGCTCGTTACATGGAGCGGGGTGTCGCTGCTGAAGCTGGTGGCCAGGATGCTGGTGCCGGCCAGCCACCAGGGCAGGTTGCGGCCAGAGACGAAGAAGTCCTCGATGCCGCCGGAGGCGCGGCGGCTGACCCAGGCGCCCACCGCAACCACGCCGCCGAGAAAGGCGAAGACCACGATCCAGTCCAGGGCGACCACTTTCGCGCCTACCTCCCGATGGCGTTGGTTAACAGCAGGGCGGAGCCGTCCTCGCCCAGGAGCTCCACCCGGACGCCGGCGCCCAGGGCATGGACCGGGCAGACCAGGTGAGCGACCGCGCTGCCGGTCACTCGCTCCTGGTGCACGACTTTACCATCGTCCAGGACCCGGCACAGGGACTCCCGGGGCTGGCGCTCCAGGCGGATCCGCGCCTCTACCTGGCCCGTGTCCGGGGGGAGGCGCTCCCCGGGGCCTGTTGCGCCGCGGTCGTGGTGCAGGGTGAAGTCGATGTCAGGGCCGGTGGAGAGGTACGCCGCCCCCCGGGCCAGGGCGCTCAGGATCTCTCCGGCATCGGGTGAGGCCTGCACAAGGGTGGCCGGGAAGGCCCGCCCTGCGCTGGCGGCCTCCTGGTCCGGTCCGTGCCAGTCCCGGCCGCACACCGCGGCGGGGCTGTGGCCAGCGCGGCGTAGCTGGTCGTAAAGCCGCAGGGCGTGGGCGTCGGCCAGCGGGTCCACGCCGCCACGAGACCAGACGTCGAGCAGGTCCACGCCCGCCGGATCCACCACCGCGTCCAGGCGGCACCCGCAGCACACCGGGTTGCCCAGCACGTGGGGGTGGGCCAGCCCGAACAGGGCGCCGCTGGCTCGCGCAGGCTCCTGGATCTCCCACGGCTCCAGCACCCTCTCCCCGTCGTACCAGGCCGGCGCCTGGTGTGCGCCGTGCAGGGTGAAGTGGCCCCGGAAGGTGGTCACCTCACAGCCGGGGATGATGGTCAGCCCGGCCTGCTCCAGGCCAGCCAGCCCCGTGGTGGTGTTGTGGTCAGTGATGGCCAGGAA
>CAZCFB010000010.1:59858-76563 GCA_964497805.1 uncultured Kofleriaceae bacterium
CGCCGTCAGGCGTGGCGCGCAGGGAGGTGACCCACCAGCCGCGTGGGAGGTTGCCCAGGGACCCTCCCGTCGGGGAGCCGTCCGTGCCGTCGGCTGCCAGAGCGACCAGGGGGGGGTGGCAAAAGGCGCGGGCCTGACGGGCTACCTGGCCCTGTCGCCAGCCCCCGGCGTGCATCAGCAGGGCGTAATGGAGCGCGTGCTCCCCCGGACACTGGGCCCCAGGGGTTTCGTATGGCGGGCCGGCCAGGCCAGGCCGCTCGGGGAGGTCGTCCAGTGCCAACATGCCAACCGCGCGCACCAGGGTCAGCGCCAGGCCGCCCGTGGAATCACCCCGCTCGCTGCCGTACTCGGAGAGCCCCCGGGCCATGAGGGCTGCCCCGCGCTGGCCGTCGCTCAGGTCCACGAACTCGCGCATAGGGTGGGCGTCCACCTGGCGCTCGGGCCCTGCCTCGGAGGTGCCCGGATCCCTGGGCCGCTCCACCACCGAGAAGGCGCTGTCGGCGTGCACCGTCGCCGCCTCGAGCCCCAGGGGGAAGGCCACCCGCAGCCGGTGATCGCGCGACCGGTTGTGCAGGCGGGTGTGGAAGTCGATCCTCGGGCAATCGCGCCAGAGGGATACGTCGGTGCAGATCTCATGGTCCACAAGCTCGCGGGCGCGGGCGCTCCGGTCTGGCGTGAGGCTGGCCGGGATGGCCAGCATGTACCTGAGCCTCAGGGTGGCGCGCACCGGTCCTGGCTCGACCACCTCCCAGCTCACCAGCCGGGCCTCCAGGGGGCGATCGCCGGGCAGGGGGCTGAAGTTATAGGTGTCGCCTCGGTCCGCCACATCCAGCAGGCGGTGCAGCCCCTCTAACTCCCAGCCCGTGGCCAGGTGCTCCACGGCCAGCCCGTCGACGCTCACCCGCAGGCGCAGGTGCTCATTGCGCAGCCCGTCAAGGTCAGCGACCGCGCCGCCGGCCAGGGCATCTCCCGGCGCCAGGCTGACCGTGCTGAAGCCAAGTGCCGGGGTGCGATCCAGGGCGGCGGCCACCCGGAGGTCGCTGCGGTGAAGGTGGATCTCCACCCGCTCCAGGCCAGGCTCCCTGGCCAATGCCAGGGCCTCCTCGGTGAGCTGCTCGGCGCAGGCCGCGGCTGGCCCCTCATCCACCTCGACGCGGAGCAGGTCTCCGTCGACGCTGCAGGTGTAGTCCCGGACCGGGTGGCGGTCGGCGAGCTGCTCCAGCCACTGGGGCAGGTCCCGGATGGCGCCGCCCATGACCCCCGCCTTGCGCGTCCGGTGCCCCAGGACCTGCACCGGGTGGCTCGAATCACCGTCGCTGAGGCAGAGGGGCGCCTCGGCGTCGGGCGCCATGGCCCTGGCCAGCTCGGCCCGGCTCAGGCGGAGGCTGGCCTGCACCTGCGCCGGCCCGGGGTGGCCCTCGCAGCTCAGGAGGATCAGCTTGCCCAGAGCCCCCTGAGCCGGGGGCGCGGTGTGCTTGCCCAGGTGCTCAAGGCTGCGCGACAACACATGAGCCGCCACCTGCTCGGCCCGGGCGAAGCGCGTCTCCATCTCCTGGTGCACGGCGTCAACGCTGCAGCCGCAGATGGAGTCGTGGGGGTGGTTCTTGAGCAGCTCGGCCCAGGCCACACGCAGCAGGTGATCCTGGTCTGGCATGCCCGCCTGCCGGGCGAACAGCGCGGCGGGCTCCACGTGGCGGGTGAGCAGGTGCTCCAGCTGGAAGTTGCGCTGCTTGAGGTACAGGCGCGCCGAGAGGGTTCCAGACAGCAGGGGCGCGTCGCTGGCCCCGCGCAGCTCGCCACGGTACTCCGGCAGCCCCCGGGTGAAGCCCGGTTCCAGGGCGGCGAAGTAGCCGTCGTGCGAGGAGAAGAGCCAGGGGCCTTCCTCTCTGTCCAGCGCGGCCACCGCAATGGGGAGCTGAGGCTGGGGCCGGGAATGATCCGAACCCGCGGGCAGCAGGATCTCGGGCGCCTTGCACCGCCGGGTCAGGTCCCTACCCACCCTGCCCAGCTGTCTGGCCGCCTGCTCCGGATCCCGGGAGAGCCCCGCGCCCAGGCCATACCCCAGCGGGTACTTGTGGGCCAGCACCCGCTGGCCGCCGGGAGACCGCCACCAGAACAGCTCCGCTTCAGCAGGCGCATCGTCGCCGGCCCCCCGGGCAAAGACGGCGGTGTGGATCCCTTGCCCGGCGAGGATCCCCGGCAGGTCGGCCACATGGCCGAAAGAGTCAGGCACATAGCCGCACTCCATGGAGCCGCCCATGCCCCGGGCCAGCTCCCGGCCGCGCTCCAGGTTGCGGGCCAGAGACTCTCCGCTCACCAGGAACTCGTCGGGCTGCACATACCAGGGCCCGGTGATCAGCCGGCCCGCGGCCACGAGCTCGCGCACGCGGGGCTCACGCTCCGGGCGCACCTCCAGGTAGTCATCCAGCAGGATGCTCTGGCCGTCCAGGGTGAAGCGGTACTCCGGGTGCCGGTCAAGCAGGCCCAGCACATCATCCAGCGCCTCCACCAGCCAGGCGCGGAAGCGCTCAAAGGGCAGGTACCACTCGCGGTCCCAGTGGGAGGTTGGGACCACATGGAAACGGTGCGGCATCTCAGGTCAGCGAGGCGAGCACGCGCTCCGCCGTGGGCCAGGCGTTCTTGGCGCAATCGTTCACGCTGACCCCGCGGTAGGCGTTTCCACCCAGCAGCAGGCCGGGCAGGGCGTCGGCGGCTCTTTGTTCCATGGTCCGCAGCCGCTCCTCGTGTCCCAGGGTGTACTGGGGGATGCCCAGGGGGTGGCGAAAGATGCGGGTGAAGCTCGGCTCGCCGCTCAGGCCCATGGCGCGGCCCAGCTCGGACCTGACAGTGTCGAGCAGGTCCTCGTCGGAGAGGTCCATGACCTCCGGATCACGGGCCCCGCCGATCATGCACCTGATCAGGACTTGATCCTCGGGAGAGCGCCCCGGGAAGATGGACGATGTCCAGAGGGCGCCCAGCAGGCGCAGGCCCGCGTCGCGCGGGGCGAGGAAGCCGAAGCCGTCCATGGGGTGGGCCACCTGGTCCGCGGGGAAGCCCAGGCAAACCACGGTGAGGGGCGAGTACGGGATCTCGGCCATCAGGTCGGACAGGCCCGGGTCCAGCTCCTTGACCATGGGCGCCGAAGCGTGGGCCGGGCAGGCCAGCACCACGGCGTCGGCCCGCAAGGGCTCGTCCAGCGCCGCCCCCTCAAGGGCGTAGCCCCCCTCGATCTTGCCGATGCGATCCACGCCTTGCCCCAGGCGAAGGCGCGGGCCCAACGCGTCAGCCGCGCCGCGGATCAGCCGCTCCATGCCGCCCTGGAGGCTGGTCAGGTGTCCGGCCGGGCCGGCGCCGGGCAGGGGCTCGCCCTGGGCGCGGCGCACCTTGGCCAGGGCGGCCATTCCCTTGATCAGGCTGCCGTACTCCCGCTCCACCTCCACCACCCGGGGGAAGCAGGAGAGCACGCTCATGCGCTCCGGGTCGCCGGCGAAGATGCCGGTCTGCATGGGGTCCACCAGCGCCTTGAACGCGGCGTCCCCCACCCGGCGGCGGGCGAACGCGGCCACCGACTCGTCGCCCTCGGCGTCCTCCGGACGGCGGGGCACCCAGAGCTCCCGCAGCAGGCGAAACATGGCCCTGAAGGAGAGGATGCCGGAGAACATGAACTTGAGCGGGTGCATGGGGATGGCGCGCAGCTTGCCCCGGGTGAAGAGGAAGCGGTTCTTGTACAGCGCGGTGGCCGGCTGCAGCCGCTCCTGAAGGCCCAGGCGCTGCACCAAGTCCAGGGTGGCTGGCTCCTTGTTCAAGAAGCCGTTTACCCCCCACTCGCAGGTGAAGCCCTCCTCGGAGAGGGTCTGGATCTTGCCGCCAGGCTGCTCCTCGGACTCCAGCACCATGACCTCCGGCACAGGGCGGCCCTGGGCCCGGGCGGTGTCGAGCACGGCCAGGGCGGCGGAGAGACCGGAGATGCCCCCGCCGACCACGGCTACGACATGTTTTTCATGGTCTGGCATGCGTCGAGTGTAAGCTCCTTGAGCGCCTGGATGAAGGCCGGGCTCGGGCCCAGGGCCGGGGCGCGGAAGAAGGCCTCGGCGCCCAGGGACAGGCAATGGTCCCGCAGCTGGATGTCCAGCTCATGCAGGGTTTCGATGTGGTCGGAGACGAAGCTCACCGGCACCAGCAGGAGGCGGCGCCGCCCCTCCGCGATGAGGGCCTCGCACAGCTCAACCGTGTTGGGCTCCAGCCACTTCACCGGGCCGGAGCGGCTCTGGAAGGCGAGGCGCCAGTTGCCATCGAGGCCAAGCCTCTCCACCACCCCCTGCACGGTGGCCTCCACCTGGTCCTTGTACGGATCGCCCCGGTCGATGAATGACTGCGGCAGGCTGTGGGCGGAGAAGACCACCATGGCGTCTCCGTCCGCCTGCTCCAGGCCCTGGCCCACGGTGGCGGCCAGGGCGTCCAGGTAGCCCGGGTGATCGTGAAAGCTCTCCACCCGGCTCAACGGCCACGCATGGCCGCGGGCGGCCAGGGCGCGATCAAGGTCCTTGAAGGAGGAGCCAGTGGTGGCCGAGCTGTGGTGGGGATAGAGGGGCAGGGCCACCAGGCTCTGAACCCCGCGCGCTGCCAGCCGCTCCAGGGCGTCTTCCGCTGTGGGGTCGCAGTAGCGCATGGCCACCTCCACCGCGAAGTCGTGGCCCAGGGCCTGCTCCAGCAGCCGGGCCTGCTCCTCGGTGGTGGCGAGCAGGGGCGACCCCCCGCCGATCTCCTCGTAGTACCCGCGCACCCGCGGGCTGCGGAAGTGCACGATCAGCTTGCCCAGCAGCGGGGCGAGCGGGCCGCCGGGCAGCTGGATCAGGTCGCGATCCGCGAACAGGGCCGAGAGGAACGGCTTCACCGCGTCCAGGTCCACGGGCCCGCCCATGTAGAGCAGGCAGACACCTGTGGAGGGTCGAGTCATGGGATCATATGGTCTTGGAGAAGGTGCCGGCCTTGCCGCGGCGGTCGCGAAGGTACGTGTCGAACACCATGGCAACGTTGCGCACCAGGATGCGCCCCAGCGGGGTCACCTCCAGTGTGAGGCCGTCGCCGGTTCGGCGCACCAGGCCCGCGTCCATGCTCTCCTGCAGGTCCGCCAGCTCGTCGGCGAAGTGGGCGCCGGCGTCCAGACCGAACGGCTCGCACTCCGCCTGCAGGTCCACGAAGAAGTTGCACATGATCTGGTGGATCACCTTGCGCCTGAGCTGGTCCTCGGCCGTGATCAGCCGGCCCCGCTCCACGGGCAGGCGCCCCTGCTCCACGGCGCGGTAGTAGTGGGCCAGAGGCTTGAGGTTCTGGGTGTACAGGCCCTGCACCTCGCTGATGCCGGTGATGCCCAGGGCCAGGATGTCGCTGGCGGGCAGCACGGTGTAGCCCTGGAAGTTGCGCTTCAGGCGGCGCTCCAGGCGCGCCCTGGCCAGCTCGTCGTCGGGCCGGGCGAAGTGGTCCATGCCGATCTGCACGTACCCCGCCTCCAGGAAGCCGCGCAGGGCGGCCATGTACAGGCCGAAGCGGTCCCCTGCGCCGGGCAGCTCGTCGTCGGTGAACTTGCGCTGGTTCGGCTTCATCCAGGGCACGTGGGCGTAGCCGAAGGCGGCCACCCGATCGGGTCCCATCTCCAGCACCCGGTCCAGGGTCAGTTGGAAGGTGTCCAGGCGCTGGCGGGGGAGGCCGAAGATGAGGTCGAAGTTGATGCCCTTGAAGCCGAGCCCCCGGGCGTGGTCGAACAACAGCCGGGTCTGTTCCACGGTCTGCACGCGGCCCACCCGCTGCTGCACCTCGTCGGTGAAGTCCTGGATCCCCATGCTCACGCGGTTGAAGCCGAACCCGCGCAGCAGGTCCAGCTGGCCGGGGGTGGTGACCACCGGGTCGATCTCCAGGGCGATCTCCGCTCCGGGCAGGAAGGTGAACCGCCCGCGAATCAGGGACCAGAGGCGGCCCAGCTGGGCCTCGTCCAGGTAGGTGGGCGTGCCGCCGCCCAGGTGCAGCTGGATCAGCCCCCGGCGCGTGGGCAGGCGGGCGCAGAGCAGGTCGAGCTCCTGCTCCAGGTGGTCCAGGTAGAGGTCCGCGCGCTCCTGGCGGCGGGCCACCACCACGTTGCAGCCGCAGTAGCTGCACATGGTCCGGCAGAAGGGGATGTGCACGTACATGGACAGGGGCTTGTCAGCGCCCTGCGCCTCGGCCCGGTCCAGGTGGTCGGCGAGGTCGGCCTCGCCCACCTCGTCGTTCCACTCCGGGGCCGTGGGGTATGAGGTGTAGCGCGGGCCCGGCCGGGAGAGGCGCATGATCTCCGCGGGGTCAACGCGGGACAGCTCCTCAAGCCAGCGGGCCGTGCCCTCCTCGGCGTAGCTGGTCACGCCCCCTCTCCTGCCTCCGCGGCCGTGAGCTTGTGCACCTCATCGATGACCAGGGCCACGTTCTCCTCGGGGGTGGGCGGAAGCAGCCCGTGGCCCAGGTTGAAGATGTGGCCCGGGCCGTCGCCCGCGTCAGCCAGCACCTCGCCCACGCGGCGGCGCAGGTCCTCCGGGGGCATGAACATGTGGCCCGGATCAAGGTTGCCCTGTAAGGCAAAGTCCGGGCCCAGGCGGCGGCGGGCCTCGGTGAGGCTCGTGCGCCAGTCGATGCCCACCACCTCGGCGCCGGTCTCGCCCAGCTGCTCAAGCATGGCGCCCATGCCCGTGCCGAAGACGATGCGCGGCACCCCCAGGGGCTTGAGCTCCTCCATGATCTGCTGCAGGTGGGGCAGGCAGAAACGGCGGTAGTCCTCCGGGGACAGCAGGCCGCCCCAGGAGTCGAAGATCTGCACGGCCTGGCAGCCGGCCTCCACCTGGGCGGTGAGCAGGGCGACGATGGAACGGGCCAGCTTGGAGAGCAGGCGCTCGGCCTGGGCCGGCTCGCCGAACAGCAGCTGGCGCAGGGCGGGGTAGCCCTTGGAGTGCCCCCCCTCCACCAGGTAGGAGGCCAGGGTGAACGGCGCGCCGGCGAAGCCGATGAGCGGCACGCGGCCGTCCAGCGTTCGGCGGATCTGCCCCACCGCCTCCAGCACGTAGGGCAAGGAGTTGACCGGATCCGCGACGACCAGGGCGTCGATGTCCGCGGCGGTGCGCACCGGGCGCTCCAGCACCGGCCCCTCAACCGGGAAGGAGATGGGCGCGCCCATGGCCTCCACCACGATGAGGATGTCGGAGAAGAGGATGGCCGCGTCCACCTCGAACTGCTCAACCGGGCTCATGGTCACCTGGGTGGCCAGCTCCGGGGTGCGGCAAAGCTCCAGGAAGGAGTGCTTCGCCTTGAGGGCGCGGTAGCTTGCCTGGTACCGGCCGGCCTGGCGCATGAACCAGACAGGCGTGCGGTCAACGGGGCGGCGATAACAGGCATCTATGAATCGGGTAGCTCTGCTCATGTTTGGGACCCTTACGATCAATCTGTGGGGACTTCAGTATAGTCCTCGCCAGGGGGTGGGGCCATGCGAAGATCCGGGAATGCGAGGGTGATAAGGAGCCCCGCCAGGGCCATGGCGGCGATGGCCCAGAAGGCCATGTGCAGGCCGGCGGCCAGGGCGTCGCTCGCCTGGCCAAGCACCTCGGCCGGCAGGGTGGCCCAGCGCGAAGGGTCCAGCAGCTCGCCCGGGTGGTCCACGCCGGGGGGCAGGTCCTGACGCAGGCGGCTGGTGACCACCAGCCCGAGCAGGGTCACGGTGAAGGTGCCGCCCAGCGAGCGGGTGAACTGCATCATCGACGTGGCCATGGCCCGGCTGCTCCAGGGCATGATGTCCTGAACTGCCAGGGTGGGGGCGGTGACGATGCTGGCCATGCCGAAGCCGAGGATCACCATGCCCAGGTAGAGCAGCGCCTCGGAGGGGGTTTGCCGCAGCAGCAGCATGGGCACCGAGCCCAGCAGGAGCAGGGCGCCGCCGCAGATGATCACCGGGCGGTAGCCCAGTCGGCGGCTGAGCCAGCCGATGAAGAAGGTGGTCACGGTCCAGGTGACCGAGAGGGGCACCAGGGCCAGGCCTGCCCGGGTGGGGCTGCCGTGCAGCACGCCCTGCACGAAGAGGGGCACATAGGCCAGCCCGGCGAAGAGGATGGAGCCGGTGGCCAGCCCGAATAGATAGGTGACCACGGCCGCTCGGTGGCTGAAGACCTCCGCCGGGAACATGGGGCTCGGCGAGCGGCGCTCCATGAGGAGCTGGAGCGCGCCGCTCAGGGCGGCGGCCAGGGCCAGCCCGTAAGTGAGGGCGTCCGCGCTCCCCTCGCCCAGGCGCTGCAGGGTGACGAGGGCGCAGGTCAGGCTGGTGATGAGCAGCAGGGCGCTGGCCAGGTTGACCCGCTGGCCGGGCCGCCTCCGCGACGGATCCTCGTGCAGCGAGATGGACAACACCGCGGCCGCGCCCACGCCCACCGGCAGGTTGATCCAGAACACCCAGTGCCATGAGACGAAGGTGACCAGGGCGCCGCCGATGAGGGGGCCGAGCACGCTGGATACCCCCCACACCACCGAGAAGATGCCCTGCACCATGGCGCGCTTCTCCGCCTGGTACATGTCACCAAACAGGGTGAGCGTGATGGGGATCAGCCCGCCCGCGCCCAGACCCTGCAGCGCGCGGAAGAGGACCAGTTGCTCCATGGTCCGGGCCAGGCCGCAGAGAAAGGAGCCGGTGAGGAAGAGCGCCACGGCCAGCAGGTACATGGGCTTGCGACCGTAGATGTCGGCCAGCCGGCCGTAGAGGGGGAGGGTGGTCGTGGAGGTGAGCAGGTAGGCGGCGAAGACCCAGCCGTACAGCTCCAGGCCGCCCAGCTGGCTCACCACCGTGGGCAGAGAGGTGCCCACCACGTTGACGTCCATGGAGGCGAGGAAGGTCCCCACCAGCAGGGCGGCGGTGGCCAGGGTCGGTCGGGTTTGACGGGGCAAGGTCGCGCGCGTGCTCTTAGCAGCCGGAGGAGTGGTAGCCGTCTTTTGAGGGCGGCCCGCCGTCAGGGGTGTCGGGGTCCGGGCCCTTGTCTGCGCCGCCGTCAAAGCCGCCGCCGTCCGCGCCGCCGTCCCTTATCTGAGGCGGATCATCGTCCGGCCGGGTGCCGGTGAGGCAGCCGCTGGCCAGGCCAAGGGTGGCCAGGGCGCCCGCCGAGGTTGCCACCACGGAGAGTACGGCCCGGCGCCTGACGTTGGAGGGCCGCACGTCCAGGGCGGCGATGGCAGCGGCGAGCTGGTCGTCCGGGATGGCGAGCAGCAGCGCACGCTCGGTGTCGCTCAGGGTGAAGGCCCCGCCTGCCAGGGCCGCGGCGCGATCCTCCAGGAGCTGACCGCGAAAGGCCTCGTCTGTGGCCGCCGCGTAGAGCACCCGCTCCACGCCGATGGGGAAGCTGTTTTGCGCCTGGTGCAATGGCCGTTCCTCCCGGACAATATGGAGCCGAGGATATCATGCCGGTCATGGAGCGCATATTCCGCGCGGGAGCCCTCCTGCTCATCAACCTGGGCCGGCTGCATGGCCTGGGCCGGCGGGTGGTGGCCGTGGGCGTGCCTGCCGGGGCCATGATCGTTCATCGCTCCCCCTGGTTGGCCGGGGCGGCGCTGGGGCTCATCGTGGCGGGCGAGGTGTTGGTGGCCCGGTACCTCCACAGGCAAGGTGATGCAGCCACAGGGATGGTGGGCGCAGGTGCCCTCATGGCCACGGCAGGATCGCTGGCGGCGGCTCTGGCCCTGGGGTGGCCCCACGCCGTCTGGGTGGCCCCGATCCTGCTGGTCATGTCCGCGCTCATGCCCGCCCTGCCGCACCTGGAGACCGCGCGCTGGCGCCGGAGCAATCCCGCCCGGCAACACACCCGCTCCCGTCCAACGCTGGCAGCGTCCCGCCCCGACCACCCCACCGGGCTGTGGCCTGGTCAGCCGCCCTTGACCGCGCGGCCATTGGTGGGTCTGATCCGCGCCTACCGACAGGTGGCGCCGGAGATGCCCGGGCGGCGGTGCATGCACACCCCCACCTGCTCGCAATACGCGGAGGCCGCCCTGACAAGGCATGGGCTGCGGCGCGGGGGCTGGCTGGCCGTGAAGAGGACCCTGAGGTGCTCGCCTCTGGGGCGGGGCGGGTACGATCCGGTGCCTGAGTAGAATGACCGCAAGGCGATGTGGTTAGCTCCACTTGCGTTTCGTGCAGGGCACAATAAATTGACAATCCGCAGGCCTCTGTGACTTCAAGCCCCTGGTCCTGCGACACCTGGGGGTGATGGCCAGCGAGGCGATGCCCATGCAAACCCTCGGCGCCATCGCCCGGGCCACCAGGGGCGGTCGCAACCCGGCCGTCGTCCATGTGCACTCGGCTGTAAACCCGGGCCAGATGCACCACGCCGTCGTGGTGGACAGGGTGGACTGGACCCTGTTCGGCCGCATGGTGCATGTGCGCGATCCCGACGGTGGGCGCACCTACCAGTGGCCCGAGGCCTTCTTTCACCAGGCAAACACGGGCTGGGCGGTGTATTCAAAGTAGGCGGCGCGTGCGGTGGGGGTAAGCGCTACTCACCCGACGCCGCCGCGCTGGACGGGTTTTGCAGCTGGTCGCGGGGCACCACGCGCCGCACCGGCACGTTCACCCCCCACTGGAGCAGGTCCTGGGCCCGGCGGCTGCCGGTCTCGGCGATGTAGCGGCGCAGGATACGCCGCAGGCGGTCCAGCTCGTCGGCTGGCAGGGGGCCGTCGCGCGCCACCGCCACATCCGGATGCAGCGCCGTCAGCGGCTGGCCCTCCAGCAGGAACAGCTCGCCGCCGGTCATGCCCGAGCCCAGGCATGGGCCGCAGGGGCCCAGCACAAGGCCGGTGCCGCCCGTCATGTACTCGAAGGCGTACTTGCCCACGGCCTCTGCCACCAGCAGGGCTCCGCTGTTGCGCACGCCGAACCGCTGGCCCGCGCGGCCACCCACCAGCAGGGCCCCGCCAGTGGCCCCGTAGGCGGCCGCGTTGCCCACCAGGTGAGGGGCCTCGGGCAGCCCCTGGGGCGCTCGCACCACCACCAGGGCGCCCTGGCCCATGGCCGAGGCCACGCCGTCATTGGCGTAGCCCGCGTGACGCACCTTCATGCCGCGGCAGGCGGCGAAGCCCAGCCCCTGGCCCGCGGTGCCGGAGGTGCACAGCTCCACCTCGCCAGCGGCGGCCGGGGATCGCGCCATGCTGGCGGCCAGGGTGGCGCCCAGGGCGCGGTCACGATTGTCCAGCACGAGCTCCACCACCGCCCGGTCGGCCTCCCCGGAGAGCACTGGCGCGGCGGCATTAAGCGCCTGCTGGTTGGCCGGAGAGATCACCGCCCCGGGCTGCCGCCCCGCTACCTCGCCGCCGCCCTGTTCCCGCGGGTTGGCCAGCAGCTCGCCCAGGTGGAGCCGGTCCCAGCGCGGGTTCCCCCCCGGGCGCCGGGCCAGCAGGTCAACCCGTCCAACCAGCTCCCGCGGGTGGCGCAGCCCCATCGCCGCCAGCAACCCCCTCAGGTCCTCGGCCACGCAGCGCAGATAGCGAACCACCCCGTCCCGCGCCTCTTGGTACCGCTGCTCCTCGGAGGCTTCGGCGTGGGCGGGGGCCGGGCGGTGGCGGCGCATGAAGCGCGCGTGCACCTCGCCGTCCTGGGTGGCGATGCCCTCGGGGCAGCGCCCGTGGCTGCACCCGCGGCAGTAGACGCAGTTCTCGGCCACGAGCAGGGGGGTGCCGAAGGCCACCTCATCCGCCCCAAGGGCCAGCACCTTGGCCACGTCCAGGCCGCACTTGAGCCCGCCATCGGCGCGCAGCCGCACCCGCCCCCTGATCCCGGCCAGCACCAGGTGCTGGTGGGCCTCGCTCAGCCCCCGGTCCAGGGGCAAGCCCGCGTGCAGGATGCTGCCGGCGTGGGCCGCGCCCGTCCCCCCCTCGAACCCGCTCACCGTGATCACCTCCGCCCCGGCCTTGGCCACGCCCACGGCGATGGTCCCCAGGTTGGACACCGCCGGCACCTTCACCGACACGGCCGCCCGCGGGTTGCACTGGCGCAGGTTGGTGATCAGCTGGGCCAGGTCCTCGATGCTGTAGATGTCGTGGTGCGGCGGCGGGGAGATCAGGGTCACCCCGGCCTTGACCTTGCGGATGGCCGCGATGACGCCGGTGACCTTGCTGCCGGGCAGGTGCCCTCCCTCGCCCGGTTTGGCGCCCTGGCCGATCTTGACCTCCAGCTCGTCGGCCCCGGCCAGGTAGGCCGCGTCCACGCCGAAGCGCCCCGACGCCACCTGCCGCACCCTGTCGCGGTCCGCCTCCAGGGGGCCGCCCGGGTTGCGCCGCTCGTCCTCGCCCCCCTCCCCGGAGTTGGAGAGCGCGCCGAAGTGGTTGAAGGCCGCGGCGATGGCGCGGTGGGCCGTGGCGTGCAGCGCGCCGTGGGACATGGCCGCCCCCCGGAAGCAGCCGCGCACCACCTCCTCGGCCGGGACCACCTGCTCCAGGTCCAGGGGCTCACTCGCCGGGGTCAGCTCCAGGAGGTCGCGCAGGTAGACAGGCGGCGTACTGGCCAGCAGCCTGGCGAAGCGGTCGTACTCCCCCTGGCCGTTGCCGCCCCTCGCCACCAGCTGCAGCGCCCTGGTCACCTCCTTGCGGTAGACCGGCACGTTCCGGTTGCGGCTCAGCCGATCCTCGCCGCCCTGGCACCGCGCCACGATGTCGGCGTGGATGTCCTCCATCTCCAGGCCCCCCACCCGGGTCACCGTGTCCGGGATGAAGTAGTCCACCACCTCGCCCGAGAGCCCGATGGCCTCGAACAGCGCCGAGCCGCGGTACCCGTCCATGGTGGTGATGCCCATCTTGGACATGATGCGCCGCACGGAGCGGACCAGCGCGCCCACCAGGTTGCGCGCCGCCTGATCCGCGGGCACGCCCTTGACCGTACGCGCCAGGTGCAGCATGGCGTAAGGGTTGACCGCGGTGGCCCCGTAGGCCAGCAGCACGGCCAGGTCATGCCCCTCGTGCACCTCGCCGGTCTCCACCACGATGCTGGCGTCCCGCCGCAGGCCAGCCCTGGCCAGGGCGCGGTGAACGGCCCCCGTGAGCAGCACCATGGGCAGCGGCAGGCGGTCCCCCTGGGCGGCCCCCATGTCTGACAGCACCAGGATGGAGATCCCCTTGCGCACCACGGCCAGCGCCTCGTCGGTGAGGTCGTGGATGCGGCGCACCAGCTGGCGGCTCTCCCCTGGCGCCGCCCCGGCGCTGGCGTAGGTGGCGTCCAGGCGCAGGGCGCGCAGGTGGGGCTGGCACGGCATGAACAGGCTCGCCACCTGCTCGGTGCACATAACCGGGTGCTCCAGACGATACTGGGGCCAGGTCTCGTAGGCGCTGTACTTGGTCACCTGCGGGGAGCGCCCCAGGTACACGGTGGTGTCCATGGCGCCCCCCTCGCGCAGGGGATCGATGGGCGGGTTGGTCACCACGGCCACGATCTGGTTGAGGTAGCTGTAGAGGCGCGAGTGGTTCTCGCTGAAGATGGCCAGGGGCAGGTCGTTGCCCATGCTGTGCACCGGCGACCTGGACGCGGCCGCGGTCTTGCGCAGCCGCCGCACGCGCTCGGCGGACCAGCCGAAGCGGTTGAGGGCCTCGGGGGAGAGCCCCGGGCCGTCATCTCCGGCCTCCATGGGCACCAGGTCGTCGCTGGCCAGGCCGCCGAAGTTGAGCCCGCTGCGCTCGATGATCCAGCGCGTGGCCCGCGAAGGCGGCACCAGCTCGCCGCTCTCCAGGTCGCCGATGATCAACTCACCCGGCTCCAGCTGCCCGTCGGCCTCCACCTCGGCCGGCGCCATGGGCACGACCCCGGCCTCGCTGGCGATGACCAGCCGCCCGGCCCGGGAGAAGGTGTAGCGCAGGGGCCGCAGCCCCATGCGATCCAGCAACCCAAGCACCAGCTTGCCGTCCGTGGCGGCCACCGCGGCCGGCCCCTCCCAGGCGCCCAGGGAGCCCATGGCCCGCCGGTTGCCCTCCCAGAAGCGGCGCTGGCGGTCGTCCGGCTCGGGCCCATCCCGCCAGGCGGGCGGGATCATGCGGCGCAGGGCCTCGGCCACGCTGGACATGCCGTGGGCCGACATCATCTCGGCCACCCGATCCAGGTGGGCGGAGTCGCTGCCGTGGTGCATGAGCGGGCAGGGCACCCCGATGGCGCTGTCCAGGTCGCGCACGGCCCGCACGTTGGTGTTGATGGTGTTGATCTCACCGTTGTGGGCCAGCAGCCGGAAGGGCTGCACCAGGTGCCAGCTGGAGAAGGTGTTTGTGGCGAAGCGGCGGTGCCCCACCACCGCGCGGGTTTTCAGATCCGGGTCGCGCAGGTCCGGGAAGAAGGCGGCCAGCTGCGAGCCGGTGCCCAGCACCTTGTACACGGTGCTGTGCTCTCCCAACGAGACAACCGTGAGGGCGCCCGCGAAGCGCCGCTCGATGCTGCCCTTGGCCAGGTAGAGCACCCGCCGCAGCTGCGACTCCCGGCGGTTCCCCTTTGCCAGCAGCACCTGGTGCAGCTGGGGCACGTCCTGGCGGGCCCTGGCGCCCAACACCTCCGGCTCCACCGGCACCTGCCGCCAGCCCATGGGCCGCAGGCCCCGGCGCCGCATGACCGCGTCCACCTCCCGCCGGTAGTGGGGCATGTTCCGCTCGCCCGGCAGCGCGGCGATGAGGCCCACGATGAGGGGCTCCTCTTCCGAGGGCAGGGTCCGGCCCGGGCTGATGAAACGTTCAAAGAATGATCGCTCCGTGCCAATGAGCACCCCCGCTCCGTCGCCGGTGTCCTCCAGGCTGCCGCCGCGGTGCTCCATACGCTGGATGCCGGCCAGGGCCAGCGACAGGAGCTCGTGGGATGCGGCGGCTCTAAGATCCGCCAGCGCCAGGACGCCACAGCCGCCGTTTCCGGGATCGGTCATGACCCGATCGGTCATGACAGCGGTGGCGTCCAGATCATTTTGAGCCATGTTGACGCACTTGGTGTGGCGGCCGTTGCTATTCAAAACAGCCTCCCCTGAGCCTCTCGCGAGGGCCGGGGACGTTATGTTCAACCATTCCGGTCAGGTCCGCGTCTGGCGCGCGTCGTGCTTTATCCATGGCCTCGCAGATGAAGCTAAAAGCGAGCCATGTCTTGCCGGTATTTGCTCAACAGGTGAGGCCGCCAGGCGGCGGGGGGCGGCCATGGGGCATGGCCGGGCAGGGCGGAGGGGTCAGCCTCCTAGAAACATTCCGAGCAGGAGGAGGCCGGAGAAGAAGATCAAGAATTCCTTGCTGAGCAGGTCTTGCATGGCGATCACGCGTCCCCTTTTTGTGTGTCCTGATAGATAAGTTGCAGGGAGCGGCCGGAGCGTTCACGCCGACGCGATGTTGGCTAGTTGCAGCTGACGTACTTGAGAGACAAATTGTGCGTGGTCCCGGCCACCTCGTGCATGATGAAGGCCAGGTGGAGCACACCTTTACTGTCGGTGAGCAGTCGGGTCTGGTAGCCGCGGTAGTCATTTTCGTCCACATCAAAGTTGGCGTCTTTTACCTTGCCGGGGCGCCAATCTTTCGGGTCGTTCTTTACGGTCACAAAGAGGTCGGATCTGCTTGGGCTGGCGGTGTACTCTCAGGTGGCGATGCAAGGGGCGATGCCGCGGATGCTCAGGGACACGGACTGGGGGTCGGTGATCGTGTTGGCCGAAACCTTGTAAATATTGCTCGTGTTGATGCCGGAGGTCGGCTCCCAGGTGACTGAGTTGAGCGGGCCGTTGGCGCGCTTGCTTTTATCGGCCTCGCCCCAGGCGATCTGCAGGCCCCCCAGCCCGTCCCAGGCCAGCGCGACCGGGGAGGGCTGGGCCACGCCGGTGAGGGAGTAGATGTCGGGGCAGGAGGTGTTCCCGGCCGAGAGGGTGCCCAGCTCCCACCCGGGCTTCTTGGTGTCGTGGAAGGAGAACGCCACCCCTGGCTTGACGCCGCTGCCCTTGCCCAGGGTGATTCGGGGCGTGCTGTAGGTGTGGGTGGTGGTGTTGTTGCACACGTCCGTGTACTTGTAGGCGCTCCCGTCATGGTGGATGCGCCCCACAAGCTTGCGGGCCGGCTGGCCCGAGCCAGCCTTCTCTGCGGCCGCCAGGTAGACCTCCGGTGAGAGGCGGGGGTCTGCGCCCAGTGAAACGTCGGCCACCTCCATCTGCACGATGTCAACGGCGGTTGTCCACTTGGGGGGCTTCTGCTCCATGTCAAAGTAGGCGTGCCACAGGGCCTTTTGGGTGCTGGTGCTGCTCTTGTCCGGATAAATGATGTGGATGTGCTTCTTGTTGTTGGCCGCGGCTGCCACGGTGGTGATGCCGGTCTTGCCCAGAGCTTGGCCGTCCGTGGGCCAGGGGGAGCCCTGGGCCTTGGCCACAATCTTTACATCACCATTTTTCGTGACCCACACCATCGACGGCGTGTCCGCGTGGTCCAGCACCAGGTCGAAGGTGCCCACGCTGCGTTTGAGGTCGGCGGGGAGCAGGACGTCTGAGGTGATCTTGGCGGGCGCGGTGCAATTTAACGGGGCCTTGGTGCCGCCGCCGTCATGCTTGGGGACCTGGCCGTCCGGGCCCGCGCATGGCTTGTCGCCCCTGCCCTTGAAGCAGGTATTCGTGCCCTCGGAGCAGACGCAGCCGTACCCCTCGGGGCAGCTGCCCTTGCCACAGAGGAAGCCGCCGTAGCCGTA
>CAZCFB010000011.1:0-75005 GCA_964497805.1 uncultured Kofleriaceae bacterium
GGCGTGGGTTCTGGCCCCTAACGAAGGGTAGGGGAGACATGGTGCAATACCGGCTACTTCCGGCTAGCCATCCTTCTCCTTCTCCTTCTCCTTCTTCCTCTCCTCTTCTTTGACTCTAACTCTCTCCGCCTCCTGCTCTGCGAGTTCCTCAAAATGTTCGAGTTTGGCCTGAAGCAGGCTTGCGGAATGGCGGGAGGACATCTCAATATCCAGAAGCAACCGCACCATATTGGGGATAATATTGCGCTTGACGAACCAGATCAGCGCGGAGATCCCAATGAACACAGCATAGATGATGAATAGGACTGGCAGCCATTCTCTCATAACTTCGGCCTCGGCGTAACTCGACACGCGAAGCGGGTTGCGGAAGCAGTGGAACTTGATGCTGCTGCTATTCTCCTGGTCAGGGTCGATGGCGCAGGTCATCCCCTCTCGCACCGCCTTTTCCCATGGATAATAATCCTTCACACGGGCAACCCGCTGCTGGAATGTCTCCGAATCATTACGCAAAGAAAAACCGCTATAACTTTCAGCACGGGGCTGAAAAACCTCCATCACCACAAAACCAAAGGGGATCAGCGAGAGGAACATCAACAGCCCGATAAAACTGAAAACGGCGTTGGCGAACAGAAAGAATTTCACGGAAAAGTAGGTGCGCGACGGGATGGGCATGCTGTTTCCTTTTCCTGATGGTTTGCGCTCCATCTTAGGTCGGGTTTGATCTAGACTCAACAGGCGCGACCATGGCACAGCAACGCCAAAAGCGTTTCACGCGCCAAGTCCACCCTTCCGCGCTCCAGGTCGGCCAGAGCGCCTTTCAGAGAGACATGAATATCGACCAAGACCTGTTCATTGCAGGAGTGACCGTCAGGGCTGACTACCAGGTCGTCAAAAGGACGCCCATCCTGGCCGTACCTGGCCTCACCTGGCCGACCTGAATCTAAAAATCCCAGTGAGTTAGGGGGCGACTGGCTCCATTCAGGTTCCAGTGGTGGAAACATCGTGGGGGTTCGACTCCCCCCTTTCGCATGAGAGGCCCCTCCTTTGAGAGGGGCCTTTTTTTTGGGACGACCTTTTGTTGTGATTGCCCGTCGTCTTTGGTGAAGAAGTACAGGCGGTGAAGCTGCCTGTACTTCTTCACCAAAGGTCGCCTCCCCGTGGTGGTTTCCACCTCTTGCCGCTTGCGGGGAGATGGGACTGCGTCGCTTCGCTCGCAGATCCATTTCGACCTGGATGCCTGATTCATCGCCGGGGCGTTTGGTTGCGGTATGGGACTGCGCCGCTTCGCTCGCAGATCCAATTCGACCTGGATGACCGGTTCATCGCCGGGGCGTTTGGTTGCGGTATGGGACTGCGTCGCTTCGCTCGCAGATCCAATTCGACCTGGATGACCGGTTCATCGCCGGGGCGTTTGGTTGCGGTATGGAACTGCGTCGCTTCGCTCGCACCGCAATGAGCATCAACATCAACAACCAAAACGCTTCCTCATGGCCTCCTGGAACAACAGAGCATCCCGAATCACTGGTATGAACTGAGGGGCCGTCCGGGGATGTTGATTTGTCAGCTGGCTGGTCGGGCGCCAGGTCCTTGGGCGGCGTTTTGTCCGGGGTTGTATCCGTGGCCATGTCCGGGCTGGCGTCCGGGCTCAGATCTGGCGGGCCGGCGTCCGGGGGTGGGGTTTTGTTCAGGTCGATGACGTATGCCCGGCTGAATGCGCCCACTAGGGCTGTCTTTCCGTCCAGGTCCACTGAGCGGCCGAAATTGCCGGACAGGGTGCCGTAGTTAAGGGTTTTCTGGGTCTCTTTCCACTTTGTGCCGTTCCTCTCCCAATGGTACAGCGCGCCTGCCGACCAGCCGCCTATCTTCTTGTAGTAGGCGCCCACCAGGGCGTGGTCCCCGTACACGGCCACCGAATCAAGAGAGGCGTGGTCGTCCGGGACGCCGTCCGAGGCCTTCAGCGTGGCTTGCAGCTTCCAGGTTGTGCCGGATCGCACAAAGATACGGGCGGTGCCCGACGCCATCCCGTTCCATGTTTCCAGGGGCGCCCCCATAATCACAGTGTCCTTGTGGATGGACACCGCGTCGCCCAGTCGTTTCTTGGGCGGCGTTGTTATGGCGGTAAGCTTGGCCTGCTGTGTCCAGGTGGTGCCGGATCGGAAAAACACATACGCGGCCCCGCTTTGAACACCGTTTGTTTTGTCATACGGGGCGCCGGCGACCAGGGTGTTCCCATCCATGGATATGGAGTAGCCCATCATCGCGCTCGTCGGCGCGTTCTTGGGGGTCAGCTCGACCTGCTGGCTCCAGGTCGTGCCGCTGCGGCCAAAGACAAACACCGACCCGTTGGTGCCCCTGTACGGGGCCCCGATGACCGCCGTGTTCCCCTCGATGTCGACGGAGTGGCCGAAATAATCTGCCTTGGCCGCATTGGCCGCGGTGAGCTTCTGTTGCTGCTTCCAGCTCGTTCCGCTCTTGGCAAAGATGTAGACCGATCCGGAACCAGCCCCCGCCTCGCTGGTCAACGAACCGGCAATAATTGAGCTGCCCCCTATCGCGACATGCATCCCGAAGTAGTAATTGTCCGTGGCCACAGAAGCAGAGATTGATCCCACGTCGATCCACTTGGCGCCGCTTCGATTGAAGATATAAGCGGCGCCCGAACCTCCGCTCGCGAGCTTGGTGCCAGAAGCGCCCACCACCGCCACGCCGCCGCTTACAGAAACCTCCTCGCCGAAGTACCCGCCCATGTACTTGTTGGCCGGCAGCTTGGTCATCCAGCCGCCGGAGAGCGGGCTGTCCTTTACGCGCAGCCCACCAAGCGGACCGGCGTCCGGATTGCAGCCCGGAGATACCAGGCCGCAGACAAGCAGCAGGATGACAACCCTCATACGAGCCCCCGGTTGATGACCTGAACCATTGCATTATAGCCTGGTAATGTTCAGGCAATGGAGGCGTGATGGACCGTCGTGTTCTCGTCGGGCTCTTGGGTGTCATGGTCCTGAACGCATGCAGTGATGCCAGCCTCGACGGCCTCGATGTGCCAGACAGCGCCTCATTGGACGCCCACTCACCCGGTGACAGCAAGGCAGACGCCTCCCCCGGTGACCTGCCCGGCGTCCCGGACAGACAGGAGGCAGACCAGTACAGCGGCAAGGCGTGCGGCCCTGCCCAGGCCACATACAACGGCGCCCTGTGTGGCCCTTCATCAAAGCCGTGCAAGGTCCTGATCCACGAAAACATCCCCGTCAAGTACAACCCGCTCCGGGTAAGCCCCGCCCTGGCCCTGGACGCCACCGGCCAGCCCCGGGTGCTCTTCTCGCTCACCTCCTACACGATCAGCTTTCCGGGGAACCAGGGCGTTCGAACAGCCGCCGGAAAGTGGACGGTGACAGACACACCGTTCAAGGCTGCCTCCATTGATCTGGTTCGGGAACCGGGAGGCTCCATGCTGGCCCTCTCCTATGACGGGGGGGGCAATGGTAATCAGCTGTGGCGCCACAGCGGCAAGGGCTGGAACAAGGTCCAGGACGTCACCCCCGCCCTGGTCGGCTTCTCCCGCGGATACAGCAGCAGCAACATGGCCGTTGACAGCGTTGGGTGCCTCCACCTGACGATGCGGAACTTCTCCTACAGCAACAAGTACATCCAGCGGACTCCCGGCGGAAAGTGGCAGGCCAAGAAGATCTACCTGCCAGGGGGGGGCTTCCTTCTCGCTCTGAACAGCTCGGGCCTGGCCCATCTGGTGGGCGGAACTCAGTCCTTCTTTCCAGGCGGGACTTCAATGTTCACCTGGCATGTGCCAGGGATGGACATGGTGGAGCAGCTCCACACCACATCTGAGGCCTACGGAGGAAACGGGGGCGCCGGCATGGCCGTGGTCGGCAGCGGTCTGGGGACCCCCCATGTGCTCTGGTCCAGAAGTCTCACTGGCAAGAGGCGGATGGTGCATGCCAGGCGTCAGGGCGGCGCGTGGAAGAGCGTGGTCATGGCCACGGACAAGAACGGCCCTGGCTGCGGGGCCTGCAAGGTGGGCGCCACGTGCAAGTACGACTACAACAAGCGCCACAACCCCCTGGCCGTGGTGGCGTCGGGCAGCGGCGATGTGCGGCTGCTCTACGCCCGGACGCATCACCAGGGGACCCAGGTTGGCAAGGATGTAGGCGGGACCTGCACCTGGACCGTCCAGGACACCCGGACCGATCACCTTGAGATGGCCTGGCCCATCCCCAACAGCGCCAAGTACGGCAAGGCGGTCCTGGTCAGCGGGCTGTACGCATGGAACGAGTTCTCCATCCTGCCCAGGCTGGACAGCAAGGGGAACATGCACGCCGCGTTCTATGTGAGTTGGCCCAACGGCCCTCAGATTCGCTACCTGAAGATCGGCCCTTAGGGGTTACTTGTGCCGGAAGAACCTCGCCGCGCGGCGGACGTATTGGCTGCCGGGCAGGGAGCTGAACTTCAGGGCCTTGGAGGGCCAGGAGTTGGGGGCCGGACGCACCTTTGGGGGCTCCAGGCGCCTGGTCTTCAGGGTGTTCATGACCACATCCGTGGCGTTCCTGGCGAGCAGTGAAATTCGCGTCTTCAACTCCATCCTGTCCTCCTCCGCCGCTGTCCTGTTCCCGACGCTCCTTCTTTCATGCTGGCAGGCAGGGCGGAAATGTCCAGAATGCCGTAGCCTGGAGTCAATGCTCTTTCTCCGCCTTGTCGTCTGCCTGGCCGCCCTGCTGGCGGGCTTCACCACGGCCAGCAGCCTCTCTACATGGGCCTCGGACAACCGCTGGTGGATGTTGGGCGCCGGGCTCCTGGTCTGCCTGGTGCTGCCGGCGCTCATCGCCTCCAGGCTCAAGAGGTTCCGGATCGGCCTGGTTACCCTCTTCAATGTCCTGCTGGTGGCTGCCTGCTTCCTGTTGCTCCCGGCGCAGACCCGCGGCGCCCTGAGCTTTCACGGGTCATGGTGGCTGCGCGCGGCCATCGGGCTGGCGGGTGTGGAGAAGGTGGAGCAGCACCCCGTGGTCCGCTTCGCTGACTCCGCCCTGGTCCGCATCACGGGTCTGTACCCGATCCTGGCGTCCCAGGAGTCCGAAGCCGAGCCCGAGGCTGAGACCGAAGCCGAAGTCGCAACCGAAGCCGTTCCCGGCGCCGCCTCCTCACTCTCCCCCCTCAAGATCGACCTCACCGGATTGCCCGCGGTGGCCTACTCTCCGCCCCCGGCCACGCCGTTGCCCATCACCAGCGTGCTCGGCACGTTCCCTCTGGATCCGAAAAATCGCCGTCCTCACGGGCTGGCCTACAACGCTCACACCACACCCCACCGGCTCTACGTGTCAGACACAAGGGCCAACAGTGTCTTCGTCTACGAGGCATCAACCGCGGGCCTCCGCCACCTCGCCGAGGAGAGCTTCTCCACCTCGGCCCTGGCCGAAGATTTCCTCGCCCCCCGCGGCCTGGCCCTGGCCCGCTCCGGTGGACGCGACCTCCTGTACGCGCTGACCAGCGCCGAGACCGGGGAGAGCCGCACCTTCCGCTCCAGGCTCTGGCGGGTGGACCTGGCGGCCCGCACCACCACCTCGTTGGGCCTGGATCACCCCGCCCTTGGCATCCAGGGCAAGGAGGTGTTCGGGCTGGCCTGGATCGCGGGCCGGGTGATGATCAGCTACGACACCAGCCAGATCCCTGACTCGGGCCGGCAGGTGCAGCTCGGCATCCTGCGGCTCCGCGTCGGAGGGGACTGGTGGGCTCGCGCCAGCGCCGGCGACGCACAGGCGGCCGAGGCTCACCTGCCCAACAGCGGCCGCAAGCGCCGCAAGCGCCCATACCTGAGGGCGCCCGCCATGGGCCTGGCCGCTGGCAAGCTCGCGGGCCACAGCTACCTCTGGGGCACCAGCCTCGGCGCCTACCTGTACACCGCCGACCTGGTCACCGGCAGAGGCCTGTTCCACTGGTCGAGCCCTGGCTCCGGCCGGGCGCGGGGGCTGGCCCTGGGCGGAGGCGCCCTCTGGGTCGTGGGCCGTGATGGCGGCGGGCGAAGGGTGTTCGCCGTCAAGGTCGCCGGAGACCCCGGCCAGGCGCTCACGGGCAAGCCTCGCTTCCGGCGCCTGAAGATGGTCCGGGCCTCCACCGCCCGCGCCGAATCAGGATCGGCGGGCGTGGCGCACAACTTCGCCCTGCCGCCGTCAGCCCCCACGCGTCCGGGCCAGGGCAGCGCGTCCGGGTCCTTCCAGGTGTCTGCCACGGCCGCTGCCTCGGCCAGGGTGGAACAATACGACCCGGCCGGCGACACCTCGTCACGGCAGCGCTACCTCTCCGTGTCTCACACCGGCCCTGTGCGCGCGGGCCAGCAGGTCTCCGCCAGCCTGGACCTCGACATCTGGAGCGCCGACAGGCGCCACTTCGTCTACCCCCACCTGGTGGACACGGCCGCCCCCCCTGCCGCTGGATACGCCGACGATGATCCCGCGATCTACCGCATGAGCGACGGCCCCGCATATGAGGCCTTCCAGGACGCAGTCCGCCAGGCCACCGCCTCTGAATATGGCCCGGCCGCCGCCCGCTCCATGAGCCCCTACTGGCGGGCGCGCAACGCGCTGGAGTTCATCCGCGAGCGGTACCGCTACGGCAACGTGGCCGACTCGTCCAGCGGACACCACGGCTACAACCCGGCCAGCTTCAAGCTGCGCCTCCCCCTGGACGCCACCCGGGACAACGAGAAGATGTCCTGCTCCTCCTCCAGCTTCGCCCTGGTGGGCGTTCTCCGCCGCCTGGGCATCCCGGCCCGCTGGGTGGGCACCACAAAGCGCCGCCGCTCCTGGGACAAAGATGGGGACGGGCTGCACACCGCCGGAGAGGAGGCCGTGGACACCGTGTTCCACCGCTGGGCCGAGGTGTGGATGGGCAGCGTGTACGGCTGGCAGCGCTTTGATCCGACCCCCCGGCGCGACGGGGCTCGGCAGCAATCCCAGTTCGAGCTCATGGGGCGCTCCGCCAGCGGGGTGCGGTGGACTGACTATGTGCTCAGCGTGGGCTCGGGCCAACACCTGCCCTTCATGAGCCGGCGGGACCGGAACCAGGGGTACAACACCGGCGCACGCTACCAGTCGCCGCGCGGCTGGTCCGACACGGTGAGCCGGCGGATCGTCTGGACCAACCCTTGCGGCCTGAAGGTCACCGGCCAGGAGGTGCTGCCCGGGGCGGCCACTATCACCTGGGAGGCCACCGGCCCCTGGCGCCTGCACCCTGGCGCGGCGATATCCATCCTGCTCCGCCCGGTGAAACAGGAGGGCGGGCGCTGGGTCCCTGCGGGCAAGCCCACCACGCTCGAGTCAGGAGTGAGCTACCAGGCGGGCGCCCAGAAGCTCATGCTGCTCGGCGCGGCCCCGGGTAAGCGCTACCGGCTGGAGCTGCGAAAGGAGGGCGACCCGGAGACCGGCGCCGATGGCCCGGTCTTCACCGCCCAGTAGCGGGTTACTCGTCGGGGTGGTTCATTGCCGTCCAGGCAGCGGCCGCCTCGTCGGTTTCGTCCAGGGTGGATCCGCCCCCCTCTTCCTCCGCACCGCCCCCACCGCCGCCCTCGTCCTCGTGCTGCACACGCTGATCAGCGCGGTCCCTGGATCTCGCGCGGCCCGGACGGTCCCAGACCCCATCCTCGCTCCGCAGGATCTTCAGCGCGAACTCCTTCAAATGCCGTATCAGGCCCATCTATTCCTCCCTGAGCCACCAAGGGTAGCTTGCATCTACGCCCCCAAGGGCATAAATAATCTCACCTCCTGATGCTGCTCCTCATCCTCAGCCTCCTGCCGCTGCTGTTCGGCCCCCTGCTCGTGCTGGGGCTGCAGCGCGTGCCGGCCGTAATCCCTGCCCTGGACGGGTTCGTGCTGGCGGGCGTTGGCGGCATCGCCTTGCTCCATGTGCTGCCCGACTGCGTGGCTCACGGGGGCTGGCTCGCCCTGGTCGCCGGCGTGGCGGGGCTGCTGCTCCCCTTTGTGCGCGAGCTGTTTGACGACCACCACGACCATGAGGGCAAGCACCGAGGCCTCGTGATCCTAGGGCTGGCCGGGCTGGCCCTGCACGGCCTGTTGGACGGCGTGGCCCTGGCCGCGGGCGCCCTGGCCGCCGCCCAGGGGATCCTGCTCTCCCTGGGCGTGCTGATCCACCGCGTCCCATCCGGGGTGGCCATCTGGTGGCTGGCCCGCCGCCGCCTGGGCCTCCGGGGCGCCCTGATCAGCGTCTTCACCCTGGCCGCAGCCTCGGTGATGGGCTTCGCCGCATCACACAGGTGGCAGGGCATCTTCCACGGAGCCGCCTGGTACGTGGTGCAGGCCTTGCTCTTCGGCGCCCTGCTCCATGTGCTGCTGCATGCCCCCCTTACCACGACCCCGGATCGCCGCCGCCCTACCTGGCGTCTCTCCACCGCCGCGGGCGCCGTGGTGGGCAGCGCCATGCTCATCCTACTCTCTCACCTGGGCAGCCACGAGCACGCGGGCGTGGCCGACATGCTCCAGCAGGTGGTGCCCAACCTGCTGCTCGGGCTGAGCCTGCTGGTGGCTGTCATCGAGCTGATCCGGTTACGCCGACGGTAGCACCGGAACAAGATACAATGCGCCCATGCGCCTGCATCCGATCCTGTTCCTGCTCCTGCTCCTGTTGACCGGCTGCCCGCATGAACTGAACCGTCTACCTCTGGACGCGGCCGGTGACACCTTCACAAGCCCGGACAAGGGGACCCCGGACGCGCCGCTCCCCGATTCGTCGGGGGCCGACATGGCGCGGGATCAACCCATCTCCCCCCCCGACCTGGCCAGAATCGATGGCCCTCCACGCCCGCCGGACCTTCCCGCGCCGCCCCCTGACCTCACCCCTCCGGACCTGCCCCCGCCACCGCCGGACCTGCCCCCGCCACCGCCGGACCTGCCACCGCCCACGCCGGATCAAAGCACCACGCCCAAGGTCTCTTCAGAGGCAATGCTCTTCGGCTCCTCGCTGAACCACTGGTACTCAGCAGTGGCATGGACCGGCGTGCACTACCTTGTGGTCTGGCGCCGGCACACCACCGCGGCCCAGAAACACCTGGTGGAGGCTGCCCGTGTGAACACCGCCGGTACGCCCCTGCACAAGCTCCCCATCAAGGTGAGCACGGCCTCGAACTACCTCGGCACCCCCGCCCTGGCCCACGACGGCAAGCGAGCCATGGTTGTCTGGGCGGCCGGCGCCTACCCCAAGGTGATCATCACGGGCGCGTTGGTGGATGGCAACGGCGTGGTGACTGCCCCCCAGAGCGGCGCCTTCTCCTACAGCGCCGGGGTCCTGGGCACTGCCCGCCTGGCCTTCAACGGCAACATGTACCTGACAGCCTGGGACTACGCGCCGAAGCCCAGCGTCAACAACAACTACGACCTGCGCTACGCCCGGGTGAGCACCAAAGGAAAGCTCCTGAACCTGAGCGCAGATTTAACCCTCTCGGCCTCCAGCTACAACCAGCGCGGGGCCAGCATCGCCTGCGCCAAGTCTGTGTGTCTTGCCGCCTGGATGGACAAACGGAACGGAGGCCAGCCGCGCCTCTACGGCGCCCGCATCTCATTGGCCGGCAACCTCCTGGACACCTCCGGCTTCCTGCTGGGGGGCACCGCCGCGGCCAAGACAGGCAACCAGCAGTTCGGCCCCTCGGTGGCCAGCGACGGCGTGGGGTTCCTGGTGGCCTGGATCGACATGCGGGCCGGAAACCGCGACATCTACGCCACGCTCGTGACCGCCGGGGCAAAGGTGTTGAGCGCCGCCGGAGTCCCGGTCTGTACGGCCAAGGGTGACCAGGACTACCCCTCGGTGGCCTGGACCGGCAAACAGTACCTGGTGGTCTGGCAGGACAGGCGGGGCAGCGACGAGGACCTCTACGGCGGCCGCGTCTCCGCCACCGGCGCGGCCCTGGACAGTACCGGCTTCGCCATCAGCACCGCCAAGGGGGCTCAGCACCTTCCCGATGTGGCCTGCTCTGGCACCTTGAGCTCTGGCTGTCTGGTGACTTGGCAGGACCAGCGCTCCGGTGTGGGGGCCATCTACCGGGCGGTGGTCAAGCCGTAGCGGGTTAGCGCACCTCTGCCCCCGGGTCTCCCCCGCCAGGCTGGGCGTCCTCCATCTGGCGCCCCGCGTCCTTGGCCACCAGGGTGACCCCGATGAAGATCGCCGCCACCCCCACCCACTGGATCATGGAGAGGCGCTCCTTGAGGATCAGCCCGGCCACGGTGACGATGATCACGAACCCGCCGGTGACCATGATCGGGTAGGCCATGCTGATTGGTAATTTCTGCAGGGCGTAGGCGTAGAACACCACGTTCAGGGCGAAGCAGGTGAGCCCCACCAGCAGGATCCAGTTCTGCAACAGCAGGCGGATCAGCCCGGGCACGCCGCCGTCCAGGATGCCGGCCCCGTCGAGCTGGGCGTCCATGGCCTTCATGCCGAAGCGGATCATCAGGTTGGCCGCGGCGTTGAGCACCAGGGCCACCACGAGAGCAATGGCGTACTTCATCAGTTGTTTCCTTTGTCGCGCGCCCGTGAGCAGAGCCGGATCAGCTGGAGCCGCCCCATGCCTTGGGCACCTTGTTGAACTTGCGCAGCGCCTTGAGCCTCAGGCGGATGCGCTTGACCACATGAATCGCTACTGACCAGACCCCCTTGTCGATGACCGCCACCGGGGCGCCTGTCTCCGGTTCGAACTTGAGGGAGTAGGTGAGCAGCGTGCGCTTGCCGTCCTCGCTCCACGGCTCCACCCGGGCCCAGCCGGTGTACTGCTTCATGGTGCCGTTGATCTTCTCGAACTTGAGCTCATAGACCCGGCCCGGCAGGTGCGTGCGGGTCACCTTGAAGTAGACCCAGGCGTCCTTCACCGGCCAGGGGAGCTTGGTCTCCGCCACAACGAAGAGGTCGTACCCCTTGCGCTTGATGATGCGCGTGTTCTTCATCCGGTCGATGAAGTGCTTGTACTTGTCGAAGGAGATCAGCACATAGAGCACCGCCTCTGGCACATCGTCCACGATGCCCATGGCGGTCCACTGGGCCACCCCCTTGGCGGCGTCCTTCTCCTGGTACTCCATGACCCACCCCTTCTCCATCTCCTGGCGCATCTTTTCGGTGACCAGGGGCTTGCTGGTCCCGGCCAGGGCGGGGGTGACGGCGAGGAGGATCAGGGCAGAGCTCAGGACGGCGGCAGCGGATCTGGCGGTCATGGCGATTTGACGGCCGCGGCGGCGCCCTTCTTCACCGGGGCCGCTCACTCCGCTTTCCTCTTTCGATCCAGCGGCTGGGTGAGCACCCGGGGGGGGCCTCGGGTCAGGTAGTGCCGGGACATCTCGTACTCGTAGAAGCCGAGCATCCCGGTCTCCAGCACCTTCCGCCACAGGGCCTTGGCCTCGTCGAGCTTGCCCTGGGCCAGCAGCCGGTCAGCCTGGTAGTAGTACAGCTCGGCCCGGTTGGCCGCGCTGCGAGCGTCGGTGAGGAGCTTGGCGTAGGGGGCCTTGTCCAGCAGCAGGCTGGCCAGGCGCGTGTACCACTTCTCCCCTTCAAGCGTGCGGATGTAGCGCATGGCCTGCGGATCCGGGTTCAACCCGGCGCGCCGGGCCAGGCCCACGACCCAGAAGGAGCAGTAGCTCTTGAGGTACTCGCTCACCGCGCCCCGGCCCAGGGCCCGGTGGTAGACGTCCAGGGCCTCGGGCAGGTGGCCGTGGGTCACCAGCAGGGCGATGGCGTCGGCGTAGGTCTCCTTGCGGTCCTTCTTCGCGTCGATGGCCGTATCCAGCGCGTCCAGGGCCCGCGCCGGCTCGCCGAGCTTGTACAGGACCTGGGCCAGGTGCACAAAGGCCTCGGCCAGGTACGACGCCTGCACCTTCATGGAGGTCAGGCCCTTCCAGCGCGCGGCGGCCCTGGCGTACTCGGCCCGGGCGTCCTTGTCGCGGTTGGCCATCTCCAGGGCCTTGCCCCGGGCCATGGCCATTCGCCCCTCCCAGTACATCCGCTCGGGCAGCTGCCTGGAAGCCATCTTCGGTCCCCGCTCCACCTGCACCAGCAGCTCAACGGCCGCCATGGGCTTGCCCGTGTTCATGCGGATGTTGGCCAGCTGGATCACCGCCTCGGGGATCAGCTCCCGGGTGAGCGCCCGGGTGAGCAGCCCGCTCGCCTCCTTGACGCGGCCCTGCACATACAACCCGTGGCCCACCGCGTAGTAGGCGCGCCCAAGCCCGGGCTCCAGGGGCTTGCCCATCTTCTCGGCGCTGGCGCGGTGGAACCGCTCGATCACCTTGAGCTGCTTCTTCGCCTCGTCCAGGCGCTCGCCGTCCACCATGTCGAACAGGCGGCGCTGCTGCTGCCCGGCCAGGGCCTTGATCAGCTCCTCTTCGTCGGGTTTGAGCTCGTACGCGCGCTCCATGGCCCGCTCGGACAGCAGGTGCATCTCCAGCGATCCGGCCAGGTTCCCCACGCAGCGGTGCGCCTCGGGGTCGGCCGGGAAGCGGCGGGCAGCAGCCCGGCAGATGACGAGCCCAACCTCCGGATCGTTGTTGATGAAGAAGCTGGAGAGCTGCACATGGGCCTTGGCCGTGGTGGCGTCCTTGGCCATCATCCGGTCAAGCAGGTCGCCGAGCACCTTATCCTGGGCGTAGGGCTCGAACGCCTTGCCTGTCTTGTCCTTCACATGGAGGGTGGGCAGGGCCTTGAGGGCCTGCCTCGCCATGGCCACCTGGTCCACCCTGAGGTGGGCGCGCACCAGCAGGTACCCCCCCAGGACCAGGGCCGGGAAGCGGGACCTGGCGCCCATCTTTCGGTGCTGCGCGGCGAGGCCGGAGAGGAAGGTGATCCTCGACTTGTAGCGTCGCGTCAGCTCACCGATGACGAAGGCGGAGGGCCAGTGGTCCGCGCACTCCTCGAGGGTCTTGATGGTCTCCCGCCCGGCCAGGGTGCGGCCGCGCATGAGCACCTCTGTATCGTCCAACCAGGTGGCTAGCCCCTTGAAGTCCTTTTTGATCTCCGCAGCATCACCGCCGAGGCTGAGCCGCACCACCAACCCGAGCATCACCTTCCCTGCCACGCCGCGCGGGGAGTACCGCTTGACGAAGCGGCCGGCCAGGTCAGCAAGCCCGGGGGCGCTGATCCCGCCGCGGTACACCTCGGTGGGGGCGAACAGGGAGAGGCACTCCTCGAACTCCTCCAGGGCGGTCTTGTCCTTGCCGCGTTCCAGGTAGTGGATGGCCAGCGGAACCAGGTGCCGGAGCAGCGCGTCGCGGTAGCGCACGCGGTCGGGGTGGTCCAGGGCCAGGGCGTCGAACGTCTCCCGCAGGCGTCGGTAGCCCTCCTCGGTGACCTTGGCGGGCACATCCACCTTGGGCCCGGGCCTGGGCGGTGGCGCGGCGACCCGGCCAGCGCCACACCCGGCGACAGGCAGGAGGAGGAGAAACGCAAACGTCCTGAAGGGTTTACGCATGGACGCTAGTGTAGGGCCGGGTGTGGGGAGAGTCCAGGATGAGACGGAGTAGAAACAGGTAGATGAACATTTCTGGTTTCCAGTTATGACAAATCCAGTTTCTAATACGCTCATGCCCTCTCCTCCCATCCTTGTTCAGAAGTACGGCGGCTCCTCCGTGGCCGATGCTGACCGCATCAGGCAGGTGGCCCGGCGCGTGGCCGGCACCGTGGATCGAGGCTACCGGGTCGTGGTGGTCATCTCGGCCATGGGGAAGACCACCGACTCCCTGCTCGAGCAGGCCCGGCAGGTCAACCCGAGCCCACCGCGGCGCGAGCTGGACATGCTGCTCACCGCCGGGGAGCGCATCGCCGCCTCACTGCTGGCCATGGCAATCAGCCGTGAGGGCAAGGAGGCGATCAGCTTCACCGGTTCACAGTGCGGCATCCTCACCAACCACCGCCACAGCAACGCGCGCATCATTGAGGTGCGGCCGGTGAGGGTGCAGGACGAGCTCGAGCGGGACCGTGTGGTGATCATCGCCGGCTTCCAGGGGGTGAGCTACAAGCGGGAGATCACCACCCTCGGCCGCGGCGGGTCCGACACCACAGCGGTGGCGATGGCCGCCGCCCTGGGCGCCGAGTATTGCGAGATCTGCTCGGACGTGGACGGGGTCTACTCCGCGGATCCCAGGGTCGTGGCCGAGCCGTGCCATCTGGATGAGATTTCGTACACCGAGATGCAGGAACTGGCCCAGAGCGGGGCGCGGGTGCTCAACGCCCAGGCGGTGGAGTTCGCCCGCCGGGCGGGCATCGTCATCCACGCCCGCGCCACCAACGGCGGCAAGACCACCATGATCACCGGGCGCCAGCGGGGCGATGCCGAGGCCGTGGGCGTGACAGGCATGGGGGACCTGGTGTGCGTGCACGGCGACGGCGGGGCGGCGCAGCTCGCCGCCCTGGTGCGCACCCTGGAGGCGCTGCAGACCAACCCCCTGCGGGCCCGCCTGCACGAGGGGCAGCCCGTGCTGATGCTCTCCCGGGAGAATTGCCCCGACTACCCTGCCCTGCGCGATGAGCTGGAGCGCGCCGGCGGCATGGTCTGGTTCGAGGAGGGCCTGGAGGCCGTCACCGTGGTGGGCGAGGGCCTGGGCGATGATCCGTGCCACCTCGCCCGCGCCATGGGCATCATCGAAGAAGCAGGCCTCCCCCTCCACAGCGTGGACACCGCCCCCCTCCGCCTCACCTTCTTCCTCCGACCAGGAAGACTCGACGAAGCCGTCAACCTCTTGCACAAATCCTTCGTCAAGGAATCACCGTAGACGTAGACGTGGGCCGTGACCGTGACCGTGACCGTGTGATCAACACCACCAACACCCCCCACCACCACAACCCCTCCCCTCCCCCCCCAACTGAACATCCTCCCTCCTCCTCCACGACCACCCCCACCCAGTCAGGCTCGCTCGTCCTCCCGTCGCTGCTGGACACCTTCAGCTGAAACCTGTAGGCCCCCGGCTCCTCCGCGGTGAAGGAAGGCTCCTTGAGCGCGGGTTCCAGGGTCACCCCCGGCCCACCGATTTGAGACCAGGCGTGGGTCAGCGTCTTGCCCTGCGGGTCGAAGCTCTCCCCGCCCCTCAGCACAACCGTCTCCCCCACCCTCGCGGTGACATGATCCCCGCCGTGGGCCACCGGCGGCCCGCCCTGGAACCCGGCCATCCTCAACATTGTGGCCAGGTTGGCCCGCGTCACCGAGGCGGCCATTGCGGGGTCAACCTGGTCCAGGGTATCCCGCCCTGTGTGGTAGGCGGTGTAGTCGCGCCAGCCCGCGGAGGCGAGGTTCACCGCGGGTATCCCCGCCCTGGCAAAGGGCCGGTGGTCCGACCGCCCGGAGGAGTGGATGTCCACGTAAACCACCAGGCTGGTGTACGCCACGGCGGCCGCCTGGATCCGTCCGGCCAGACCGCGGCTCACCAGGAAGCTGTCCACCACCATGGCGCGCGCCCCTCGAGGGTCATGCCCGATCATGTCCATGTTGATCACCGCCCCCACCCGTGACAGCTGGCCACTCTGGTCGTAGCTATTCACCATGTGCTTGCTCCCCCACAACCCCTCCTCCTCGGCGGCGAAGAAGACGAGCCTCACCTCGGTGGCCAGCCGCTGCCCCGCCAGGGCCCGCGCCATCTCCAGCAGTCCCGCCGTACCCGAGCCGTTGTCCTCCGCCCCTGGCGACCGGGTCCCCCCGTCGAAGGTGATGCTGTCATAGTGGGCCGAGGCGATGATCACTGGCCGCCCCTTCACGCTGCCCGGCAGAGTGACGATGACATTGTTCACCAGCGCGGGCCCGGCCATGAATGGATCCAGCACGGGCTTCAGCCCAGCCGCCTGCAGGCGCTCTTTGACCAGGTCGGTGGCGCGCCAGAACTGGGGATCCAGGGCGAACCGGGTGTGCAGCGCGGTCAGCGCCACCAGGTCAGCCTTGATCCGCGCGGGGTCAACCCTGTCGAGCACCGCCTGGATCCGTTGGGACTGGCCATGGGCCGGGGCGGCGGCCAGCAGGAGCCAGATGGCGAAGGCGAGCCCGGGGCGGTTCACCATGCCTCCTCCCCCTCCGCCCCCAGGCCTACCGTGATGGTGAGCCCCGCGGACACCCGCTGTATGGCTTCGCTCTCATCACCCAGGGGGATCCGAGCGCCAAGGTCCAGGGCCAGGCGGCTGTGGAGCCGCACCCGCACGGCCGGAGTCAGGAAGACGAGCTGGCGCAGGGGGCTCGCGCCGATGATCTCGAAATGTCCGTCCACCTGGACCATGGGAGTGATCCAGCCCAAGGGCGCCCGGTAGGTGATCACCAGGGCGGCCGCCCCGAACAGCCTGTCCTCCTCGCGATCTGGTACGCCCGGCGCGTTGTACCTGCGCCCCGCCAGGTCCGCGTTAACCTGTACAGAGAGCCCACACCAAGGCCCCCCGGCCAGGACCAGGCCGCCGCTGTAGGCCAGGATGCCAGGCCCCGTTGAAACAGGCGGCGCGGGCACGAAGGGCGTCCTCGGCACCACCTCACGTTCGTCGCTGGTGGGGGCCGTGACCTGAGCCCCCATGCCGATCATGAGCGGGATCCCCAGGGGCCGCCACCGGAGCAGCGCCAGATCCATGCCGAACCGCAGGTCGCCCAGGCCCGCCTCGCGCCCTGTCCCTGGACCGTAGAGCCCCTCGGTGGTCACGCTGTCCAGCAGCACTGGGATCTCGATGAAGAGCCCCACGTCGCCGAGAGCCCCCTCCAGCACCAGTGCCCAGCGCCACTGATCCCGGCGCACATGATCCACCTCAACCCCGTGGGCGTAGGCCGCCCCAACGGCCACGCTGGTCCGGGGTTGAGCAGGCCTCACCACCCGCGAAAAGGCGCGAGCGTCCCCGTGAATGCGAGGCGGCCTGGGCGCGCCTTGCCCCTGGGTCGCGCCGCACAAGGACGGCCACGCCGCGGCCAGGACCAGGGCCAGCAGACCTGGCGCGAGGCTCCTAAAACACATCGTAGGAGAGTGAGAGCCCCACCCTGTGGATGGTCAGCGAATAGCGCCCCGCCGAGGAGGGCATGCCCTGTCCCCGGGCAGAGGCCTTGCACGCGGAGCTATCCACCGAGTAGCGGCGGTCCACGCACTCCACCATGAGCGCCGGGGAGAAGTCGCTGGTTTCGCTGTCCACCGCTGGCATGAGCACCACCCCGTACCCCAGGCGCACGGCGAGCCCGCGGTAAACGCGCCAGCTCAGGCCAACGAACATGTCCACCTTGACGCTGTCGATGGTGCCCACGGTCACGGCGCTGTCCGGCACCGCGCCTGTCTCGAGCATCACCGCGCCCTGGATCACCAGGGACTGCAGCAGCAGGTAGCCGCCGCCCACCTGGAAGGAGAACAGGTCGTTGTAACCACGGTACAGGTTGATCCGGTCCGGCATGCGCGGCGTCGCGCGGAACTCCGTGCCGGTGAGCTGGATATCAATGGATTCGAAGGTGCTCAGGTGCTGCCACCGCACCTGGGCGTTGAAGAGGAGCCGGTCAGTGAGACGCCAGCTCACACCCAGCTGGAGCTGATGCGGCAGCTTGTAGGTTACCGTGCTCCGCCCTGCCAGATCCGAGTAGATGGCCCCGGGATCATCCTGTTGGGCCTTGATTTTAAGATCTCGTTCCTTTTCCCAGTTGTTGATGCTCGCCCTGGACCTGCCCACCCAGGCGTCCCCCTTGGTTGGGATATCATCGCCGCCCACGCCCACCACCTCGCTGTTGTAGCCCAGGCCCACATCCACGTTCTCGTGGGCCCGCCACAGCAGGCCAGCGCCGAAGGCCAGGCCGTGGGACTGTCCCCGGGTGCGCACCGCCTGCGCCGCGTCGCTGTTTTCATAGTTGCAACGCTCCGCGGTTGTGGTCGCGTAGGTCCCGCAGTCATCGATGGCGACGTACTCTCCCGCGTCCCGACGGACGCCACCCTCCAGGGCCGCGTCCCGGGTGAAGGCCAGATCCATGGATCCGAACACATAGCTCACCGAGATCCCGACGCTTAGCTCCCGGATGATCCGGTACGCCGCGGCCAGGGTCAGGTGCATGTTGTACAGGGTGAAATCCACGAGCTGGTATTTCGCCGCCCCCTGGAGATCCGGGTCGAAGAGCTTCTCCAGGATCTCTTGCCTCTCCTCATCCCCGCGCGGTCGCAGGTTGCTTACGGCGTGTTCGCTCATGGCCCCCCCCCGCTGGAGGTCAATCCGGTGGGCAACGGGGGTACAGGCAAAGAGCGAGAGCACAACGTTCTTGGTGCCCAGATCAGAGGCCATTCCGAGGAAAAACTGTGGGAACACCTCCAGGTACGACTGCTCCGGGCCCAGATCCGCACCAGGGACACCCGAGCTTGTGTCGATGGCTCTCCGCTGGAAGCCCCCCACGCCCAGCCGAACCGTGCCGTCCAGCAGCACATGGGAGCCCGGGCTCAGGGACAGGGTGGCTGGGTTGTAGTAGGCAGAGGCCAGGTGCGGGGAGGACGGCCCAACCAGGGCCAGCCCTCCAACCCGGGTGTCAAGCAGCGGCGCGGCCTGGAGAGCCCCTCCCAGGCCGCTGATCACGAGGAACGAAAAAACCCCCGCCAGGCGGAGGAAGGCCTGTCGTTTCGCCCAATTGCTGCGCTTGACTTGCTCCATTCGACTCCCTAATATACGTCCGAGCTAAAAGGTAGGCTATGAAATCCAGACACTATTTGGGGTGGGTTTGCATTGCGCTGCTCACCTTCGGGGTTGGCTGCGAGGTCACCTCGGAAAAGTTAAATATCTGGAAGCAGAGCACCCGCGGCGCCGCCAAGATTCGCGCGGCTATCCGTGACACGGGTCAGACCATGGAGATCCGCATCGAGGCGGCCCAGGCACTGGCCGAGATGGGCCTGACCCAGCCCCTGTCCGAGGACATCAAGGTGCTCAACGAGGCTGATCGCAAGATCATCCTCGACGCGCTCTACAAGGGCCTGCTGGCCAAGATGAAGGGGACCAGCCCCAAGGAAACCACGCGGGTCCAGGTTCAGGCCAAGGACGCGCTCTACGCCATCCGTCCGCTCATCGCTGCCGAGGAGCGGAAGAACATCGACAGGGAGCTGGTCACCTGGCTGGTGGACGACTACCAGCAACGCGACGCCGGGGACCACAGCGCCGACAAGATCATCAAGGAGGCCGCCGAGACAGGGGCCCAGGTGATGGCGGAGATGATCGATCTGGAGGGCGCGCCCATCGTGGTCATCTCCACGCTCCTGCGCCGCGGCGCCAACGAGACTCTGCGCGAGGCTGCTGGCAAGAGGTTGGTGGGCATAGCCAAGGAGCAGAGCCCTCCGTCGGTGGCCGTCATCCGATCCCTGGGGGTTGTGGGCAGCCTCTCGGCCATCAAGTATCTGGCCAAGCTGGTCAAGACCAAGGGCGACCTGGAAACCAGGGTCTACGCCATGCGCGCCCTGGCCCTCTATCCGCACACCTCCATGATCCGTCTGGGCAAGTCAATCGCAGGCGACACGAGCCTCAAGGATGACCTGGCCATCCTCCGGGATGACGCGTTCACCCTGTTGGAACGCATCCACCACGCGGACAGCCAAAAAGCCCTCATCACCTTCCTCACGGACAAGGACGATCTGGTGCGTTACAGGGCCGTGGAATCGCTCCTGGCAGGATGGGGCGCGGGGGGGTTATCAAAGTTGCTTGCGAGCTTGCCTTCAAGCTACACTTACAAAAAAGAGGATCTGGTTGAACTGGTTGAACGTCCGCTCATCGCCCTGGGCAACGATATACTGCCCCCGCTTCAAAAGGCGCTGAAGTCGGATAGCTGGATCGCCCGCCTCATCGCAGTAAGGATATTGGCTAAGGTTGGAAACAAAAAGGATCTCCCTGCAATAGAGCGGCTCAAGTCTGACAGCACCAAGCTGAAGGGCTGGGCTGGGGGAGAAACCATAGGCACAGAGGCAGCCAAGGCGGTTGCCGCTCTGAAGGCCCGCTAATGGCGGCCGGGACGAGGTAAACGGAGATGGATCAAGGCAAGAAGACCATGCGCCACTTCTACTGCCGGGATGTCCTTTGGGACATTTTCGAGCAGATGGCCAACGACTTCGATTGCTCCATCGATTATCTGATAAACGAGGCGATGCGGTACTACGCCAGGAGCAAGAACTACGCTCCTGCGCCCGCGCCAGCCCAGCAGCCTCCGCGGCAGCAGGCGGCACCTGCGCCGCCTCCCCAGCAGGCTGGAGCTCCGGCCCGGCGCCCGCCGCCCCCGCCACAGCAACCCGGCATGGCCCCTGGAGTGGCGGAAGCGCCAGGTTTTCCGCCGCCGCAGCAGCCGCCTCAGGCGCCGGTGCAGGCCAGGCCGCCCATGCCCCAGGGTGCGCAGCCACCTCAGCAGCCCATGCCGCCCCAGCAGAGGCCGCCTGCCGCCAGGCCACCACAGCAGCCTGGATATCCGCCACAGCAGCCCGGCGCCGCCCCAGGCGCGCCCCCTGCCCCGGCCATGCCCCCTGCCGGCAACATGCCGCCGCCCGTTGGAGGTCAGGCCCCCATGCGTGCCCCGGCGCCGGCACCCGCTGCCGCCGTTGGTCCCACGTTATTCCTGATCTTCAACAACCAGCGCATCCCCATTGACAAGGACCAGTTCATCATCGGCCGCGGGTCCAAGACCAGTGATCTGGCCATCAAGGACGGCAACATCTCGCGCAAGCACTCGGCAGTTATTCGCCGTAACGGCACCTACTACATCAAGGACCTGGGGAGCACCAACGGCATCGACTACAAGGGCATGCGCATCGACAACAAGCGCATTGACGAGGGCGACGTCTTCCACCTCTGTGACTACGAGCTGAGGTTCACCTACCGAGGGTGATCACCGCCACTCCAATCCCGCCCCACCTCCTCACGAATACCTGATTCAAGATGTGGTCTGAACTTCACCGGCTCCTCGCCGAGGCCGCCCGTGACGGGTTCCGCGCGGTGGATGATCCGGGGGACCTGGGGCAACGGCTCCATGCCGCGGGGACAAAACTGTCCCGGGCCCTGGACGGTGAGGCGGGAGGCGCCGTGGCCAGCTTCACCGACGAGCTCGACGCCTTTGATCGGATCCACCCCGCCCATCGCGCGCGGCTGGTTGCCCTTGGCCTACGGCTCTGCGCCCAGCACCGGGGCGTGGATCCAGCGCCCCCGCCAGGGCGAGATGGGGCGGACGCGGAGGGCCCCGACACCCCGGTCACGGCGCTCAAGGGGGTGGGCCCTGCCATCGCAGCCCGGCTGGCGGCGCGGGGGATCCACACCGTTGAGGACCTGATCTATCTGCTGCCGTTGGAGTACCAGGACTGCCGGCGGGAGCGACCTCTGGGGGAGGCCCCCGCCGGGGAGCCGGTCACCGTGCGGGGTGTGGTTGTCCGCTCGAGCGTGCGCGGTTCGTTCCGCAACCGGGTCCTGGAGTTGGGCCTCGCGGCGGCCGAGGGCGCCGACCCCCTGGTCTGGGCGGTCTGGTTCAACGCCTACCCCGGCCTGCAGGAGCGCTACCCTGTGGGGGCGGAGCTGCTGGTGAGCGGCACCTTCCAGCCATACAAGGACCGGCTGCAGGCGGTTCATCCCGACGTGGTGGTCAACCCCGAGCCGGGGGAGCAGGGCCCGGTGCGGCGACGCTACCCGGACATCGAGGGGGTGCAGCCCGGGCGGCTGGAGAAGCTTGTGGATCAGGCGTGTGAGCGGTTCCTGGGCTGCGTCCCGGACGGGGTGCCCGCCGGGGTGGCTCGGCGTGAGGGATTGCCAGAGCACGCGGAGGCCCTGGGCACCCTGCACCTGCGTCCCGTCACATCAACCGACGACCCTGACGAGGGCGGCGCTGACCGGTTGCCCGACGAGCAGGCGATCCTGGACATCACCGCCGGGGAGCACCCGGCCGTGACTCGCCTGGCCTTTGACGAGCTCTTCTCAATGCAGCTCGCCGTGGCCAGGAAGCGCATGAGCTGGGGGGAGCGGCGTGGCCTGCCCTGCGACATCGCGCCAGATGAGCTGGACCGGCTGCGAGGCGCCCTGCCCTTCACCCTGACCCGGGGTCAGGAGCGGACCATCGCGGAGATCCTCGAGGACATGGCTCGCGCGCGGCCCATGCACCGGCTGCTCCAGGGGGACGTGGGCAGCGGCAAGACGGTGGTGGCCTTCGCCGCGGCCTGGGCAGCCATGAGCCAGGGCCTCCAGGCGTGCATCATGGCCCCCACCGAACTCCTGGCGCGGCAGCACCACGAGGTGCTCGCCCCCTGGTGCGAGGCCCTGGGGACCGACGCCGCCTTGCTTACAGCGGCCACCCCGCGGCCGGCGCGAGAGTCGCTGCTTGCCCTGGCCGGGGCGGGCAAGCTGGGCCTGTTGGTGGGGACCCACGCACTGCTGGCCGAGCGGGTCCACCTGCCGAACCTGGCCCTGGCGGTCATTGACGAGCAGCACCGGTTTGGGGTGCTCCAGCGGGCCCGTCTGCGCCAGCGCTCCGACCGCGGGATCATCCCCCACCTCCTGGTTATGACGGCCACGCCCATCCCACGCTCCATGGCGCTGACCCTGTATGGCGACCTCGACCTGAGCGTCCTGGCGGAGAAGCCCGCCGGGCGGCTGCCCGCGCACACCAGGGTGTTCCCGGCTGGCAAGCGTGAGGAGGCGTACAGCCTGCTGGCCAGGCAGCTCGAGGCGGGGCAGCAGGCCTTCGTGGTCTGCCCCCTGGTGGAGGCCTCGGACAAGGTGAGCTGGGCTGACGCCATGAGCATGGCCGACCACCTGGCTCGCCGTTTCGCGGATCACGGCGTGGGGTTGGTGCACGGCAGGCTCCCTCCTGCCGAACGCCAGGAGGTGATGGCGCGCTTCAGACAGGGAGAGGTGCGGCTCCTGGTGGCCACCACCGTCATCGAGGTGGGCATCGACGTCCCAAGGGCCAACGTCATTGTGGTGGAGCACGCCGAGCGGTTCGGTCTGGCCCAGCTGCACCAGCTGCGCGGCCGGGTTGGCCGGGGTGAGGAGCAGGCCCACTGTCTGCTGCTCACCGAGAGCGGAGGCCGCACCCCGGCGGCGCGGCGGCTGCGGGTGATGGCCAACACCTCCGACGGCTTCAAGATCGCCGAGGAAGACCTGAGCCTGCGCGGGCCGGGAGAGATCACGGGCACACGGCAGGCGGGGATCCCGCGCCTACGCTTCGCCAACCTGGCCACGCATCTGGAGTTGTTGGCCAGGGCGCGACAGGCGGCCACTCGTTTGGTGGAGAGTGATCCGGAGCTTGAGGCGCCTGAGAACCGGGCAGCGAGGGAGGTGATGGAGCGGCGGTGGAGCGGGGTGGCGTTACTGGAGGATGGAGCGGGCTAGCCCGTAATTACCTCAACGTCGCCCTTCCCCTCACGCAAGATCTCAATCTCATCATCCAGGATCTTCACGATGGTGGAGGGCTCATTGGTCAGCAGGCCGCCGTCCACCACCATATCAAGCTGGTTCCCCATCATGTCCCGTACGTCGTCCGGGTCAGTGAGGATGGCGTGTGTTTCGGGATCCCGGGCTGATGTGCTGATGATGGGTCGCCCCAGCATGCTGCACATGTCCAGGCAGATCTGGCTGTCCGGCACGCGAATCCCCACCTCGCGCCGCTTCTCCAGCAGGATCTTGGGGACCTGCCGGCTCGCCTTGAGCACCACCGTGTAGGCCCCCGGGAAGAGGCGCCGGAGCCAGCGGTATGCGAAGTCAGTGACATACGCGTACTCGGCAATGTTGGACAGGTCCTGGCAGATGAAGCTGAGCCGCTTGCCCCGGTCCAGCTTCTTGATCCGGTAGATCCGGTCGATGGCTTTGCGGTTATGCAGATCGCAGCCGATGCCGTACACCGTATCCGTTGGGTAGGCGATGACCCCACCGTCATTCAATACGGTAGCCGCCCGCTGGAGATCGCGAGGTTTGGGTCGAGTCGGATCGACGACGATTCGGGGACACTTCTGCATGGCTGCCACGCTTCAAAAAAACGAGGTAGCAATGTACCGATCCAGCGGCGCTGGTCAATGTAAATCCGGCAGGCTAGGATCTGACCCCATGCCACTCCGCCGCCCCATCGCAACCCTGCTCTTGCTCGGCCTGCTGCCGTGTGGATGCGGTGAAGAACCGGCCACCGGCACGGCCATGGTGAGCCTGAGTTGGACCATGGTGGATGGTCGGTCCTGTCCTGACAGCGGGGTGGAGCGGGTGGTGGTGCGGGAGGAGGGCACAGCCAAGTTGCTGATGGACGCGCTCTGCCCCACGGGCCACGAGGCGCGGGCTGTGGAGGTTAAGCTACCCGCTGGCGCGCGGACCTATCAGGTGGAGGGGCGCAGCGCCCAGGCCACGCCGCTGTATAGCAGGCGGCTCGAGCTTGAGCTGGAGGACGGCGAGCAGCGCCAGGTCAAGGTGCAGCTGATCTTCGTGGGGGGGAGATGATTGCGGGCCGCCATGGCGGCCCTTGCGCCTACAGCGGCACGTCGCCAGGCAAGGCTGCCAGCAGCCGCTCCTCCGCTGCCCGCATCACCGCGTAGTCCTTGTCGGCCTTGTGGTCATGCCCCATCAGGTGACAGAAGCCGTGCACCATCAGGCGCACCACCTCCTGCTCCAGGGCCCCGCGCCGCTGGCGCTCCGCCTGCTCCAGGGAGATGACAACGTCCCCCAGCATTACCGGCGCGCCGTCGGGCGCCGGCGCCTCCGCCTCCTGCAGGGCGAAGGAGAGCACATCCGTGGTGCGCTGCATCCCGCGGTAGTCGGCGTTGAGCTGGAATACCTCGTCGTCGTCGGTCAGGACGACCGACCACTCGCCCTCAGTTAAGCCCCAGACGCTTGAGATCCGGGTTGCCCTCCTCCTCAGCCTCTTTCGCGCCCTCGCGCTCACCCTGCTCCTCGCCCTCCCCCTCACCAACAGGCTCACCCTTGTCGGCACTCTTACCTCCATCCTCCGGGGCCTCCGGTTTGGCCTCGGCTTCCTCTTCGGTGCGGCGAGGCTTCGTCTCCTTGCCCTTGCCCTCTTTGCCCTTGCCCTTGCCCTCTTTGCCCTTGCCCCTGCCCTCCTTGCCCTTGCCCTTCCCCCGCTCCTGGTCCTTCTCTTTCTCCTTCTCCTCCTCGGCGGCCTTGATCGTGCGCATCTTGCCTGTCTCGCCCCTCGCCTCCTCTGGCTTTTTCTGCCACGGGTAGGAGGGGCGCTGGTGGTAGATGCCGCGCAGCACTTGCAGGAAGCTCTTGGCGATGTTGTGCAGGTCCCGCAGGGTGAGATCGCAGTGGTCGAGCTGGCCGTCGGAGAACTTGGCGTTGATCACCCTCTGAACCACACCCTGGAGCCGGTCCTCCGATGGATCGGGCAGGCTGCGCGCGGCCGCCTCAACCCCGTCGGCCAGCATGATCACTCCTGCCTCGCGGGACTGGGGCTTGGGCCCGGGGTACCTGTAGTCATCCTCCAGGACCTCGTCATCAACGTCCCCTTGCTCCTTGGCCTTGTGGAAGAAGAACTCGATGAGGGTCTTGCCATGGTGCTGGGTCGCGGTCTCGATGACCAGCTCCGGCACGCCATGCTCCCGCAGCATCTCGACGGTGTCCTTTACATGGCTGCGGATGATCAGGGCGCTCATGGACGGCTTGAGCCGGTTGTGGGGGTTGTCCGAGGTGCGGAAGTTCTCCGCGAAGTACTCCGAGTTCTTGGCCTTGCCGATGTCGTGGTAGTAGGACGCGACCCTGGCCAGCAGCCCGTTGGCGCCGATGTTCTCGCACGCTGTCTCGGACAGGCTGCCCACGATCATGCTGTGGTGGTAGGTGCCGGGCGCGCGCAGGATCAGGTCCCGCAGCAGGGGGTGGTTCAGGTTGGCCAGCTCCAGCAAGGTCACGTCAGTGGTGTAGGCGAAGAGCCACTCCATGGCCGGCAGCAGGGCCAGGGTGACGAAGGCGGTGAGCAGGCCTCCGCCCACCGCCGCGAGCAGGACCCAGAGGGTCTCCACCGCCCAGAGCCCCTCCAGGGAGAGTCGGTAACCCAGCACGATGCCGGCGCCCACTAGCCCGGCCCACAGCCCGGCCCGCAGGATGGTGCTGCGCGACTGCACGGTCCCCACCCCGGCCGAGGCCACCAGCCCGGTGACGAAGTAGAACACCATCAGCGGCCAGCTCTGGTCCACCACCAGGCCCGAAACCAGCGCCAGCAGGGTAGCGAACCACCCCGCCGCCTCGGCGCTGATCAGCATACGCACCAGCATGGCCCCGGAGGCCAGCGGGATGGCGAACAGGAAGATCGGCACGGTGGGGCCCTTGACGTATCCCCCGCCCAGAGCCATTACGCTCTTTGCCAGGCCAACGAGCCCAACCAGGAGCACGCCCATGGCCAGCAGGTCCCGCGGCCGGTCGAAGAACCGCATGAACTCCCGCCGGGCGTAGCGGTACTGCACAAAGAGCAGCAGCATGACGAAGATGCCCACCCCGATGGGGATCTGGATCCGCCCCAGGTGCTGCTCCTTGGGCTCCATGGTCTCCAGAATGTGCAGGTGGGAGGCGGTGATGGGGTCGCCGTCTCGCACGATGACCTGCCCCTGCACGAAGGTGGTGGACTTCTTGCCAACCGCCTGCCGGGCCTTCTCCACCCGGGCGTTGGTCTCCGTGCTGTTGAAGGCGAGGTTCGGCTGGAGCATGCTCTGCGCCAGCCGCACGATCACCCGCGCCAGGGGCTGGGGTAGCTTGGCCGCGTGCACGTCCGCCTTGCTCTGCACCTCCTGGGCCACCTGGTGCAGGTCCTTGATCTGGCCCAGGTTGCTGATCTTCTCCTCGCCGCCGGCGCCCAGCTTCTCCCCGCGCATGTGGCGCACGAGGATCGTCTCCTTGCCCAGGTTCTGGATGTACTCGCGCTTGCTGGCGATCAGGTTGCTCATGGCTTCCTCGACCACCAGCGCCAGCAGGATGCCGCGCACCTCACGGGGAGACGGGGCGTTGACCAGCCGCATGAAGTCGTCGGCCATGATCTGGACCCCGAGGGTGCGGGAGAACTGGGTCCGCCTGTTCTCCAGCGCCTCCTGGGCCAGCTCGGCAGCGCTGGCTTCGCCTCCCTCCGCCTCCTTGCCTGCTGGCGCGGCCTTGCCAGCGGCCGGGGCCGGCTTGCCTTCGGCTGTGGCCGACTGATCAACCGTAACCCCTGCGTCCTCCGGCGCCAGCACCGAGAACGCCTCCTTGATGCGCCTGGCCAGGGTGGCGCCCATGGTTTCCTGGTGATCGAACACGGGCAGGACCCGCAGCTCGGCCTCCCGGCGCATGCGCTCCAGCTTCTGCTCAGGGGGGAGGTACTCGAAGGTGTGGGTGGCCTTGATGTTCCCCTCGGCCAGCTCCCCCAGCTTCACCTTGGTGACCACCCGCTCGGAGCGCCACAGGCGCGGGCTGAGCAGGATGGTGAGGGCCACGAGCATCAGGACGGCCAGCGGGATCTGGAACGCGGGGCGCCCCAGGGCCCCGTCCACCCACGCCATGATCCGGTGGGGATCGGCCTTGACCTTCCGCTTTCCCTGTTCCTCTCGCGCCATGGACGAAAAGCTCTAAAACGTTTTCCTGTTGGTGGTTTAAGTAAGGCCTAGGTGCGCTGCCAGTCGTAGTGGGAATACGTCCCCAAGCGTACCACGGTTATTCCCGGGCCTCGTAGGCCTTGATGATCTTCTGCACCAGTGGGTGGCGCACGACATCCCGGTCCGTGAACCTGCAAAACTTGATGCCCTCGATGCCCTGCAGCAGGTCCTGCGCCTCGGAGAGGCCGCTACGGGATCCGGCGGGCAGATCCACCTGGGTGATGTCCCCGGTGACCACCGCCTGGGAGTCGTACCCTAGCCGGGTGAGGAACATGAGCATCTGCTCGCTGGTGGTGTTCTGGGCCTCGTCCAGGATCACGAAGGACCCGTTGAGGGTGCGCCCCCGCATGAAGGCCAGGGGGGCTACCTCGATCTGCCCCCGCTCCAACATGGTCCGCGCCCGTTCGAGGTCCATCATGTCGTGCAGGGCGTCGTACAGTGGCCGCAGGTACGGGTTCACCTTCTCCACCAGGTCCCCGGGCAGGAAGCCCAGCCGCTCGCCTGCCTCCACGGCCGGCCGCGTCAGCACGATGCGCTTGACCCGCTGCTGGTTCAGCGCGGCCACGGCCACCGCCATGGCCAGGTAGGTCTTACCCGTGCCGGCCGGGCCCACGCCAAACACGATGCCGTGGCGCGCGAAGGCGTCCACGTACTCTTTCTGGGCCACCCCCTTGGGCTTGATGGTGCGCCCGGAGGCGGTCACCAGCACCGAGGCGCCGAGCACCTGCTTCACCTCGCCGTCCCCGTTGCGCACGTCCTCACGCAGCACGCGCAGCCCGCGCATGACGTCGTCGGCGTTCACCTTGCGGCCCCGGCGGAGCATGCTGTACAGGCGCCGCAGGAGCTGGGCCGCGCGCTCCACGTTCCCCTCGTCGCCCACCAGGGTGAGCTCCGACCCGCGGGAGTGGATCTGGATGCCAAGCTCCCCCTGGATCAGGCGTAGGTTGTGCTCCTCGGGCCCGAAGAGCTGCACCAGGGGTCCGTTGTCCCGGAAGGAGACGACCTCCCGGACGTTGCCGTCATCGGTGGGCTTGGCCATGTCTACTCTCCGGACACCTGCACCACGATGCGGCGGGTCCGGCCGTGGTTGTCGAAGTCGAGCAGCACGACCTGCTGCCATGTACCCAGAACGAGCCGGCCGTCCAGCACCGGCACCGTAAAGGAACCGCCCACCAGGGCCGAGCGCACGTGGGAGTAGCCGTTGCCGTCTCCCCAGCGGGCGTCGTGGGCGTAGTGCATGTCGAGAGGGGCCAGGCGATCGATGGCGTCCTGCAGGTCCTTGATCACGCCGCTCTCGAACTCGATGGTGGTGATGGCCGCGGTGGAGCCTGGCGTGAAGACCAGGACCTGGCCCTCGCTCACGCCGGCCTCCTGGACCTTGCGCGCCACATCATCAGTGAGGTCGAGCACATCGGTGCCCGAGGTGGTGCTCCTGGTTATCTCAAAGGTCTTGATCACTGCGTCCTCGCGGCTGCGGATCGTCCAGGCAGCCTGCTTCCCCGCCTCGAGAGCCGTGACGGGCTGGGAAAAGTGTATCAAAATGTGCGGCCTGACAAGGGAAAACAGATGAGCGACGCCCCCGAGCAATCCACGAAGAAGATCCCCGCCTCCCGCGACCCCGGGCAACACGAGCCGGGCACCCTCCCCTGGCTCATGGCCATCATGCGCCGGCTCCTTGGCCCGGACGGCTGCCCGTGGGACAGGGAGCAAACCCTGGACAGCATCAAGCGGTTCCTGCTGGAGGAGGCCTACGAGGTGGTGGACGCCATCGATGAGGGGGACAGGGCGCACCAGTGTGAGGAGATGGGGGATGTGCTCTACATCCTGGCGTTCCAGGCGGAGCTGGCCGGGCTGGAGATGGAGCAGGTGATCCGTGGGGCGGGAGAGAAGCTGATCCGCCGTCACCCGCATGTGTTTGGTGAGGTGAAGGTGGATGGGACGGGTCAGGTGCTGGCCAACTGGGAGAAGATCAAGAAAGAGGAGAAGGCCGAGCGAGGGGACCGGAAGAAGCGCCTGCTGGAGGGCCTGCCTCTGGCCATGCCCGCCCTGCAGCGCGCCCACCGGCTCACCGAGCGTGCGGCCAAGGTGGGCTTCGACTGGCCCGAGGCGGCCGGCGCCAGGGCCAAGGTGGACGAGGAGCTCGGGGAGGCGGACGAGGCCGTGGCCTCGGGTGAGCCCGGCGCCATGTCCCACGAGCTGGGGGACCTGCTGTTCGCGGTGGTCAACTGGGCGCGCAAGCTGGACCTGGAGCCGGAGGAGCTGCTGCGCCAGGCCAACTCACGGTTCTGTCAGCGGTTCGCGCATGTGGAGGACGCGGTGGAGGCGTCGGGCCGGGAGCTGGGAGACGTGGGGTTGCAGGAGCTGGATGGGCTGTGGGACGAGAGTAAGCGGGGTTGACGGCAGGGAAGCGTGAACCGTGGGCCGTGACCGTGACCGTGGTTAGAGCCTGGGGCGGTGGGCGGAGATTTCGCAGATCTTGATCACCTCCTTGGCCACCTCCTCGATGGCGCGGTAGGAGGCGTCGATGATGTGCCAGCCGTGGCGCTCGGCCAGGCCCAGGGCGTAACGGTTCTCCTTGGCGATGGCCCGCTCTTCGACGTAGCCGCCGGGCACCACCCCCATGGTGCCGGCGCGGGCCTCGCGTACGCTCCTCAGGCGCAGGCGGTTTACGCGCAGGAGCGCCACCCTCTTTGGATCCAGCTCGAGGAGCTGGGCGGGCGGGGGCACCTCCGGGACCAGGGGCACGTTGGCCGTCTTTACCCCGTGGTAGGCCAGGTAGTAGGAGGTGGAGCTCTTCCCGGAGCGGGAGACGCCGGTGAGCACCACATGGGCCTTGGGCAGATCGCGCGGCCGGCGCCCGTCGTCGTGGGTGAGGGTGAACTCAATGGCCTCCATCATATCGAACCGCTCGGGGTTGGAGGCGTAGAGCAGCCCCGGGATGTCCTTGGGCGCCTTGCGGAACACGTCGTGGAGGGCGTTGCACGCCGGGCCGAGGATGTCCACAGCCGGCACCTGGGCATCCCTTGCCGAGGCGCGCATGTGTTGCCGGGCGGCGGAGTTGACCAGGGTGTAGAAGATGACGCCCTCCTGGCTCCTGGCCTCCTGCACCACCGCGTCGATGAGGTCTGTGCTGGTGACGCCACCGCGGCGGACGATCTGGCCCTCCGCGGCGGGGAACTGGGCGAGGGCGGCCATGACCACGAGCTCGCAGGTGTTCCCGCGGGCGTCAGACACGGCGAAGATGGTGTGCGGTGGCGGTACGTTGTCGGACATTGCGCTGCAGCCTCCTGGTGACCTCGAACTTGTGTAGCGGTTATGATGTCTGGATGGTGCGTATTTGGCCACCCGCTTTCCTCGCTGCTTTGCTGTTTCTGGCGGGGTGCCCCCACGAGCTGAGCCGCACCCCCGCGGGTGATCTTGGGGCGGCCGACGCGGGCCAGCAGGACGCGCCCGGGCAGGACCTGACAGGGGACGGGCCGGCTGCGGACCTCGGCCTGGACATGAGCCAGCCGGACAGCAAGCCGCTCGTGGATCTTTGCGTGGACAGGGCCCTGGACATGAGGCCGCCCGACCTTCGGTGGCTTCACGACGTCAGCCCACTGGACAAGAAGGCTCCCGCAGGCGACGTGAAGCCCCACGACTTGGCGCCGCCGCCGGACTACGCCATCCCGCCAGACCTGAAGGTTCCCCTGGACCTGCCACCGCCGGACCTGCCACCGCCGGACCTGACACCGCCGGACCTGACACCGCCGGACCTGACGCCGCCGGACCTGACGCCGCCGGACCTGACGCCGCCGCCGGACCTGCCCATACCGCCGGATCAGAAGATCCCCTGCGCCGGGCTCACCTGCCCCCTCGGCTGCTATGTGGCCCTGGACCGCTGCTACCGGTTGCAGCCATCCAACGTGAACGCCAACACCTTCTGGGGACAGAACCTGGTGGCGGTCAAGGCCACCGCCGCGGGCACGCTGGAGTTCAACACCACCAACGGTGAGGTGTGGAGCGGCAAGACCGCGGTCCGGGCCAAGGGCGCCGGGCTGAAGAACGGCATCTACTGGACCGGGAAGAAGCAGGCCACCGGCTACCCGACCCTCTCTGTGTTCGCTGTGGACTCCCTCTTTGTGCCCAAGTCCACCACCCTCGAGGTGACGGGCACCCTCCCCTTCGTCCTGTACAGCCCTGGCCCGGTGTTGATCAACGGCGTGGTCATGGTGGTGCCCACGGGCAGCAAGGCAGGGGCCGGGGGATATACCGGCGGGGTGCCCCCGGGGGGCGCGGCCGCTGCCTGCCTCGGCGGCAACGGTAAGGGAGGGTCCGGATACGGCGGGTACCAGGGCGGCGGCAGCGGCGGGGGGCGCGGCGTCAACGGTGGGTATGGAGGCACTCCCTACAAGAAGGCCAAGGGCGGGACACCGGGGCTGGCCAACGGCCCGGTCACCCTGGTGCCTCTGTACGGGGGCTGCGGCGGTGGCGCGGGAGGCGGAACGAAATACATCAAGGCCGGGTACGGCGCCGGGGGCGGAGGCGCCATCCAGATCGCATCCAACACAACAATCACGGTCAACGGGATCATCTGGGCCCCGGGCGGCGGCGGCGGCGGGTCACCCCAGGGCGGTGGCGGTGGGGGCGGCGGCTCTGGCGGCGCCATCCTGCTCGAGGCGCCCGCCATCGGCGTGTCGGGCATCATCGCGGCCAACGGCGGGGGCGGGGGCGCGGCCGGCGGCAATTCCAGCGGATACCCGGGCAAGGTGGGGCTCCAGTCCACGGCCCAGGCGCCTGGCGGCTACAGCGCCAGCTACTACGCCAGAGGCGGCTACGGCGCCGCGCTGGTATGGAAGTACCAGAAGAACGGCTACGTCAAGAGCATCTGGGGCGGCGGCGGGGGCGGCGGCAGCGGCCGGATCCGGATCAACGCGCCCAAGCTCGCCATCGGCGCCAACGGGGCATCCCCCGCGCCCTCCAAGAGCATCGTGGTGGGGAAATGGTAGGCGGGGTGCTCCGCCGCGTTTTGGCGCTGGTCATCGTGCTGGCCGCTACCGGCTGCCCCCACGAACTGAACCGTACGACCACGGACCTTGGCCTTTCGCCTGACACGGCCCGCCTCCGGGACAAGGGCGATCCGCCCGTGGTGGATAAGGGCAAAGAGGACCAACGCCCGGTGGACAGCCTCCCCGCCGACGGCTCCGGGAAGCCAGACCTGGGCCCCTGCGCCGGCATGGGCTGCACCATGGGCTGCCTGGACGCGGTGAAGCGATGCAGGCGGCTCAATCCCACTGGCATGAACACAAGGCTGGTCCACGACCAGGTGACCGCCAAGCTGGTCACCTCCACGGCCGACCAGGTCATCATCAACACCAACGTGGGCTTGATCACGCAGGGCGCGACCATCCTGCGCCCGGCCAGCCAGCAGGGTGTCGTGAATGGCATCTACTGGAATATCGTCAAGCAGAAGGCAGGCTACCCGGACCTCTCCTTCTTCGCCTTCAAGTCGGTCTCGGTGATCAAGGGCAGCTCCCTGAGCTTCACCGGCCTGCGGGTGCCGGCAATCTACGCCGCGGCCGGCATCAACATCGCAGGCCAGGTGATGTTGCCCGTGTCGTATACCACCGGGGGGCCGGGGGGCTACAACGGTGGAGGCGCCACGGGGAAGGCCGCGGCACCGTGCCACGGTGGGGGAGGCACCCAGGGCAAGGGGAACGACAACTGGGCCTATGGCGGCGGCGGCGGCGGGCGCAAGGGCAAGGGCGGCGCCGGCGGGTACGGGGGAACAAACGGCGGCGTCGGCGGGGCGGCCAAAGGGGCGGCCGACCTCTCGCCCCTGTACGGGGGATGCGGCGGCGGCGCGGGAGGCGGCCAGACCAGCGGCCCCCTGGGTGTGGTGGGCGTCGGCGGCCGGGGCGGCGGAGGCGGCGGCGCCCTGCAGCTGGCATCCTCCACCACCATCACGGTGTCGGGCACCATCAACGCCGGCGGCGCGGGCGGCGGCGGCGCCTCCAGCATGGGGGGGGGCGGCGGCGGCGGCAGCGGCGGCGCCCTGCTTCTGGAAGGCGGCGTCATTACAATCACCGGCAAGGTCGCGGCCAACGGCGGCGCGGGCGGTGGCGGGGCCAGCAAGACCACCAAGGGCCTGGGCGGCCAGCCCGGCCTGCTGGACAAGAAGGGGGCTAGCGGCGGCTACGGCGTGGGAGGTGGGTACGGCGGCACCGGAGGCAACTACACCTCCAGCAATGGCGCCAGCGGCAAAATCGGCGCCCCTGCCAGCGGCGGCGGCGGCGGGGGGGTCGGCCACATCAGGCTCAACGCGTACAAGCTTCAGCTCGGCTCGGGGCTTATCTCCCCTGCCCCCTCCCTGAACAACAAGTTATTCACCTGGTAGATGCCCAAGGAGCGACCCGGATGACCATGACAACCTGCCTCAGCCTCGGGGACCTGCACGGCGTCAAGGTGGGGCACGCCACCGACGAGGAGGCGCTCACCGGCTGCACAGCGGTCCTGTTCCCCGAGGGCGCTGTGGCTGGGCACGCGGAGGCTGGCGTGGCCACCGGCTCCAGAGAGCTGGGCGCCCTGACGCCGCGCCACCTGGTCCAGCGAATCCACGGCATCTGCCTGTCCGGCGGCAGCGCCTTTGGCCTGGCCTCGGCCAGCGGTGTGGTCAGGCGCCTGGAGGAGGCTGGAGTGGGGCACAAGACCTCCTTCGGCCGGGTGCCCATCGTGCCGGCGGCGGTGGTGTATGACCTGAACATCGGCTCCAGCGAGGTGCGCCCCGACGAGCAGATGGGTTGGGCAGCGGCGGACGCCGCGATGGGTGGAGCGCCGGCGGCCTCCGGCAACGTGGGCGCCGGCGTGGGGGTGAGCAGCGGCAAGTTCCTCGGCGTCAAGTGCGCAACCAAGACCGGCCTGGGCAACGCTGGCGTATCCACCATGGAGGGACTCCGGCTGGCCGCCCTGGTGGTGCTCAACCCGGTGGGCGACGTGGTGCACCCCGACGGCGGCGGCCTCCTGGCAGGGGCCCGCGCCGCCCCAGACTCGGATCAGCTGGTGGGCACCAGCAAGGCCATCCGCTCGGGCTCACGGTGCGCTCCCCTGCACCAGTCCAACAAATGTGAAAATGTGCACCCAGCTTCATCGGGTGCAGATTTTCAGGATTGTCGACGGAACGAAGGTGAGTCGAACACAACCCTCTGCGTGGTGGCCACCAACGCGGAGCTGAGCAAGGTGGAGGCAGCCTGGCTGGCCGAACAGGCCGTGGCGGGCCTGGCCAGGGGAATTGATCCGCCCTTTACCCGCCACGACGGGGACCTGGTCTTCGCCGCCTCGGTGGGCGGCTGGAAGGTCCAGGATCCCGAGGCGGGCCTGCACCGCCTGGCCGTGCTCACCCGGGACGTGCTGGCCATGGCGCTGCGTGACGCATGCATGAGCGCGAAGCCGGCCGGAGGGTTGCCCACCTGCCATAACTTGAAGCAACCGGAGAAATAAACCTCACACAGAGGTTCAAGGGCTTCCCCCAAAGAAACTCCGTGCCCCTCCGTGCCTCCGTGCCTCCGTGTGAGGAAAAAGTTACCGCCGAAAAGTCTTGATCAGCTCGTCCAGCTCCGGCACACGCAGCACCTTGCACAGCACCACGTAGACGACCACGCCAACCAGCACGGCCCCCAGGAGGACCGCGTAATTGAGCGGCGCGCCGCCGCCCTCTGGCCAGACCCCGGTCCCTGCCACGGCCCAGGCCGCCGCCGCGCACCCCGCTGCCGCAGCCGCCGAGCGGATCACCGAGTTGAGCACCTGCCCCAGGCCCAGCGGGCCCAGCCGCCGGCGCAGCAGCCAGAGCAGGGTGAGGAAGTTGGCCACCGACGAGCAAGCCACAGCCAGCCCCAGGCCGAAGGTGCCCAGGGGCTGGTGGAGGAACCATGCCACCGCCGCGTACACCGCCAGGCTCACCGCCGCCACCTTCACCGGCGTCCGGGTGTCTTGCATGGCGTAGAACACAGGCACCGTCTGGCGCACCCCGGCCCCGGCCCAGAGCCCGCCCAAAAAACCCAGCAGGGTCACCGCGGTCTCCACCGCCATGGCGTGGCTGAACTGCCCCCGCTGGAACAACACCGAGGTGAGGGGCACGGCCAGGGCCGCCAGGCCAGCGCTCGCCGGCAGGATGATGAAGAAGACCATGCGCAGGGCGTGCCGGTAGGTCTCCTTGACCCTGTCAAAGTCCCCGGCCGTGGCGTGGCTGGAGAGGCTCGGCATTGAGACCGTGGCCATGGCCACCGCGAAGATCCCCATCGGGAACTCGATGAGACGGGCCGCATAGTAGAGGTAGCTGATGGAGCCCTCGGGCAAGAAGGAGGCGAACTGCCGCGACAGGATCACGTTCACCTCGTAGATGGCCAGGCCAAACACCGCGGGCAGCATCAGCGTACCCACCTTGAGCACCCCGGGGTGGGTCAGGTTCAGGCTCGGCCGCACCAACATCCCCTTGCGCCGCAGGAACGGGAGCTGCAGCCCCACCTGCCCCACACCGCCCACCACTACCCCCAGGGCCAGCGCCGTGATCCCGGGCAGGCCCAGGCTGCTCATGACCCCACGGGCGCCCAGCACCGTAGATATAATGAATATATTTAGCACCAGCGGAGCCAGGGCCGGGGCGGCGAAGTGGCGCAGGGTGTTGAGCGCGCCCATGGCCAGAGCGGTGAGCCCCACCGTGAGCAGAAAAACAAACATCACCCGCGTGAGCAGCACCGCCAGGGTGAACTTCTCGGGGTCGCTGCTCAGGCCGAAGGCGAAGGCCTTGACCAGCCAGGGGGAGCCGAGGATTCCGAGCAGCACGATGACGCTGAGCACCAGCAGCACGGCCCCGAGCATGGCGGAGAGCAGCTGCCGCCCGGCAGCTTTTCCGTCCCGGTCCAGGGTCTCGGTGAAGACCGGGATGAAGGCCACCGTCAGCGCCCCTTCTGCCAGCAACCGCCTGAGAACATTGGGGATCGTGTAGGCCACAAAGAAGGCGTCGGTGGCCCCCTTGGGGAAGCAAGCCGCCACCACCGCGTCCCGCACCAGCCCCAACACGCGGCTGAAGAGCGTGAAGAGCCCCACCACACCAGCGGAACGAGTCATCTTGCGGTCTTGTGACAACTTCGCGCTCCCTCCTGCTAATTCATTGGTATCAGCAATACGCTCGCGGGTAACGTTTTCTCCTTAATACCAGCCTGCTTGACAGCCTCTTGTGGCGGTGGTAGTTATGCGCGGCTTTTTAAGCAGAGGAGAAGAGAAGTGGCAAATCATGTGCAGGCAGCAAAGCGTAACCGGCAGCGCGTCAAGATCCAGGCGCATCACCGCCATTACCGCACCACCATGCGCACCGAGATCAAGCGTGTCCGCGCTGCCCTCGAGGCCGGCGACAACGCCAAGGCCGTGGAGCATCTGGGCATCGCCATCCCCATGGTTGACCGTTGCGCCCAGAAGAACGTGCTGCCCCGCAAGCGCGCCTCCCGCATCATCGCCCGCCTCACCAAGGCGGTAAATATCGCGAGCGCCCAGCCCGCCGAGTAGTCCTCAGCAGCCCCCTCCCAGAGTTCAAGCAGGGCAGAGCTCCAGCACCAGTTTCTGCATTATCAGTGCGTCCGGCAGCCGGGCGGACTTGAGGGCCCAGTCCGTGCGGAACAGGGCCCGGTGCATCTGGCGCAGGGTGCCGGGCTGCACCCTCCCCGCCTGCTTGACCATGTCCTTGACGAAGAATGGGTGGATGCCGAGCTTGCGCGCCATGGCGTCCTGGCGCTTGCCGCTGGCCATCATCTCCTTGACTGTCCAGAGCTGCCGCAGGTGGCGGGTGAGCATGGCCACGATGCGCAGCCCCGGCTCGCGGGCGTCGATCATCCGCCCTAGCACCAGCAACGCCTCCCGCCGCTGCCCACGCCCCACCGCGTTGACGAGCTCGAACACGTTGCGCTCCCGCGTCTGATCGAGCAGCTCTTCCACATGGGCCGGGGTCACCTTCTTGCCTGGCCCGGCGTAGAGGCTCAGCTGCTCCAGCGCGGCGGACAGGCGCGCCATGTCGGGGCCCACCGCGTCGGCGATACGCTGGGCTGCCCCCGCCGCCAGCGGGATCTTCTGGGACCGTGCCTCCCCCTGCACCCAGCCCGCTGCCTGCCGCTCCTTGATGGCGTCGAAGCGGTGCAGGAAGCCCAGCTTCTTGATCCGCCCCACCGCCTTGATCCGGCCGTCCACCTTGTCCCCCACCATCACCAGGCAGGTGGTGGGGTTCGGATCCTTGGCGTAGACAGCCAACAGCTCCAGGTCGTCCTTCTTTAGCAGGTGGGCGTCCCGCACCAGCACCAGGCGCTGGCCGCCAAGCATGGGCACCGTGCGCGCCGCGCCGAGGATGTCCACAGCCCCGGACTCGGGCACCGTGTGGAGCTCGAAGGTGAAGGGATCCTCCTCGTCGCCCTTGAGGATCGCCCCACGCAAGGCTGAAACCACGGCCTCCACGGGGTGGCGCTCGCCCGTGAGGAGGTAGATGGGCGCGATCTTGCCCCTCTTGATGCTCGCGACGAGGTCGGCCATTACTTGGCTTTGTCCTGCCCCATGGCGCGCTCCAGCTCCTGGTCCCCCTCGTCGTCGATGGCCTGCCCCGAGTCATCCAGGCGTTCCACCGGGACCTTGACCCACTCGGGCGGCTCCGGCGTCTCGCCCGGCTTGCCCCTCTTCCTGGGGTTCACCTCCAGCTCGGCTACCTGGCCCGCGTCCTCCCCGGGGAGCAGGAAGGTGCCGCCGCTGGTGACGCGGCCGGCGGACTTGCCGCGCCGGGGAGCCTGCACCCGACGAGGCTTGCTAACCAGCCTGGCCCTCATCACCTTGCGCACCCGGCGCATGTCCTTGCGGTTCCTCGCGCCGCCCTTGCGCATGAGCACGGCCAGCTTGTGGCTGCGGGCCATCTGCAGCCGCAGCTCGGCCCTGGCCCGGCGGTGGAAGACGCGTAGCTGGTACCACTCTCGCCACTCCTGCTCAGGATCTTCCGGCCCCGCCACCTGCCAGGTCTCGGTGCCTGAAATGCGGTCCAGTGGATCGTCGCCCCTCGCGGCCGCCGGGGCGCCGATGAGGGAGAGGGTTAGGAGGAGGTGGAGGCCACGCATCAGGAGTCCAAGATAGCCCGCCGGCCCAACGGGCGGCAAGGCTGTAGACGCGGCATCTTGCCGCGCTTGATGCCGGATGGCGGCGAGGACGCCGCTTCCATAACTGCCATGCTGGTACGAGCGCCACTCCCGGTCTATAAAGGCAAGATGTTCGCGACGAAATTCCAGAAACCGGGAGAGAAGGTAAAGCTCTCCAAGATCAGCACGCGCCCGCCCAAGGGCCTGAAGCGGGAGGAGGCCGAGGCCCGCACCGCCGACCTCAAGGATGAGCTGTTCAGGCTTCAGGAGCTCATGTACGCGGCCCGCACCCATGGCCTGCTCCTGGTGCTCCAGGGCAGAGACAGCGCAGGCAAGGACGGCACCATCAAGCGGGTGGTCGGGGGGCTCAACCCGCGCGGCGTCAACGTGGCGCCCTTCGGGGTGCCCACCAAGCAGGAGCTGGCCCACGACTTCCTCTGGCGCGTCCACCCCCACACCCCTGGCAGGGGGGAGGTGGCCGTGTTCAACCGCTCCCACTACGAGGACGTGCTGGTGGTGCGCGTGCATGGCCTCTGCCCGGCCCGGGTCTGGAAGGCGCGGTACGACCAGATCAACCACTTCGAGCAGCTGCTCGCCGCCCACGGCACCGTCGTGGTCAAGGTCTTCCTGCACATCAGCCTCAAGGAACAGGAGGAGCGGCTGCTGGAGCGGGAAGAGGAGCCGGAGAAGGCGTGGAAGCTCAACCCCAACGACTGGAAGGAGCGGGGCTACTGGCAGCAGTACACCCGCGCCTACCAGGACGCCATCGGCCGTTGCGCCTCCCCTGACGCCCCCTGGCTGGTGGTGCCGGGTGACAAGAAGTGGTTCCGCAACCTGGCAGTGGCCCAGGCCATGTGCCGCGCCCTGCGCCCCCACCGCAAGGGGTGGCTCAAGAAGCTGGAGCAGGACGGCCGCGAGGGCCGGGCCGCTGTGGAGGCGTTCAGGACACAAAACGGCGATCCGGCCAGGAAGAGGTAGCGGACCATACATGATCTACGAGAACCAGAAAGAGCTGGTCGAGCGCATCGAGACCCTCACCCGCCGGCGGGTGTACGGCGAGGTGAAGATCTTCGAGGACACCTCCAACTACATGACCATCCTTGGGGGCAACGTCATCCGCCTGGATGGCAACGACTACTTCGTGATGGGCGACACCCGCGAGGGCAGGTTCGGCATCGACGACCAGCCCAAGTTCTGGGTCAAGCACGCGGTGGACCTGACCACGGGTGAGCAGAAGATCATCAAGCTGGTCTTCTACGAGCAGTTCACCACCAAGCTCAACATGTTCACCGTGCGGTGCAACCGGAACCCGAACAAGGAGAGCGCGTTCCTGGACCTGGTCCGGGGGAACCCGCGCTTCATGCAGGGCGTCACCGTCATCGATCCGGTGGGCAACCCGGTGCGCATCATCGACTTCATCCGGGGCAAGTCCCTGTTCAACCATGTGGTCTCCCGGAAGGAGCCCCACGAGGAGTACTTCTACGAGACCCTACCCGGCGTCATGGCCGAACTGGTGGCGTGCATCGAGGCCCTGGGCGAGGTCCACCGCCAGGGCCACCACCACGGGGACGTGCGCAACGATCACATCCTCATCGAGGCCGACACCGGCGCGTTCACCTGGATCGACTTCGACTACGAGGTGAACTACACCGATTACGATGTCTGGAGCATGGGGAACCTGATCATCTACGTGGTGGGCAAGGGGATCCGCACCTTCCGCCGGGTGGAGAAGCACCCCGAGGAGTTCCCCCACTTCAAGGGCATGTTCGACGATCACGACGCCATCGCCCTGTACCGCTACCGCGTGGCCAACCTGCGCAAGCTCTTCCCTTACATCCCCCCCAGGCTGAACCAGCTGCTCATGCGCTTTTCAATGGGGACCATCGACTTCTACGAGGACCTGGAGAGCCAGGCGCGCGACCTCCGGGAGATCTTCGAGCTCTGACGATCAGTCGCACCCCTTGGGATTCTTTCCCGATGGGTCCACGCCGCCGCCGGTCTTGCAATCGTAGAAGCTCTTGGTGGCGTTCCATCCACACTTTGGGCTGCTCAAGCAGTCGATGGACTTGAGGCTACCGCTGTCGCAGTAGTAGAGGGTTTCGGTGTCACAACATCCTGCGGTGGTGATTCCAGTGTCCTTGATGGCGCTGGCCTTGGGGTAGCAAATGGAGCATCCCCCCACCACGTCGCCCTTGGCGTAGCACTTGCCGCCGATGGCGCAGAACCCGCTGATCGGGGTGTGCTTGCAGAAGCCCTTGGCGCAGGCGTCGTTGGTGCAGTTCAGCGCGTCCTTGTCGCAGGCCGCGCCGTCCTTGGCCAGCGTCCACGCGGTGGTGGACTTGGTTGGGTCACACTCCTTGCACCCCTGGGCAGCCGTCGCGCCGCTCTTGTAGCACTTGCCCGCGATCTTGCAGTGACAAGGCTGGGTGTCTGGCGGAGGCGCCAGGTCGGGTGGGGGCAGCAGGTCCGGCGAGGGGGTAAGGTCCGGCGCCGCCAGATCGGGCGGCAACGGTGGCAGGTCCGCGACCATCTTGTCAGGCGGCGGCGGTGGCAGGTCCGCCAACATCTTGTCCGGTGGCGTCAACGGCAGGTCCTTGACCAGATCCGGGCCGGGACCGTCCGGGACCAGCGGCCCCCTGTCAGGCACGCCTGCGTCGGGCTTGAGCGCCGCGCACCGGGCGCTGTGCCCGTCCGCCACGCATGAGGTGTTGGGCGGGCACGGCCTGTGGGGCGCGTAGGCGTTGCCCACCGATGTGCAGGTGGCCATCATGGCGCCCACGCACTTGCGCTGCCCCTGGTAGCAGGCGTCGAGGGCGCACTCTCCGTCGGAGCAGTGGTAGACCACCGGGCAGTCATCATGCTTGACGCACCCCACGCAGGCCCCCTTGGCCTTGTCGCAGAGCATCCCTCTGGCCTTGCACTGCTCGTCGCTCTTGCAGGGGAAGACCGGCTGGCAGTTGCCGAGCTTTGTGCACCGCTGGCCGGCGCCGCAGTCCGCCGCCTTGAGGCACTTCACGCAACGGCCCAGCGGCACGTTACAGCGGGCCGGGCACTCCTTGTCGCTCTTGCACGGCTTGAGCGGCGCGCACTTGCCCGCCTCGCAGCAGCGGCGCTCATAACACTCCTGCCCCGCGGCGCATTCCTGGTCAAACAGGCAGGGCACGCACCTCTTGTGCAGGGGGTCGCATACCTTGTTCGGGGCGGCGCACTGCTTGTCCGAGGCGCAAGCGGCCCCCGCGACGTCGGCGCCCCCGTCTCCGGGGCCAGGCTTCTTGGGGAACTTGTCGGAGCATCCCCCCAGGCAGAGGGCGACGGCCAGCGCCAGCGCCAGGCGCCCTCCCCTCACGCAGATCTCCTCAGCACCAGGTTCTTCAGCTCTGTCTGCAGGTCCGAGGGGAGCACCTTGATGCACCACTGGTGTTGGTCCAGCGCCGCAGGGTCCCCTGCCAGGACACCGTTGACCTCCACCACCTGGCCGGTCAGCGGCATGGAAACCGCGTGCTCCTCGCCGGTGGCGTTGATCAGATGGATCCCGGTGCGCCCCTGCTCCATCAGGTCCATGGGCTCGGGGAGCTGAACGGCCATCACCTCCCCCACCGCACCCAGGAAGGCGGCCTCCACCCCCACCATGAAGTGCCCGTCCTGGAGGAAGCGAGCCCAGGCGTGGCGGCGCAGCACCAGCTCATTGCCCGGTATAAGGTCCTTGGAGAACATGCCGCTGGCCGTGCCCTCCTCCTCCGGCTCCTGTTCCTCCTGCCGCAAGGCGCGCACCACGGGCGCGAGCAGCTCCTTGCGGGTGAACGGCTTGGCCAGGTAGTCCATGGCGCCCAGGCGCATGGCCTCCAGGGCGGTGCGGATGGTGGGGTAGCCGGTGATCATGATCACCGTGGCCTTGATCTCCTCCTGGCGCAGGGCCCGGAGCATCTCCACCCCGTTCATGCCCGGCATCATCAGGTCGGTGATCACCAGGTCGAAGGTCTCCTTGCGCAGCCGCTGGATCCCCTCGTCGGCGGAGTAGACGGACTCGGTGCCGTACCCTGCCCGCCTCAGGATCCTGCCCACGCTGGCGTGAACGATCTCCTCGTCGTCGATGACCAGGATTCGCGCCGATACCTCGGCCCCGGTGTCCCGCTCGCTCATGTGTTCGTCTCCTCATGCGACGCCGTACTGGCGTCGGCGCCTACCGCTTCGTCTGCGGGGATCCCGGGCAGGTGGATGCAGAATTTTGCCCCCTGCCCCGGGCTGCTCTCCAGCTCGATGTGCCCCTCGTGCTGGTCCACGATGCTCCTCACCGCCGCCAGCCCCAGGCCGTTGCCCTGATCTCCCTTGGTGGAGAAGAAGGGCTCGAAGATTTGGCCCCGGTCCTCTGGCGCGATGCCGCACCCCTGATCCCCCACGACCAACTCCACGCGGCGGGCAGCCTCGTGCGCGCTGCTAACCACCGAGATGGTGCCCTTGCCGTCCATGGCGTCCCTGGCGTTGATGATCAGGTTTAGCAGCACCTGCTGGATCTGGTTCGGGTCCACCCGCACCAGCAACCCCCCCTCGGCCAGTTCAACGGCGAAGGTGATGTCATGGAAGGCGGCCTGGTTGCGCACCAGGTCCAGGGTGCGGTTGACCACCAGCTCGATGTGCACCAACTGCCGGTGCTTGCGTCCCTGGCGGGAGTAGTCCAGCAGATCGCGCACGATCTGCCTGCAGCGCAGGGTTTCGCGGTAGACCACCTGGAGGTCCTCCTGCAGCGTGGAGCCGGCCTCGGCGTCCTCCAGCAGGTCCTCGGTGAAGGTAAGGATCCCGGTGAGCGGGTTGTTGATCTCATGGGCCACGCCGGCCGCGAGCTTGCCAACCGCCGCGTGCTTCTCGCTGAGCACCAGCTCCCGCTGCAGCCGGCGGGCGACGGTCACGTTACGCGACACGCAGCAGATGGCCCTGGGCTTGTCCTGGTACCCGGTGAGCAGGAACCGCTCGGAGAGCACGATGTGCGCCTCACCGTCCAGCTCCAGCAGCTCCTCGTGGCTCAGGTGGCGGCCGGACTCCCGGGCCTCGGCGTCGTGCTCCTCCATGAGGGCGGCCACCTCGGGAGGGAACATGTCCCGGGCCGTGCGCCCGAGGAAGTCCTCCGCCGGCATACCGTAGAACCGCTCCGCCGCCGGGTTGACCAGCATGAACCGCCCTTCAAGGTCCTTGAGGGTGATGAGACCGTGCACCCTGGCCATGATCTGGTCGAAGCGCCGGGCCGCCTCCTCCCGCTCCCGCTTGAGCATGACCTGGTCGGTGACCTCTCGGGAGGTGAGCACCACGCTGGTGGTGCCGTCCTTCTCGGGGATCGGCGAGGCGGCCACCTCGAAGAAGCACTCCTCGTCGGCCTTGAAGGCCCAGCTCATGCACGAGCGCCGGCGCAGCACGGTGATGGGCTCCCCCCCGGCCATCACCTTGAGGCGCGGACAGTCCAGCTGGCGGCACCCCCCCTCCTGGCCGATGTCCACGCTGCGCACGTCGCAGGTCTTGCCCAGCACGTCCACCGCCTTCAGCCCGCTCACCTCCTCGTAGCGCTGGTTCACCCGCTCGATGGTGCCGTCCTCCCGCACCACGATGACCACGTCCGGGAGGCTGTCCAGGATCTGCTGCAGCCGGCGGCGGTCGCCCCGGATCTCCTCCTCCAGCCGGGTCTTGAGCCGCAGCTCTTCCCGCAGGTGGGCGGTCACCGCGTCCAGGTCCCAGAACACCCGCGCCATGGCGTGGTCCATCACCCGCACGTGGCTCGGCGCCACCTCCAAGATCTCCGCGCGCACATGGTCCAGGCCGGTGAGCTCGATGAGGAGCTCCAGGCTGGGCTGCGCCGCGGCCTCCTTCAGGTCGGTGAAGGTGGCCCACCCCTGCTCCCTGGCCAACTCCATGGCGGGGGCCGCCGGGTCGAGATCCATGACCCCGATAATCTCGAGATCCAGGGTGGCCAGCCGGTGCTGGAGGATCAGCCCCAACACGGCGCGCGCTCCCTTCCCACCGCCGACAAATATGGTCTTCATTGGGTTCGGATTATACCACCCTCGCCGCCCGGCCGAGGCTGGCGATCAATCCGTATCGAAGGAAGAAAAGTCCAGCTCACCGTCGGGGATCCCCTTCTCCTTGCCGTACTGGATCGCCTCTTTGAAGCTTCGGTCTCCCTTACGGGCCGTGAAGATCCGGTCGGGGAAGATGATGATCCGCTCGTCATCGCGGATCAGGTGGGCGAAGTAGGTGGGCTCCTCGATGAGGGTGGACTGGATCTGCTTCACAGCCCGGCTCAGATCGGCCTCGGGGATCCCGACCTTGATCATGGTCCAGTGATCGCCGCGGCGGCTGCCGAGGATCGGGAACTGGTTCAGGATCTCAGGGCGCCGCAGCCCCTCCTTGACCAGCACCCCGGTGTAGCTGAACCGGCGGCCCCAGTAGCGGCGCTTGCCGAACAGCCAGGGGTAGGCGGGGCAGAAGTCCAGACCGTCGAGCATCTGAGATGGGTCCCAGGTGGGCCTGGGGGCGTCGTCCAGGAGGGGGCGCCACATCAGGTGGGCCACGATGGGCGTGTTCTCGAAGAACCTGCCGGTCTCCACCTGCTCGATGGAGGAGAAGCCCTGGCTGCGGAAGAAGGAGGCCGGCATCCAGGGCAGGTGATCGTTGAAGGCGATGGTGGCCAGGCTCTGGGCCCGGGTGCGCTCGGAGCAAGCGGCCAGCAAGCGGCGGGCGCCGGAGAGCCCGGTGAAGGCGTCGAGCACCCAGAGGCAGTTGATGACCGCCACCTCCTCGCCCTGCACCGGGAGGCCGCTGCCACGGGCCGAGGCGAACTCGATCTGTCCTGCCAGCTGGTTGTCATAGAAGAGCAGCAGTTTCTGCAACCCCCGCTCGCGCGCCCGACGCAGGTAGCCCAGCCGCACAGGGTGGTCCAGGGCGATCTGCTCCGGGGCCAGGCAGCGCACAAGGTTGTCGGAGTGGTCCTGAGAGGATGCTGCCTCCACCACGCTGAACGTGTCGCCCTCCTCCGGGGAGGCCGTCAGGGGTCCGGACTCAACCGCGACAAGGGGCTGGGAAGAGTCCTGGTCGCGGGGGATCAGATCGGCCGCCGCGTTGCGCCACACCTTGACCTGGTAGCGGTGCACGCCGGACTTGACCTGGGGGTCCTCCCGGGCGATGGCCACCGCCTCCTCCATACCCGCCGCCTCGACGAAGACCAGGCCGCCCGTGCGGTCCTCGTAGGTGCCAGCCAGGCTGAGCACGCCGCGGCGGCGGAGCCCGTCCAGGTAATCCAGGTGGACCTTCATGGTGCGCTGGTGCGCTTCCCGATCTCCGGCGGCGGTCTTGATGATGACGAACTTCATGACGTTCCCTCACCTGCCCCTAACAAATCTCCATGGGTGGGCTAATATAGCCCAACGAAGGCTGTTTGTAAGAGCACACCGTGAGGAAATCACCGGCCCCTTGATCATGGCAGAACCCTCCCCCCTGGACCTGATCGCCCGCATGCACCGGCGGGTCCGCCGCGCCGGCGTTGTTGACCGGGCCGGCGCTCGGCTGGACTTGCGCCTGGCCTCCGCGCCGGTGGTGGTGGGCCGCGTGTGCGACGGGACGCCGCTCATGGCCAGCGAACGTTCCCTGGGCCTCGCGGCGCCGGAGCGCCTGGTGCGGGCGTTGGCCGCCGCGGCCATGATGACCGGAGCCCACCGGGTCCTGCTCGCAGTGGACAGCGCTGAGCGCGAGCTGCGCGCGGGGCTGGACAGGGCGGCCCGGGGCACCCGCCTGGAGCTGCGCCCGGTGCCGCCGCGCTACCCCATGGACGCCGAGAGCCTGCTCTGCGACCTGGCCCAGCAGGAGGGACGATCCGTGCCGGCCGCCGGCCTGGATCAGGCCCTGGTCTTCGGCGCCAGGGAGCTGTGGGATCTTTCCGGCGCCCTGGACGGCCGCCTCCCCCTGCGGCGCGTGGTGACCGTGGCCGGGCAGGTGCGCAAGCCCGCCGTGCTCAAGGTCCCCCTGGGCACGCCCCTGGGCGCGCTGGTTGAGGCGTGCGGCGGGTGTGAGGATCCCGCATGGGTACCCTACCTGGCCGGCGCGCCAGGAGGTTGGGCCGCGGACCAGGACGGGAGCGTGGACCTGGACACGGACGGCGTGCTGATCCTGGAGCCGGGCCACCCCATGGTGGTCCGGGCCACGGCGCCGCGGGAAGATCAGCTGAAGCGGGCCGCCTCCGCCTGCGCGGCCTGCCGTATCTGCAGCGATGTGTGCACGGCCGGGCTGCGCGGCCGCGACCTCCAGCCGCACCTGATCATGCGGGACCTGGGGCGGGGCTGGCCCGGCCCGGAGCACAAGCCGGAGCCGCCGCTTACCGGAGCCCTGAACTGCATCGGGTGCGGCCTGTGTAGCGCCGTGTGCCCCACGCTGCTGCGTCCGGGCGATCTCATCGGGGCCCTGGGCTCAGAGCTGACCGCGCGCGGGCACAGCGCCCCTCAGCCCCCTCCCCTGCGGCCCCATGAGGATCGCGCTGGCCGACGCCAGGACAGCGGCCGCCTCTCCCTGAGCCTGGGCCTCGGCCCGGAACACACCCCTGCCCCGGCGCTGCCGCGCACCTTCATCCCCGGTTCGCTCCACCTACCTGCGGTGAGCCCTCTCGGTGAGCGGCGGGTGCCCATGGTGGCGGCGGGTGACAGGGTGGCCAGCGGAGATCTGGTGCTCATGGCCTCCCCGGACAGCGGCGAGGTGGATCTGCGGGCGCCGTCCGCGGGCCTGGTCACGGCCGTGGACCCGGACGACGGCGTGACAATCACGCCCAGTTAGTTCATCAGCGCACCCGGCACGACTCGAACGTGCGACCTACGGGTTCGAAGCCCGGCGCTCTATCCAACTGAGCTACGGGTGCAGGAGATTTCTAGGTACGCCTCAAGGGAGCGTGCTGTCAACAGCAGGGTAGTCCTCCGCCTCCGGCTCCACCGGCGCCAGGCCGTAGCGCCGGTGTAGGCTGCGGGCGAAGTTCAGCTCCACCTGCTCGCGGGTCTCCAGCTCAACACCCAGGGCCCGGCGCCAGACCCGGGCCGGCTCCATGCAGAGGTAGAGGAAGGCGCCCGGGCAGCGCCGCCGCGCCACGCTGGCCACGGCCCGGTAGAGGGCCACCCGCCGGGGGGTGAGCGGCCTGAGCTTGCCGTCCACCTCGGGCAGCAGCTCGCCCAGGGTCACGCGCGAGTCCGGGAAGCGTCCCAGGAGCGTGCGCCTGGCCGCCGGGGGGAAGCGCACCGACCCCATGGAGATGTACGCCACCCGCTCGGCGGGCACCGCGTCCAGCGCCCGGGTCAGGAGGCCGACGTGGAGGCGCTCATCCTCCTCCCGGTCCGGCCCCGGGATCATCGGATCCAGGTGGAACGCCACCAGGTAGCCCGCGGCGGCCGCGCGCCCGGCGGCCTCCAGGCGCTCGGCGGTGGACGCGCAGCCATGCTCCTCCCTGCTCGCGGTCTCGGCCGGGCTCAGGCTCCAGGAGATCACCGTGCGGCCCGAGTGGCCCAGAGGCAACAGCGGCTCCACGAGGTCCGTCTTGGTCTTCAGCTCCAGCAACACGTTGGGCAGCCGGGCCGCGGTCTCAACCGCCCTGGCAGCGAACCCGAGCCACGGCTCCAGGGCCAGGCTGTCCCCCACCTGCCCGGTGCACACCCTCAGCAGCCGCCGGGGAGCGCGCGCTGCCTCCCGACCCAGCTGCTCCAGGATCTGGCCCGCGTCAGCGCCCACGCTGATCACCCCAAGGTTCTGGTACGACTGGAGCACGCAGTAGCTGCAGTCCAGGGGGCACCCCACCGTCTGGGTCAGCACCCACAGGTTGCAGCAGAGCAGCGAGTCGGTGCGGCCAGTGCACGCCTTGAGCACGGCCCCCTGGTGGGGGGTGAGCAGCAGCGTCTCCTTGGACGCGGCGGCCCCCAGGTCCGGCGCCGCGCGCACCCCCGAGATCTCCCGGTCGGTAACCTCCAGGGGGACGCCCTGCTCCCGCGCCAGCCGCGCCACCCGCCGGGCCAAGGCCGAGTCCCGCACCTCCTGGCGGATCACCACCCGCGCAGGCCGCCAGGGTTGGAGCATCAGTCGAGCAGCTCCAGCAGGCGCCGCAGCAGGTCCCTCTTGCCCGGCTCTGCCAGGCGCCGGAGCGCGCGCTCCAGGTCGGCCTCAGCTTCCAGCCGCACGGTCACCTCCACCCCATCGCGGACGAAGTTCGGATCGAAGGTCACGCGCGCCTCGCGGCCGCCCAGCTCCCTCGCCAGCTCTCCAGCGCGGCGCCGCAGGGCCGTGGTCTCCGGGTGACGCCGGGCATCCAGGCGGGCCAGACCTTCCTGCTCCAGCGGGTCGAGCTCCAGGTCATCCACCAGGCGCTCAAGCCCGAGGCCGTCCCTGGCGCAGATCTCTCTCAGGGCCGTGGCGGCCTGCTCGATCTTCCGCGCGCCCAGGCCCTTGCATACCCGGGCCAGCAGCAGGGCGTCGCGGCGTGTCACATCGCAGAAGGGCATGCAGCGACGCAGGGAGAAGCCCTTGGAGAGCAGCAGCTGAAGCAGGTCGGGCGGCAGGGTGAGCAGGCGCAGGTGACGCCGGACCATCTCCACATGGGGCTCCAGGCCCAGGGCTGGCAGGAGCCGCTCGGCCGCCGCCGCCTCATCCATGCCCAGCCGCAGCCCCGCCTCCAGGGCCCGGGCCACCTCCCGCAGGTTCTGGTCGCCTCTGCCTGCGTGGGCCTCCACCGCGCGCGCCAGCAGCTCCGCCCCATCTCCCTCCACGGCCACCGTGGGGATCGCCTGCAGCCCCAGCTCCCGGGCCGCCTCCACCCGCCGGTGACCGTGAACCACCACCAGGCCGTCTCCGGTCTGGCTTACACCTTCACGCACCATCACCGGGCTCAGGATCCCCACCCGCCGGACAGAGGCCCGCAGCGCCGCCGCCCCGGGCCAGTGGTCCAGGGGATCGCGGTAACGGAACGGGCTGGTGGAGCTTAGAGCGTCAGGAGTTATCAGCGGCCTTGTCCTCGTCGTCCGCCTTCTTCTCCTCCTTCTTCTCGGTCAACTTGGAGTACACCTCCCCAGGCTTCACCCCGGCCTTGACCAGGGTGCGGGCGTGGGCCATCTCCTCGTCAATGAGCTTACGGAGCAGGCGGTGGGAGATGGAGCCCAGGTGCTTGCGGCCGTTGATGAAGAAGGTGGGCGTGCCGTTGACCCCGAGCTTGCGCCCGAGGGCCACGTCCTCGTCGATGATCTTCCCCGGGGCGTCACCGGACATGGCCACGCGGAAATGCCTGAGGTCCAGGCCGAGGGCGTCGGCGTGCCGGGAGAAGGCCCCGGCGCCGAAGTCCTTCTGGTTGTGGAACAGGAGGTCGTGGTAGGCCCAGAACTCACCCTGCTGGTGCGCGGCAAGCGCGGCCTGGGCCGCCACCCTGGAGCGGGAGCTCGGGTTGACCACGAAGTTCTTGAATACCCAGCGCACCCGCCCCTTGTACTCGGACAACATGCGCTCCTTCAGGGCCACAGACCTGGCGCAGTAGCGGCAGCCATAGTCGGCGAACTCCACGATAGTCACCAACGCGTCGGCCTTGCCCACGGTGGGGCTCGTGCCCACAGGCACCGCCTTCCGATCCGCGTTGACGGCCGCGGTGAGGTCCGGGCCTGAGCGGGCGCTCGAGGTGAGGCTGCCCAGGAAGTAGCCCCCCACGAAGGTGATGATCATACCGATGATGGCGGCGCCGCGGGTGACGCCCATGAGGTGTTGGTTGTCAGATGTGGCCATGATTGACCTGTTACCCTGAAGAATCCTGGAATGCAATAGGGTGCTGTGCTAGGCCTTGGCAAGATGAGCACTGAACCACGCAAGCGCGCTACCCCCGTCCAACATATGTTCGGCTACGGCCTGGTCGCGGCGGGCATCGTCTTCCTCATGCTCAGCTTCCTGGCTGGCGTGCAGGCCGCCGCTCCGCGCGAACGCCAGGGCGCGTGCATGGCCCTGAACGCCGTGCAGGTGGACCGCACGGCGCCGCCCTGGAAGCTCAAGGACCTCTCGGGCAAGACGGTGAGCCTGGCCTCCCTGCGGGGCAAGGTGGTGCTCCTCAACTTCTGGGCCACCTGGTGCCCGCCCTGCGTGGAGGAGTTCCCCTCCATGATCAAGCTCAGCAAGGCAGCCGCCGCTGGATCCGATCTGGGCAAGGACTTTGCCCTGGCCATGGTCAGCGTGGACGACACCACCAAGGAAGTGACCGAGCTGCTGAAGCGGAGCTTCCCCGCGGCCAGCGCCCTGCCCATCGTCATGGATCCAGGCAAGAAGATCGCCCTGACCTACGGCACCGAGAAGTTCCCCGAGAGTTACCTGGTGGACCGGGAAGGCAAGATCCGCTACTGGTTCGTCAACAAGCGCGACTGGGGCACCGACGAGGCGCTCCAGTGCATCAAGAGCCTCATGTAATTCCAGGCCATTGAGCGGCACCCCTTAAAGTTAAACATTAACCCGCGCCAGGCGCAGCATGGTGGTCAGCACACCCAGCGCCGCGAACAGTGCGGTGATGTAGATGCCGTAGGTGAAGTCGATATCCACCGCGGAGATGTAGCGCCACACCACCACCGCCCCGACCCCGGCGACCACCAGCAGCTGCAGGAGTATCAGCGGCACGGTGAGGCGCCGGCGGGCCGTGCGCAGGTAGATCAGCACAATGGCCAGGGCGGAGAGCGGCGCCGTGGCAAGGCCGTAGTCCTGGATCCCAGCGGTGAGCCCGTAGCTGAGCACCCGCAACCATGGAAGGAACGAAGCGATGAAGGCCCCGCACAGGACCCAGAGAGACCAGCGGTCGAAGCGGTGAAGCCTGGCGTAGAACAGGCGCAGGTTGGCGATGAGCTCGTCCACCATGCGGCTTACGCCGGACTCCTCAAGCTCCAGGGCCAGGTTCTTCTGGGCGCGCGTGGTCCCCAGCTTGCCGGACTGATTGACCCGCTCCCTGGCCCGCTTCTTCACCATGGGCGGCAGGGGCGCCTCCACAACCCGGGTCCCACGCTCCTTCTCCGGGTCAATGCCAGTGGTAGGGGTCGGCACGTCGGCGATGGGGCCTGAACCATTGAGGCTCGGCGTCTGCTCGTCCCAGAGCCCCTCCATGGAGGACCCCGCCGCCTGCTGATCCTGCTCCACGATGGCGCCGCACTCGGGGCATGTGTCCATCCGGTCGTCGAAGATGGCCTGGCAGTCAGGGCAGATCATGGAGTGGAGTATACCGTTTGTTTGGGTGTTTCGGGAGTTCTGGGTTGGGCCCCTAAAACGGCTGCCCCAGCCAGAAGTGGAACTCGTTGCCGCCCGGCTCCATCAGGCCCCGGGCGTAGCCTATGCGAAAGGTGGAGGGCACGAAGTAGCCGATGATCAGCTCCACCAGCAGCTCACCGCCGACCCCCACCTTCAGATTCTGCGGATCGAAGTCCCCGAAGAAGGCGTCCCCAAAGTCCACGAAGACCGCGGCGTGGACATGGCTGAGGAAGATGGGTAACGAGGCGATGCCCTTCTGCACTTCCAGCACCGGGAAGCGGTACTCCAGGTTGATCAGGTGGTACTGCTCGCCGTACACCAGCCCGGGCTTGTACCCGCGCAGGAAAGCCCCACCAGGCCGGTTGAGCGGATCGAACAGGGTGAGCAGGAGGTCCTGCTCCGGGAAGCCGCCCACAGAGAAGACCCCCCGCCGCGCCAGATCTCCGGCGCCGATGCCGCCGGCGTAGCGCAGGGCGAACACATGGTCGTCCAGCCAGGGGATCGGCACATACTCGGTCCAGGCCCAGCTAAGGGCGGTGCTCTGGTACTCGCTGCCGAACACCTCGTGGTTCACCCACAGGTTCAAGGCGATGACGCGGCCCTTCTCGGTGCTGATGGAGTGGCCGTACCTTTGGGTGGACCTGTAGCTCATCCCCAGGCTGATGCCGGAGAGCAGGCCGGTGCGCGGCAACTCCGGGCTGATGTCTCCCGGCAACACCAGCATGTCCGGCTCGTCGGCGTGTCGGAAGTAGTTGAACCGGTAGCCCACCTTCACGTCCCCGGAGTGGCCGGGCATGCGGAGCAGGGGCAGGTTCACTGTGAGGCCGGCGTTGTAGCCCTCCTCCACGTAGGTCAACCGCTTGCCGTCGACGGACAGGCCCCCGCGCGGCCCCTCATAGCGGCCCGTCTCCAGGTGGATGTCGGGCCAGAAGTGCCTGTAGTCGTAGAACACGCTGTAGTTGGGGCGCCCGTTCACCGTGCTGAAGTTCATGTTCAGCAAGTAGTAGTGGTCCCCCACCAGGTCGGAGCCCTGCAGCCGGAAGCCGATGGTGGAGCCGTATGCGTCGATCCCCAGGAGCAAGCTCCAGGCGTCGGGGAGGATGGAGTGGAGCGCGCTGTACGGGCGCTCGGGGTACGGCTCGTCCGGCGGCGCGGTCTTCACCGGCTGCGGGCGGTCGTCCACGTAGGGCGCGGCCGGCCGGTAGCGCGCCCGGTCCAGGCGCATGGAGGCGAGGTCGTAGCCCCGGGCGGAGAAGCTGACGAAGTAGGCGCGGTCCTCGGCCGGGGAGACGGCAGGGGTGAAGGCGCCCCCCAGCACGTTGGTCACCTGGGACAGCCGGCCCGTGGCGAGTTCATGGCTGTACAGGTTGAAGATGCCGGTCCGGTCCGAGGAGAAGTAGACCCGGCGGCCGTCCGCGCTGTAGGTGGGATCCATGTCCAGGGCCCGGTCATCGGTGAGGCGTCGCACCTGGCCGCTGGGGAGGTGGAGCTGCTCGATGTCCCGGTAGCCGCCAGGCCGCCAGCGGGAGTAGACCAGGGACGCGCCGTCAGGGCTCCAGCGCGGGGTATAGAACTGCTCTCCGTTTCCGCCCTTGATCAGCACGCGGGCGGCGCCGCCGTCAAATGGCACCACCCTCAAGCTCATGGTGCCCAGCTCGTTGGTGGTAAAGGCCACCCGGTCGCCGCGGGGCGAGACGGCGGGATCGCGGGCGCGCAGGCCGTCGGTGAGGCGGCGCACCTTGCCGCTGGCGCGGTTCCGCACGTACAGGTCATGAAAGTTGTAGACGGTGCGCCACATGGCCGCGCCGCCGTACACAATGTAGCGGGCGTCAGGGGTGAAGTCCGCGCCGCTGCCGCCGCGGATTTCGAACCGCTGCACGATCCTGCCGCTGGCGGTGTCCAGCACCTTCACCGCGAACTCACTGCGGCCGTCTGTGTCGATGAACACCAGCTCCTTGCCGTCGCTGCTGAACCGCGGCGTGCCGCACGATTCGCCGTAGTCGGTAACCTCGGTGAACGGGGTTCGGCCCTGGCGCACCACCCCCAGCCGCTGGACCTGGTAGCGCCGGCGCAGGTGCTCCTTGAACTGCTCGTACAGCTCGATGAAGGTGTGCCCCAGGATGCGCTTGGCCGTGCGGTTGATGGCGTACGGCAGGGGCTGGCCGCCGTAGTCGTGGCTGATGCGGGTCAGCTTCTCCGCGCCGAAGCGCCGGGCCAGGTAGTCGAGGAAGCGCGAGCCGTAAAGGTACGGCACGTCTCCCCGGGGGAAGTAGCGGGTGATGGAGCTCATCTGGTCCAGCTCGAGCAGCTTGCCCTGGAGCACGGCCATGCGCAGGTACATGTCGTAGATGGAGCTGCGGATGCGGCCGCCGGAGCTCCTGGCCGACTCGTAGTAGGTGGCCAGCCCCTCGATGAACCAGCGCGGCTGGACCTGGTTGGGCGCCCAGGTCTTGCCCAGCACATAGTTGATCAGCCGCGCCACCCCGTGGATGGTGTCGATGTGCAGGATGTGGGTGTACTCGTGCAGCAACAGGCCGAAGAGCCAGTCGTCGTAGTCGTTGAGAGAGGAAAAGGAGGTGGGGCCGGTGACGAAGATCCGCACCACGTTACGCGGCACCACCTGGGCCGAGCCGTTGGCCCCGTCGGTGTCGTCGGTGACAACGATGTCCACCTTGCCAGAAGGCTCGTGCTTGAGCAGGGGCACCATGATGGCGTGCACCCGCTCCGCGGTGTGGGCCACATGTTGGGCCACCGCGCCCTCGTCGTGCCGATCGGAGCGGTAATAGTGCACCTGAAAGTGGGGCGTCTCGATGGTGCGCCACTTGCGGGTGGGATCCCCGCCGTTGGCCGGCGAGGGGCAGAGGATCAGGCCCGCGAGCGCAAGCGCCGCCGAGGCCCGTGAGGGGTGGAATATCGCCACAGCAAAGGAGATTATACTAAGCACCGGAGGTGAGCCATGAGGGTTGTATTCATCATTGTCCTGTTAGTAATGAGCCTGGCCGGCTGTTCCGACGACGGGGACCCGGCAGACGTCGACGGCGCCGTGGTGGATCAGGCCGTGGTGGATCTGGCCAGCGCGGACCAGAAGGCCAGCGACAAGGGGAAGCCTGACAGCGCTGTTGCAGACAAGGGCGCCACCAATACGGACCAGAAGGTGAAGCCTGATCAGAAGGCCCCGGACCAGAAGATTGTCCCGGACAAGAAGGCAGCGGCGGACAAGGCGGTCACCCTGGACGCTGCCACCTCATGCGCGGGCCTGAAAAAGGCCGTCACCGACGAGAAGGCCCGCATCGCCACCTGCAAGGCGACGAGCGAGTGCACCTTCCTCTGGGGCATCTGCCCCTTCGGCTGCCACATCCCCCACAACAAGACCGCCGACCTGACCAAGTACAAGGCCGCCATCGCCGCCTACCAGGCCAGCAGCCTCTGCCAGAAATGCACCTACAAGTGCACCAAGCCCGGCACCCTCAACTGCAAAGCGGGAAAGTGCGTAATGACCTACCCGTAAACGTGAACGGCTACTTGCACTCCTTCAAAACCCGCGGCCCCTCATAATCCCGCGGGTAATACATCGGAAACTTCCCCTGCCGCACGAAGTAGCCCAGCTTCTTCTTCAGGTACGGACACAGCTTCTTGTTACGCCGGACCAGGTCATTGAGGGCATCCCGCGAGCGGAAGACCATGTTCTTGTCCTGGCTGATGAAGACCCCTATGACGAAGCGGAGCAGCTTCTTCGTCGGGCGCGCGTACTTGCCCAGCGCCTCCATGCAGTCACGGCGGTCCACATCCCAGAAGGAGCGCATGATGCGTCGCTTACAAATACGCGCCACCTCGGGGTGTAGAGGCTTGCCCCGGTCCACCACCGTCTTGAGCATGGCGGTCCAGGCCCGCCACGGCTCCCTGTGGCTGTAGGAGGGCAGCGCCGCCAGCTGCTGGTGCAGCAAAGCCAGGCGCCGTGTCACCGGGATGCTCTTCATCACCTTGAGGCAGTACTCGTCCGGGGGCTTGCTGTTCTTCTTGGCTGGCCGCGAGCACCAGGCCAGGGAGCGGTCCAGGTTTGGCACATGCGGGTTGCGGGCCAGGTAGGAGGCCACGGTCCCCATGATCTGGTAATCCTCCCGGCGCCCACCGAAGAGGCGATAGTTGTCGCTGTGGTCTGAAGCGAGCAGGAAGAGCCAGGCCTGGATGGCCTCCTGCAGCGCGGGCCCGGTGAAGCTCGTGGTCACCCGGAAGGCCCGGCGGCGGACGTTCTCCCACTCGCTGGTTCGTTTCTTGGGGGGCGAGCTGAAGAGCACCGCGATGATCGCACGCTGGGCCGAGGGGTGCCGGCGGGAGAGCTGGGCCAGGGCGTCGATGCAGCGAGTCTGCATGCCTGGCTTGGCCGCGCCCACCGCGCAGTGGGCCAGGGCCATGCGCGCGCTGGCCTCCTTGCTGGCCCGGGCGGTGATGGCGCCCAGGTTCCCCCGGAAGGCGCCCTTCGCCTTGCCCAGGTGTAGGCCGGCCGACCAGTCCACGCCGTCGCCGCCAGCCTCCAGGGGGACGAACTTGCCGCTCTCCCCTTCCTCGGACAGCAGGTCCACGAAGGGGTTGACCAGGGCCTCCAGCTTGCGCCCCGCCTCGTCAGCCGCCTGCTCCATGGCTTTCTGAATCGCCTTGTGGTTGCGCTGGTTGATGGGCCGGGTGGCCACCGACGCCATGCTGCCCGCCTGGTCCTTCTTGCGCGGCTGGGCGCTGATGAACACCGAGAACTGCTGGGCGTCCTCGATGATGCGGGCGGTGATGCGCAGTTTCAGGTCCGGCGCCTTGTCCCCTGCCCCGGGCGGGTGCAGGGTGAGCCTGCCCGATCGGGTGAGCTTCTGCAGCACCCTGCCCTCGACGATGCGGGAGATGGTCTTGAGCGGCAGCGGGTACCAGGAGTAGGTGGAGACCTTGGTCTCGCACTTGAGCGAGGCGGTGCGGGCCCCGGCGGGCGCTGCCCAGAGCAGCGCGGCGGACAGGAGGAGGATGGTCGCTCGAATCTTCATCGGCACACCTCGTCGCGAGCCCTCTGTCCAGGCTGTCGTCTCCTGGTCAAGATCCTGTCCAGGCGGTGGAGGGCGCTCTTGAGCCGGCTCTGGACCCGGCGCTCCGATGACTCCTGCTGCAACGCCTTCATGGCGTCCACCGCGGCGGCGCGCAGCTTGGGGGAGGTCTTGGCAAGCCAACCCAGGGCCGCGGCGCAGTCACCCTTGGCCCGCGGGTCCTCCTGGTCCTCGACGCAGCTGGTGAGGTAACCCACGGCGCTGGCCCTGGGCGTCCCCTCGGCGCGCAGGTGCTTGCGCAGGCCGAGCTTGTGCTTCTGTTCTGCGATGAGCTTGTCCAGCCGCTCAACCAGGCGCTTCATGTCGCGGGCGTCACGCTCATCCATCGCCCTCATGAGGCGCCCGGCCTCCTTGCGCGCCGTCCTCCAGGCCAGCACGTTCCAGTCCGGCTTGTGCGCCCTGGCCACGCGCTCCAGCAGGCTCTTGAACTTGTACCGGATCGACCGGTCAGAGGCCCGACCAAGCTGCTCCGCCACCGCCCGCGCCACGGCCGGGGTGTACTGGTGCTCGGCAAGCGCCGTGAGCAGGGGGAGGGCGAGCCGTTCGTCGTTGCCCTCCTTGAGCAGGCGCCAGATCTGCTTGCGCAGGGCCCTGGGCTGGCACGGGGTGCGGAAGGCCGTCCCCACCGCCTCGGCCACGGGCCCGCCCCGGTGCCGCCCGGGCAGATCATTGTTCAGGGCGGAGAGGGGCTGGCTCAGGTAGCCGAGCAAAATGGCCGCGCGCCGCTCCGGCGGAAGCTTCTCGACCAGGTCCAGGCACGCCTCCTTGCGGTCGCGCCCCTCCCTCAGCACCTCCTGGTTGCGCAGGCAGCGCAGCAGGCCGAGGTCCAGGTTCGGCGTATTGGGCCGGTAGCTCAGCTGCTTGAGCACCGCCTTGAGGTCCCGGTTCTTCAGGTCCGCCACGCGGGAGGTGAGCAGCTGAACCCAGGTCTGCAGCGTCTGTCGGCCTGAGAGCCCCACGAAGGTGGTGGACAGGCTCAGGGCTGCGCTCTTGACCTTCGGATCCGCGTCCTCCCGCGCCACGGCCAGCAGCACCTGCTGGGTGAACCGGTGGGCCCGCGACGATGGCTCGAGGAACCGCACGGCGTAGTACCGCGTGGTGGGATCCGGGTCGGTGAGGGCCACCTTCTCGATGGCGTGGCGCACGTCCGCGTTGTCGTAGGCCAGGCCGGAGATGCGGAAGCCCGCCTCCTTGCGCTTGTGCCAGGAGAGGCGCCCGTTCATGAAGGTGGCCACGTCCTTGCTGGCGGCCTTCACCGGCAGGGGCGCCACCCTGCCCCACTGGAAGAGCTCGGCCTTGGAGAACCCCGGGGCCTGGGCCCTGCGCCCCAGCCGCCCGAGGAGGGCCGGATGAGATCTCATGGCGCCGGCCATGCGCCGGGCCGCCCCCCGAGCCGCCGCCGTGATGCGCTTGAGCATCACCGCCCGCTTTTTGCCCGAGATCGACACCGTCCCCGCGGTGACAAAGCTGGGCAGCGTAGGATCTTTCTGCGGCCGAATGGAGAGGGTCACGGTGAAGTTTCCGGCGTCCTCCACCACCTCCCCGTTGACGTAAAGCCGCAGGTCATAGCCCTTTCTCTTACGGCTCATCTCCGAGAGCTTGAGCAGCCCCTCGCCGGAGAGCACGGAGACCACCTCCGCGGAGATGGCGTGCTCCAGGTCGGGAATCCGGATGGGCATCCAGGAGACCGTGCGCACCTTGACCCGGTACCCGGCGGTGAGCCCGGCGTGAGCGGGCGCAGGGGTGATGAGCGCCAGCATGATGGCGCCGAGGAATGTGATTCGAATGTTCATATGAGGGCCTTGGGTATTGGGACGTGGCGCGTCCCCTACTTCTTCTTCTCGGCGATCTTTATTTCCACCTCATCGCGGGTGGGGAGGGAGGGCTGCGCGCCAGGCTTGAGCGTCGCCAGACCGCCCACGATGTTGGCCCAGCCCACCGCCTCAAGCAGGGACATGCCCTCGCCCAGGGCCACGGCCAGGCCGCCCACGAAGGCGTCCCCCGCCGCGGTGGTGTCAACCGGCTCCACCTCGTTGAGGGCCGGCAGCAGGTCGGTGCCTGTGACGTCGGAGAGCAGGGCCCCCCGTCCCCCCATGGTGAGGATCACGGTGTCAGCGCCCGAGTCCCGCAGGGCGCGCGCCGCGGCCCGGGCCTCGTTCTTGTTGTTCACCGCCTTGCCCGTGAGCAGCGCCGCCTCGTCTTCATTGGGGATGAGCAGGTCGACGGAGTTCAGCAATTCGGGCGACAGCGGCTGGGCGGGCGCCGGGTTTAGCACCACCAGGGCCCCGTGCCCCCGGGCCAGGTCAGCGGCCCGCTCCACGGTCTCCAAGGGCACCTCCAGCTGGAGCACCACAACATCAGCCCCCGCGATGAGCCACTCTGCATTGTCAACGTCGGCCGGGGTGACGGCCATGTTTGCGCCAGAGGCCACCAGGATGGAGTTGCTGCCCGCGTAGTCCACCAGGACCATGCCCACCCCGGAGTCTTGAGTCGGATCGGTCACCAGGGCGCTGTGGTCCACCCGGTTCTCCTCCAGGCTGTCACGCAGGGCCTCCCCGAAGGGATCGTCCCCCACCCTGCCCACCATGGCCACCTCCGCGCCTAGCCGCGCCGCGGCCACTGCCTGGTTCGCCCCCTTACCTCCCGGAAACCTGTCGAAGCTGCCCCCCAGCACGGTCTCGCCCGGATCCGGCAGACGCGGCGCGCGCATCACCAGGTCCATGTTCAGGCTTCCGACGACGACGATGTTGGGGCTTCCTGCCATGTCACCTCACTGTTGGCTCTTCATTTTGAAAGCGAATTATATCCCAAAACCCCACCATTATTGGCGGCATTTAGGGGTCCTTGAGCACGCAGCCGAGCAGCTGATTCACCGGCGAGAAGCCCGCCTCCTGGTAGAAGCGCGCGGCGCCGGCGTTCCCCTCCCATACGGTGAGCACGAGCTGCTGCGCGCCCTCCCCGCGGCACCAGCCCCGGGCTGCTTCGGCCAGGGCCCGGCCCACGCCCTCCCGCCGCGCCCCGGCGTCCACCACCATGTCCTCCAGCAGGGCCCGGCGCTCCGGCACCATCAGGGGGTGCGCCGGCGTGTCGTAAATGCGAAGCGTCACCGCACCCAGCAGCTCGCCCCCCGCACCGGCGGCCACCAGGATGGTGCTGTGCCGCCCGGCGATGACCTCGCGCACCTCCTGCGCCTCCCGCGCCGACGCCCGGAAGAAGGACGGCTGGATCTTAGCGTGGTGCTCGTCGAGCTGGGTCAGCAAGCCGAGCAGGGCCGGAACATCCTCGGCCACGGCGGCGCGGATCTTCGGTTCCCCGGCGCCGCTCAAACCACCGTGTCCTCATCCCAGGAGCCGAAGGTGGTGCGGCTGAGCTGAGGGAAGAGGTCCTCCATTGACTCCAGCAGCTCGGCCTCCACGTCCTGCGGCGTGGCCAGGGCCAGCACCCTGTCAGCGATCTCCTTGGCCGCGGGCAGGGTCGCCGAGCGCACAAGGCGCTTCACCAGGGGCACGGACACCGAGGTCATGGAGAGCTCCCGCACCCCCATGCCCACCAGGAGCAGGGTCATGAGCGGATCTCCGGCCATCTCGCCACACACCGAAACCGGGATGCCAGCGTCCTCGGCCGCCCGGAGCACCCCCTTGATCAACCGCAGGATCGCCGGGTGGTAAGGGCGGAAGAGGTAGTTGAGCTGGCGGTTGCCCCGGTCCACGGCCAGGGCGTACTGGGTCAGGTCGTTGGTGCCAATGCTGAAGAAGTCCACCTCCCGGGCCAGCAGGTCCGCGGTGAGCGCCGCGGCCGGCATCTCGATCATCACCCCCACAGGCACGGGCGGGATCTTGTGACCCGCCTCCTCCAGCTCCTCCCTGCACTCCCTGAGCATGCGCTTGGCCTGGCGGAGCTCCTCCACGCCGGAGATCATCGGGAACATCAGCCGCATGCCCCCGAACCCGGCGGCGGCGGTGCGCAGCAGCCCCTTCAGCTGGGCCCTGAAGAGCTCCTTCTGGTTGAGGCAGAGGCGGATGGAGCGCAACCCAAGGGCCGGGTTGGCCTCGTTCTCCCGGCGCCCGAGCCCCCCCTGGGGCAGCTTGTCCGCGCCCAGGTCGCAGGTGCGGAAGGTCACGGGCGCGCCCGCGCTCAGCTCCAGCACCCGCCGCGCGTCGGCCAGGTGGTCCTCCTCTCCGGGCAGGTCCTCGCGATCCAGGTAGAGGAACTCGGTGCGGTACAGGCCGATCCCCTCGGCCCCCTGGGCCACGGCGGGCGGGATCTCCTCGGTGAGCTCGATGTTGGCCAGCAGGTGAACCGCCACCCCGTCCACGGTCTCGGAGGGGAGCCCCCGCTCCTGCTCCAGGCCGGCCGCCTTGCGCGCCTTGCGCTGGCTGCGGCGCTTGTACTCCTCCACCGTCTCCGGCCCGGGGTTGATGATCAGCTCCCCGCGGTAGCCGTCAACGATGAGGGCGTCCCCGGATCCCACCAGGCGGGTGGCGTCGCGCAGGCCCACCACCGCCGGGATGCCCAGGGAGCGGGCCACGATGGCGGTGTGGGAGGTGCGCCCTCCTCCGTCCGTGACCAAAGCGAGGATCTTGCGGCGGTAGAATCGGGCGGTCTCGGCCGGTGACAGGTTCGGCGCCACCACGATGGCGTCCTCGGGCGGGTCCATCTCCTGGCGCTGGCGCCCGGTGAGGGTGGCCATGAGCTGATCCGCCACAAATGCAACATCGGAGCGCCGCTCGCGGAAGTAATCGTCCTCGATGCGATCGAAGACATCCTTGATCGCCTCCACCGCCCGGGTCAGCGCCCACTCCGCGTTGAGCCGCTCCTGTTGGATGAGGCTGATGGCCTGCGCCATCAGGTGCTCGTCCTGCAGGATGAGCTGGTGGGCGTCGAGGATCTGGGTGTGCGCCTCCCCCCCCACGTTGCGCAGCTTCTCCTTGATGCGCTGGAGTTGCTGGTCCGTGGCGGTGATCGCCTGGCGGAAGCGCGCCACCTCGGCAGGCACATCCCCCGGCTCCACATGGTACTTGGGCGCCGCGATGCGCCGCCGGTCCATGGTGTACGCCCGCCCGAAGGCGATGCCCTGAGAAGCAGCTATGCCGAGCCGCCGGTTCACAGCTCCTCGTCGAACTTGTTCTCGATAAGGGCGCCGATGGCCTCGATGGCCTCCCTGGCGTCTCCCCCCTCGGCGTGCACCGTGATCTCGGTGCCCTTTGCTGCCACCAGCATGAGCACCCCCATGATGCTCTTGCCGTTGACCCGCGTGCCGTCCTTCTCCACCTCCACCTCGGACTCGAAGCGGTTAGCGGTCTGCACCAATCGGGTGGCTGCTCGGGCATGAAGCCCCAGCTCGTTGGCGATGATGAAGCTACGCTCAATCCCCACGGGAGGTTTCCTCCGGAAGTAAAGGTGTGCCGAGCTTGATGCTCGCGGCCGCCGTCGCCCGCAGCTTGAGGGCCAACTCCTGGGCGCTCAGGCCCCGGTCGCAGGTTGACAGCTTGAGCAGCATCGGAAGGTTGAGCCCCGTGAGGAGCTCCCAGTGGCGGTGCTCGGCCAGCAGATCGAGGCACACGTTGGTGGGCGTGCTGCCGCACAGATCGCTCAGCAGCAGCACGCTGGGCGCCCCCGCCACAAGCTTCATCAGCTTCACCCGCACCCGCTGCCGCAGCTCCTGGATGTCCTGGTGGCAGGTCGTCTCGATGACATGCACGTCCAGGGCGCCCACGAGCACCTCGGCCGTCTCCACCAGGTCCCTGGCGTAGTCCCCGTTGATCACAAGGACCACGACGGTGTCTCGGTTTTCGCTCATCTCTCGATGTCCCTGTGCCTGACCTTCACCGGCCGCTCCTGGCTCAGGCGCCGCCCCAGCTCCTCGGCGATGGCCACCGATCTGTGCCGGCCGCCCGTGCAGCCGATGGCCACGGAGAGGTACGCCTTGCCTTCGTTGGCGTAGCGAGGCAGCAGGAAGGCGAGCATCTGCTCCACCAACTCCAGCAGCCTCCCGGCATCCTCTTCCCGCAGCACGTAGTCGGAAACCCGCGGGTCCTGCCCGGTCAGAGGCCGCAGGTCCTCCTCGAAGTACGGGTTCTTGAGGAACCGAACATCGAACACCAGGTTGGAGTCGGGGGGCAGCCCATTCTGGAAACCGAAGGATGAGATGGAAACCTCCAAGGTCCTCCTGCCCGGCTCGCCGTATCGTTTCTGCAAGGCCTGCTTGAGCTGGTGCACCGTCAGGTCGGAAGTGTCCAGATACTTGGTGGCGCGGTGGCGCAGGGGATCCAGCAGATCTCGCTCTTTCTGCAGCCCGGCCGGCAGGTCGTCTCCGCCCAGGGGGTGCCGGCGGCGGGTCTTGCTGAAGCGGCGGACCAGGACCTCGTCCCGGGCGTCCAGGTAGACAAGCTCCAGGCGGTCCCCGCGCCGGGTCAGCTTGTCGATGGCCTGCACGTAGCCGCCGATGTGGCTGCGCAGCCGGGCGTCCGCCACCAGGGCGATGCGATCCACCTCGGGCTCCGCCTTCATGGCCTCCACGAACTGCTCCAGCAGCGGGGGCGGCAGGTTGTCCACGCAGTAGAAGCCGAGGTCCTCCACGGCCCGCAGGGCTGTGGTCTTGCCGGCGCCAGACAGCCCGGTGATGATCAGCGTGAGCAGGTCCTTCACTCCACCTCTCCGTCCACGATGGGCGCCTCCTTGCCTCCCGAGATGGCCTTTATCAGCCGATCCTGAAACTCCCGGGCGCTGTGGTGGCCCTTGATCTTGAGCAACTGGTTGCGCGCCGCGACCTCGACGATGGCCGCGATGTTCCGGCCGGGCTGCACCGGCAGGCGGATGAGCGGGATCTGCACCCCGAGGATGGTGTGGGTCAGGTCGTCCACGCCCAGGCGGTCGTACTCCTCCTCCGAGTTCCACTTCACCAGCTCGGCCACCACCTCGATCTTCTTCCGATCGCGCACAGCCGAGACGCCGAACAGGTCCTTGATGTTCAGGATGCCGAGGCCGCGAATCTCCATGTGGTGCTTGATGATGTCCGGGCCGCTGCCCAGGAGGATGCGCCCCTCCCGCCGGCTGACCTCCACGATGTCGTCAGCCACCAGCCGGTGCCCGTTGATCACCAACTCCATGGCGGTCTCGCTCTTGCCGATGCCGCTCTTGCCGAACAGCAGGATCCCGACGCCGAACACATCCACCAGCACCCCGTGCATTGTGGTCTTCGGGCTGAGCCGCGACCAGAGCACAGCCTTCAGCCCGTCGATGAGGTCCGCGCTGGAGAGGGGCGTCCGGAGCAGCGGGATCTGCATGTCCCGGCAGACGGTGAAGAGGCTCTCCGGCAGGTCCAGCCCCCGGGTGGCGATGATGCACGGGATCTCCTGCTCGCACAGCTCACGCAGGCGCCGCCACACCATGTGCTCTTCCAGGCTCTCCAGGTAAGAGATCTCGGAGAAGCCGACCACCTGGATCCGCTCCGGGTGAAGGCTCTCCAGGTGCCCGGCGAGGGAGAGCCCCGGCTTCTGGACGCTCGCCTGCTCGACGACGCGCTCCAGGCCGCTCCGCCCGGCCAGCACCTCGAGCTGGAGATCTTCCTGCTCCAGCAGCTCGCCGACCTGAAACTCCTTGGGAGGGGGGCTCATTCCGACCAGTACTTGCGCTCTTCTTGCTCCAGGATCTCGAGCATCTCGCTGGCGTCCCCGGCCTCGAGCAGCCGGCCCTTGAAGCCGGGCTCCCGGCAGAGCCTTGAGATGCGGGCCAGCGCCTTGAGGTGTTGGCCGGTGGAGTTCTCGGGCGCCACGAGCACGAACATCAAGTGGACCGGTTTTTCATCCACGGCGTCGAAGTCGATCCCGCCACGGCATCGCGCGAGGCCGAGGGTGAGCCCGCCGCCGTCCAGGTCCATCTTTCCGTGGGGGATGGCGATGCCGTCCCCGATGCCGGTGGAGGCGAGGTCTTCCCGCTCCTTTAGCACCTTGAGGACCTGCCCGGCCACCGCTTCGTCCCCGCCCGGACCTGCCAGCAGGTTGGCCAGCTCTACCAGGGACGCATCCTTGGAGCTGGAGGCCATCTCGGGCAATACGCGTTCAGAGGAGATATGATCGATGAGGCGCATATCGCATCCCCGCTAATCGTTGGACCGGTGGGTGGTGATCTTGTCCTTGTAGCGCCGCACCTGGCGATCGATTTTGTCCATCACCAGATCCACTGCGGTGTACATGTCGTCGGCTGTCTCGCCGCCCTTGATGACGGTGCCGTTGGCCAGAGTCAGGATGATGTCGATCTTGTTCCTGTACGACTCCGTGGAGAGCGTAACGTTGGCCCTCACCGGATCGTGGAAGTACTTCTCGATTTTGGAGAGCTTGTCCTCCACCTGCTGCTTGAGAGCCTCGGACGGCTCCATGTGACGAAAGGTCACGGAAAGCTTCATTGGGCCACTTCTCCTTTCTTGTCGTCCTGAATCAGAAAAGCTGCTTCCGTTTCGACGAGCTCAAGATCCCCATCTGCTCGCGGTACTTGGCCACGGTGCGGCGGGCGATCTCGATACCCTGGTCTTTCAACAACTCTACGATCTTCTGGTCACTCAAAGGCTTGTGCGAGTCCTCGTCCGAGATGATCTCCTTGATCTTGCTCTTGACGCTCTCGCTGGCGATCTCGTCGCCGTCGGTACGGTTGATGCCGCTGTTAAAGAAGAACTTCAGCTCGAAGATCCCCTGTGGGGTGTGCACGTACTTGTTGGTGGTGACGCGGCTAATGGTGGACTCGTGCATTCCGATGTCCTCGGCCACGTCACGCAGGATCAGGGGGCGCAGGTGCGCGATCCCCTTGTCGAAGAACTCCTTCTGAAACTTGAGGATGCTCTCCGCCACCTTGACGATGGTGCGCTGGCGCTGCTGGATGGAGCGGATCAACCACTGGGCCGAGCGCAGCTTGTCCTGGATGTACTCCCGAGCCTGGGGCCCGCACGACAGCGCCGAGCGGTAGAAGGAGGAGATCTTCAGCTTGGGCAGGCCGTCGTCGTTGGGCACCACGAAGTAGCGGTCCCCCACCTTGTGGATGTAGACGTCCGGCGTGATATAGACCGGGTCCTCGTCGGTGTACATGCGGCCGGGCTTCGGGTCGAAGCCGGCGATCACCTTCACCGCCTCGTAGATCTCCTCAAGCGGCTCGCCCAGGGCGCGGGCGATGGCCGGGTAGTTCTTGCGCTCCAGGTTGCCCAGGTGATCCATGATGATGCCGGTGAGGACCCTGTCGTCCTCGCCGTGGTACCGGGCCTGGATCATCAGGCACTCTTGCAGGTTGCGCGCGGCCACGCCCAGGGGGTCGAAGGTCTGCACATGCGCCAGCACCTCCTCCACCTTCTCCACCGTGCTGTTGCAGGTCTCCGCCAGTTCCTCGGCGGTGACGTCGTACAGGTATCCGGCGGCGTTGAGGTTGCCGATGATGTTCATCCCGATGGCCTCCTCCTCCTCGGTCATCGGATTCATCTTCAGCTGCCAGGTCATGTGGTCGGTGAGGCCAGGGCGGCTGGTGAGGGTGCTCTCCAGCGAGGGGAGGTCCTCGTTGGAGGCGGCCGCGCGGCTGGCGGGCATGGGCGGGGACATGGCGTAATCTTCAAGGTAGTTGTCCCAGTCGATCTCCTTGACGGCGGCCTCGTCCGCCTTTACCTCCTCCACGGGATCCTCGGCGTTGGTCTTGGCCTCGGACGGGGGCGGGACCTCGGTGTCGAGCCCCTCCAGGCTCATGTCCTCGCCGTACACCTCATCGTCCTTTGACTTCTCCTCCTCCTGGTTGGCCGAGTCCTGGCCGTCCTCGAGCACCGGGTTCTCAACCATCTCGGTACGGACGAGCTCGACGAGCTCCATGCGGGAGAGCTGCAGCAGCTTGATCGCCTGCTGGAGCTGCGGGGTCATCACCAGTTGCTGCGTGAGCTTCAGGTGCTGTTTTATCTCAAGTCCCATGGGCCTCTCGTCGTTCCGAGCCGTTCTGCGCCGCCGTTTGTCCTGCGCCCCAGAAGAGGCGGCGCGCCGCGTCGTGCTCGGTTACCTCTCGGTTGCTCCCGGAAACCAGGACGCTTCCATCCACAAGGATATAGGCCCTGGTACAGATTGTCAGGGCTTGATGAACGCTGTGGTCTGTAAGTAGAATAGCCATCCCCTCCCCTCTCAGCCCCTCAAGAAGCCTCAAGAAGTCAGCCACGGCCAATGGGTCCAGCCCTGCCAGGGGCTCGTCCAGCAAGAGCACGCCAGGCCGGCCTGCCACCAGCTTGGCCAGCTCCAGGCGGCGGCGCTCCCCCCCGCTGAGGGTTGATGCGCGCTGTTCGGCCAGCGCAGTGAGGCCGAACGCCTCCAGCAGCTCGTCACCGCGCGCGCGGCCGGCGGGACTTGGCCCCTGCCGGAGCTGGAGCACGGCCTCCAGGTTCTGGGCCACGGTGAGGCCCGAGAAGACGCTGGGCCCCTGAGGAAGGTAGCCGATGCCAGCCAGGGCGCGCCGGTAGGGAGGCAGGGCGGTGATCTCTTCCGGCTCCCCTGCCCCTGGCCTGCAGAGCTCCACCTGGCCCTCGTCTGGCTGGATCATGCCGAAGATGAGGTTGAACACCGTGGACTTGCCCGCCCCGTTGGGCCCAAGCAGCCCCACCACCTCACTGGAACGGACCTCCAGGGAGACCTGGTCCACCACCCGGCGCCCTCCCAGCGACTTCACCAGGGAGGTGGCGCGGAGCAGCGTACCCTCGGCGCCGCTCACCGGGCGCCTCCTTTCTGCTCTCCACCGGGGCGAGGTTGCTCCTGGCCAGGGAGGCTCACCAGGGCCTCCTCCACTGTGAGCATTCCGTTGCGGAGGTCCAGCCGGATGGAGCGGCCGCGCAGGGTCAGCCCCATGGGGGCCCAGGCCAGGGACGGCTTCCCGGTCAACTCGAGCACCCCGGAAGCCGGGAGGATCCGCGCGGTGGCGGCGTGGCCGCGGCTCTTGCCCAGCCTGACCTCCACCTTGCCCCGGGCCCGCAGCTCCTTGACCTTGCCGCCCTTCCTGGAGGCCAGGGTTGCGGTGAGCGTCTCGCTCCGCAGGCTGAGCTTGCCCAGGCGGACCTTGACCCCTCGGCTGAGCTCCAGGCGCCGCTCCTTGGCGTCCAGGCGGAGCTTGCCCGCGCTGAGCCGCAGGGGCCCCTTGCCCAGGCCCTCACCGGCCGGGAGCTGGACCCTGGCCCTGGCCGGTGCCCCGGGAGGAGCCGCCTGCAGAGGGGCGGCGGTGCTCAGGAGCAGGATCAGCAGGCTCAGGAGCCAGCTCCAGGTGGACATCATCGGCCTCGAGGGTCTGCGTCTCAAGATGGAGTCTTCCCCGCTTCCCGTTCAGGCCAAGCGGCCCGAGGGTGAGCTGAAAGTCGTCGCATGTGAGGAGCCGGGCCCGTTGACCCAGCCGCGCTGCGCTGGCTGCCAGGTGCAGGGATCCTAGCTGGACTTGCACCTGCTTGAACCGCGCTGGTTCTCGCTCTGTTGACCAGATGACCTCCGCGGCCCTGATCCTCAGGGCCTGCTGTCCAGCCCCCTGCTCCCAGACCACCTGTTCGGCCCGAAGAGAGGCTGGCACGGCTGGTGCAACCGTGGCGCCACCTGCCTCACATCCACCGGCGAGGATCCCGATGACCACCAGCGCCAGCACCATCCTGGCATTGTACATGCAAGGTCTAACCATGGCAAAGCTCAATCACTGTACTCCTGCTAACAATTCAGCGACATTTCAGCTTGTTACCTGACCTGGCGTTCCTCTTTTTTCCCGCCAGCGATCCAGGGACCAGAGCCAATTCGAGGGGTTTTCGCGGATCGCCGCGTCCAGGCAATGGTGGATCTTCAATGTGGCCGCCTCTTCGGAAGCGGCCCCTTCCAGGCCGGGGATCTCCTGGATGAAGATCTCATGTCGCCCGCCGGGACGCCGCGCAGTGAAGCCCACCAGCAGGGGGATCCCGTGGCGGCGGTTCAGGCGGGCCGCCAGAGTGGAGCTTGGCGCCGGGCGACCAAGAAATGGGATCCCCGGGCCCTGGTCCACTGGCTGGTCCTGGAGGATGCCCAGCACCCCGCCTGCGCGCAAGATCCGCAGGGCGGCGGCCAGGTGCCCGGGCCGCGTGACGTCCACGCCTTTCACCCCCACCCTGCCCCGCGCTCTGTCCATGAGCCGGGTGAAGCGCGGGTCATAGCTCGCCTTGAACAGCACGGCCACCGGGTCGGTGATGCGGGCCGCGATGGCGGCGGCCATGAGCTCCCAGTTGCCCAGGTGCCCGGAGACGAAGATGACCCCTTCCTGGCCGGCCAGGGCTCGCTCCAGCCGCTCCATGGCGCCCGGAGCGAAGACCACCTTGGGTCCGGCGGCGGCGGGGCCAGAGAGCCACTCAAGGGCGGTGCTGCCCAGGTTGGCGGCAGAGGCCCTGAGCAGGCGGCGGCGCTGGGACGGGGTCAGGTCAGGCAGGGTCTGGGCGAGGTTGTGCCGGGCGCGCCGCACCTCTCGGATGGGGAGGAATGAGAGGAGGTAGCCCAGGGCGCCGCCGAGGAGGAGGGCCACGCGGTGAGGGAGGAGGCGGAGGGGGGTGATCACCGCCAGGACGGTGTAGTAGATGAGGGTGTTCTTGATGCGGCTACGTTGCCTGGCCATCCAGGGCGGCCTTGATGAAGGACGTGAAGAGCGGGTGGGGGTTGGTTGGGCGGGATTTGAACTCGGGGTGGAACTGGCAGGCGATGAAGTAGGGGTGGTCCTTGAGCTCCACCATCTCCACCAGGTTGCCGTCGGGGCTCAAGCCGGACAGGACCATGCCGGCTCCTTCGAGCTTGTCCCGGTAGTCGTTGTTGAACTCGAAGCGGTGCCGGTGGCGCTCGGAGATCTCCGATTTGTTGTAGGCCCTCGCCGCCAGGGTGCCCTCCCCGAGCAGGCAGGGGTAAGCGCCAAGGCGCATGGTGCCGCCCTTGTCCTCGATGGTGGCCTGGTCGTCCATGATGCTGATCACGGGGTGGTCTGACTCCGGATCAATCTCCACGGTGTTGGCCTTGGCCAGGCCCACCACGTTGCGCGCGAACTCGATGACCGCCATGTGCATGCCCAGGCAGATGCCGAAGTAGGGCAACTTCTTTTCCCGGGCGTGCTGCACGGCCAGGATCTTGCCCTCGATGCCGCGGCTGCCGAAGCCCCCGGGCACCAGGACACCGTCGAGGCCGGCGAGCATCTCGTCCACGCCACGGGCCTCCACCTCCTCGGAGTCGATGTGCTTCAGATTGACCTTGCAGTTGTTGGCGATGCCGCCATGAACCAGGGCCTCGTTGAGGCTCTTGTACGACTCGGTGAGCTCCACGTACTTGCCCACGATGCCGACGCACACTTCCGAGGCGGGGGAATTGATAATGTCCACCAGGTCCTCCCACTCCCTCATGCGGGCGGCGCGGGACCAGATGTTGAGCCCCTCGGCGATCTTCTCGTCCACGCCGTCCTCGAAGAAGTGCAGGGGCAGCTCGTAGATGGAGGCCACGTCGCGGGACTCGAACACGGCGTCCTTGTCCACGTTGCAGAAGAGCGCGATCTTGCGCTTCAGGTCGGCGGGGAGCGGGCGCTCGGTGCGGCAGAGCAGGATGTCGGGCTGCAGGCCGATCTCGCGCAGGGTCTTGACGCTGTGCTGGGTCGGCTTGGTCTTCAGCTCGCCGGCCGCGCCGATGTAGGGCACCAGGGTCAGGTGCACCCCGAGGGTGTTCTGGTGCCCCATCTCCATGCGCAGCTGCCGGATCGCCTCGTAGAAGGGGAGCCCCTCGATGTCGCCCACCGTGCCGCCCACCTCGGCGATGAGGATGTCCACATCCTTGCAGCAGGCCATGACCTCCGCCTTGATGGCGTCGGTGATGTGCGGGATCACCTGCACGGTGGCTCCCAGGTAGTCGCCACGGCGCTCACGGGTGATGACGTCGTAGTAGATCTTGCCCGTGGTGCAGTTGTTGTGGCGCGACATGCGGGCGGTGGTGAACCGCTCGTAGTGGCCCAGGTCGAGGTCGGTCTCCGTGCCATCGTCGGTGACAAACACCTCACCGTGCTGCAGCGGGTTCATGGTGCCGGGGTCCACGTTGATATAAGGGTCCAGCTTCATCAAGGTGATGCGCAGCCCGCGGTTCTCCATCAGCGCTCCGATGGAGGCCGAGGCCAGCCCCTTACCCAGGGAGGAGACAACGCCGCCCGTGACAAAGATGATCTTGGTCTGCTTATTCACATGCTCCTCCGTGAGGCTTCGTTCCTCAGGCCGGTTTCAGGTGCTGCGTATTTCGTTGCTGGCTCTGCCCCCCGGATCCTCGCCAGGGTGTCCAGGTCAGCGGGGCGGTTGATTCCAATATGGGGTGAAGTGACCACGCCCACGCCGATGCTCATACCAGCCTCAAGGGCGCGGAGCTGTTCAAGGCCCTCGGCCTGCTCCCGCGGTGACGGGGCCAGGGAGGCGAAGCGCTCCAGGGAGTGGCGCCAGAAGGCGTAGAGCCCGACGTGGGCCAGGGTATCGCTCGGACGCTGGCGCCTGCTGAAGTCCAGGGCGCGGCCGGTTCGCGGATCCACATCGACCTTCACGACGTCTCCACTGGTCAGCTCCGAGGGGTGCGCGGCTGAAGACGCCACCGTGCCCATGTCGTTGCCTTCCATGGCCCGGAGGGCCGCCGCGAGCGCCGCGGAGTCCACCAGGGCCTCGTCCCCCTGCACGTTGATGATGCGCTGGTGGGGGTACCCCTCCGCGGCAGCGGCCACCCGGTCGGTTCCACAGGCGAATGGGTGTCCGGGTGGGTCCACCCGCACCTGGACGTCCAGGTGGGCCACGGCGGCGGCGATGCGCCGGTCATCGGTGGCCACAAGGACCTGGCTGACCACACCTGACTCGAGCACCCGGCGCGCCACGCGCGCAACCAGGGCCTCGCTGCCCACCCGGGCCAACGGTTTGCCGTCGAATCGCGTTGAATGAAACCGCGATGGAATGACCGCCAGTGCCATCACGGAAGGTCACTTTAGGGGCCGGCGCACGCCTTGTCAACGCGCGAGATTACACCCCGCGCAACCCCCTGGAATCCCCCAGGAAGGGAGGTTTAATTCCTCAAAAACAAAAAGGAATCAAAGATTCTACTTCCTTTGCTTCTTCATCTGTTTGCGGAGCTCGTCGAGCATGACGTTGAGCTTGCGGTAGCTGGCCGGGGTGCGATCGCCGTAGGTGTGGGCGAACAGGATCTTCTGCCACTGCTGGTCCAGGATCCCGCCGTTCTTACGAGAGAATCGGGCGTACTCCCTCCGGACCTGGCGGAACTTACGCTGGACGGCGGACTGGGTGCTCTTCGGGCGGCGTTTTTTGGTGACGCGACGGGTAGTGGATGGTGGTGGGGAGGGTTCTGCGGCGTCGGGGCTCATGTGGATGGGCTCGGGATCGAAGGCGAGGGATTGATCGGGGATCGAGGGCCGGGCGTCGGGAGTGGGATCGGGAGTGGGAGCGGGAGCGGGAGCGGGAGCGGGAGCGGGAACGGGAGATCTTGGATCGGTGGAGAGCAGGTTCAATCCGAGGAAGACGCCTCCTCCCAGCAGGCAGGCCAACAGGACGATGGCCCAGGTTATTGAGAGGGCCTTCTTGGGCGGAGCGGTCACGGACAACTCGCCGGTGGTTACGGGGGGTGGGCCATCTCCTGACTCCAGGGCGACGTTCTGCTCGGACTGGCTCAGCTTGCGCGTGCCGGGCGCGGAGGCGTCAGGCCGGGCCGCTCCGGTGGAGGACCGGGGCTCGACTGGAATCTCCGCCCCGGCCGGCGCCGCCTTGAGGTTAACCGTGGGGGGCGGATCGTCTGCGGGCGCCGGGAGCTGACCCGGCGCGGGGGTGATGGTGATGGGCGTGGCTGTGCCGGACCAGAGGTCGGAGAGGGCGTATGACACCGTGTGGGTGGTCGCGTCGGTGAGCTCCCCCTCGAAGGTTTCGATGGGGGTCTCGGAGAGCAGGCTCATCACCTGGCTGCTGGCCTCGATCTCCTTGGCAAAGAGCTGCGTCATGACAGAGGCCAGATCGTCGGTGCTGATGGTCGGGTTGCGTGAGTACAGCTCCTGCTGCACCGCGTCCCGCAGCTCTTCGGCCGACTGGTACCGCTCCTCCTGGGAGGTGCGCAGGGCGCGCATGACCAGGCCATCGAGCCCCTGATCGAGCTTGGGGTTGAAGGCGGAGGGCGGCTTCACGCGGGCGGCGGTGACCACCCGGGCCACCTCCCGGTAGCTGGTGCCGTGGGGGAAGCTGAACAGGCGGCGTCCGGTGAGCAGCTCGTGCAGCACCACGCCGGTGGCGTAGATGTCGGTGCGGCGATCCAGCCGCCCGCCCCGCAGGAGCTGCTCCGGGGCCATGTAGCCAAACTTGCCGAACCCCACGTCCTCGCTCTCCGCGGCGCGCATCATGGCCGAGCGCGCGATGCCGAAGTCGATGACCTTCACCTCCCCCTCGTATGAAACCAGCACGTTGGGGGGCGAGATGTCGCAGTGGACCAGGTCGAGGGACGTCCCGGACTCGTCCTTTCGCCGGTGGGCGTAGGCCAGGGCGTTGGCCACCTCGCGCACCAGCAGCAGGCAGATGTCCGGCTCCAGGGTGTAGCTGTTTTCCTTGCAGCGAATGGCGAGGCTGCGCAGGTCCCGGCCGTTGACGTACTCCATGGCCAGGAAGTACTCGCCGTCCACCATGCCCACCTCATACACCTGGGCGATGTTGCCGTGGGAGAGCTTGATGGTTATCTGCGCCTCGGCGACAAACTTCTGCAGGAACTCCCGGTCGCGGGAGAGGGAGGGCAGCAGCTTCTTGATGATGATCGGCTTCTCAAAGCCCTGAATCTCCCCGAGCTTGGCCAGAAAGATCTCGCCCATGCCGCCGCGGCTGATGCGGTGCAGCAGAACGTACCGTCCAAACACGGCAGGGAGCTTGTAATGTCCTGAGGTCCAGCTCATGGGCAGTCGGGCCAGTATGCATCAGGCCAAGGACTCGCCGCTACCCACAGCCCAGGATCGGGACCGATGAAGCCGTGTTCGCCACTATAATGAGGACAATCACATGCCCCGGAGGGCCCCGATGAATCGCGATCGCCTGAACTTGATGGGCTGGCTACGATCACACGAGACCGCGTTGCCGCTGCTCGGCGCCCTCGCCCTGATCCTCCTGTTCGCCCTGAACCTGCCGCCCACCGGGTGCGGCCGGACCAAGGGGATCGGCCAGTACACCAGCGCCGAGGACGGCGGCACCAGGCCGGACCTCCCCCTGCCCTCCTGCGGCGACGGCAAGTGCGCGCCCACCGAGGACTGCAAGTCGTGCCCATCCGACTGCGGCAACTGCGCCCCGGGCTGCGGCAACGGCAAGTGCGACCCCAACGAGGACTGCAAGAGCTGTCCGCCCGACTGCGGCAGGTGCCCGGCCACCTGCGGCGACGGCAAGTGCGAGGCCCCCGAGACCAGCAACACAAACCCCACCCACAACAGCAACAAAAACCCCACCTGCGGCAAAGGCAAGTGCACGCCACCCGAGAGCTGCACCTCATGCCCCAAGGACTGCGGCACCTGCCCCGGCAGGTGCGGCGACAACAGGTGCGCGCCCAACGAGAACTGCAAGACCTGCCCCGCCGACTGCGGCAAGTGCCCGCCCGGCTGCGGCAACGGCAAGTGCGAGCCCCCATCAGAGAGCTGCACCAACTGCCCCCAGGATTGCGGCAAGTGCCCTGCCCGCTGCGGCGACGGACGCTGCGATCCCAATGAGAGCTGCAAGTCGTGCCCCACCGATTGCGGCAACTGCCCCGGCGTGTGCGGCGACGGCAAGTGCGACAAGACCGAGAGCTGCAAGTCATGCTCCAAGGATTGCGGCCCCTGCCCCGGCGTGTGCGGCGACGGGAAATGCACCTACCCCGAGACCTGCACCTCATGCCCAAAGGACTGCGGCACCTGCCCCCGCAAGTGCGGCGACAACAACTGCGACCCCAACTACACCAGCAACAAAACCTAACACAAAGAATGAGGCAACAACA
>CAZCFB010000012.1:0-2832 GCA_964497805.1 uncultured Kofleriaceae bacterium
TCTTCCTTCTCGGGCTCCTTCTCCGGCTCGGGCTCGGGCTCGGGCTCAGGCTCTGGCTCAGGCTCCGGCTCAGGCTCAGGCTCTCGCTCGCGCTTCTTGGGCTCGATGCTCTCCACCACCCCTTCATCCATCAGCTTGCTCGGGATGGCTCCGGGCTTGACCAGATCATTGACACCGATCCCCTGGATCGTCCGGCCCCCACCTGTGCGGGGAGGCGCCTTGGCCTCCTCCAGATCCTTGGAGACTTCATCAAGGTCAGCGACCCTGGTGGACGCCTCCGAGAACTCGGCCTGCCGCTGCTTGTGAGCGAGGATCTTGCCCAACACCTTTTGGCCCGACGGTGGCAGCTTGTCGAACCGCACCCCCATGCCAGGCGCCACGCTGGTCTTGTTTGGATCCTGCTCACGCACCCACACCACGGTCCCGAGTCCGGAGAGGAGCGCGCTCCCGTCCTGCAACTGGAACTCGAACTTGAGGGTGGTGCCCACAGCGAGGGGCTTGGGTGTCCGGATGAAGATACCTCCCTTGCTCACGTCAACTGAGTACCGCTCGATGAACTGCTGCAGGGAGGCGCTCTTGAACTTAATCTTGAGCGTTACTGGGCTGGGCATATTTCGCCAATCCTTTTTGATTCAGGCCGGGTACGAGTCCACTAACTGTAATGCCAACGTTTTGCATCATACCCTATGCCTTTTCGCGTTTGCAAACAAACTGCCTTTCAGGGGACACTGCCAAGTGCTTCGATATTACTACCCGAATTGGGTTCAATACATGCCTCGAGCAGTTCCAATCGCCCTAATCCTTCTCTGCCTGTCGGGCTCCGGCGTGGCCCATGGCCAGGGGCTGTTTCCCGGGGCGTTGCCAGGGATGGCGGCCGCCGGAAAGATCGAACCTGGCTCCTGGGTGCGCTACACCATGTTGATCCGCAAGACCAACACGGTGGCCAGAGTGAAGTTCTCTGCCCTGGGCAAGGAGGAGGGGCGGCAATGGTTCGAGCTGGCCATCAAGGACCAGATGCGCCGGACCATGATCTTCAGGGCGCTGATCAAGGGCAGCCTGAGCAAGCCCGAGGGCGTGGAGCAGGTCATCGTACAGGCGCATGGCCAGCGGCCCCTGCGCCTGCCCGGATCCATGCTCAAGAATCCCTTCCCCGGCTTCAGCTCCGGACCCTCCAAGAAGGCGAAGCTCATCTCCACCGGTAAACTCAAGGTGGCTGCCGGCACCTACAAGGCCAGGCATTACCGCACTGTCAAGAAGGGCAAAACCCGCGACGTCTGGTTCTCCGATGAGGTGCCTGCCTGGCCCATGGTCAAGGTGATCACCGGCGGGGTCGTGATGGAGCTGGCCGCCCACGGCGACAAGGCCACCTCCGCCATCAAGGGCAAGCCCCTCGAGATGGACGAGAAGCTCACCAAGCAGCTGGGCCTAACCAAAAAACCGTAGTCCGTGGTCCGTGGTCCGTGGTCCGTGACCGCGCCCGTGGCCGTGACCGTGTTTCAGGTTATCGCTGTGGACCTCACGCCCACCGTCCGGTAAATTCCCGGCCATGTTCAAGCGAATCCTTGTAGCAAACCGTGGTGAGATCGCGGTCCGCGTCATGCGGACCTGTCGGGAGATGGGAATCTCTCCCCTGGCTGTGTACTCCGACGCCGACCGGAAGGCCTTGCATGTCCGGTACGCGGACCGGGCTGTGAACATCGGGCCCGCAGCGGCGCGCGAGAGCTACCTCTGTATGGACAAGGTGCTCGACGCCGCCCGCGAGATGGGCGCCGAGGCCATCCACCCGGGGTACGGGTTCCTCTCCGAGAACGCGGAGTTCGCCCTGGCCTGCGCCGACGCCGGCATTGTGTTTATCGGCCCGGACACCAAGGCCATCAACTCCATGGGCGACAAGATGACCGCACGCCGCCACATGGAGGCAGCCGGTGTGCCGGTGGTCCCCGGCGACCATGGTCCGGAGGGGGGCTTCCCCGATGGTGAGTCTGCCCTCCCCGTGGCCCGGGAGATCGGCTTCCCGGTGATGCTCAAGGCCACGGCGGGCGGCGGCGGCAAGGGCATGCGCCTGGTCAAGGGCGAGAAGGGCTTCGTGCGCGCGTTCGACGCGGCCCGGCGAGAGGCCATCGGCGCTTTCAGCGATGGCACTGTCTACATCGAGAAGTTCGTGGACAACCCGCGCCATGTGGAGGTGCAGGTGATGGCGGACACCCACGGCGCCGCCGTGCACCTGTTCGAGCGCGACTGCTCGGTGCAGCGCCGCCACCAGAAGGTCATCGAGGAGACCCCCTGCCCGGTGCTGGACGACGCCACCCGGTTGAAGATGGGCGAGGTGGCCGTGCGCGCGGCCAAGGCAGTTGACTACCGGGGCGCCGGCACCGTGGAGTTCCTGTATGGCGGCGACGGCCACTTTTACTTTCTGGAGATGAACACCCGCCTGCAGGTGGAGCACCCGATCACCGAGCTGTGCACTGGCGAGGATCTTGTGCGGCACCAGCTCCTGGTGGCCGACGGCCAGAAATTGGAGATGGAGCAGGAGCAGATCAAGCCCCGGGGCGCGGCCATCGAGTGCCGCGTGTACGCCGAGGATCCGGTGCGCTTCCTGCCGAGCCCCGGCAAGATCGAGACCCTGCGCGTGCCAGGCGGCCCGGGGATCCGCGACGACGGCGGCGTGTACGAGGGCGTCACGATCACCCCGTTCTACGACCCCCTGATCTCCAAGCTGTGCACCTGGGCCTCGAGCCGGCCCCTGGCCATCGCCCGTATGCGCCGGGCGCTGCGCGAGTACAAGGTGGTGGGGATCAAGACGAACCTCGCCTTCCACCGGCTGGTCATGGA
>CAZCFB010000012.1:2932-73752 GCA_964497805.1 uncultured Kofleriaceae bacterium
AGTACAAGGTGGTGGGGATCAAGACGAACCTCGCCTTCCACCGGCTGGTCATGGACCACCCCGCCTTTCTCTCCGGGGAGTACAACACCGGCTTCATCGACGCCCACAAGGACGATCTCCTGCCCGCGGAGCCGGAGGCGGACACGCTCTCGATGGCCGCCGCGGCCATCGCCCAGGCAAACCGGGAGGCCCGCGCCACGGCCCAATCCGGTGCGGCCACTGCGGGCGGGCCCTCCGCCTGGCGGACCAGCGTCCGCTGGCGCTCCTGACCCGAAGCTCCAATGACGCTGAGTATCCCGCCTCCCGGCAGGCCCCTGGACCTCGTGGGGCTGGGGCAGAACTCCGTGGATCACCACATCCGGCTGGAGAGCTTCCCCGTGGCGGGAGAGAAGGTGGAGGCCCGCTCATATCAGCTGCTGCCCGGGGGGCAGGTGGCCACCGCTATGCTGGCTGGTCAGCGCCTGGGCTTGAGCTGCGCATACCTCGGGGCGGTGGGCGACGATGACCTGGCGCCCCTGGCCTGCCGGAGGCTGGAGCGCGAGGGGGTGGAGGTGCACCTGCGCCAGGTGGAGGGCGGGCGCACGCAGATGTCCACCAACCTGGTCATCACCGACGGTGAACGCACCCTCCTGGAGCACTATGATCCCCGAGTGTTTATGCGCGCCGAAGATCTGGAGGGGCGGCGCGGCCTGATCCAGAGCGCCAGGGCCCTGCACCTGGACATCACAGATCTGCCGGCGGCGCTGCGGGCGGCCCGGTGGGCCCGGGAGGCGGGCGCCCTCGTGAGCCTGGACATCGACCGGCTGCTGCCCGGGGTGGAGGAGCTGTTCCCCCTGGTGGATCTGTTCGTGGCGGCCGAGGAGCTGCCCGATCTGCTCGGCTTCAGCGATGCCGCGGATGCCCTGGCCTACCTGCGCCGGCGCTGCCCGGGGGTGGTTGGTGTTACCCGGGGTGAGATGGGGTGCCTGCTATGGGCGCCGGGAGAGGACGCGCCTGCCAGCTACCCCGCCTTCCTGGTGGAGGCGGCTGACACAACAGGCTGTGGGGACGTGTTCCGCGGGGCGTTGCTGTCAGCGCTGCTGCGAGGCGCCGCACCGGAGCCTGGGGACCTGACCGAGGCCGTGCGCTTCGCCGCTGCCGCCGCTGCCCTGCAGGCTCGCGCCCAGGGGGCCCAGACGGCGGTGCCCGACCTGGACGCGGTGCTATCATTCCTGGCCAGCGAGCCCGAGGTGAGAGGAGGAGCGGAAGTATGACCGAGGCGAAAGAGACGGGGGTTCCGGCCGGGGCCATCTACCCGCCGGCCGGAGGGCCCCACGAGGAACAGGTGGTGGATTGCACCCGGGCCTTCGCCAGGGGCGACTTCGGGGAGGCGCGCAAGCTGGCCGACCTGGTGGCCGGCGCCGGAGAGGCCACGGACGAGGAGAAGGCCTTCGCCGCGGAGGTCATCCGGCGGATCAAGATGGATCCAGTGGCGTTGTGGGTGGGCGTGGCCTGCGTGGCTATGTTCGGGGTGATTTTGGCGTTGACGATGTGATTTGGGGGACGGTGCTGCTTTGTTGCTATTTTTGGGGCGGTGCTGCTATTTTGGCTGGCTTCCAGCCGCTCCGAACCCTTCTGTTTGGCTATTAAAAGCCTTCGATGTCTGAGGTGTTGACTCCGGGTTGGGTGTCTTCGCCGGGGAACTCTTCATCACCAGTGAACAGGCCCGTGGCTGCTTCGAGTAGGCCGCCGTCATCTGGTGGTGGGGCAGCGTCGGAGCGCTCGCCGGTGAAGTAGGGCGGCTGGGGCAGGCCGTGGGTTTCAGGGCGGAAGAAGGCCTCGATCATGTCGTCGAAGCCGTCCGCCGCGAGCTTGGACTGGAAGGTGGGAACCACCCCGGTGGGGGCCATGTAGCCCTCCACCTTCTCGTCCCGGGCCGAGGCGGTCTGGGTGAAGATCCACATATCTTGCACCCGGTAGTCGCCCTTGCGGGTAAGGGGCAGCACCTCGCTGATGGCGGTGACCTTGCGGCTGCCGTCCCGCATGCGGGCCTGGCAAACCACCACGTCAATTGCCGACGAAACCTGGGCGCGAACAGCGGTCAGGGGCAGGCCGATGTCGGCCAGCAGGGCCAGGCTCTCCAGCCGGGAGAGGGTCTCTATGGGGCTGTTGGCGTGGGTGGTGCACAGCATGCCGCCGTGGCCGGTGTTCATGGCCTGCAGCAGGTCGAAACACTCACCGCCGCGCACCTCGCCGATGACGATGCGGTCCGGGCGCAGGCGCAGGGATGAGTGCAGCAGGTCGCGCATGCTCACCTCGCCGCGGCCGTGGCGGTCCGGCGGACGGGACTCCAGGGGGACCAGGTGTTCCTGGGTCAGCTGCAGCTCGGCCGAGTCCTCGATGGTGAGGATCCGCTCCTCGTTGGGAATGGCCTGGGAGAGCACGTTGAGCAGGGTGGTCTTGCCCGAGCCAGTGCCGCCGGCCACCACCACGTTCTTTTTGGCCACAACCAGCACTTCAAGCAGGCGCGCCGCCTCCGGGGTGACGGAGCCGAACTGGATCAGCTCCTCCACGGTGAGGCCACCGGGGAAGAATTTGCGGATGGAGATCACCGTGCCGCAGCGGGCCATGGGGGGCAGGATCACATGGATACGGGAACCATCGGGCAGGCGCGCGTCCAGGCGGGGCTGCTCCTCGGTGAGGGTCCTACCCACGTACTGCGCCATGTTGCGGGCAGCAGCCAGTAGGCCATCCTCGGTGAATTGGGCCGAGGTGCGGGTGAGCAAGCCCTTGCGCTCAATCCAGATGTCATCGGGACCATTGATCATGATCTCAGAGACGTCACGGTCATCGAGGAACTGCACAACTGGGCCGAGGAAGGCCCGGAGGGATTCGCCAAACATGTCCATGGACGCAGTCTATCAAGAACAGCGCGCATCCGATGCGAAACAGATGGGGTTCGGCGCTGTTATTTTGCCCACGCCACTGCGCCCAAACCAGCAACAACCGGCAAAATAACAGCTCCGTACCCGTACGCAGTGGCAGGAGGCCAGCTAAAATAGCAGCACCGCCCCAAAAATAGCAACAAAGCAACACCGTCCCCCAATACTGGCGTTGGGTGAATGTCAATTTGGCACACAGGTGTCAGTTTGGCATGCAGCGTTGACACATCGCCACGATGCCTGCCACTCTGACTCAAGTTATTTCGCGCCCTTGGCAATTTGGCACTGAACTTGTATCTCTTCAGGATCAAGGAGGAAAAACCCCATGGACCCAGCCCGAATCCTTGTCGTTGACGATGAAGAGAGCATCCTTCAGTCCCTTTCCCGCATCTTCAAGCGTGAGGGCCACCAGGTGTTCACTGCCGCGGAGGGCAAGAGCGGGCTGGACATGCTGCGCAAGGAGGCGGTCAATGTGCTGGTCACGGATCTCGTGATGCCAGGCATGGATGGATCCGACCTGCTCAAGGCAGCCAAGGCGGTTTCACCGGAGACGGAGGTGGTCATGATGACCGCCCACGGCACCGTGGAGAACGCGGTGGAGGCCATGAAGCAGGGGGCATACGACTTCGTCACAAAGCCGCTCAAGCGGGCCCACATCGTGGGGGTGGTCCGCCGGGCCCTGGAGAAGCAGTCGCTGGTGGTGGAGAACCGCACCCTCAAGGCGCAGCTCGAGGCCACCCGAAGGCGAACCATCGTGGGCAACAGCCTCTCCTGGCGCCGCATGATGGAGGTGGTGACCCAGGCAGCGCCCAGCTCTGCCACGGTGCTCATCGAGGGAGAGAGCGGCACGGGCAAGGAGCTGCTGGCCCGGGCGATCCATGAGCGTAGCCTGAGGGCCAAGGCGCCCTTCGTGCCGGTAAACTGCGCGGCGATCCCGGAGTCGATCCTGGAGGCCGAGCTGTTCGGTTATGAGCGTGGGGCCTTTACCGGGGCCGTGTCCAGCCGGGAAGGGCGCTTCGCCCTGGCGCACAAGGGGACCCTCTTCCTGGACGAGGTGGGAGAGCTGAGCACCCAGGTGCAGGTGAAGCTGCTGCGCGTGCTGCAGGAGGGAGAGATCGAGCGGCTGGGCGGAAAGACCGTGAAGGTGGACATCCGCCTGGTGGCCGCCACCAACAAGGATCTGGCCAGGGAGGTGCGTGAGGGCCGCTTCCGCGAGGACCTGTTCTACCGGCTCAACGTCATCGCCGTGAAGGTGCCCCCCCTGCGCGACCGCATGGACGATGTGCCCCTGCTGGCCGACTTCTTCCTACGCCGCTACGCCGACAAGAACGGCAAGCCCATGGCCGGCTTCGTGCGTGCCGCCATGGAGATGCTGGAGAACCACCACTGGCCGGGCAACGTGCGCGAGCTGGAGAACGTGGTGGAGCGTGCGGTGGTGCTCACCAAGGGGCAAGTGATCACCGAGGAGGACCTGCCCGCGAACCTGTCTGGCGACGGCCAGGGGCCGGGTGCCCGCGCCATCAGCGTCTCCATAGGCACCCCCCTGGAGGAGGTTGAGCGGCGGCTCATCTTCGAGACCCTCAAGTACACCCGCGGAGACAAGCGCGTCGCGGCCCAGCTGCTCGGTATCGCCACCCGCACCATCTACCGCCGGCTCGAATCCGCTCGCTCCGAGGAGGAGGCAGAGTAGAGCAGGGGGCCTGGGCGGGCACTTCCCACGGGTCAGGGCGGCGGGGAATGTGTATAATCCACGTTCACCCCAATCACCGCGGGAGTTCGCCGAATCATGGCCGCCACCGATGTCTCCACCGGAGAGGTCAAGGTCTGCGCATTATCAGGGCGCTTGAGGGCCAACGCCCTGGGCTCCTGTGTGGCGATCTCCGTCTACGATCGCGCGCGCAAGGTCGGCGGCATGGCTCATGTCATGCTCCCGGGCCGGTCCCCTGCCAATAAATCCCACAACGGACGCACCCGCTATCTGGATGACGCCCTGGCCGCGCTGCTGGAGGCGGTGGGGGCCGACCATGCGGACCCATGTGCAATGGAGGTTTGCGTGGCGGGTGGAGCCAACGTCCTCCGCCGGGAAGGGGACAATATCGGGGACGAGAACGCGGCCGCCGCGCTGGCCGGGCTGGAGGCCCAACGGATCCCGGTGGCTGCCGCCTCAACCGGGGGGACCAGGCGGCGCACCATGACCCTGCACCTGGCTGACGGCAGGGTGACACACACGGTGGGAGATTCGGCAGAGCTCCTGCTCTGGAACGGCGGCGGCCGAAGTGAGAACCCCGGCGGATGGAGGCAGGCCCCATGAGCGACGAGCAAGACGGGGCCGTGACCCCCGAGGAGCTGGAGCAGAGGCTGCGGGAGCGGGTCAAGGAGCTCACCTGCCTCTACGAGCTGTCACGCATGGTTGAGAACGTTGAGCGCCCACTGGGCGAAACCGTGGAGCTGCTCCTGCCCAAACTCAAGGTCGCGTGGCGGGCGCCGGAGGAGACCACCTGCGTCCGGATCAAGGTCGGGGACGAGGTCTGGCAGACGGAGGACTTCGTCAAACCGGTGGCGGTACAGACGGCCGCCATCCCAGGGGACGACCGCTGGCCCGTCGGTGAGGTGGCGGTGGGCTACCTGGAGCCGTGGCCACTACTGGACGAGGGACCTTTCCTCCACGAGGAGCGGTTCCTGATCAACACCGTGGCCCGCGCGCTGGGCAACCTGGCCAAGCGGCAGCGGGTGCTGGAGGAGATCCAGGCTGCCAACCAGCAGCTCGAGGCGTCCAACCAACAGCTGCGGGCCAACGAGCAGCAGCTCCAGGCGGCCAACCAACAGCTGCGAGCCAACGAGCAGCAGCTCCAGGCGGCCAACCAACAGCTGCGGGCCAACGAGCAGCAGCTCCAGGCGGCCAACCAACAGCTGCGGGCCCATGAGCAGCAGCTGGAGGCGGCCAACCTGGAGGTCAGGGCCAGCGAAGCCCGCTACCGCGGCGTGCTCAACAGCCTCGACTCCGGGGTGGTGGTCCACGCCGCGGACACCTCCATCGTGCTGGCCAACCCGCGCGCCTGCGAGATCCTCGGCCTCACCCTGGGCCAGATGGAGGGGAAGGAGGCCATCGATCCCCAGTGGCAGTTCACCCGCGAGGATGACACCACCTTGCCCCTGGAAGAGTACCCGGTGATGAAGGTGCTCTCACGGGGAACCGACCTGCGCACAATGGTCGTGGGGGTCTACCGGCCGCAGCACAAGGACAAGGTCTGGGTGCTGGTCAACGGCCACCCCATGTACAACGACGAAGGGGTGGTGGAGCAGGCGATCATCAGCTTCACCGACATCACCCGGCAGAAGGTGGCCGAGGAGCAGAAACACCGGCTCCAGGCTCAGCTGCTCCAGGCCCAGAAGATGGAGGCCATCGGCACCTTGGCAGGCGGCGTGGCCCACGACTTCAACAACATCATCACCGTGATCAAGTCCAACGTGGAGATCGCCCTGGAGGACGAGGGCGGAGACCTCGAAGCCATGGACGAGATCAAGGAGGCGGCCCAGCGCGCCGGTGAGCTGACCCGCCAGCTGCTGCTCTACAGCCAGAAGCAGCCCATGAACCTGGAGCCGCTGAGCCTCAACGAGGTGGTGCTGGTCTTCTCCTCCATGATCCGCCGCATCATCGGCGAGGATGTGGCACTGCACAGCGAGTTCGGCGCGAACCTGTGGGGGATCAAGGCAGACCGTGGGAACCTGGAACAGGTCCTGATGAACCTGGCGGTCAACGCCCGGGACGCCATGGCCGACGGCGGGGATTTGTTTGTCTGTACAAGCAACCTGACCCTGGACGAGGCCGACGCCGCTCTCCATGCAGAGGGCGCCCCCGGGGAGTACGTCCTGTTGGAGATGAGGGACACCGGCGAGGGCATCCCGGAGGATGTCCTGGAGCGTGTGTTCGAGCCGTTCTACACCACCAAGAAGGCTGGCCGGGGCACGGGGCTCGGCCTCTCGGTGGTCTACGGCATCGTGCAGGAGCACGGCGGGTGGATCGAGGTGACGTCGGCCGAGGGGGAGGGGGCGACCTTCCGCATCTTCATCCCCCGCACCAGGAAGAAGTCGGCGGCCCCGGCGAGGGTTAAGCAGTTAACCCCGGAAAACCTGGGGCTGGGAGAGCGGATCCTGTTGGTGGAGGATGATCCGCCGGTGCTGGCCACCATGACCCGCATCCTCGACCGGCATGGGTATCAGGTAACCGTGGCCACGACGGTGGCGGAGGCGGAGGCGCTCTTCGCCGGGGCGGACGAGCCGATTGACCTGCTCCTGTCGGACGTCATCCTGCCCGACGGCTCAGGCCTCGACATGGCCGTGAAGCTGGCCGGGGAAAACCCGGAGCTGAAGGTGCTCGTGGCCAGCGGTTACCCGGGGGACAGGTTCGGCTATGAGGAGCTGAAGAAGCAGGGGCTCCCCTTCATCCAGAAGCCGTTCGAGCTGGGCGCTCTGGTGGGTATGGTGCGCCAAATCCTCGACGGGAAGGCGTAGCGTCGGGGGCGCTATTCCGCCCCGCTGTCCTGCCGGTCCAACACCTCCCGCACTTTCGAGGTCAACTCCTCTGCGGTGAACGGCTTGGGCAAAAAGTCGGTGCCCGGGTCGAGCACGCCGTGGTTGGCGATGGTGTCCTCGGTATACCCGGACATGAAGAGCGCCTGCAGGCCAGGCCTGAGCAGGATCAGCCGGTCGTGCAGCTCCTTGCCGCTCATGCCTGGCATCACCACATCGGTGACCAGGAGGTGGATCTGATCGATATCTTCCCCGACGAGATCCAGGGCGGCCGGGCCGCTCTCGGCGCAGAGCACCCGGTAGCCTGCGCGCTCCAGGATCCGCTTGCTGAGGGTTCGGACCTGCTCCTGATCCTCCACCAGCAGCAGGGTCTCGTCCCCTTTTTGCAGCTCCTGGACCTCCTGCTCCTCTTCGGTGTCGGAGCGGGTTTCTCTGGGGAAGTGGATCTGGAAGGTGGCGCCGTCGCCCGGCTGGGAGAGCACGCGGATGTGGCCGTGGTTCTGGGTGACGATGCCGTACACCGTGGAGAGGCCCAGGCCGGTGCCCTTGCTCTGGGGCTTGGTGGTGAAGAACGGCTCGAACACCCTGGCGCGGGTCTCCTGGTCCATGCCGTGCCCGGTGTCCCGCACCGAGAAGAGCACGTACTCACCCCGCGGGATGGCGCCCAGGCCGGTGGATCTGTCCCGCACCGTGATGTTGCGGGTGGTCATCACCAGGCGCCCGCCGTCCGGCATGGCGTCCCGGGCGTTGATGGCCAGGTTCACCAGCACCTGGTCCACCTGGCCCGGATCAAGGCGGACCCGCCAGAGGCCCTCGCCGGGGCGGAACTGGAGCACCACGTCCTCACCGATGAGGCGGGTGAGCATCTTCCTGGAGTGCCGGATCATCCCGTTCAGGTTGATGACCCGGGGGGAGATGAGCTGCTTGCGGGAGAAGGCGAGCAGCTGCTGCGTGAGCACCGCCGCGCTCTGGGCCGCCCGGGTGATCTCCTCCACGTCCAGGCGCCGTGGATCTGCCTCATCCATCTCCTCCAGCAGGATGCCGGCGAACCCGCTGATGGCGGTGAGGGTGTTGTTGAAGTCGTGGGCCACCCCTCCGGCCAGGCGGCCGATGGCCTCCATTTTCTGAGACTGCTGGAGCTGCCCTTCCAGGCGCTCCCGCTCCTGGGCCGCCTCGCGCCGTTCAGTTGTGTCCTGGGTCATGGCCAGGCCTGTGCCGTCGGGCAGCATGATGGCGTTGAGCAACATCCAGCGGCGGGCGCCTTCCTTGACGCGGTACAGGATCTCGCCCTTGGCCTGGCCCGTTGCCTTGTACTGGCCCCAGATTCTGGCCGCCTGGCGGGTGTACTCCGGGGCCCACAGCTCGGGAATCGTCTTGCCCAGCAGCTCATCCTCGGCGTAGCCGGTTGACTCGCAGTCCGCCTGGTTCACCTCGATGAAGCGACCGGTCGCGTCGTAGACCATGATCGGGAGGGGGGAGCCCTGGATATAGGCCCGGTACCGGCTCTCGCTGGCCGCCAGCATCGCCTCGGTCTCCTTGCGCTCGGTGATGTCCGTGGCGATGTGGATGATGTATTCCACGGCTCCGGCCTGGTCGAGCACCGGGGTGCAAGAAACCAGGAAGATCCGCCCCACGGCCTCCATCTCCATGTCCACGGACTCGTACGCCCCCCCCTTGATGGCGGTGTCGAGGGGGCAATCGTGCGGGGCCTCACTGGCGCTGTGGAAAATCTCAAAGCACTTGCGGGTGCACAGCTCGCCGAGGTTGAGGCCGGACAAATCCTGGGCCGCCTCGTTGGCGTGGATGATCTTGTGATCGGGATCCAGGATCAGGGTGGGGTGCCCGATGGCCTGGAAGATGACCTCCCACTGCAGGAGCTGCCCTGGTCCGGCGCCGTTGGGCCGGCCGGCCAGGGTCTGGTCGCCTTCCCATTGAACCTCGCTGGACGGAACTCCAGTCTTCTGGTCTGCCATTCCCAGCTCCTGAAGGGTCCTGCGACCCTTCGGCGTCCCCAAATTCAAAGCTGATCTGAGTTGAGATTTTAGTCCGGGGGCCTACCCGGTGACAACAGTCACTGGCTGTACTGCCACCGGGGCCCGGACACGCCCTCCGGGGTGCCAGTCCTGTTGCCAATTTGGCACTCGGTTTCGGGCAAGATCGGTCCCATTGCCAGAATGTCCCAAAGAGGGGCCGAGTATCGATTTCGCCCCAATGTTTTCAGGTAATTAGCCTGTTGACAGTTGGCATCGAGTTTGCTCTAACTCAGCCCGAGCCAGTGACTGCTCATCACTACAGGGTATCCAGCATGAAGCCAAGTCGCATTCCCAAACTGATCCCGGCCGCGGCCATCGCCGCCACGGTCATCCTCATCGCCGGCCTGATGATACCGGCCACTTCCCATGCCCAGTCCAGAGGTGGCAGGGGCGGGGGCCGGGCGGACGAAACCCGCTCAGGGGGCGCCGCCAAGGCGGAGAAGGAGGTCGCCGGCAGCGCGGGCGATCCTCTGGCCACCACGGTCACCACCACCACGGCCGGTGGGAAGATCAAGGTGGAGCCAGCCAAGCTGGAGTACAACGAGTGCCTTGGCCGTAAGGCCCGCCGGGCCGCGTACAAGTTCTCCCTGAACAAGGGCACCGAGCTGCTGGAGCTGGTGGAGTTGATCAGCAAGATGACCTGCAAGCGGTTCATCGTCTCGGAGACCCTGCGCGCCCAGAAGGTGACCATCATCTCGCCGGAGAAGATCACGGTGGAGGAGGCGTACAAGGCGTTCCTCAGCTCCCTGGACGTGATGGGGCTCACCGTGGTGCCGGCTGGCCGCTACCTGAAGATTGTCCAGGGGAACTGGGCCATCCAGGGCCCGATCAAGACCTTCGGCGACAAGCAGAAGGGGCGCACCCCCCTCACCGATGACGTGGTGACGCAGATCATCCAGGTCAAGAACGTGGACGTAAACGAGATGCTGCTGGTGCTGAACAAGCTGAAGTCGCGTAACGGCGACATCACCGCTTACAAGCCCAGCAACTCTCTGATCATCACCGACAACGGCTACAACATCCGCCGCATGCTCTACCTGATCAAGGAGCTGGACCTGGAGTCCGAGGGGGAGAAGATCTGGGTGGTCCGTCTCAAGTACGCCGACCCGGACGAGGTGAACAAGATCCTGAGCCAGCTCTTCTCGGCCACGGGCAACGCGCGGCCCCAGGTGCGGGGGAGGCCGGGCAGGCAGCGGGACGACGCCAGCCAGGTGCGCGCCTCAAAGATCGTCTCCGACTCTGCCTCCAACTCCCTGATCATCGTTGCCAGCACCGGCTCGTTCAACCGCATCGCCTCCCTGATCAAGAAGCTCGACGTGGAGGAGGACGCGGCCACGCAGAAGGTACATGTCTACTACCTGGAGAACGCCGACGCCGAGGACCTCTCCAACACCCTCGGCGCCCTCACGGGCACTTCGGGCGGCCGCAACGTACGCGGCCGGCGGCCAGCGCGGCGGCCCGGCGGCGGCCAGCAGGCGGCCACCCTGTTTGAGGGGGACGTCAAGATCAGCGCTGACAAGCCCACCAACTCCCTGGTCATCGTGGCCACCACCAAGGACTACCTGAACCTGCGCGGCGTGATCCAGAAGCTGGACATCCCGCGCCGGCAGGTGTTCGTGGAGGCGAGCATCCTCGAGATCAGCATGGACAACACGAAGAAGGTGGGCTTCGCCTACCACGGCGGCGGCGTGGCGGGGGAGGGGGACACCGAGTCCCTGATCTTCGGCGGCGTGGAGTCCTCGGACCTGAACTCCCTGCTGGTCAACCCCCTGGGCATGATGGGCCTGGCCGTGGGCGTGAGGGGCGCGGAGATCCAGGGGTCCGGGCAGCTGCTGGGCGTGGGCACCGACATCCCTGGCTTCGGCGTCATGTTCCAGGCGCTGCAGAACAACAGCGACGTGAACATCCTCTCCTCTCCTCACATCCTCACCACCGACAACGAGGAGGCGGAGATCACGGTGGGGCAGAACCTGCCGTTCCAGGGCGCCATGATGGGCGGCGGCTTCGGCGGGCTCGCAGGTGCGGCTGGCGCGGCTGGCGCTGCCGGCGGCGCGGCGGCGCTCTCCTCCTTCCTGCCCGGCGTCTCGGTGCAGCGCCAGGACGTGGCCCTGAAGATGAAGATCACCCCCCACGTCAACGAGAGCGAGATGGTGCGCCTTGAGCTGGAGCAGGAGGTCTCGGACATCGTCTCCCAGAACTTCAACGGCATGGGGCCGGCCACCTCCAAGCGTTCGGCCAAGACGGTGGTGGTGGTGCGTGATCAGCAGACCGTCGTCATCGGCGGCCTCATGGGCAACCGGGTGCGCAACTCGGTGAGCAAGGTGCCGATCCTGGGCGACATCCCGATCCTGGGTTACCTGTTCAAGTACAAGAAGAAGACCACCGAGAAGACGAACCTGCTCATCGTGTTGACCCCGTACATCATCCGGGACCAGACCGACCTGCGGCGTATCCTGAAGAAGAAGATGGAGGAGCGGCGGGAGTTCATCGAGCGCTACACCAGCTTCAAGTACCACGAGATAACCGCCGACGTGGACTTCCGCCACAAGCGCGGCCTGCTTGCCGAGATCAACCGCGTGGCGGGCCAGGCCGAGCAGGAGGCCAAGCTGCTGGAGGAGGCGCGCAAGGCGTCGGAGCCGGAGGACGTGGAGCCGGTGGAGATGCCCACTGGCATGACCGTGACGCCGGTGAAGGGCAAGGGCACCAGGCGCAACCCGCGCCGGCAACCCGCCTCGGAGATTCGCCACCCGCCGCGGCCAGTTATCCGCGAGCGGCCCAGGCGGATTCGCTAGAGGAGGCGAGGCCATGGACGAAACCGCCCTCGCTTCCATCCTGATTCGGGATGGCGCCCTCACCCGGGACCGGCTGGAGCAGGCCCTGGAGTCCCAGCACCTCGAAGGGGGGGAGCTGGTGGACATCCTGATCAAGAACAAGCTCGTGGACGAGGAGGGGCTGGCGCGGGCGCAGGCCATGCAGCTCGGCCTGGAGTATCTGTCCAGGCCCAACCCGGAAGAGGTGGACCCGGAGCTGCTGGACGAGATCCCCATCAACTACGCCAAGGCGCACATGGTGATGCCGTACCACCGGCAGAACGGCGCCGTGCGGGTGGTGCTGGCCGATCCGCGGCAGGTGCACGCACTGGACGACCTGCGCACCCTGCTCGGGGCGGAGGTGCGCCCGCTGCTCAGCACCAGCGATCAGGTGCTCGACCTGATCAACAAGGTGTACGCCAAGCGCACCACCGGCGTGGACCTGGAGGAGAACGACGAGTTCCAGGCCGACTCCGAGGAGCTGGTGGACATCATCGACGTCACCGACGAGGCGCCGATCATCCGCTGGGTGAACAGCCTGATCTTCCAGGCGGTCAAGGAGCGCGCCTCCGATATCCACATCGAGCCCGGCGAGCGCGACATCATCGTGCGCTACCGCATCGACGGCGTGCTGTATGAGGCCCGGCGGGCCCACCGCAACTACGGCGCCAGCATCACCGCCCGCGTGAAGATCATGGCCGGGCTGAACATCGCCGAGAAGCGCCTGCCCCAGGACGGCCGCATCCGCCGCCGCATCGCGGGCAAGGACATCGACATGCGCGTGGCCACCGCGCCCACGGCCAAGGGCGAGCGGATCACCATCCGCCTGCTCGACCGCACCTCGGTGATGGTTGACCTCGACTCCATCGGCATGGGCCCGGACCACTACGAGGCGGTGTCCGAGATCATCCAGCGCCCCCACGGCATCCTGCTGGTCACCGGCCCCACCGGCTCCGGCAAGACCACCACGCTCTACTCCGCGCTGTCCAAGATCAACACGCCGGACAAGAACATCCTCACCGTGGAGGATCCCGTCGAGTACCAGATCGAGGGGATCAGCCAGACCCAGGTGAACCCGAAGATCGAACTCACCTTTGCCTCCGGGCTGCGCTCGTTCTTGCGCCACGACCCGGACGTGATCCTGGTGGGTGAGATTCGCGACCTTGAGACGGCGGAGATCGCCATCCAGGCCTCGCTCACGGGTCACCTGGTCTTCTCCACTGTGCACACCAACGACGCCGCCGGCGGCATCACCCGCCTGGTGGAGATGAACGTGGAGCCGTTCCTGGTGGCGTCCTCCATCATCGGGCTGCTGGCCCAGCGCCTCGTGCGCAAGGTGTGCCCCGAGTGCAAGGTGACGCGGCCGCCCACGCCCGAGGAGGTTGAGCGCCTGGGCTACACCATGGAGGAGTTCGTGGCCCAGGGCGGGCAGGACCACGGCTTCACCGACCCGAACCGGCCGCCGCCGCCCCCCGGGCTGGTGTACGCCCCCAAGGGCTGCCCCTCCTGCATGGACACGGGCTACGCCGGCCGCGCGGGCATCTTCGAGCTGCTCATGGTGGACGACGAGCTGCGCGGGCTGGTGCTCAAGAACACCGACGCCGCCAACATGAAGCAGGCGGCGGTTGAGCAGGGCATGCGCACCTTGCGCCAGGACGGCGCCCAGAAAGTCATCGCCGGGTGGACCACCATCGAAGAGGTGATGAGGGTCACGGCGGAGGACGCGGGGTAGAGATGTCCGAGGCGCGAATAATGATGCGGTTTGGTCGAGAAACTGGCGCCGAGGTCAAGGCGCGACGACGAAGGCGTACCAGAGGTACGTCGAGGAGGAGCAACGCAGAGATCGGCGCCTGGGGCCGGCCAGACCGCGTTGTGACTTCCGCCGAGGACATCTAACCGTGCCGGTATTCGCGTACAAGGGCGTCGACGCCAAGGGCAAGCAGGTTTCCGGGGTCAAGGACGCCGATGGCCGCCGGGGGCTGCGCGCCTCGCTCCGCAAGGAGGGGGTGCTGGTCACCGACATCTCCGAGGAGCGGGAGCGGGTCGTCAGCGGCGAGGGGCTCAACCGAGAGGTGGACGTCAAGGGGCTGTTCGACCGGGTCCGGCCCCAGGACGTGGCGGTCGTCACGCGCCAGCTCGCCACCCTCATCCGCGCGGGCATCCCCCTGGCCGAGTCCCTGTCCGCCATGGGGGAGCAGGCCACCAGCGACCGGCTCAAGCGGTGCATGGCCGAGATACGCACCAAGGTTAACGAGGGCACGTCTCTGGCCGACGCCCTGGCCGAGCATCCGAAGATCTTCGACGATCTGTACGTGAACATGGTCCGCGCGGGCGAGGCTGCCGGGAACCTGGACGATGTGTTGGCCCGGCTGGCCGACTTCCTCGACGGGCAGGTGAAGCTCAAGGGGAAGGTCCAGGGGGCCATGGTCTACCCCATCGTCATGGCCATGGTGAGCGTGGCCATCACCGGCATGTTGATGGTGGTGGTGGTGCCGAAGATCACCGAGATCTTCTCCGACATGGGCCGGTCTCTGCCCTGGAACACTCAGCTGCTGGTCTGGCTCAGCGGTATCACCGGGAACTACTGGTGGCTGATCCTCCTGCTGTCCGCTGGAGGGTATTACGGGTTCAAGCGCTGGAAGACGAGCAAGTCCGGGAAGCCGGTGTACGACGGCATCGTGCTGCGGCTCTGGCTGGTGGGGCCCCTGGTGCGCATGGTGGCGGTGGGCCGGTTTGCCCGCATCCTCGGCACCCTGCTCCACGGCGGCGTGCCCCTGCTGCAAGCCCTGGAGATCGTCAAGTTCCTGCTGGGCAATGAGGTGCTGATCAAGGTGGTGGACAAGGCGCGGGTCTCCATCCGCGAGGGCGAGAGCATCGCCGCCCCGCTGGAGAAGAGCGGCCAATTCCCGCCGCTGGTGACCCGGATGATCGCGGTGGGGGAGCGGTCGGGCCACCTGGAGGAGATGCTGGAGAACGTGGCCCAGGCCTACGAGACCGAGGTGGAGCTGAAGCTGAACCGGCTGACCACCCTGATGGAGCCGCTGCTGATCCTCTCCATGGGCGGCATCGTGGGCTTCATCGTGTTCTCCATCCTGATGCCGATCCTGGAGATGAACGAGATGGTGGGGTAGGGCCCGCCAAACTGGAGGCAGTTATGAGCTTGATAATGAACGTGGCGAAGGCCCTGAAGAAGAAGCAGCGGCCTGCTCAGGAACGTGAGCTGGGTATGACCCTCATCGAGATCATGGTGGTGGTGGCCATCATCGGGTTGCTCATGGGGACGGTGGGCGTGGTGGCGTACAACCGCTTCCAGAAGGCGAAGCTCACCAACGCCAAGATGATCGTCAAGAACATGCAAGAGGCGATCGTGCACTACTTCATGGACAACCAGGACAAGTGCCCCACCGACCTGAAGGCCCTGTACACCCAGAAGTACATCAACAAGGAGCCCCAGGACCCGTGGGGTCAGGAGCTGAAGTTCAAGTGCCCGGGGGAGAACGACACCCAGGGCGCGGACATCTACTCCATGGGGCCTGACCGCAAGGACGGCACCGAGGACGACATCAAGAGCTGGGAGCTCGACTAGGGGTGCATGCGCCGCGCCGGGTCACATAGGCGGGAGACCGCCGGATTCACCATCATGGAGCTGATGATCGTCGCGGCGATCTTCGGGCTGATCATGGTGGGCGCCACGGCGAGCCTGCGCAACCTGACCCGGGCCGACCTCCGCTCGGCGGCCAGCCGCACCGCGGGGGCCATGCGCTACGTCTTCGACCGCGCGGCCATGACCGGCCACTACCTCCGCCTGGCCATCGACATCAAGGAGGGCCGCATCTGGATCGAGTACTCCGAGGACCTGGTCCGCCTGCGCGCCGGCCGGGAACAGCATGTACTGGAGAAGGGGCAGAAGGATCACTCCGGCGAGGCGCGGGCCAAGCTGCGCCAGGCCGCCGAGGAGCGCAAGGGCGGCAGCGACTTCCTCGGCTCCATGCTCGGGCTGGGAGGAGACGACGACTACGACGAGGACGGCAACCTGCTGGAGGATGACGAGGAGTTCATCGGGGGGCTGGACGGCAAGCAGATCGCGGACGAGGCGGAGCTGATGAACATGCCGGTGATCCGGCCCAAGGCCTCCTTCAAGCCGCTTCAAAACGTGGTGACGCGCACCATCAAGCTCAAGGGCGGGGTGAAGGTCGCCTCGGTGATCACGCCCCGCCTCGCGGAGGCCACCAAGCAGGGGATGGCGTACATCTACTTCTTCCCTCAGGGCCACAGCGAGCCCGCCATCGTCTACTTCACCGACGAGGAGGAGGAGAAGGTCTACTCGGTGGTGCTGCACCCGCTCACGGGTCGGTCGGTGGTCTACTCATGCGAGTACGAGATCCCCGACGACTTCGGCGTGAGCGACGACAAGCGCAAGTCCACAAGCCGTGAGAAGTGCAAGAAGGGTGGGAGCTTGTGAGGCGCGCCCGGCCACATACCGCGGGCTTCACCCTGCTGGAGGTGATGATCGCCCTGGCGATCCTTGCCATGTCCCTGATCACCCTCTCCAGCTCGTACCAGAACAGCGTGCGGGCGGCCAATCGGTCCCGGCTCATGACCGAGGCCACCCTGCTGGCTCGCTACAAGATGGTCGAGGTGGAGGAGGAGATCTTCAAGGAGGGCTTCTCTGACTTTGATGAGGAGGAGGAGGGGGACTTCGAAGACGAGGATTTCGAGCGGTTCAAGTACACGCTCCTGGTGGAGAAGGTGGAGCTGCCCAAGTCGGTTGACCAACAGGACGCCATGGATCTGATGGGGAGCAGCTCCAGCTCTTCAAGCTCGTCCTCCTCATCCTCCTCGGGCACCGGCAGCCCCATGGACATGCTGGGCGGCGGCATCCTCGCCTCCTACTACGACATGATCCGCCAGGTGCTGGAGCGGAGCATCCGGCGGGTGCAGCTCAAGGTGCACTGGAAGGAGGGGGCCGTCTCCCGTGAGGTGACGGTGGTCTCCTACTTCACCGACGATCGCTACATCTCCCAGGCGGCCTCTGGATCGCTCTCCCCGGCCGGCCTGAACACCTCGGGCACAAGCGGCACAGGCGGCACGGCCACCTCGGGCTCCTCCGGCGCCGGCTCCCCATCCACCGCGCCGGCCATGAACACGGGAGGGCTCAAGCGGTGATCCGGTCACGGTCACAGTCACGGTCGCTGGACCAGGGCTTCACGCTCATGGAGGTCCTGGTCTCTCTGGCGATCCTGGCGGGTATGTCCACCATCGTCTGGGGCTCCTTCTCCATGACCTCGCGCACCAAGCGCAAGGTGGAGGACATCGAGGACCGGTACCACCAGATCAGGCTCGCGATGAACCGCATGGCGCGGGAGATCAGCATGGCCTACCTGTCCAAGAACGATCAGCCCATGGCCCAGACGCCGCGCACCATGTTCATCCACTCGCGGGAGAGCTCGGTGGACGAGCTGATGTTCAGCAACTTCGCCCACACGCGCCTGCGCGAGGAGGCCAAGGAGTGCGATCAGGCGGTGATCCGGTACTTCAGCGCGGCGGATCCGGAGGACAGCAGCCAGACCAACCTGATGCGGCGGGAGACCCGCCGGCTGGGCAGCCTGAAGCCGGAGGACGAGGGGCCGGCCTACGTGATGCTCGAGGACATCGAGGAGCTGCACTTCGAGTTCTTCGACGACCAGATGAACGAGTGGAAGGACACCTGGAATACGCGGTCCCTGGACGGCCAACCCGACCGGCTGCCGGCCAAGATCAAGATCGAGCTCACCGTGGAGGATTACTGGGGCAAGGAGATCACCTTCGTCACCGCCACGCGGATCTTTGTGCGCAACCCGCTCTGGTTCAGCGCGGGGTCCTAGAGGAGAGATGGAGTGAAAGAGGGCCACCACAAACGACGCCGCAATGACCGGGAGCGGGGCGCGGCCCTGGTCTCCGTGGTCGTCGTGGTGGCGGTGATGGCCGTGACCACGGCGGACTTCGCCTTCAACACCACCATGGATCTGGCCGCGGCGGCCAACGCGCGGGACGACCTGCGCGCCCACTTCCTGGCCCGCTCCGGCATCAACCTGTCCCGGCTGCTCTTCCGCCTGCAGCAGCGCATCATCGATCCGAACCGCAAGTTCCTGGGCGGCATGGACCTGCAGGTGGCCGACTACGCGCCCCTGCTCATGAGCGCGTTCAACAGCAAGGAGGGGGCAGCGCTGCTCGGCTCCCTGTTCGGCATCAGCGAGGGCGAGATCAAGGGGATCGGGGTGGACGTGGGCACCTTTGACCTGGAGGTGGAGTCCACCGATGGCCGCATCAACCTGAACTGCGGGGGCGGAGCGAACCCGTCCAGCCCGTCGGTGGTGCGCATGGCCGCGGGGCTCACGGCCATGATGATGGCCCCCCGCTATAACCGCCTGTTCGAGGAGCCGGACTCCAAGGGGGAGTACGCCGACCGGCTGGAGATCCTGCGCGCCATCATCGACTGGGTGGACCAGGACACCGTGATGTTCGGCTCCTCCGCGGTGGAGGACTACCGCTACAACACCGGCAAGGACCCGTACGAGAACAAGAACCAGTACCTCGACACCATCGACGAGCTGTACCTGATCAAGGGCGTCGAGGAGGACTGGATGGACGCGTTCCGCTCCTCGGTGACGGTGTACGGCGCGTGCAAGGTGAACGTGAACATCGCCACGCCCACCACCATCGTCGCCCTGATCCTGCAGTACGCTCAGACCCCGACCCACCCCTCCATGCGGTGGGAGAACGTAATGCTCCTCTCCCGCTATGTGGTGCACCTGCGCGACTACTTCGGTGGGTTCAAGGACGAGGAGTCGTTCGTGCGGGCGATCATCGACCCCATGGACGTGACGCTCACGGCGTACAAGCAGGGGTTCGGGCAGATCTCGGCGGGTACGGGCAGCAGCTCATCCACGACGTCAACCCCACCCAAGAACGTGTCCTCCTACCAGCAGTCGCTGCCTCCTGTCATCGGGGTGCCGGTGAAGAAGAAGCCGCTCAAGGAGGCCATCGTGGCGGGAGGGCCGCGGAGGATCTACGAGATCCGGGCCACGTCCGAGGTGGGGCATATCAAAAAGAAGATCACCGCGGTTTGGGACATGAAGCTGATCCCGATGTCGCGGACGCAAGCTCAGGCAGGGCCCGGCGGGTTCCTGTACTGGCGGGAGGAGTAACCCATGGCGCAGATGGTCCTCGGGATCGATTTGGGATCCCACAGCGTCAAGGTAGCCCGGCTGGAGGTTGGGATGCGCAAGGTTGAGGTCGCGCACCTGGAGACCCTCCCGGTGCCCTCGGGGCCCGAGCCGCAGCTCACGCGCAGCCTGGAGGCGCTCCAGGGGTTGGAGCTACCCGACAGCGGCGTGGACCTGGTGACCCTCGGGCTCCCCGGGGACAAGGTGCTGCAGCGGCTGTTCGAGATCCCGGTCACCGACGCCAGGCGGCTGGCGGCGGTGGTCCAGAACGAGCTGGCCGACGACATCCCGTGGGAGGTGGATGAGGTCCTGTTCGACCACGCGGCGGTGCCCCAGTTGCCGGGGCAGGTGCTGGTGGTGGCCACCCGATCCGAGGCAGTGGAGGAGGTGATCGAGGCCTGCGAGCCGCTGGAGATCACCCCACGCAATATCCCCCCGGCGCCGCTGAGCTATGGCCAGCTGCTGCGGGGCGCTGACGCGGACGGCGTGACCCTGGTGGCTGACATCGGCCACCGCCTGACAAACCTCTGCCTGGTGGCCGACGGCAGGCCCATCTCGGCCCGCTCCATCTCCCGCGGCGGCTACAACTTCACCGACGCCATCCGGCGGGCCTTCCAGATCTCATTTGACGAGGCGGAGGACCTCAAGGAGCGGTACGCGCAGGTGGCCCCCGGCGACGGGGAGGGGCTGGATCCCAGGGTCAAGGCCATGACGGGGATCCTCCGGGAGGCGCTGGATCCGCTGGTGCGTGAGATGCGCCTCACCCTCGGCGTGATGGGCGGCAAGCTCGGCATGGCGCCGGGGCGGATCCTCCTCTGCGGCGGCACGAGCCTGCTGCCCGGGCTGGACGAACACCTGTCCGCGGAGCTGGGGCTCCCGTGCAAGCGCCTGAGCCTGGACCAGGACCCGAACATGTCGGTGGGGGGCATGACCGGCGACGCCCAGGCCCTGGGGGCGCTCTCGTTGGGCCTCTGCCTGCAGCAGGGCGGCAGGACCGGCCTGGACCTTCGTCAGGGTGAGTACGCCTTCCGCACGGACAGCTCCATCTTCCGCGAGAAGCTCACCACCCTGGCCGTGTCCACGGTGCTGATCCTGGTGTTCCTCACCCTCAACGCCCTGAGCAGCCTCTACTCCATGCGCAAGGAGGAGGTCCTGCTCAAGAACCGCCTGAAGCAAGCCTCCCGGGCCGTGTTCGGCGAGGTGATCACGAGCCCGCGTAAGATCTCGCTCATGATCCGCCGTGGCTCCGGGCCGCGGGGCGCGGTGATCCCGGAGAAGACCGCATTTGACCTGCTGAACCTCTTCTCGAGCAAGATCCCGGCCTCCATGGAGGGGGAAACCGACAAGAAGGGGAAGCCGGTGAAGCTAAACCTGGACATCGCCCGCCTGGATATCAAGCAGGAGAAGACCTCCATGTCGGGCACGGCTGATTCCCGCTCCCAGATCGACTCCATCGTCAAGGCGGTGTCGTCGGATCCATGCGTGAGCAAGGTGACCCAGGGCAAGATCTCGACGGTGGCGGAGGAGAAGAAGCAGTTCTCCCTCACCATCTTTACGGAGTGTTTTTAGCGGATCCCGGCTCCGGCCGGGGAGGATAAGAGAACGTGGCATTGAACATCCGAGACCGCATCGACGATATGAAGAGCTCTCTGAGCCGGCTCTCCCCGCGGGAGTGGCTCGCCCTTGGCGCGCTGGGGCTGACCCTGGTGCTCGGCACGGCGACGGTGGTGGGGTACGTCATCGTCTCCGGGCTGGAGGAGCTGGCCGAGCGCAACGAGTCCATGCGCAAGGCCATCAAGGACCTGCAGCTCAACGGCTCCAAGTACATGACCCAGCGCCAGCGTCTTGCCGCCCTGGAGGTGCGCATGTCTCGCGCCCCGCTGAAGCTCAACTCCTTCGTGGAGAAGGTGGCCAAGGATGTGGGCGTGGAGATCGCGGAAACCGGGCAGGTCAACCCGGTGGAGGGGGACATCTTCGTGCAGCGGGGCCTTGAGGTGAAGCTGCGCAAGGTGGGGCTCAAGGATCTGGCTCAGCTGATCAAGCAGCTGGAGAACAGCCCCCACATCGTGCAGATCACGCGGCTGAGCGTGTCGGCGCGCTGGGGGGAACACAAGGACCTGGATGTGGAGATGGTCGTGTCGACCTACGAGAAGCGGGCCAGTGAACCTCGGGGTCCGGAGCCGGAGAACCGGACATGAGCGGCCGCATGCAACGCATCCTGAAGTGGGTGGGATATCCGCTGTTCGCGCTGTTCGCCTTCGTGGTGGCCTTCTACCTGATGTTCCCCTACGACAAGGTGAAGACCCGGGTTGAGGACTTCCTCTCCGCGTCCGGGGAGATGCAGGTGAGCATCGGCTCCCTGGGGCCGAGCCCCCTGACCGGGGTGAAGGCGGAGGATCTGGTGGTGCGCATCATGGACGCGGCGGCTCCAGGAGGCGTCAACCCGGGGGCCACCATGGCTGGCGCGGAGGGGGAGGGCGACCCCGGAAAGAAGAAGGCCAACAGGCCGCGCTTCTCCAGGGTGGTGCTGGACGAGGTGCGCGTCGGGGTGGGGCTGTTCGCCCTGCTCGGCGGCGGCATCGACATCGACTTCGATGTGGAGGGGCTGGGCGGCACGGTGGAAGGAGAGTTCGCCAGGACCAAGAAGAAGGACATGAAGATCAAGGTCGAGGCCGAGGGCGTCAAGCTGGGGCGGGCCAAGATCCTGTCCAAGAAGCTGGGGCTCCCCCTGGTGGGCGGGCTCTCGGCCGAGGTGGACATGAAGGTGCCGGCGGGCAAGATGAACGAGGCGAGCGGCGCCATCAAGATCAGCTGCAAGGGGTGCGCGGTGGGGGACGGCAAGAGCAAGCTCAAGGTGAAGGGGCACCCCTTCCTGGCCGCGGGGATCACCCTGCCCAAGCTGCGCATGGGGCGCATGGCCGGGGAGATCAAGGTGGCCAAGGGGTTGGCCAAGATCCAGTCTTTCGCTGCCAAGTCGCCCGACCTGGAGTTGAAACTAGAGGGGAGCGTGCAGCTGCGGAAGCCGGTGGCTTTCTCGACGCTCAACGGCTACCTGCGCTTCAAGGTGAGCGCCGCCCTCAAGGAGAAGAACCCCGCGTTCGGCCTGCTCGACAGCGCGCTGGGATCCGCCCGGCGGCCCGATGGCTTCTTCGGCATGAAGGTTTACGGCAGCCTGAAGAACCCCAAGTTCCTGCCCTCCCGGGTCGGTCCGCCCAAGCGGGCGGCGGCGGGTGGCGGCGGGGTGGGCGAGAAATTGGCGCTGGCGCGCTGACCCCTGTACAACCGAATACGTACCGGTAGTGCTACGAACTGGAGGTGTCCATGAGGGGCCACTCGTTGATCATCGCTGTATTCATGTTGGCTCTGGCGCTGCCGTCGGGCGCTGAGGGTAAGGGCAAGAAGAAGGGGAAGGCGAAGCTGTCCAGGGCCTACACCACCGCGGGGGTGGCGAAGGCCTATGACAAGCTGGCGGAACAGGTGCGCCTGTCGGCCGAGAAGCGCAAGGAGCTCAAGGACCTGGTCGAGGTGACCATGGCCCGCAAGTGGTTCAAGGCGGCGGCAAAGAAGAAGCCGGTGCGCGGGGTGTTTGTCTACTCATCTGGCGAGGGCGGCTTCATCGTCAAGTACATGAACGGCGACGGGTACGCCGCGTTCAAGGGCAGCAAGGAGGGCGGCAAGGTTCACCTCAAGGCCTGGAGCGCCGGGGCGCAGGTAGGCGGCAGCGCGTCGTGGGGCGTGGGCCTGGTCATGGGGCTGAAGAAGGTCTCGGACTTCGGAGGCGACTACAAAGGTGGCATCAAGGGCGCCACGGCCGGCGACTCGGCCACCCGCGGGGCGGTCATGCTGAGCAAGTCGGGAAAGCGTGGCCATGACCTGGCCCTGATCACCGTGGGCCGAGGCATGAGCGCCGGGGTGGGCGGGGCGTCACTGACCATCACGCCGGACTGGTAGGGATTGTGAGAGGAGAGCGGATAATGACTTCTTGGGCGAGGCTTCTGAGCCTGACAACGGTGGCGGTAGTTTGCCTGGGCGGGTGCGCCCACAGCAAGAAGATCGACGCGCTTGAGAAGCGCGTGGCTTTGCTTGAGGACCGGCTGCTCAACAAGGAGCTGGGGCAGGATGCGCCGGCGGTCAAGGCCTCCCCCGTCCCCCCCATGGAGACGCAGCAGGACCAGGTCGTCATGGATTCCCTGGCCAGCACAGACACCAAGGCTCCGCCGCCTCAGGTCAAGAAGATGACCCCGGCGCCGCAGTCGTTGGCGGTGCGGGACTCAGTGGTGCGGGCCAAGGAGTACTACGTGGACGGCGACTACAAGCGCGCCTATTCCAGGGCGCGGCAGGCCCTGCGCATGGATCCGTACAACAAGATCGCGCTCCAGATCTACGGCGCGTCGGCCTGTCACCGGAACCTCAAGCGCAAGGCGCGTGAGGCGCTGGCCAAAATGGACCAGAGCCAGCGCAGGTATCTGCGCACCCTGTGCCGCCGGCTTGGGGTCCGCCTGGGCAAGGTGGGGCCGCCGCCGGATCCCATGCAGATTCAGGCGCCGCGGGCTCAGCCGCAGCGCCGGGCCCTGGCGCCCGCGCCGGTGTTGAGCCCGGCGGTGGGGGGCGGAGACGCCATGATTATCCAGCGCCCTGCGCGGGCGCCGGCCGCGCTGCCACCGTACAAGGACAGCGCGTCCACCCTGTCGCGCATCCAGATCAAGGCGGGCATGTCCTCGGCCCGTGATCGGATCTCCCGCTGTTACCAGCTCCACGGCGTACCGGGGCTCGCCCTGATCCGGGCCACCATCGCCCCCGACGGGACCGTGAAGAGCTCCGCGGCAGTGGGCGGTGTCCTGGCCAGCACCCCCACGGGCGACTGCATCGCCAAGGCGGTGAAGGCCGCCTCGTTCCCGACGTTTACGGGAGCGGCGGTGACGGTTACGCACCCGTTTATTTTGCGGTAGGGACCAGGGACCAGGGGCAGGGGAAGAGGCTACGCCTCTTCGGGCATCTCCATACCTTCCTCGAAGGCCACCGCGCGGTTTCGTCCGTCAGCCTTGGCGTGGTAGAGGGCGAGATCCGCGGCCTTGATCATCTCCTCGCGGCTGGAGACGCCATCGATGGCCTGGCAGGCGCCCAGGCTGATGGTCACGGATAAGAGCTCACCATCGCCGGTGGGCACGCGCAGGCCCTCGATCTTGGCGCGCAGGCGCTCGGCCGCCACCATGGCGCCCTCCAGGTCGGTCTCGGGCAGGAGCACGGCGAACTCCTCACCGCCGTAGCGGGCCACCACATCGATCTCGCGACACTGCTCCTGCATCGCGGCGGCCACCTCCTTCAGCACGACGTCGCCGGTGTCGTGGCCGTGAGTGTCGTTGAACTTCTTGAAGTGGTCGATGTCCAGCAGCAGCAGGGAGATCTCGGTGCCGTAGCGGCCCCGCCGGCGGGTCTCCTCGTCCAGGCGGCGGTAGAAGTACCGGCGCACGAACAAGCTGGTGAGCTCGTCGGTGATGGCCAGCTGGTACAGGTCGGCTTTCTCGATGGTCATGGCCGCCTGCCCGGCGATGGCGGTGAGGATCTCCACGTCTTCCTCGCAGAACTGGCTCTCCTTCTTGTTGGTGATGTTGAGCACGCCGATGGGCTGGTCGTTGACCGCCAGGGGGAGGCAGGCGATGGAGGCCACGCGGGTGTCTCCGGAGGGTGTGAACTTCTCGTCGCTGGATGGATCGTGGGAGAGGTAGCCCTCGCCGCTCTTGAACACGGATCCCGCGATGCCCTCGCCGGGGCGGAAGGTCTTGCAGGCCTGCTGGCCGCTGTTGATGCGCTCCTCGGCCAGGGGGTCGGGCAGGCCGCGAACCACCTGCATGCGGAGCAGGTCCTCGTCGGGGACGTAGAGCATGATCGAGCCGCGCTCGGCCCCCACGCGGCCAATGGCGTGCTCCAGGATCTCCAGCAAGAGCTGCTTCATGTTGTCGATCTGGCTGATGGCGCGGCTGATGTCGTAGAGCACCGAGAGATCGCGGATGGTGCGGTCCAGGCGCGCCTGCTCCGAGCGTAGACGCTGATAAAGGTGGATGGAGGCCGCCGCCACGGCTGCCTGCTCGCCCAGGGTGTGCAGGAACTCCAGCTCCCGCTGGCTGTAGGCAGCGCTGCCGGGCAGGGGGCCCAGGGCGAGCAACCCCTTGGGTTGGTCGTCCATCACCAGCGGGGTCCAGATGACCGCGCCCATGCGGTCCAGCCCGGTCTCCTCGAACAGGTCCGGGAAGCGGTAAGCGCCGTCCATGTCCACCACTGAGAAGGGCTCGCCCCGGCGCAGTAGCTGCCAGAGGATGCCTGGCCCGAGGTCGAAGGAGAAGGGCGTCTCATCGCCACTGACCAGGAGCTGGGTAAAGCCGCCGCCTTCTTCGTCGTACATGAAGATGCACACCGTGACATCGCCCATCTTGTCCCGGATCATGGCCCGGAGCACCGATGAGAGGGTCTCCATGTCCCGACAGTGGTGCAGGGCGCGGGAGGCTCGTAGCAGGCTGTGGTAGTCGAAGAGCCTGCCGTCCATCTGCCGCTGGTCCTGCAGCAGGCGGTCCCGTTCCTTCTCGGCCTTGGTGGGGAACTGCTCTTCGCTCAGGTTGGGCTGAGGTGCCATATCATCCCTCCGTTAAGGGATAATGTTAGCAAAACAGAAAAAATATGCAAATCGTTCTTTTATTGCAATTGGTGCTAGGTGCGGAATTATTCGTCGTATGCCCTGGTGATGGCGTTTTCGATGAGGTCGGTATTGGCCAGAGCGGGCAGGGTGACTCGCAGCTTTTCGTCCTCTTCCATGGCGCGCTGTGCTGTAAGGCGGGCGCCGTCGTTGCCTGCCCAGGAGCGGCGGGCTATGCCGTTGTTCACGTCCCAGTGCAGCATCTGGCGCAGGCGGCGGTCCGCGTCGTCGGTGCCGTCGAGCACCATGCCGAAGCCGCCGTTCATCACCTCGCCCCAGCCCACGCCGCCCCCGTTGTGCAGGCTCACCCAGGTGGCGCCGCGGAAGGCGTCCCCGATGACGTTGTGCACCGCCATGTCGGCGCAGTACCGGCTGCCGTCGTAGATGTTGGCAGTCTCGCGGAAGGGGGAGTCGGTGCCGGACACGTCGTGGTGGTCCCGCCCCAGCACCACAGGGGCCGAGATCTCACCGCTGCGGATGGCGTCGTTGAAGGCCGCCGCGATGCGGGTGCGGCCCCACCAGTCGGAGTAGAGGATGCGCGCCTGTGAGCCCACCACCATCTTGTTCTCGCCGGCGGCGTCGATCCACCGCTTGTTGTCCAGGTGCTGGGTCCGGGTCTCCGGGGTCGCCTCGGCCGCCATCTCGCCCATCACCCTGCTGGCGATGGCGTCGGTGCGCGCCAGGTCCGCCGGGTCGCATGAGGTGCAGACCCAGCGGAACGGGCCGAAGCCGTGGTCGAAACACATGGGCCCCATGATGTCCTCCACGTAGGAGGGGTATATGAAGCTCCCGTCGGGCTTGCAGATGTCCGCCCCGGCGCGGGAGGCCTGCAGCAAGAAGGCGTTGCCGTAATCGAAGAAGGCCATGCCCCGGGCGACGGCGGCCTTCACCGCCTCCACCTGGCGGCGCAGCGAGGCGTGGACCTGATCGCGGAACGCCTCTGGCTCCTGGCTCATCATCTTCTGAGATTGCTCCACGGTGAGCCCAGCCGGGTAGTACCCGCCGGCGTACGGGTTGTGCAGTGAGGTCTGGTCCGAGCCGAGCTCCACCGGCTCGCCGGCCCTGTCCAGGGCCTCCCACAGATCCACGATGTTGCCGATGTAAGCCAGAGAGAGCGGCTTCTTCTCGGCGCGGGCGCGGGCGATGCGCAGCAGCAGCTTGTCCAGATCCGCCTCCACCTCCTGCACCCAGCCCTGCTCGTGGCGCTTGCGCACCGCCTTCTCATTCACCTCGGCCACGACGCCCACGCAGCCGGCAATGACCGCCGCCTTGGCCTGGGCCCCGCTCATGCCGCCCAGCCCGGATGTGACGAACAGCTTGCCTCCCAGGCCGCCCTCCTCGGGGGCCGCGTCCAGGTAGCGCCGGCCCGCGTTGAGCAGGGTGATGGTGGTGCCGTGCACGATGCCCTGGGGGCCGATGTACATGTAGCTGCCGGCGGTCATCTGGCCGTAGGAGGTGACGCCCAGCGCGTTCATGCGTTCGTAGTCGTCCAGGGAGGAGTAGTTGGGTACCACCATGCCGTTGGTCACCACCACCCGCGGCGCGTCGGGGTGGGAGGGGAACACGCCCAGGGGGTGGCCCGAGTACATCACCAGGGTCTGGTCATGCTCCAGCCGGCTGAGGTAGCGCATGGTGAGGCGGTACTGAGCCCAGTTCTGAAAGACCGCGCCGTTGCCGCCGTAGGTCACCAGCTCGTACGGGTGCTGGGCCACCTTCGGATCGAGGTTGTTGGTGATCATCAGCATGATCGCCGCGGCCTGCTGGCAGCGGGCCGGATACGCCTCGATGGGCCGGGCGTGCATGGGGTAGGCGGGCCGGTAGCGGCGCATGTAGATATGCCCGTCCTCGCGCAGCTCCCGGGCCAGCTCCGGCGCCATCTCCTCGTGGTGAGAGGCGGGCAGGTAGCGCAGGGCGTTGCGCAGGGCCAGGCGGCGCTCGGCCGCGTTGAGGATCTGCTGGCGCGGCGGCGCGTGGCTGATGCCCGGTGCTTCGGCGGGCGTGGAGGGGACGGTCTCGGGGATACCCTCGGCGACGAGGTCTCTGAAGTTATCAGACATGGTTGCCTCCGTAGCGTGGCAGAGCATAACCTACGCACCGGACCGCATATAGTCCATCCATACAGGAGATACAGATGCGACCCATGAAGCTAATGCCCCTGTTGGGCCTCATGGCCCTGACCCTCGCCGGTTGCCCCAAGGATGAGGTGATCAGCGCCCCCTTCACCGAGGACTTCGAGCGCGCGGAGCTGGGGAGCCGCTACTACAACACCGGCGGCCCGTACCGCATCGTCTCCGGCAAGCTCAAGGTTCAAGGCGCGTACAACCACCCGCTCTGGCTCAAAAAGCGCCTGCCCAGGAACGCGGAGATCACCTTCGAGGTCACCTCAAACAGCGCCTCCGGTGACATCAAGGTGGAGGCCTGGGGCGATGGCAAGACCCACGCCACCACCAAGGGCGCCTACATGGCCTCCAGCTACGTGTTCATCTTCGGCGGCTGGGGTAACTCCACCAGCGCCCTGTGCCGCATGGACGAGCACGCCGACGACCGCAAAACGCGGTCCGACGTGAAGGTGGTCAAGGGGCAGACCTACAAGTTCCGCATCCGCCGGGAGGGCCAGTTCGTGCAGTGGTTCGTGGACGGCAACGCCTTCCTGGAGATGAAGGATCCCTCGCCCCTGGAGGGGGAGGAGCACAGCTACTTCGGCTTCAACAACTGGGAGTCGGACCTGACCTTCGACAACCTCGTCATCAAGCCGTTGTAAAAAGCAGCCGCCCTTACATCTCCTCTTCCACCTCTTCCACCACCTGCTTGCCCTGGTCGTCCAGGTTGATGCCTGCCTGCTGGCACTCCGCGCGCAGGCGGTCGCGGTCGGCCGGCTTGAGCTGGAGCCAGAGGGAGGGGAGGGGGCGCGCGTCCTTGCGCTTGCATGAGGCGAAGCCCATGAGCCGGGTGGCCGTGTAGTACTCCTCGGGGCTGGCCAGGCCGCGCCGCACCCGGCCGGCGTTGACAACGACATCTCCCCAGCGGCCCTCCATGAAGGCGGTTTCTGCCTGGCGCAGCGTGTCGGAGACCGCGGCCTCGGTGCGCAGGTCCTTCTCGCCCTGGGCGGTGATTGTGGCCACGGCCTCTTCCTGAGGCGGGGGCTGCTCGGCGGCCGGACCGCTGCAGGCGGAGGTGACAAGGAGGCTGACGATGAGCAGTGGTATTCGCATGGTTATCTGTTTGTTGTCTCGAGGTGAAGGTGGCGTTCAATATACACTCACCGCAATGAGCGAAGTCCAGCTTCATACAGCCCTTCTTTACGCCTGGTTCGGCCTGTCGGCCGTGGTCCTGGTGGCGCTGCTCTTCATCTCGGCGCCGTACGGCCGCCACAGCCGCGGTGGGTGGGGGCCCACCGTTCCCAGCGCTCTCGGTTGGGTGCTGATGGAGGCGCCAGCCGCCCTGGTGATCTTATTGTTCTATCTCATCGCCCCGCGTCCGCCCGGCATGGCGGCCTGGGTCTTCCTGCTGTTCTGGGAGGCGCACTACCTGCACCGGGCGTTTGTCTACCCCTTCCGGCTCAGGCTCAAGGGCAAGACCATGCCGCTCTCCGTGGTGCTCATGGCGATCTTCTTCAACGCCGTGAACGGATACCTGAACGGGCGCTGGCTCACGGCCCTTGGCCCGGAGGTCCCTGCCTCATGGCTCATGGATCCACGCTTCCTGGCCGGCGCGGCGCTCTTCATGCTTGGGCTCGGCGTGAACCTTTACGCCGATCAGGTCCTGATCAACCTCCGCGCCCCCGGCGAAACCGGCTACAAGATCCCCCGCGGCGGCCCGTACCGGCTGGTTTCGTGCCCCAACTACCTGGGGGAGATGGTGGAGTGGGGCGGCTGGGCCCTGCTCACCTGGTCCATGCCCGGCCTCGCCTTCGCCGCCTGGACCGCGGCCAACCTCCTGCCCCGCGCCATGACCCACCACCGCTGGTACCAGGATAAGTTCCCCGACTACCCCAGGGAGCGGCGGGCCGTGATTCCTTTTCTATTGTAATGGGGCAAACCATTTATCTGGGCGCCATGGGTATCGTTGACCTGCGCGGCCACGCCATCACCATCGTGTTGTATGCACCCTGAAGAGATCGAACATCAGGAGGTGAACGTCATGGTCAGGTCCACGCTCTTTGTCGCATTGCTCGTCTCCCTGTTCGCCCTCGGCGCATGCAAGGGGAAGGAGAACCCGCACACCGTCAACCCGCCGCCGGCGCCCACCATGCCCGCCCACTGGAACGTCACCTCGGACGTGGCCATCCCGACGGCGGCCATCAAGCCGATCTCTCAGAAGCTCGGGGGCGAGATCATCGCCCTGCGCAATACGCGCTACGAGGTGGCCGGCAAGACGATCCAGCTCAACACTATCCGGGCGGCAGACGACCAGGCCGCGGACGCGGTGATGGCCGCGCTCAAGAAGATGAAGTCCGAGATCGCCTTTGTGCGCACGAACCAGATCATCTATGAGTTCGTGTGTGCCAATGACGCCTTGCCCGAGCTGGACGCGGCCAGGGCGATCCTGACCCGCGCGGGGGGCCACTGATGGCCGGGGAGAACAGGCGCTGCCTCTGGTGCCACGGGGCGGAGGGGGAGCTAACGGAGCTCAACCTGAAAGGGGACGCCTGGCAGGAGGAGCCGTCCCTGATCCACCCTGGGCACGAGGAACGGCTGCGCGCCTTCATGGACGAGGCCCAGCGCAGGTCCCGGCTCTTCATCATCCTGATCGTGGCGCTGGTGTTCCTGATGATGAACTCCACCCTGGTGGCCATCGCAGTGGCTCAGTGGATCGGCACGATGATCATGGGCGCCTCGCTGCTCGGGATGGCGGCCACCATCATGGTCATGCCCTTCGCCACGCCTCAGACCGCCCGCGCGCTGGGGATTCGCCGCTCCATCACCGTGGCCCGGGCGTGCGGTGTGGGGATCGGGGTGTTCGGCCTGATCCTGGTGGTGATCTCCCTCTGCTAGGGCTTGCCCTGCCAGGTGCTCGTGAACAGCCCCCCAGGCTTGACGGATAGCCCAAGGTAGGCCTCTCCGGCGCCGGAGAAGGCCACGGCGTTCATGCCGGCCGTGAGCAGCTTGGAGGTGAGCTTGGACCAGGTCTTGCCGTCGTCGTGAGAGGCGTGGGTTGAGCTGCCGGTTATCAGGATCCGCGGCTGGCCGCTGGATGGCTTCTCGTAGGCCAGGTCGTGGAACGCGTCCGAGAGCGTGCCGAGCTTGAAGTGCTGCCACAGCTTCAGCCCGGCGTTGTAGTCGTGGTAGTAGCCGAGGGCGTCCACGGCGAGCGCCCTGCCCGAGGAGAGCAGTATCACCTCCTCCGGCTTGAGCATGGCTGAGGCGGAGAAGACCGATGAGGTGTCGGTCCAGGTCTTGCCCTGGTCGCTTGAGCGGTAGGTGAAGTGCTTGAAGTTCTTGAGCGTCGTCGTGCGCCACCCCACCACCACCGCCTCATCCTTGCCGCCCACCTTGGTCAGGGCGGCTCCCCTGAAGGGGATGGGAAAAGAGGCCCAGTTCTTCAGGGTGTTCTTGAACGCCCCGGAGAGGGTCTGGGCAGCGCAGAGCCAGCCCATGCCGGCGGCGATGGTGACCGTGCCGAGCTGCGCCACGGCGCCGTCGCCATCCTTCTTCCAGCAGATGGTGCGGTAAGACCACTTCTTGCCGCCGTCGATTGTTGTGTAGACCTTGCCGCCCCTCTCCGTGGCCGCGCCGTAGAGGCCGTCCATGGAGATGCTCGTCACATGTCCGCCGGTGTGCACCGAGCTCCAGGATTTCCCCCCGTCGTCAGACCGCTGGATGCTGCCTGTCTGGCTCCCGTCGCCGCCGCCCACCAGCAGCACCTTGCCGCTGGCGTGGATGGTGGAGACCAGGATTCCAGCGGGGAAGGTGCTCACCTTGCTCCAGGTGACATAGCCGGATGGCAGCGGCGCGTCAGGGGTGGGCGCGTCGGGGATGATCGCGTCGGGTGGCTGCTGGTCCAGGGCCGAGACATCGGGCGTTGCCTGATCCGGGGTGGAGGCCTCGGGCTTGGGGCCCGCGTCGGGTGGGCCCATGTCGGGTGAAACGGACTGAACACACACACCGGATATGCAGGAGCGGCTGCGGCACTCTTCTCCCCACCGGCACGCCTCCCCCTTGGAGCTGTTGCCGGGCACGCAGATGGAGCCGTTGCAGGTGTAGCTCTTGCAATCGCCCGTTCCGCTGCACGGCTGTCCGTTGTCGACGGGGTTGGCGCTGGCGCAAATGGAGCGGTGGCAGACTCGATCAGCGCAGTCGGTGTTGGCCACGCAGAGTTCGTTCACCTGGCCCTTCTTGCTCTCCTCGCCACAACCTGGCGAGGAGAGCGCCATCATGCAGACCAGCACGATTCGGCGGGTGGAGTTCATGGATCGGATTCTACCTCAGCGGCAGCCTCAGCTTCAGCTCCAGTCGGCCCTGGTTTGGATCCTCATCCTCGGTGTCCAGGCGCGTGGAGAGGCGCTGCCACTTGCCCACGAGCATCAGGAGGTCGTGCATCTTCACCTCCAGGGCGCCCATGGCCCGGCTATCCCCGAGCAAGCCGAGCTCGTACTCTCCGCTCATCAAGATGAATCGCCCGATCTTCTTTCCCGCGCGGATCTGGGCCGACTCGGTGCCAACCTCCAGGCTGATCACGTCGAGGCGGGTCACCTTCTTCAGCGGATCCTCAATGATGGAGGAGAGGATCTCTCCGGTGAGCTGCTTCACCTGGGCGTCGGCGGCGCCCGCAGCCCACGAGGCGCTGGACGCCGTCCCACTGTCGCTGCTGCCGGTGAGGTCCTTGCGCAGCTGGTCCGTGGTGCGGCCCAGGAAGAGCAGGGCGGTGATCTGCCCAGGGTCGAGGTTCGGCACACTGCTCAGCTTGATGGAGGGGTTGCTCAGGGGGCCCTCCACGGTGAGGGCGATGATGTAGTCCACCTGGTTTCGGGCCTCGATGGTGGCCTCTCCCCGCAGGCCGAGGATGGCCTGGTCGATTGGTTTGCTGCGGGAGAAGCTGATCTGCCCCTGGCTCAGGGTGAACGCCTCCCGCGAGGCGGGCAGCTTGAACTTGCCCTCCTCGGCGCGGATAAGCCCGCCCAGGCGTGGGTTCTCAAGGGTCCCCACCACCGTGAAGTCGCCGGAGAGGGAGAGGTTGGCGAGGTTGTTCTTTACCATGATCTGCCCCATGGAGCGCACCTTGAGCTCCAGAGCCAGGCTCTCCAGCAGGGGGTAGCCCTTCCAGAACGGCGGCTCCTCCTCCAGCACGCGGGGCTTGATTAAGGCCGACTTGAACACGTCGAACTTGCGCGTGTACGACATGTCCACCAGCTCCAGGTCTCCGCCGAGCTGCAGCTGTTGGCTGTCGCCCAGCAGCTTCACATCCATGTTGAACTCAGCGCTGTACACGTCGGGCTGGCGCAGGGGGATGCCGAGGCCGGCGATGCGGAGGTACACGTCCACGGGATCGAAGCGGTCCAGGCGCACCTCTCCCTCCACGCGGATCATGCCCTCGTCGTAGGTGCCTGCCAGGGGCACCTTGGTCTCAACGAGGTAGCTTGAGAAGATGATCTCGCCGCTGTTCAGGGTGATGGTTCGGCCCCAGCCGCGCGGCGAAACCTCCATGCGCTTCACCTTGAGCTTGCCCGAGAGCATCGGGTCATTCACCGGCCCCTGGGCGCGCACGCGGATCCAGGTGGCGCCCACCGAGTGGGAGATGTGCTCGGGGAAGAAGAGCTGAAGCAGCTCCATGTTCACGTCGCCGGTGAGCAGCAGATCCGCGGTGGTCGGGCGGAAGTGGACCAGGGCCATGGTCCCCGACGCGCTGAGCGTCTCCTGGCCCACCTTGATCTTCAGGCCGTCCAGCTTGAGCCCGCCGTCGTCCAGCTTGATCTGGCCCACGGGTACCAGGATCCGGCGCTGAAAGCCGGGCATCTGGATGGAGATCTTGCGCAGATCAAGCTCCCCGGTCAGGTCCAGGGCGGTGAGCGGCCCCTTGACGCGCACGTTGGCCCTGGCCTCGCCCTTGAGGTCTTGCACCCGGCCCGCCAGGAAGAACTCCAGGATCTCCAGGGCCACCTTGCCGCGGAGCTCCATGTCCGCGCCCGATGGAGAGATCCAGCCGCCCACCCTGAACTTTCCCTGTTTGCTCTTGGTGCCGACAACGCGGGTGTCGAGGTTGGCCGTCACAAGGTGGAGCTGGCTGCCGTCCCAGCGGGCGAGGATGTCTTCGGTGTTGGCGAGCTTGACCACGGTGGCTCGTCGTTCGCCAGGGGCCTGGTGGCGCAGGGAAACCTCCACCTGGGGCAGGCGCGCGTCGGCCCAGGTGAGACCGCCCTTGCTGTCCAGGTCAAGGCGGATGGTGCCGCTCACCAGCCCCCGCACATCCCCCAGCTCGCGCACCTCATAGATGAGCTTCTCCAGGGGGAGGCTCTTGACCACCAGCCGCAGATGGAGGCGGGCCCGGGGATCGGTGACCATGTACCCCTCCAGGCGGAGGAGACCCGCCAGGAGGTCGCCCTTGATGCGCACCAGGTCGGCGCCGGCCTTGAGATCGATGGAGCCGGATCCCATGTCCATGTTGCGCACCTTGGCGTCGTCCAGGCGCACCTTGCCGCTCAGGCGGGGGTTGTCCATGGTCCCGCCCACGTTGACCTGCCCGTGGACCAGGCCGCCGAGGCCCAGATCCAGGCGCGCCAGCTGGGGCACCCCCGTAATGGGGAAGGACGTGGCCCGCAGTCGCAGATCGAGGCTGGTGTCGTAGAAGAGGTCTCCCCACGCCTCCAGCTTGCCGCCGCCGCTGCCCTGGCGGATGAACTCGGAGCGGTAGATCACGAGACGATCCTGGAGGATGCCCAGGCGGGCCCAGGATCCGTCGTACCGTTCCCCCTGGTAGGTCACGCGGGGCATGCGGAAGGTGGCTGTTCCGGTGAGGTTGTCCAGCGGACCGCTCACCTCCGCCTCGCCGAAGATGCGGCCGATGAGCCCGGCGCGGTTATCCATGGCCGTGAGGTCGAGCCCCACCGCCTTCACCTTCCCGCGCATGAGCGGGGTTTTCAGAGGGTTGGTCAGGTCGCCCTTGAACAGGGAGATGCTGGTTTCACCGCGGAGGACCCCGCCGTACCCCTCCGAGCGGATGCGGCTCAGGCGGAGGTCCTCGCCGTCAAAGGTGACATCCGCCACCAGGCGCTTGAGGCGGAACGGGTCGTAGCCCACGCCGCGGGCCTTGAGGGTGCCCCTGGCGCGCAGGGAAGGCACCTTGCCGGTGACATGGAGATCCGCAGAGGCGCCGCGAGCTAGCGGGAGCAACTTCTTGCGGGTGAGCCACCTGTGGATCGAAGGGGAGGAGACCTTGGTGTACAGGTTGACCAGGCGCGATTGGATGTTCACCGAGCCGCGGGCTTCGAGGGTGTGCCCGTCGCCGCGCAGACGCACGCCTGCGAGGTCGAGCACCCGGGTCCCGAGGTGCATGGTCCCGTCGGCCCGGACCCGGCGAGGGAGCCAGTCGCGATCGCGCCGGGTGAGATCTAGGTCGAGCACGGCCAGGGCGCGCGGGGCAGGGGAGGTGACCCCCTTGAGCTTGACCTGGCCCCTCAGCCGGCCTGCCAGTGAGTCGTCGAGTACGCCGGGATTCATCCCTTCGAGGTCGAGGGTGCCGCTCCAGTCGCCGCTCTCCAGCTCCAGACGTCCACCGGCCTTGAAGGCGCCGTCCAGCGCCTTGCCGGTGACCCCCTTGGCGGTGAAGGTGTTCTTGCTTAGGTCGAGGGCGAGATCGCCCTGCAGCTTCTTGACCTTGCCGGCGGGGCCGAGATCCGCCTCAACGTCGCGCACCCTGCCGCTGATCAGGGGACCTTCCAGGGGGCCATCCAGGCGGCCCACCACCTGCACCTGGCCGGTGACGCGCGGGCCGAGCAGGTGCTGCAGCAGGGGTGTCGCCCCCTTACTGCTCATGGCCAGCTCAACGCCGGTGCCGTCGCGGAAGGTGTTGGTCATGCGGCCCTTGGCCTGGACCGGGGCGCCGGCAGCGGTCAGGGTCGCGTCCACCCACCAGCTCATCGGATCGTCAGGGGTAACCTGGCAGCGGGTCACCGAAACCCCCTTCACCGGGATGGTCTGCCCGGCGATGGTGAAGGTGCCGGCGCCCGCCGAGGCCTTGGCGTTGTACAGCACCCCGGTGACGCTGGTGTCGCCAGCAGGCACCTCGAGCACCCCTCTCACCGCGAGGTCGGACACATCCACCGACCAGCTGGGGAAGGTGAGCTTGAAGCGGAAACCATCCAGGTCCACCCCGTTGAGTTGGACGACGGTGCCGGAGTCCGAGTCGGGCTCATCATCGGAGGAGGGATCCGCCGAGGAGAAGGCGTTGAGGAAGCCCACCTCGGTGGGCTGGTCTGGAGGATTCACGGTGCGGACGTTGACGTAGCCGCCCTTGCCCTTGATGTCGTAGAGCAGCACATGACCGCCGTTGATCAGGGCCATCAGGTCGATGGCTGCCGTGGCGGACGGCACGTAGATCACGCGCTCCCCTGACGGATCGTACACCGCGAAGTGGTCAACCTTCGCCGGCGCGGGCAGGCCCACGGCCAGGTGGATCAGGGTGTCGGCGCTCCAGCGGATCGAGCCAAACTCCAGGCGGCCGCGCAGGCTGGGGTTGGCCAGTTCCATTACCAGCCGCGCGATGTACTCGCCGTTGCGGTAGCGGTGGCCCCAGAGCAGGGTGAGGCTGAAGAGCAGGGCCAGAGTAAGCAGGGCAGCGAAGAGCCGCAGAGGCCAGCGCACCGGGGCAGGGCGGCCGGGCCGCTTGGGCTCGTCCGGTGGCGGTGTGGGGGCTGGTTCTGTGGTTGCCATGCTGGCTTGGAGTTTAACGTAAGTTGCTGTTTCTGCGAGCACACCCCTGCCGGGGCCCACCCAGTAGTATTGCCTTGGGTTGCTGTATGCGCCCCTGCCGGGGCCCACCCATAGGTAATACCTTGAGCAGCCTCATCAGGCTCCCCCGGTCCAAATTGGACCGGACGCCCGGCCAGCGGCGCCGCCCACCACCCACGCTACCGACCGTCGACCCGGGTATGGTCCCGGATCACGGGGCGGTTATCGTCAGCGCCGCCCGGACGTTGCCCCCGCGCCATCAGAAATGACCAGTTTTTTGCCCACTTCGGAAACACGGTGTTAGCTGTGGCCATGGACCTCGACCAGGGAATCGACACCTTTCTGCAGCACATCAAGGTGGAACGGAACCTGGCCGCCAACACGGTGGAGTCCTACGCAAGGGACCTGGCCAAGTTCCGCCGCTTCTGCGGATCCCAGGGTCTGGAGCAGATCGCCGAGGTCAACGGCCAGCACATGCTGGAGTACCTGATCCACCTCTCCAAGAAGAAAATGTCGGTGCGAACCCAGGCGCGAAACCTGGTCACCCTGCGAGGAATGTTCCGGCACCTGCGCGCCGAGAAGGTCATCGACGCGGATCCCACCGCCGCGGTGGAGCTACCCAAGGTGACGCGAAAGCTCCCCGAGGTGCTCACCCTGGATGAGGTGGAGCGGTTCCTTGCCGCGCCGGATCCACGCAAGATCCTGGGGCTGCGCGACCTGGCAATGCTGGAGCTGCTGTACGCCACCGGCCTGCGCGTCACCGAGCTGTGCCATGTGCGCAACGACGACCTGAACATCGACCACGGCTACCTCTCCACCATGGGCAAGGGCCGCAAGCAGCGCCTCGTGCCGGTGGGTGAGACCGCCCTGGAGCACCTGGGCCGTTACCTGACCGAGGCCCGCCCCAAGCTGGATCGCAAGCGTTCGGTCTACCTCTTCCTCACCAACCGCGGTGGCCCCATGAGCCGCCAGGGATTCTGGATGATGGTGGGCAAGTACGCGCGCAAGGCCTGTATCGAGAAGTCAATCTACCCCCACATGCTTCGGCACTCCTTCGCGACCCACCTGCTGGAGCGGGGCGCCGACCTCCGCGCTGTCCAGGCCATGCTGGGCCACGCCGACATCAGCACGACGCAGATCTACACCCATGTGAGCCGCGCCCATGTGGTGGAGATGTACCGCCAGCACCACCCGCGCGCCTAGACAAAGCCCCTCCGTTCCAGCTGCACGCAATTCAAGGCACTGACACCACTGCCTCATCTTAATTTTTCTGCCCTCGAGCATTCGCTTTGAAGGCTACCAGGAATACATGAAACATTGAAGTTCTCGACGGAGATGCTATAATGTTAGCCTTATTCAAGATGCCATGAACCGCACTTCAAGACAGACCGCCTTCACCTTCCGTTCCTGGGGTGGAAGACGAAAGGGAGCAGGCCGCAAGAAGGGCTCCGTGCCCCGGATTGCCCACCGGGCGCGGCCTCCCCTGCCTTCCAGGTTCCCCGTGCATGTCACCCTCAAGGTGGCCAACGACATCCCAAACCTCAGGCGAGCCAGGGTGTATGCCGTCATTCGGACCAGCCTGGTGCGGGGCAAGGAGAGGTTCGGATTCCGGGTGGTGCAGTTTTCAGTGCAGGGCAACCATCTCCACCTGATCTGCGAGGCAAAGAGCAAGGAGGCCCTGACCAGAGGGGCCAAGGGACTGTGCGTCCGGCTGGCCAGGGGACTCAACAAGCGGCTGGGCCGGTCCGGGCAGGTGTTCCCCGAGCGTTACCACGCGCGGATCCTACGCTCCCCCACTGAAGTGCACCGTTGTCTGGTTTATGTCCTGCTCAACGCCAGGCGTCATGCGGCCCAGCAAGGGAAAACCCTGTCCTGGGATTACCTGGACCCCTGCTCCTCGGCGGATTACTTCACGGGATGGCTCGGGTGGGAGATCAGGCCCGCTTCCGGGCGCGCTCCGCCGGTGGTTTCACCTCGTACCTGGCTGCTGAAAGCCGGTTGGATGCAGGTGGAAGGCCCCATTTCGTCCGAGAAACTGCCCGGTAGAGCTCGCCTTGCGCGCTGACGTCTGATTTTGTGGAAATCTCCCAGTCATGTACAAATACCCTTGAGTCCGGTGACCGATCCAGGGAAGGGCAGAACAGGGGAAAGCGAGCGAATATGATCAGATCATTGAAGAAGATGCTGGCCTGGGGGGCTTGCGCTGTGCTGCTGGCCCTGGGCGGGTGTGTGGGGGACAACCCCGACTACTGCGAGAACAACGCGCAGTGCCAGGACCCGAACCGTGAGGGGTATGACGCGGCCAAGAAGTACTGCCACAAGGACGGCAAGTTCTGCCACGTGGGTTGTACCTCCGACGACCAGTGCAAGATCAAGACGGCGCGTAACGAGGCCTGGTACGACCCAAGCCGGCCGTACTGCGACAAGGCATCGTACTCCTGCGTGGCCAAGAAGACCTCGGACGGAGGTGTCGATGCTGGCGCGGATTGTTGCTTCGATGTAGGCGTGGACGCGGCGGATTCAGGCGCACCTGACTTGAAGGATATTGGGACGGATGGGGCCATCAACGGCACCAAGTGCAACGTCGATGGCGTGGTGTGCGCCAGCGGCAAGTGCGTGGATGGGTACTGCTGCAATAGCGACTGCAAGGGCACATGCGAGGCGTGCAACGTTGCGGGAAAGCTGGGCACCTGCAGCGACATCCCCGCTGGCACGGACCCCGACGGTGAGTGCAAGGGCGACAAGGAGTGCGGCGGAGACATGTGCTTCGGGTCGGGCAACAAGTGCACCGCGGCCAAGAACACCGGCACGGTTTGCAAGGAAAGCTGCGACACCAACCTGGAGAAGCTGGAACAGACCGCCTGCGACGCCAGCCATAAATGTGTGACGGTGAAGACGCCTGTGGACTGCAATGCTTACAAGTGCATCAAGGGCAGCGGCAGCACAAAGGACGCGTGCGCCAAGACCTGCGTGACCCACGACCAGTGCGAGAAAGACGGCGCCTGCGACCGAAGCCAGGCCCACACCTCTACGGGTGGGGTTTGCCTGGCCTCCACCAAGGTGACCTCGGCGAAAGATGCCACCGCCCTGACCACCGCCCTGGCCGCTGCGGGAAGCACTGCAAAGTACATTCTCTTGTCCGGAACCACCGCCTACAGCGGCAACTTCACGCTGAAGAGCGGCAAGGCGATGGTGATGGGGGCGGGGAAGACGAAGCTTGCCGCAAAGGACCTACTGAAACCTGTCGTTCTCGTGGACCCGGGAGCTGAATTGGCGCTTCAAGGCGTGGCGGTGAGCGGATCCAACAAGGACGGCATCAAGTGCGATGCCACAAGCACCAAACCGGGTGCGATCAAGGTCTTAGAGAGCCAGGTAGAGAAGAATCTGGGCATTGGGATCACCACCTCTAACTGCGACGCCGAGCTCCGCCGTAACCGAATCTCCACAAACGGAAAGGGCGGTGTGAAGCTGCAAGAAGGCACCTTCACAATCGTCAACAACGTCGTCGATAACAATGGTGCAGACGGCTCCTCAAGTGGCTCAACATTTGGTGGACTCAACATCACTCCTGCCAGCGGCAAGACCTTCGTCTTCTACAACAACACCGTCGCAGACAACCTGGCCAAGACAACAGGCGCCTCCGGCATCTACTGCGGCCTCAACACCGGCACCCTTTACAACACAATCGTCTACAGCAAATACAACACCACCAAAGCTGCCACCACCACCGGTTGCACCTTCTCCCACTCCAACGTTCAGGGCTCCAAGGGCACCGGCACCAACAAGGATGAAGACCCAAAGTTCACCTCAACCTTCTCCCTCACGGCCGCAACCTCCAAATGCATCGACGCCGGAACTTCCACCAACATCCCCACCATCATCGACATCCTCAACAACCCCCGCCCGGACACAACGGGCTTGAAGAAGGTGGACATGGGGGCCTACGAAGTTAAGTAACTTGCAGGAAAACTGGCTGTTTTTTTGTGTCCTCGCGAGATTCCTGATTATGTAAAGCGGACGCCCAAGTCCCTTTCAGGAGTCTGTTATGAGGGTTCGCCTGCCTCGGAAAATCTTCTCTCTTTTCACGATGTTGAGCCTTGTTTTACCCTCTGTGGCCAATGGCGAGGGGACTCAACAGCTCGGATTGAACCAGGACATCGACGTCAAGACTGAGTTCAAGGTGGATATCCTCAAGGTGGGCGAGGTGATCAATATCGCCGTGGGGACCAACGTGGGCGACGGGTCGGGCACCATCACGGTGACGGTGAAGGACGCGGCGGGCAAGGCGGTGACCGGCTCGCCTTTTTCCATCACCAAGAACCAGCCGGGATACTTGCCAAAGCCGGGGGTGCTGCCGCCCTCGACCATCATCAATCCCCTGCAGATCGTCACCAAGTCCACTGGCACCTACTCGATAAAATTCACGAATTCAAAGTCCCTGTACCTGGATCCCCTGGACATCACCGTGACCGGCAGCAAGGGCGCAACGGTGAGTCCATCCTCGCCCCCAGGGGGCCTCGGGCGGCTCCATGCCAAGAGCTGGTCCATCCTGGGCGACAGCTACACCCTGGGCACGAGCCCCGAGTTTTATGTGCTGGTGCCGGTGGGCAAGACCAAGGACGTCACCTGGCTGATGGAGTTCAACGGCCTGGCCGGCTTCGAGTACACGGTCATGGGCAACGCCTCGGGATTGCCCTCGGCCTACTCCAGCCCCAGCGCGCAGAAGATTTCTGGCGCGACCCCGGCGGCCGAGTTCGAGGTTTACCTCCATGTGCCGGCCGTGGCCAAGGGGGGCGTCACCTCGCCCAAGCTGGGACACTTTGCCATGAAGGGCGCGTCTTCCTGCAAGGCGGCCATGCTCGGCATGAGCAACAACTTCTCCTTCAACGTGAACATGGACACCGGCTACACCATCACCATCGACACCGACAGCAGCGGCACCTTCGATCCGAGCAAGGACCTGGTGCTCTCCGGCAAGGCCACTGCGGGCACCACCAAGGTGACCTGGGACGGCAAGGATGGCGCGGGCAAGCTGCTCAAGCCGGGCAGCTACAAGGCGCGCCTGGAAGCCAAGGTCGGGGAGTTCCACTTCGTCGCTGATGACGTGGAGACCGTGAACCCGGGCTTGCGCATCTTCAAGGTGGATCCGCCCAAGGTCTCAACGGTGCCAGCGGCCGCGCTCATGTACTGGGACGACACCGTGATCAATAACAAGACCTACAAGATCGTACCTGTCACGACCCTGCCCAAGGGCCTCTCCAGCGGAAAGTACTCTGCCACGCCGGTGTGCAGCACCACGGGCAAGACCGGCGTCAACGCCCACTGCTGGGGCAACTTCACCACCGACACCTCCAAGAGCCCTGGCGATGAGCGGTACATAGACACCTGGGTCAACGCCCACCTGCTGAGCAACACCATCACCATGTTGGTGCTGGACCCCAAGGCGGATGACGACAACGACGGCCTGACCAACCTGGAGGAGTGCCCGCTCAAGACCGACCCGAAGAAGGCGGACACCGACGGCGACGGCATCAAGGACGGCGACGAGGTGGGCGGCAACATCAAGACCAACCCGCTGGTCAAGGACACTGACGGTGACGGCCTGGACGACGGCGTCGAGGACCGGAACAAGGACGGCAACCTGGACAGCGGCGAGCTGAACCCGACGCTCAAGGACACGGACAGCGACGGCCTGGAGGACGGCCACGAGGACCGGGACAAGGACGGCCTCAAGGGCAGCAAGGAGACCGACGGCCTCAAGGCGGACACCGACGGTGACGGCCTCAAGGATGGGCTGGAGGACAAGGACAAGGACGGCAAGGTGGGCGCCACGGAGACGGATCCCCTGAACCCGGACACCGACGGCGACACCCTCACCGACGGCTGGGTGGACAAGGACGGCGACAAGATCTGGGACGTGCTGGAGGGTGAGGACCGCGACAACAGCGGGACCACTGAAACCACCGAGACGGACCCGCTGAAGAAGGACACCGACGGCGGCTGTGAGGACGACGGCTCCGAGGAGAGGAACAGCCGAGACCCGCTCAAGCCCTCAGACGATGTCTGCCCCAAGGATGGCGGGGTGGACGCAATGGACGGCGGCGTCGACGCCACGGACATGGGCGGCGCCAGCGACGGCGGCGTGGACGCCACGGACAGCGGCGGCGCCAGCGCGGACGTGGGCCGGCGGGGCTACCTGTACGGCACCGGCGGGTGCTCAGTGGGCTCCGGCCCGAGCAAGCAGGACCTGGGGATCTTCGCCGTGGGCCTGCTGCTCATGGCCCTGGTGCGCCGCCGCCGCCGCGGCCTGATCGCTGGCCTGCTGCTGCTGCTCTTGCTGCTGGCCCGGCCCGCCAACGCCCAGAACGATGCACTCATCTTCCCTGTGAACAACTTCAAGCCGGTGACCACCATGCCGGGCAACTTCATCGTCACCGAGGCCGCCGCCGTGCTGCCCCACCTGAGCCCGTCGGCCAACTTCCTGATCCACTACACCCACCGGCCGCTGGCAGTGTACACACCAGGCGGCGAGCTGGAGACCGAGGTTATCCGCTACCGGCTGGGCATGGACATGAGCATGTCCATTGGCTTCCTGGACCGTGTGGAGATCGGGCTCACCGTCCCGGTGCTGATGGCCCAGGACTCGGAGGACCTCACCGCCATCTCGCGCTCGTCCGACGCCAGCCTGAGCGCGGCCCGTGGGGACCTGCGGTTGACGCCCAAGGTGTACATAGCCACGGTGGGGCCGGTCTCCTTCGGCGCCGCGGTGCCGGTGACCATCCCAACCGGCGACGAGGAGAACCTGTACGGCGAGGCCGGCGGGACCATCACGCCCAAGGCCATCGTGAGCCTGGCCGTTGGGAAGTTCGCCGCGGGCCTCAACGCGGGCGTGATGGTGCGTAACGATCAGAGCATCTCCTACAGCGCCAACCAGGACCAGGTCACCATCAGCCACCAGTTCCAGCTCTCCGCCGGGCTGCGCTACCGGGCCTGGCGCGAGGTGATCGACCTGTTGGCCGACATCTACATGGGCCTCGCCCTGGAGGAGCAGGACACAGAGGAGATCCCGGCAGAGCTCCTCGTCGCCGCCCGCTTTCACCTGCCCAAGGGCTTCCTGGCCACGGTGGGCGCGGGGCCTGGCCTCACCCACGGCCTGGGCACGCCCACCTTCCGCTTCTTCGCCGGGGTCGGCTACCAGTACCTGCCGCCCAAGGAAGAGAAGGCGGAGGGGCCCGCCGATCGTGACGGGGACGGCATCGCCGACGCGGCTGACCGCTGCCCGGACCAACCCGAGGATATGGACGGGTTCGAGGACGACGACGGCTGCCCCGACCTGGACAATGACGGGGACGGAATCCCCGACGCCGCTGACAAGTGCCCGCTCAAGCCGGAGGCGTTCAACGGCGTCGACGACGAGGACGGCTGCCCGGACAAGGGCACGGGCAAGGTGCAGCTCGACGTGGAGCGCCGGCGCATCACAGTGCCGCCGGTGTACTTCGCCACGGACAAGGATGTGATCCTCAAGCGCAGCTTCCCCACCTTGCTGCTTGTGGCGGATGTGTTGTCCAAGAACACCTGGGTGAAGCTGGTGAGCATCGAGGGCCACACCGACGACCGCGGCTCGGACGACTACAACCAGAAGCTCTCAGCCCGCCGGGCCGCCAGCGTGGTGACCTTCCTCATCGAGAACGGCGTCTCCAGGGAGCGCCTGGCCTCTCAGGGCCACGGTGAGGCCAAGCCGGTGGACTCCAACAACACCTCGCAGGGCAGGGCCAAAAACCGCCGGGTCGAGTTCCTGATCATCAAGCCGAAGCCGTAGCGCCTCAGAAAAAAGTCCGAAGGATCAAGGAACCGCCAAGGATTTGAGCTGTCCAAGGCTCTAATTGGGACAGGTACGCTTAAGACTAAAAGACCCCTTGCTGTGGAGGAAGCTGCTGATGATACCGGCTGAGCGTGGCACGTCTCCCCCCGCTGCCGCCCTCGCCAGCGACCTCTCCCTCCCCGGCGCGGTCCTGCGCAACGACCCGCTGGACCGGCGAGGCCTGGTCATGGGCGCCGCGGCCCTGGCTCCCCTTGTGAGCCACCGCGTGCTGGAGGCCCTCTCCATGGCGTGGCCCATGCCGCCCTGGAACCAGGTGGCCCTGCACCTGCTCCCGCCCATGAGCATGCTCGCCCTGGGGTTGTTGCTCTGGCGCGTTGTGCCGCCCTTGAACGCGGATCACTACCCCAAGAAGGCACGGCCCGGGCACCGGGGGCTGTGCATCGCCGCGGGCCTGCTGCTGGGGGCCATGGCCGCGGTGGCCAACCTGCTCTCCATGCTCGCGTCGGCCGGGGACCAGCCCGCCACGGCAGCTGTGGCCATCAGCCCGGTCTCTGCCGCGTTGGTTGTCCATGTGATGATCCTGGCCCCGTTGGCAGAGGAGGTGGCCTTCAGGGGCCTGCTCTACCGCTACCTCCGCTTCATGGCCGCGCCCCTCATCGCGACCCTCGGCTCTGCCCTTATCTTTGCGCTGATGCACGCCAACCTGGGCCAGGGGATTTGGGCCCTGGTGCTCGGCCTCGTGGCGGCAGTGGCCTACGAACAGACCGGCTCCCTGCTCACCCCGATCTTGATCCACGGCCTGTTCAACTCGGTGCCCATCGGGGTGGCGGTGGTTCGCTCCAATCCAACGGATACGGGCCCGATCTGGCTGCTCATCTGCGTGGTGGCGGGCATCTTCACTCTCGCCGCGCGAGCTGCGGGCCAGGGCGACCCCCGAACCTGGGAATAGCCCAGGGAAACGTGGACCGGGACCACCAGAGAAGATAAAATCCAAGCCGTTAAGAGGGATTAAACGAGCGTGGTCTGCCCCAAATGCAAGCGGGCCTACCCGGCCCACCGGCGAGTCTGCCCAGAGGATGGCACCCCCCTGGTGCAGGACAGGAACGAGACTGCCTCCTGGGGGGCGGACCAGGTCCCTGCCAACCCGGGGCCGACGCCCGGCTCCATTGAAGATCCTCTGGCCACCTCGGCCACCGAAGAGACGGCCATGGAGACCCTGCTTTCGGAGTCGGACGAGGCCGCCGGGTCGGGGCCCGCCATGGACCCCACCCCCCCCGCCGAGGGGGAGCAGGTTTCGGTGGCCCCCGAGGCGGTGAGCTTTGATACCCCGCCCGGCGACACCAGCCTCTCCGAGGGGCAGATGGTGGACGAGTACAAGGTGACGGGCGTGCTGGGGGAGGGGGGCATGGGCGTGGTGTACGCCGGGGTCCAGCCGGTCATCGGCAAGCGGGTTGCCATCAAGGTGCTGCTGCACGAGTTCGCCTCCAACGCCAAGGTGGTGAGCCGCTTCGTGCAGGAGGCCCGGGCGGTCAACCAGATCCACAGCCGCTACATCGTCGACATCTTCTCCTTCGGCAAGCTCAAGGACGGCCGGCCATACTTCGTCATGGAGTACCTGGACGGCACGCCCCTGCGGCAGTTCATTCGGGAGCGTGGGGTGCTCTCCTTCGACGACGCCCACGCCATCCTCAAGTGCGTCGGCCGCGGGCTGGCCGCTGCCCACGGCGGCGAGATCGTCCACCGGGACCTGAAGCCGGAGAACATCATCGTGATCCGGGAGGAGGACGGCGACCTGAGCGCCAAGATTCTCGACTTCGGCATCGCCAAGCTGCTTGGCGAGGGGGCCATGACCGGGCCGGCCACCCAGACCGGCATCGCCATGGGCACGCCGTACTACATGTCCCCGGAGCAGGTGCGTGGATCCGGGGTGGATCACCGCAGCGACATCTACGCCCTGGGCATCATCATGTTCGAGATGTTCACCGGCTCGCTCCCCTTTGTGGCCAACTCCTACATCGAGCTGGTGACCCAGCACCTCACGGCCACGCCGCCCAACCCGTCGGACCTGAGCAAGGACATGCCCAGGGCCCTGGAGCAGCTGATCCTGAGCTGCATCCAGAAGGATCCGATCCAGCGCCCCCAGCAGATGAGCGACTACCTTGACGCGCTCAAGAAGGCGGCGCCCGAGGCAGCGGGGGCCACCTTCACGCCAGCTACACCCCCGGCCGAGCCGGCGCCCGACCCGGACGCGGCGCCCGTGCCCAGCGAGCCCAACTTCATCGAAGGGGAACCGCTGGAGATACCGGAGCAGCCGTCCGGTGGATCAAAGGCGTGGATCATCATCCTGTTCGTCATCGTGCTGCTTGTGGCTGGTGGAGGCGGCGCGGCCTACTACTTCTTCTCGGGAGCTGGCGGCGATGTGAAACCCATCGCAGGAAAGGACCCGGCCACAAAGAAGGCGCCGGCCAAGGCGGCGGCCACAAAGAAGTCCCCGGCCGAGGACCCGGCCCCGCAAGCCAAGCCTGACGCTGCCCCGCCCGCAGCCGCCCGCCTCACCGCCCGCACCGGCCTCGATATGGCCGTCTATCTCCTGGACGGGGATGAGGTGGGCAAGGGCCCGGAGTTATCCCTGGAGGAGGTCACGCCAGGCAAGCACACCCTGAAGATCCAGGCCGAGGGCCACCAGGAGTTGACACGCGAGCTGGACGTCCAGCCAGGCGCGATCCTCTCCCTGGATCTGATGCTGACGCGCGAGGCAGACGCGCCATCCACCAACGATAAGCCCGCCGCTGGCAAGAAGCCTGCGGGGGGGAAGAAGCCGGCAGGCGGCAAGCGGCCGGCGGGGGGCAAGAAGCCGTCCGGCGGCAAGAAGCCGTCCGGCGGCAAGAAGCCCGGAGGGAACAAGAAATATGATCCCGATGAGACCATCGATCCTTTCTCCAAGGGCCGCTAGCGCAGTCCTTGTCTGCGCGCTGCTCTGCTGGGCCGCGCCGGCGCTGGGCGACAATGTTGAGGAAGCCAAGCGCGCCTTTGACGCGGCTGAGACCGCCTACAAGCTGGGCAAGTACAAGGAGGCCATCAAGGAGTACGAGGCCGCCTTCCGGGCCATGGCCGAGCCGGCGTTCCTGTACAACATGGCCCAGGCTCACCGCCAGCAGTACAACCTGGACAAGAAGTCATTCCACCTGCACAAGGCGCTGAACCTGTACAAGACCTACCTGCGCGAGAGCAAGGAGACCCAGCGCAAGCAGGTGGTCAAGAACCTCATCGACGAGCTGAAGCAGATAATCTCCGCGCTGGAGGCCAACGCGCCCGCGGATAACACGAAGAAGCCCGGGCGCCTGATCCTGCGCGGCGAGCTTGCCAAGGGCGGCGTCATCACCCTGGACGGCAAGCGCTGGGGCACCGTGCCCTGGAGCGGCGAGGTGAAGCCCGGCACCCACGTGGTGAAGGTAACCAAGGACGGCTTCAACCCCTGGTCGACCACGGTGAAGGTGAGCGGAGGCGGCGAGGTGGAGGTGGCTGTGATGCTCACTGGCGGCGGCGCGGCGGGGCGGGGCGGCGAGGTTGGCGAGACGCCGATCTACAAGAAGTGGTGGCTCTGGACCATCGTGGGGGTGGCGGTGGTGGGCGCCGGCGTGGGCGTGGGCCTGGGCCTGCACTTTAGCAACAGCGGCGGCGAAAACAATGTGTCCAGCCTGCCCACCATCGACCTGAGGTGAGGGGATGAAGACCATGAGAAAGCTCGGAATCACCCTGCTGCTCCTGGCCTCGGGTATCTCTGCCGCGGCTTGCGGCGACGAGGACGGCGTGGAGAAGACATGGGAGGAGGAGATCATCCTCCAGCTGTTCAGGCCGGCCTCCCTGAGCCCCGGCACCCTCACGGTGTCCGCGGCCTCAGGAACGGGCCAGCCCGTGAGCCTGCTGGTCAACGCCGACGGTAAGTTCTTCAGCGACTGCGAAAGCAACAAGATCCGGATTCTGCCCCGCAAGACGTCTGGCGCCTACCAGCAGGTGACCGTCACCGTGCACTCCTCGGTCCTCCAGAAAGTGACCAAGAGCGTCCCGGTGCCCGTGCCCGCCGCGGACAACGTGGTCCAGATGGTGCTCAAGAACGACAAGCAGCTTGTCCCGGCGGCGTGCGCGCCCAAGGTCCAGCTAAGGAAGGTCGGCGACTCCTGCGCCCAGGACACTGACTGCGAGCACAACAAGTGCCTCAAGTCCGTGGTCGACTCCAGCGGCACCATCACCTTCCACGACGGCTACTGCTCCGAGGTCTGCACCAAGACCAAGACCTGCACCAACACCAAGCACATCTGCAAGGACTTCGGCGGCATCTCCCAGCCGAACAAGCCGTACTACTGCCTCAAGAACTGCACCGGGAACATAGACTGCCGCGCCGGGGACGGGTACTCCTGCACCGCCGGCGGCGCCTGCATGCCGTAGGGAACGCGGCGGCGGCGGCCCGCTACTCCAGCGACACCGGCTCCATATCGAAGGTCACGGTGAAGGTGGAGCCCTCACCCTCCACGGACGACACTGTGAGGTCCCCGGCGTGGCGCTCTGCGATCTTCTTGCAGATGGCCAGGCCCATGCCGGTGCCCTCGTACTCTTCGCGGGTGTGCAGGCGCCTGAACACCTCGAAGATGTCCTCCAGATATTGGGCCGGGATGCCGATGCCGTTGTCCTGCACCACGATGCTGACCTTGCCTCCGTCCCGCTCTCCAGAAACCCGGATCTTCGGCGGTTGATCTGGCCGGCGATACTTCACCGCGTTGGAGATCAGGTTCTGCACCAGCTGGAGGAGCTGGGAGCGGTCCCCGGTCACCGTGGGGAGGTCGCCCTCCACCTGGATCTCGGCTCCGCTCTCCTTGATGGCCACGGCCAGCCCCTTGAGCACGTCCTCCAACACCTCGCCCAGGTTGACGGCGCGGAAGGTCCGCCCCCGCGTGCCGACCCTGGCGTAGGAGAGCAGGTCGGCGATGAGCCGGTCCATGCGGGCCGCGCCGTCCAGGGATTTGCCGATGAAGAGGTGCACCTTGTGCATATCCGGGTCGTCTTTGCGGAGCTGACGCTCGATGAGCCCGAGGAAGCCCGAGATCACCCGCAGGGGCTCGCGCAGATCGTGAGAGACGGTGTTGGCGAACTGGTCCAGTTCCTCGTTGGATGAGCGCAGCTCCCGGCTCTGGCGCCGGAGCTGGACGGTGGTGCTCTGGTGGTGCGAGACCTCCTCCTCAAGCTCCTCCTTGCGTCGCCCGGCGAGCCACCGCATGGCGAACTCCCGCCGGGTCATCCCCTCCTGGAACAGCCCCATGGCGACAGTGACCACGCCCGCCACGATCGGATCGATGAAGAGGGCGAACTCCTGGGGGGTGAGCACCATGTTCACCGCGAAACCCACCAGCATCAGGGTCAGCGGGACTCCTGTGATCAAGATGAGGAAGCGGCGGGCGCCGGCCGCCATGACGAAGACGGCCAGGATTGAGATGAAGAGGGCGCCGGTGGCGCCGGTCTGCCAGCCCACGGTCTCGGGGCGGGTTATGAAGCTCTGGTAGCAGAGCAGGCACCCCTGGACCATGAGGGCGATGAGGGAGAGGCAGTGGAAGGGGACCACCCAACCCGGGCGAGTCGGGAGCACAGAGTAAGACAGGACCAGGGCGATACAGAGGGGGAGGAGCCCGGTGAGCCTGACCCAGACCATGTCCGTCAGGCCGAGCAGGGGCCTGTCGATGACCATGAACATGGAGAGGACAATGACGCCGATGACGCAGGCCAGGCGCAGCACCTTCAGGGTCCTCTCGGCGGACTCCTGATAGTACGCCTCGAGCCGCTCCTGGCGCGCCGTGGTGTCCTTATCGGGTGCTGGCATGGCATCAAGTACCGCGCCGGCGAGGTTTTATGTCAAGCGGGCTCCACCCCCAGGCCGGGCAGCCATGGCAGGTGGAGTTCGCCCGCGCCGCTCACCGCCATGCCCCTGAAGGGGTCCTCTTCGATGAGCAGGTGCCCGTCCAGATCTGCCAGATCGCACAGCGGGGCCAGGTGGGCGGCGGCCGTGACGCCCAGGCTGCTCTCCACCATGCAGCCGAGCATCACCTTGAGGCCGGCGTCCCGGGCGGCGTGGATGGCGCTGAGGGCAGGGGCCAGCCCGCCCAGCTTGCTCAGCTTGATGTTCACGCCGTCGGCCACCTGGGCCAGCCACGCCAGATCCTCCTCGGACTGGAAGGACTCGTCGGCCACCAGGGGCGGGGCGCCATCTCCGAGGAGGGAGCGCAATTCGCGCCAGCCCTCCAGGCCAGGCTCGGCCGGGATGGGCTGCTCCAGGAAGACCAGGTCCAGGGCGCGCATCTCCGAGACCGCGCGGGCTGCCTGCTCGGCTGTCCAGGCGCCGTTGGCGTCCACGCACAGGCGGCTGCCGGGGGCCTGCTCATGGGCCATACGCGCCAGCTCCAGGTCGCGCTCCAGGTCGCCGCTGCCCAGCTTCAACTTGAGCAAGGAGAAGCCGCTGGCCGCGATCACGCGCTCCCGGTAGCGGGCGTCGTCGCTGTCCATGGCGATGGTGAACGAGGTGCGCGGGCACCTGTCGGGGTCAAGTCCCCAGAGCTGGTGCAAGGGGAGCCCCCTCCGGCGTGCCCAGATATCGTGCAGGGCCATGTCCAGGCCGGCCATGGCGGCGGGGGCCAGGGGGCGGCGCAGGCTCTGCAGGGCGCGCTCCGGATCCAGCGCGGCCGCCCCGGAGAGGTGCGAGAGCAGGCCCGGGTGCGCAAGCTCACGCTCGAGATCCGCGGCCGTGTCTCCCCGGTACGGGACCACCGCCACCTCCCCGTACCCTACAAGCAGCCCCCACTGGATGGTCACCAGGAGGTTGTCCCGCACCAGGGAGGTGCCGTGCGCGATGGCGAAGGGATCCCGCAGGGAGAGCTGGAGGGGGGTGACGGCGATGCGGGCGGCTGAACGGTCCGTGAGCATGGTATGGAACAGTATAGACTTAACGCCCATGCTCCGAACCCTCCTCGCGTGCACCATCCTCCTGGCCGCCTGCTCTGGCCCAACACGGGAGGTGCCGCCTGCCGGGCCGCCGGGGCCGCCGCCCTCCATCAGGGTGCTGCTCGTTGCCCAGGAACGGGAGGCCATGTTCCAGCGGGCCCCCGCCATCAACGCCTGGCTGGGGCGAGAGGGGATCCAGGTGTCGTCACACCGGTCGCTGGAGGACCTGACCCCGGCGCTGTTGCGGCCCTTCCATGTGGTGGTGCTGCACCAACACCGCCTGGCCCCAAGCCTGACTCCAGCTGTACGCCGCGGCCTGACCCTGCTGCGCGACCACGCGGCTGCAGGCGGTGGGCTGCTCGTGACCAAGGACCTGTACAGCAGGCGGGGCGCCGCCTTCTACCGGGCGTTGCTTTCACCCCTGGGCGCCGAGGTCCTCCAGGAGCAGCTCGTGGAGCGGGACCCGGGCTACACCTACCGCCTCAAGACCCTGGGCCCCGCGGCGAACCTGTTCGCCTGGACAGACGCCATGGCGGCCGGACACCCCGTCACCCTGGGCGTGAGAGGCCTCTACTACAGCGTGGGCCGCTGGGAGCCGGGGGAGCCGGGGAGCCTCCCCCTGAAGGTGAGCCGCGCCTGGACCGTGCTGGTGCGGGGGCGGCCCTCCGTGGTCAGCCTGGCGTCACGGCCCACCGGCTTTGACCCCTCGGCAGACAACGCGGGCCCAGGGACCCACCGCGCCTCGCCGCCCCTGCTGGCCGTTCGCTCCCTGAAGCGGGGGCGGGTGGCGGTGTGGCCCACCCTGGCCAGCTTCACCTTGCTGGATGGCTTCTCCCCGGTGCTGGAGGGGGGGCTGGTCATGCGATCCACCCGGGCGGGGCGCCCCAGCGACGGCGGGCGGTTGCTGGCCAACTTGCTCCGGTGGCTGGCGCCGGGGGAGCTCCCCGCCGGGGTGACCACCACAGTGCGCGGGCTCAAGGCCGCCACCACCCCAACCGCGAAGCCCCTCACCTGGGGGCGCCGGGTGGTCCCTGTTCCTGCCTCGGGGGCCCGGGCCTTCCGCGGGATCATCGGCGCCTTCAGCACCCTGTCCGGGGGGCGCTCAACCCCCGAGGAGCTCGTGGAAGCGGCGCGAGGGGCGGGCTACGACTTCATCGCCTTCGCAGAGGACCTGAGCGCGCTCAAGCGAGAGGGGTGGGAGCGGCTGGTTCGTCTCTGCCGCGCCGAATCCGATAGCCAGTTCCGCGCCGTGCCGGGCCTGCTTTACCGGGGCGCCGACAGCGACCCCTTCATCGCCCTGGGCGAGATAGGCTTCCCCCCGGCGGCCTGGGCTGACCCGCTCGTCCCGGGCAAGAAGATCGCCAGCAACACCACCCTGCGCATGGCCCTTAACCCGGTGCCGGCCATCATCCACCTGCCCCTGCCCGACAACCGGCGGCCGGCCAGGTTGCACGCCGCTTTTTCCGGCCATGCCCTGGAGGTGTGGCGCGGCGGCCCCCGGCTGGCCTGGGATCTCCAGGGGTACCTGGCCCTGCAACGGGAAGGCCTGGGCCTCTTCCCCACGGCGGTGCGCCTGGTGGACACGGGGGACCAGGTGACGGCAGCGGCCAGCAGCCCGGGCCTGCAGGCCTGGATCCGCGCCGACGGGCTGGGCACGCTGCTCCAGGGGGTGCAGGGGCTGCGTGGGGCAGGTGGGAGGTATCAACGCCTGGGCTTCGCCTCTTCCGGGCCCGAGGTGGTGGCCTTCTCCGTGGCCAACTGGGGCACCAGCGATCTGGCCCGGTCCGGGCGTCACCGCTTCCGGCTCAAGCTGCGGGTGCGCTCCACGGTGGGGCTCAAGGAGGTGCGCGTGCTGGACGGCGGGCGCACATGGAGGCGGTTCCTGCCCCGCGGCGCCAGGACCTTCTCCGCCACGGTGGACGGCAACCATGACCGGCAGCACTCCTTCGTCTTGCAGGTGACCGACACCCGGGGAGGGCGGGCCGTGTCATGGGCCCGCAACACGGCGGTTCAGGAGCTGAGCCTGGGCACCAGCACGGATAACCTCAACGACGTGGGGCCCATGGGCAAGGTCGCCCTGGACCGGGGCCAGATCCGCCTGCGCGGCACCGAACAAGCCACCCGGGCCATCTCGCCCGGGGTGTTCCGGCGGCTGGCGGGGTTGGTCGCGGCGGAGCCGCTCACGGGCCAACGCCTGGCCTCGCCTGGCCGCCACGCCTCCATGCAGCGGTCCCTGTTGGTGGGGCGCTTCGGCGCGGTCACCGAGCACTCCCTTGCTCGCCTCTGGAAGGGGCCGGGCCTGCCAGGCATCGCCCACGCCACGCCGGTGGTGGACAACCCGGTCTACGGCGGCGTGGTGCGGCGTACGCGCCTTGCCCGCCTGCCCCCCGGCCCGGAGCTCGAGGTGCGTGAGTTCAAGCTGCGGCTGAAGCGTCCGGTGCGCATGCTGCAAACCCCCGGGGTGGTGTTGGCCGAGAGCGCCAGCTGGGGCCTGAGGTCGGGGGAGCTGGACCATGTCCTCCTGCCGGGCGGGCAGGGGAGCGTCCGCCGCTGGACGCCGGATGGACCCCGAACCCAGGTTGTGGAGTTGGCCCCGGGCGCCTTCGTGGCTGCCTACCCCCAGCCCACCGCGGTGTTCGCCCTGGACCGGCCGCTGCAGGCCCTGGTCCGCCGGAAACCCGGGCCCGGGGGCGCCACCTTGATTCAGGTGGGCCTGGGGCGCAAGGGGGAGACCTTGCCCGCAGGCACGGTGTTGCGCGCCCGCCTGGGGTTGCTGACCCTGCCCAGGGCCACTCAGGGAACCTACCCCTGGCTGCCCACGCACCGGAGCCTCTGGACCGGCCCGGGGCTCATGCTCCAGGTGCGCGACGGGCTGGGCCTGGCCGGACCTCCGGGGTACCTGATCCAGCCCACGGTGGGGCGGGTTGCGGGCTCCGGCATGCTCCTGCGCCTGAGCCCGGACGAGGGCGGCTTCTCGGCCCGCGTGGGCAGGAGTGAGCTCCCCCTGCCGGTGCCTGCCCTCCTGTCTGGCCTGAACCCGGGCTGGAGCGCCGTGCTCCTGTACCGGGGGAAAAACCGGATCCTCACCGCGGAGTGGCCGCCCGGCTGGTTCCGCGGGGCGCCTTCCCACCGCCGGTTTGTGCGCCTGCGCCGTTTCCAGGATCCAATCTACCCGGTGGGCGTTTCGGAGGATGGCGTGGCCCTGGCCCAGCTCGACCTGCACGACGAGGATCGCGACCTCTTCCTGGGGCACCCCGTTGTCTGCGATCGGCCCGACATAAAGCTCACCTTTGTGCATGATCAGGCCCGCGATGAGGCCAGCGTGGAGGTGCACAACCCCACGGATCTCGCCGCCACGGTCCTTGTGCGGCCGGGCAAGGGCTTCCAGCTGTTCGGGGACTTCACTCGGAAAGTTAAAGTGGATTCTGGGGCTTCTGTTGTCTTTAGATTACGGAAGCCTGTGCGCTAAGCGTTCGCCTGATTTGTGAACATCACGTTGAACACCAGAGGCACGGCCCGCAGGTACTTTGTCATGTCGGAGGGGCGCCTGGCATGCTTCAGGTTGCGCCACATGAGCTTGGGGCGCAGGTAGAAGCGCCGGTAGAAGCGGCGGTGCGCAGCCTGCAACTCCTCGGCGGTGAGGCCCTCCGGGATGAACACCGGCTGGAAGAACGAGTACATCTGATCGTCGTGAGAAACCAGGGTCCCGTGCTTCTCGCACTCCTCGAACAGGGGCGTGCCGCGCAGGGGCGTGGTGATCTGGATGGTGGCATCGGTGAGGGGCAGGGAGAGGGCGAAGTCCAGGGTGTCCTGCATGGTCTGCCGGGTCTCGCCGAGGTGGCCGAGCATGAAGAAGGCCTTCACCTGGAAGCCGATCTTGGCGGCCGCGGTGACGGTCTTACGGAACTGGGCCTTGGAGATCCCCTTGCGGATGCGCTTGAGGATCTCGTCGTTGCCGCTCTCGATGGCGATGCGGATCTTCCAGCAGCCCAGCGCCTTCATCCGGCGCAGGCTCTTCTCGTCCAGCAGGTTGGCCCGGCAGGAGCAGGTCCAGGTCACCGGCGGGGGGGAGGCCTCCATGGCGTCCAACATGGCCAGCAGGCGCCGCTTGTTGGGGGTGAAGGTGGAGTCCACGATGGCCACATCCTTGATGCCGTAATCACGGGCCAGGATGTGCATCTCCTCCACGACCTTCTCCGGCGAGCGGGCGCGGTAGCTCTTCCCGAAGGTGGCCTTGTCGCAAAAGATGCAGGAGAAGGGGCAACCGCGGCTGCCGATGAGGCTGGCCTTGGGCAGCCTGCGCTCGTCGTTGGGCAGGGGGCGGTAGCGCGAAAGGTCCAGCAGGTGCCGGGCCGGAAAGGGCAGGGCGTCCAGGTCCTCCACCGGGGGGCGGAAGGGCGCGTAGTGGACCTCGCCGTCCGGGGCGGTGACCACGCCGGGGATCTCGGAGACCTCCTCGCCGCGTTCCAGCGCCTGCACCACCTCCAGCAGGGTGTACTCCCCCTCGCCCCTCACGCCGAAGGCGAAGTCCGGGTAGCGCACGAGGAAGTCGGGGTGGGCGTTGAAGTGGGGGCCGCCCACGCAGATGGGCACGCCGGGCAGGGCGGCCTTGATCGCGCTGGCCCCCTGCACGGCCACGTCATGGTACGAGGTGGTGGCGGTGAAGCCCACCAGGTCCGGCTTCAGGTCGGCGGCCATGGGCCCCAGGTCAACGGCGGTCATGCCGTGCACCGGGCTGTCGGTGACAGTGACCCGGTGCCCTGCCTCCTCGAGCACGGCGGCCAGGGAGAGCAGGCCCAGGGGCGGCGAGTTGAAGAAGAGGTTCTCGATGATCGCCCCGAGCTTGGTGGGCTCGTCGCGCTTGACCGGTGGATTAATTAGCCAGATATGCATTCTGCTTAGTCCTTCACTGGATCAGCCGCCTCCGGTAGGAGGCGTACTCCTTGAGCTTGAACCGGGAGAGCTCCCCGCGCAGCAACATCTGGGCGGCGACCTGCCCAAGCTTGACGAAGTTGGCCGCCTCAGCGGCCAGGCGCACGGGCGTGGGGTTTTCGCGCAGGGCCTCGACCTTGCTCAGGGCGCGCAGCAGGCCCCGGGGGACGAACCCCTTGGAGGCCAGGGAGATGAGGCTGGCGTAGAAGGTGTCCTCCGCCGGCCGCGGGTAGTCCAGGGTGAGGCGGAACTGCTCGAACGACTTGGTGGCCCGGCCCTCCACATCGTCCTCGGTGACCAGCCCGGCCGCCAGCAACGTGCGCGCGGTCTGGGAGCGGGGGAAGACCACCAGGGAGTAGATGAACAGGTTGAATGGGCGCGGCAACTCCAGCAGCAGGTCGAGCATGGCCTGCTTCTCGGCCCGGCTCTCCATGGGGTTATCCAGGATGATGTCGTAGGTCACGGCCACGCCCAGGTCATGGAGCTGATGGGCCAGATCCAGGGTGCGGGCGTTGGAGCCCTTGCGCGCGTACTGCTTCTCCACCTCCTCCTCGGAGCCGCCCTGGATGCCCACCTGCACATGGATCAGCCCGGTGTCGCGCAGGAGCTTGAGGGTGCGCGGCTTGGCGGCCAGGGGGTTGAGCAGGATGTCGAAGGGGAGGCCCACCCGGGCGGGGTACTCCCGGGCGAACTCGTCCAACCAGGCCCGGGGGAAGACGAAGGTGTCGTCGTCGAAGCGCACCTTGCGCAGGCCGGGGCGGTCGCGCAGGGCCTGCTCCAGCTCGGTCATCACCGAGGCCACGGTGCGGGTGCGGTGGTAGCGCCCCAGGCCCTCGTAGATCTCGCGGTACTGGCTGTTGTAGCAGAAGGCGCAGCCGTAGGGGCAGCCGCGGGAGGCGAAGATCCGGTAGAGGGTGTTGTCCTCCTGGGGGTCGCCGCGGGTGAGCTTGTCGTCCTCGATAAAGGCCGTATCCAGCTGGCCCAGGCGGTCCCAGGGCAGACCGTCCAGGTCCTGAATCAGGGGTCGCGGCGGGTTCTTCTGTACCGCTCCATCCACGTCGCGGATCCAGAGGTTCGGGATGTCGCGCACCTCATCGCCCTTTCCGATGGCGTCGGCCAGATCGATGATGGGCAGCTCTCCCTCGCCGATGCACACCGAGTCCGCGTGATCGATGCAGTCGTCGGGCACGATGGTGGGGTGCACCCCGCCGAGCACGATGTGGGCCTGGGGCAGCACCCGGCGGATGCGCGCGCACAGGTCGCGCACCAGGCCGATGTATGGCGTGCCGAAGCCGATGCCCACCACGGCCGGCTGTCTTTCTGTGAGGTAGGCGTCGAACAGCTCCAATTCGCGGTCGCTGGGCAGCTGCACGTCGTTGTTGCGCCACCCCTTGAGGTAGAGCACCGGCGCCTCGTGGCCCGCCCGCTCCAGCGCAGCGGCCAGCAGGCGGATCCCCTGGTTCTGGTAGCCGTAGGGCGTGACGAGCAGGGCGCGGGTCAACGTGGCCCCCCGCTCGTGAGCATGCGCAGGCCGGCGCGGGCCTTGCTCATCAGGCCCCCGCGGCGCAGCTGGCTCAGCACCACCGAGGGGCGCAGGTAGAAGGACCTGTACGCCCTGTCCAGCAGGTCGAACAGCTGGTCATGGCTCAGGTGCTCGTCCCAGATGGGCGCCTCGAAGTCGGGGCGCGGGTCCAGGGCGAAGTCGCGCCACAGGCCGGGCGCCACCAGGCCGCGGTTCTCGGCCATGCGCAGCAGGGGGGTGCCCGGGTAGAGGGTCAGCACGTTGAACAGGGCGTAGTCCGGCTTCAGGTCGCGGGCGAAGTCGATGGTGCGCTGCACGTCCGCCCGGGTGCGCTCGTTGGGCAGCCCGATCATGAAGTACGCCATGGTGGGCATGCCCACCTTGCGGGCGGCGGCGAAGGAGTCCTGGATCTGCTTGAGGGTGGCCCGCTTGCCCAGCACCTTGAGCCCCTCCGGGGTGCAGGTTTCCACCCCGATCTGCATGCGGGTGCAGCCGGCGCGGAGCATCATGGCCAGGTTCTCCTCGCTGAGGCCCAGGGCGGCGGTGCGGCAGGACCAGGGGGGCAGGTGGGGGCGCGCGGACAGCTCCTCGCACAGGGCGGCCAGGCGGGAGCCGGCGATGGGGAAGGTGTCGTCCACGAAGTAGATGTGCTGGGCGCCCAGGGCGGCGCACGCCTCCATCTCCCGCACGATGGCGTCCACATCCCGGTGGCGCCAGCGCCCGCGCGGCGTGGAGCAGAAGGTGCACTTGTGGGGGCAGCCGCGGCTGCTCATCATGGTGGCGAAGATGACGTCCTCGCCGGCCAGGCCGCGGTAGAGCCGCCACACCAGGCGGTCGCGCCGGGGCGTGGGGAGCTCGTCGACCGGCGGCAGGAGCACCTCTGGACCGAGGCCCAGGTCTGCCGGGCCGAGCACGCCGGGATCCGGCGCCTGGCCATCTTGCACCAGGTCGGCCAGGGCGGGCAGGGTGAGCTCGCCCTCGCCGGGCAGCACGTAATCCACGCCCTCCAGGGTGGCGGTCTCCTCGGCGAACAGCTCGGTGTGGGGGCCGCCGATGACCACCCTGGCCCCGGGGTAGGCTTGCCGGGCCGTGGCCACCGCGGCCATTACGGATGGCAGGTTCGGGGTGAGCGCGGTGACGCCCACCAGGCCGGGAGGGGCGTCGTGGCGGTCCTGGGAGATGGTGCGGGCCAGGGCCAGTGGGATATTACCGTCCACCAGGTCCACCCGGTGTCGCCCGCTCTGTTCGGCGGCTGCCTGGAGGTACATCAGGCCCAGGGGCGGGTACGGCCCGGACTGGTCGGCCGCGTGGTCGCCAGCCTCGGAGCCCAGGGCCTCGGTCTGGCCCGGCTTGATGAGCAGGATCCTCATGCCCTGGCCTCCATGAGCAGGCGGTCCACGGCGTCCGTATCAACTGGCCCGCGCGGGACCTGGGCCTTGAGCTGGTTGCGGACCATCTCCAGGGTGCTCATGGGGTCAAGCACCATGAAGCCCACCTCGGCCCAGCAGGGCCGGAAGCACCCCTCGCAGCTGCTGGCCATGTCCCGCACCTCGTCCAGGTAGCCGCGCGTCCCGAACACCGCGGGCAGGTCGCTGTAGTGGATGCCCCGCTCGCTGTCCTCGTAGGCGTGGCACGGGGAGACATGGCCGTCCGGGCCGATGGAGAGGAATAGCTCGCCCGCGCGGCAGGGCCACTGGGCCGAGCCGGTGGAGAGGTAGCGCACCGAGCCCTCAAGGAAGGCCGAGGAGTTGATGATGCGGGCCCCCTTGCGCTTGCGGCTGCGGATCTCGCGGTACACGGCGCGCAGAGGCTCTCGGTGTTCGTCGGCGAAGCGCAGGGTGCCGTCACGGGAGTAGAAGCGGTGCTCGCCTCCGCCCTGCTCGCCCAGGTGCACCGGGATGATGGAGGCGAAGAAGCCGATGGCCTCGGCCAGGTCCAGGACCCTGAGCACCTCGTGGTAGTTCTTGGGGGAGACCACCACGTTGAGCAGGGGCATGGATCCAGTGGGGGGGAGGGCCTGGGCCAGTGCCACCAGGTTCTCCATGCGCTTGTTGAAGGTGCCCTTGGCCGAGTCCAGGTCTTCCTGCACCTCGGGGACCAGGGAGTCCACCGAGAAGGAGAAGTCACGCACGCCGGCGTCGATGAGCGCGCCGGCGGCCCTGGGCGTCATGGCCACGCCGTTGGTAAGCACGCGAACCTGGATGCCATGATTCATGAAGGCCCGGGCGACCTGCGGCAGGTCCTTGCGCAGGACCGGCTCGCCCCCGCCCAGGCTCACCTGCACGGCGCCCAGGTCGGCCATAACCCCGGCCATCTCCCGCACCTGAGCCGTGGTCAGCTCCGACGCGGAGGTGTCCCTCTGCCAGATGACGCAGGAGCGGCACTTGAGGTTGCAGCGGCTCGAAACCCCATAGTGCACGTAGATGGGGCGATCTCTCAGTACGAGCCCCCTGGCTAGCCGTAGATATGGTGAAAATTTCATGGATTCAACCGCATGGCGGGGTCTGCCGCGAGAACTATACTATAGTACCCGCCCGCGCTGGCAGGGCAACTCAGCTCACGGTAGGCCCACCGCCAGTAAGGCTTAGCCCCGAGGAGACTCCATGTCCACCTCCACAAACGAGGAATCCCTTACGACCCCCACTCCACCCACGTCGGTCCTGCGCGAAACCCGGGGAACGTGCCCCGAGTGCATCAAGCCAGTGCCGGCGCGGGTAATCGAGGAGGCAGGGAGCGTCTACCTGGAGAAGCGCTGCCCTGAGCACGGCGACAACCGCGTGCTGCTGTCCGAGAGCCCGGCCTATTTCAAGGAGCTGATGGGCTACTACTTCGACGTGATGCCGGAGAGCCTGCCGCAGAAAGACTACATCCTGCGCCTGACCCACCGCTGCAACATGGCGTGCCCCATCTGCCTGGCCAGCTCGGACCAGTTCAAGGAGTCCGAGATGCAGCTGCAGCAGGTGCGGGAGCTCATGGATCTGCGCCCGCGCGGCATGAAGCTGGACCTCATGGGCGCGGAGCCGACCCTCTGGCCCGAGCTGGAGCAGCTGATCCGCGAGGCCAGCGGGCGGGGGCACATCACGGCCCTGCACACCAACGGCATCAACATCGCCCGGGACGAGGACCTGGAGCGCCTCCTGGACGCCGGCCTGGACGAGGTGCACCTGCAGTTCGACGGGTTCGAGGACGAGCACGACATGGTGCTGCGGGGGCAGCCCATGGGCGCCATCCGGCGCAAGATCCTCAAGACGCTGGAGCGGCACGACGTGGCCACCGACCTGGTCGTGACCCTGATGCAGGGGCTCAACGAGGACCAGATGTTGCCGGTGCTCGACTTCGCGGCGGCCAACACCTTCGTCAAGGAGGTGTTCTACCTGGGCTGCCGGCGCCTGGGCCGCGGGCGTGACGACTTCGCCACCGCTACCCTGGCCCCGGACCAGGTCATCAGCGAGGCGGAGGAGCGCTCCGGGGGCATGATCAACCGCGACGACCTGCGGGGATTCAACAAGCTCTACTTCGCCATGCTCTCCATGTTCAAGCTGCGCAAGTGTTTCTACATCCACCACTACATGGTCTTGCGTGACGGGAAGGGCGGGTACAGGCCGGTGTCCGAGTACATCGACCTGCCTTACCTGGAGCCGCATCTTGATCGCTACCGCGCGGACTTCCAGAGCAACCGCAAGGCGGCCGCGGCCCGGCTGCTGCCCCACATCGGCATCGCCATGGCCCGCAAGAAGGGCACCCGCCTGGTGATTGACGGCGCCATCCTGCCGGTGCTGCTCAAGATGGGCTTCAACCTGTCCAAGATCCGCAGCCGCATCATCCTCATCGGCTTCATCTCGGCCTGCGACCCCTGGATGCACGACGAGCAGGTGGCGGCCAACTGCGGCAAGGGCGAGTTCTCCACCGACCTGGGCGTCCACCCCGCCGGCGCCGACGCCAACGTCGGGCGTGAGCGCCTGCACATGGAGGGCGAGCAGTAAATCTCCGCCATCCGCGCTAACATCCCCCCATGACGCCTGACCCTGCCCTGGATCCTCGCGTCCACCGCATGAAGCAGCGGCTGCTATCGGCGCCGTACGAGATCTGCATGGCCCGCGCCCGGTACTTCACCGAGGCGTACCGCCGCACCGAGGGGCTGGATCCTTGCCTGCGCAACGCCCACGCCCTGCGCCACACCCTGGCGCGGCAGCGCATCCGCATCGAGCCCGACGAGGGCCTGGCGGGCAGCAAGACCGAGAGGTTCCTGGCCGGGCCGCTCTCGGTGGAGCGGGGGGACTTCCTGCGTTCGGTGCAGCTTGAGATGGAGATGCTGGGGCAGAAGCAGCGCCCATTCCTGATCTCCGAGGAGGACCGCGGGACCTTTTACGATGAGGTGCTGCCCTACTGGGACGGCCGCACGGTGCGTGACGCCAAGGCGCGCAAGTGGCTCGAGCGGGGCATCTGTGAGCGGCCGCGCTCCCCGCGGGCGCATGTGCGGGCGGCGATTGATGGCGTACGGCTCCTGCGCTACCTGGGCCACGAGCCACTGGCCAAGGCCTTCGGGCAAAGCATGAAGGGCAAGCTCTCCGTGCGGCGGCTGCGCAACCTGCACGCCATGCGGGGCGAGTTCGCCTACAACAACCCCACGCCCGCCGTCTACTGTCTCGACGTCCAGGGGCACCTCTGCCTCGGGGTGGACAAGGTGGTGGAGCAGGGCATGGAGGCTCTGGCCACGCAGGCCCGGGCGCGGCTCGGGCGCCTTGAGACGGAGGAGCCTGGAAACCGGCGGGGCGCGGCCTTCCTGGAGGCGGTGGTGATCAGCCTGGAGGCGGCCATGGCCTACGCCGAGCGGTTCGCGGAGCTTGCCGGCGAGATGGCCGCGGCGGCCACCGATCCGGACGAGCGTGAGCGGCTCCGCCACATGGCCACGGCATGCAGGAGGGTGCCGCGCCGGCGCCCGCGTACCTTTCAAGAGGCGCTCCAGGCGGCGTGGATGGCCAGCGTGGTGGGGGAGATCCAGTACGGCACCATGGATGTGTTCGCCCAGGGCAGGGCAGACCAGTTCCTCTGGCCGTTCCTGAAGCAGGACCTGGAGACAGGGACCATCACCCGGGAGCGGGCCGTGGCCCTGGTGCAGGAGTACCTGCTCAAGCTATCGGCCAACGTGCAGCCCATCCCCGAGGTGGGTATGGAGACCAACGGCGTCCTCGGCAATAGCCAGCATGTGGTGGTCATCGGCGGGCTCACGCCGGCGGGCGAGGACGGGGAGAACGAGCTGTCCCGGGTCTTCCTGGACGCCTACGCCGGCATGGGCGGGACGGTGAACCAGCTCTGCGTGAGGCTCCACCCGGGCTCCTCGCCAGCCTTCCTGGGCCGGGCCGTCGCCGCCTTCCGACGCACCAACGGCATCGCCTTTTATAACGACGAGGCCATCGTGGCGGCCCTGGAGGCGGACGGGCTGGAGACCGGCGCGGCCCGGGACTACTGCATCATCGGCTGCGTGGAAACCAGCGGACAGTCGGACACCCACGGCTGCCCGGGGGGGCATGACCTTGTGCTGCCCGCTGCGTTGGTGCTGGCGCTCACGGGCGGACGCTTCCCGCCCCCGGCGCCGGGCCAGCAGGACGGGGTGGCCAAGGGGCCGCGGCGGCTCACCAGCTTCGACCAGGTCATGGAGGCGTTTGAGGGGCAACTGGCCCACCAGATCGCTGTCCTGGTGGCGGCCACGGCTGCCAAGGACGAGGCCCACCGGGAGATCCTGCCCGCGCCCTACGTCTCCGCCCTGATGGATGATTGCATCGAGCGGGCCAGGGACCTCACCGACGGAGGCGCGCGCCACGACTTCACCGGGGTGGCGGTGCGGGGGCTGGCCACCACGGTGGACTCCCTGCTCGCCGTGGAGGCCCTGGTCTTCCAGCGCGGCGAGCTGAGCCTGGAGGCCCTGGTGCGGGCCATGCTGGGCAACTTTCACGGGGAGGAGGCCCTGCGCCAGCAGCTCCTGGAGCAGGCGCCAAAGTATGGCGCCGGGGATCCCCACGCGGACGCGCTGGCCCGGCGGGTAGTGGCCATGATCCATGAGCAGCTCGCCAGGCACCGCAACGCCAGAGGGGGGCGCTTCCGCGCCGCCTACTACTCCTACGGCAACCATGTCATCGACGGCTTCCTCCTGGGCGCTACCCCCGACGGCCGGCAGCGGGGCGTGCCCATCTCAAACGGCGCCTCCCCCTCCAACCTGGCGCAGCTGCCCGCCGGCCCCCTGGGCGCCATGCGCGCCGTGGCCGCTCTCCCGCCGGCGCAGATCTCCAGCGGGCTGGCCCTGAACCTGCGCTTCCACCCCGGCTTCATCGCCAGCGACCGCAAGCTGGAGACCTTCGCGGGCATGCTCAGGACCTACTTCGGCCTGGGCGGAATGCAGCTCCAGCCCAACGTGGTCTCCACCGAGGTGCTGAGGGCCGCTCAGCGAGATCCCGACGCCCACCGCGACCTGGTGGTGAAGGTGTCGGGGTACTCGGCCTACTTCACCGACCTGGGCCTCTCCATTCAGGAGGACATCATCGCCCGCGCCGAGTTCTCCTGAGGCCATGCCCCCCGGCGGCGTCATCTTCGACATCTCCCGCGCCTGCGTGGATGACGGCCCCGGCCTGCGGACGGTCATCTTCCTCAAGGGGTGCCCGCTGACCTGCCCCTGGTGCCAGAACCCGGAGGGAAAGGAGTTCGGCGTGCTAGGAGGCGTGGGCCAGCGCGTGGAAGTTCCCTGGCTGGTGGACATCTGCCTGGAGGACCTGGACTTCTACCGCGGCACCGGGGGCGGGGTCACCTTCTCCGGCGGGGAGCCCATGGCCCAGCCGGCGTTCCTCATGGCCTGCGCCGGTGAGCTACGTGACCAGGGCGTGCACCTGGCCCTGGAGACCTCGGGCATGTGGGGCGCCCGGCATGTGGAGGCGGTGGCCAGCTCCTTCGACCTGGTGCTCTTCGACCTGAAGCACACCAGCCCCGAGGCCTTCCACCAGGCCACCGCGCAGCCCCTGGAGCCGGTGCTCGACAACCTGCTCGCCCTGCGCACGGCGGGCGCCAACATGGAGCTACGCATCACCCTGGTGCCCGGCTTCAACGACAACGATGAGGACCTGCGGCATATGGCAAGCTGGCTACGCGAAAACAAGGTGGATGCCCCCGTCACTTTCCAGCCCTACCACCGCCTGGCCGCGGCGAAGCAGGAGCGGCTGAGCATCGAGTACCCCTATGCCGACAAGCCACCAGTAACACCGGAGCAACTCCACAGGGCAAACAAGATCTTCCACGATTCGTAGAGCCGTTTCCCGTTTCCCGTTTCCCGTTTCTCATTCCTAGTTTTCTTCCCCCCCCCCACATCCAAGTTAGAATCACCCTGTGCCCCTGCCTCCCCGCCGGGAAATAGTCCTCTACCTGCTCCTCTGGCCGCTCCTGGCCCTGCGCCACCTCTCCCTCTATTACCGGGGCACCGAGTTCGCTCACTTCGACCACATCGTCTGGAACCTGGAGCGCCTGGAGGCGGGCAAGCTGTGGGTCAAGAGCCCGAACCTGTGGGAGACCTCGCTCCAGCCCGGGGGGCCGCTCTACTACTGGCTGCACCTGCCGGCCCTGCTGTTCGAGCAGCCGGTTGTGGGGCTGCATGTGTATTACGGGCTGCTGGAGATGGCGGCCATCACCTTCTTCCTGCTCTGGGCTCTGCGGGGCAAGGCGGCCCTGCCCAGGGAGCTGGCCTGGGCCGCGGCCATCTTCTTGGCCGTGTTCGGCGACGGCAAGCTGGTCATCGCCGAGAACATGACCATCGCCACCTACCTGTCGTTGGCCCTGTTCATGGCCACCCTGCGCGGTCTGCAGGCGCCGAGGGCCAGGGCCATGATCCTGCCGGGGCTGTTGCTGGGGGCCACCATCCAGGTGCACCTGGCCACGCTCTACCTGGCTCCTGTGGTGTTCGCCGCCGTGCTCCTGGAACGGCGGGACCGCGTGGCCCGCCTGCTCTGGCTCATGGCAGGGGGCGCGGTGGTGGTGGCCGTGATGTTGCCCGGGATGCTGCGCGGGATCCCGGACAGCCTGGGATCCGATCCGGCCGTGGCCTCACTGGTCACGCGTTTTGAGATATCCCGGGTGGCTCAGCGGCTGGCCTTCGCCCTTCATGATCCGCTCTCCCTGCTAGGCCTGGGCCTGGCCTTGACCGCCTGGATCCGGGGGCGGGCAGGCACCGTGGAGCGCCTGGCCGTTCTCTGGCTTGTGGCCGGCTACCTGACCCTGGGCGTGGCCCTCTCCTACATGAGCCTCAACTGGAACGAGTCGCGCTTCGCCACCATCAACGGGGCCCGGGCTGTGCTGGACGCGCTGGCCCTGTTCTGGCTGGCGCGCGCGGCGGCGAAGATCCCCGGGCCAGGCCGCGCCCTGGCCGCGCGGGCGCCCGAGCCCATCACCCTGCTGGCGGGGGTCGCCGCGGCGGGCGTCCTGCTCCTCGGGGGGCTGACCTTTGCCTGGCGCGCGGATGCGGCTGATCGGGGCGGCATGGAGCGCGCGGATCCCTGCCAGTGCGACCTCTGGGCCCACGAAACCGAGGCCCTGTACGTCAACCGCCTGGTGGACCGCCTGAGCCAGGTGGGGTTGCCCGAGCTCGACGCCGAGCGGCTGGTGGTGAGCGGGCCCCTGCGTGAGCGGCTGGGCGCCCTGATCCACTGGCTCAACCGGGAGCGCCGCCTGGCCCTGCGCGAGGGCGGCAAGGCGGGCACGGGCGCCAACCTGCTGGCCACCCCGGCGCTGGCCAGGTTCGACCTCTCCAGGCTGCCCGGGGCGGTGTCGTACGGCCCCATCCTGTTTGTGCCCCGGGCGTTGCCCCTGACCTACCGGCCCGCTGACACCGAGGGGGCGGTAACCTTCGACATGAACCAGGTCCCTGACGGGCACGGGCTGCTGATGATCACGGTGCATGGCGACGCTGCCTCCAGCGCTGCCCGCGAGCAATCCCTCAGGCAGGGAGGCGACGCCCTGACGCCCCTGGACGCCTGCCGCTGCGACACGGGCCAGGACTACCGCCGCTACGCCGACTGGATCCTGTACCGGGTGCCGGCGGGCGCCTCCACGCGGTCGCCGTTCACCCTGAAGCTCGGCAAAGGCTACGAGGACCGGGAGGCCATCTGGGTGGTGGCGCTTCCCACGAACCCCGGAGCGGAGGCGCCCGAACGGTGACCGAGGAGCGCGCGCGGCGGCGGGGCAGGTGGGGGCTGGCGGTGAGCGTCGGCATCTCTGGCCTGCTGATCGTCCTGCTCTACCTCAAGGCGGGGGTTCGCCTGGAGCGGCTGGCTCAGGAGTGGACCCAGGCAAGCGCGCCCATCCTGGCCCTGGCCATGCTGCTCTCGGTGGGGATCCATGTGTTCATGGGCGGGCACAAGCTGTGGCTGCTGGTGCGCTGGCTCGGGGTGAAGATCCCGCTGCGGGACATCTTCCTGGTGCGCCTGGGGGAGGGCCCGCTGAGGCTCGTGATCCCGTTCAAGGGGGGCGATCTCGCGGCGGCCCTGTTCATCAACCGGCAGGGGGGCGCGAGCATCGGGGAGGCCGCCGGCGCCATCGTCTTTGACCGTGTGCTCAACCTGCTCGGCACCAGCTCCTGGCTGCTCATCGGCCTGGCCCTGGCGCCTGGCCTGTTGCCCGGAGGTGGCGCGATCGTGGTGGGCGCGGTGCTCGTGGTGGGGCTCGTGTTGCTCATGTCACGGCCGCTGCACCAGCTGCTCACCGACGCCATCCGGGCGAAGCTCCCGGAGCGGGTCGGCCGAGGCCTCACGGGCCTGCTGGCGCCCTGGCGCAACCTGAACACGGGCGCCCGCCTCTCGCTGCTGGGCTACACCCTGATCTATGTGAGCCGGCCCATGATCCTGTGCGCCCTCATCGCCGCTGCCTTCTCGGTGGAGGTGCCTCCAGCGAGGCTGATGGTCTACACAAACCTGGCCCTGTTCGCCGGGCTGATCCCCGGGCCGCTCATGGGCATCGGCCCCCGCGAGGCCACCCTGGAGGCGCTGTTGGCGCAGGAGCTCCCCGCAGGAAGCGGCGCGGGCCTCAGCGTGGCCTTCCTGCTCACCGCGGCCATGTACCTGGTGCCGCTGCTTGTGGGCTTGCCCCTGGTGCCCTGGTTCCTGCGCCGGCTGGTGCGAGCTGAAAAAGAGGGGTGAGGGTGTAAACTGGTGGCCATGCCTCAGGCCACGTCATTTGCTCCCCTGGTTGGGCTCGCCCTGATTGTGGGAGGGTGCTCCTTTGATGTCTCGGGGGCGCCCTTTGGCAAGGCGGGGCCAGGTAAGGACCGTGGCATCACCCTCCCCGAGAGCGGCGCCAAGGATGGGGGCAAGCCGGCAAAGAAGGACAGGGGCAAGCCGCCGCCGCCCAAGAAGGACAAGGGCACGCCGCCACCTCCGCCCAAGAAGGACCAGGGACCGCCGCCGCCCCCGCCAGACCAGGGACCGCCGCCGCCCCCGCCAGATCAGGGCCAACCGCCCAAGCTGGATAAGGGCCAGCCTCACACCTCCTCGTACGGTTCCTTCTGCGCCAAGAAGTACATCGGGCAGACCTGCCCCGACGGCAAGACCAAGTGCATCGCAGCGCCCTTGGGCACCGGCGGCATCTGTACGGTTGCCTGCTACCCCTTCCTGGCTTGCCTGGGCGGGCCGGCCGGCACCCGCACCGCCTGCGGAACCTTCGGGGGCGGCAACTACTGCTTCTTCATGTGCAAGCAGGGGCCCCACACTTGGCCCTGTCCCGATCCCAAGCTTTCCTGTAAACAGTACTCCACCACCCAGGGCCATTGCTGGCCCAACTAGGAAGGAACTCAAATGTCATTCAAAGAGGTTGAGCCAGGGCTCTGGCTCGGATCCCTGTCACCTGAAGAGGGCTCCCTGGCCCGGATCTGGCGCGACCATGGCGCCCGGGTCATCGTGGCCCACCCCACCTACAACAATGGCCCCACCGTGGGGGCCGAGCTGCGCGGCGGCATCGCGGCGGCGGCCAAGAACTTCGGGGGTCGTCCGGTCTCCTTCGTGGTCTCCGACGGCACCTGGACCGAAGCGTCAGGCGACCGCTCCACCCTGGAGACCGCCGAGGCCGCGGCGCGGGAGGCCCTGGCCGCCTTGCCCGCCGACGAGCGCGCCCTGGTGCAGGTCATCCTCACACCGTATGAAGGACACGGCGGCGACAGCACCCCAGGCAAGGGGAGCGCGCTCAAGATGCTCTTCGACGAGATGGGCGCCTGCACCCAGGCGGAGCTGCTGATCCTGCTGGACGGCGACCTGCGCAACGACATGGCCGCCTGGCATGACGTGTTCGCCCGGGTGGAGTCCGAGCACCGGGAGCGCCACGGGGACCGCCCCTTCTTCGTCACGGCCCGCTACGCCCGCCACTTCATCGACGCCTCCCTCACGCGCTTCATCGTGGGGCCGCTCACCACCCTGCTGGGGCGGTACGTGCCGGGCGGCATCTCCGGGGACATCGTGCTCTCCGCCGGGGCCGTGGCCCACGAGCGGCAGAGCGCCTGGACCGTTGAGCGCCGCAAGTACGGCACCGACATCTCCACCACCTTCGACAACATCGCCGACGACGGGACCGTGATCTACGAGGTCTACCTGGGCGCCAAGCTGCACGACATCACCGACGAGGCCAAGCTCTCTGTGATGCCCGGCGAGGTCATCGGCGCGGCCCTGGAGCGCCTGCGCTACTGGGAGGCGGAGCATGGCCTGGTGAGCAAGTGGCTGCAGCCGGGCATGGAGCTCCAGCCCCTGGAGCTGTGGGGGCCCGAGCGTACCGGCATCGACTTCATCGACCCTGGCGCCTCTGACATGTTCAACATCGACGCCAAGGTGTCCACGCTGCTGGACCGCTACGCCGACTTCGCCGACGACATCAAGCTCGTGCTGGGCGACGACGACGCGGCCTACCTGGAGGAGCAGCGCCAGGACCTGGCCATGCTGCGCCTGTCCGGCAGAGACGACCGCGAGGTGCTCTTCCTCTGCATGACCCCCCAGCGCTGGACCATGGTGCTGCACAAGGCCGTGGCACGGCTCCTGTCCGGCATGGACATCGAGCCCATCAAGCGCTGCCTGAGCTACCTCTACACCGCGGCCTTCCTGGAGGGCGTCAAGGATCGCCTGGCCGAGCTGGGGCTCACCACCCTGGGCCAGGTGCGCGCCGCCCAAAACAGCCTGGGCGTACCCCCGGACCAGGCCGAGGCCTTCTACCGCGACAACGTGGACGGAGAGTCAGAGCGCCTGGCCATGGACTTCTTCGAGGGGCGGGGCGAGATACTTCGACTACGGTAAGAGCGACCAGACGAACATGTCGGCCTCGTCAGCGCAGAGCCACGGCAAGACGACGCCTGATCCGCTGCCCATGGAACGCCCACTTGGGATGGGCACCTGGCTCCCCGCCAGGCCTACGCCCGATCATGGAGATAGTAGGTGATGATCCCCTCGGCGATCTTCTCGGCGATGTCGCGGGCCGCGGCCTC
>CAZCFB010000013.1:0-71509 GCA_964497805.1 uncultured Kofleriaceae bacterium
AGGTCGCCTTGGCCGCCGGCCCGTCCCGGTGGCTCTGACCCGTGCCGGCCACGGTGGACACGCACGCCAACTTCTCGTCAGCGGCGCCGTCGCAGTTATTGTCCTGCCCGTCGCACACCTCGGCCTTGGGCAGCACCGCGCCGGCGCAGGCGCTCCAGAGGCCGCCCACACACATCTGGGTGCCGGCCTTGCACAGCCCCACGCCCTTGGTCTTGGCCGGGCCGGGGTAGCAGGCGAGGCTGGCGTCGCCGGAGCACATGGCGTCGGTGGTTATATCCGGCGGCGGAAGGTCTGGCTGCGGAAAATCCGGCGGCATAAGATCCGGCGGCGGAAGGTCAGGCGGGGCGGCATCGGCGGCTGGTAAATCCAATGTCAGCGCATCGGGCAAGCTCACATCGGGCCCGGGCGCGTCCACCCCACGGTCCCGGCCGTAGTCCGGCTCCACGGTGTCGATCACCCCAAGGTCCAGGCGCGCGTCCAGGGTGAGATCCGACGCGGCGTCCGCGGGCCCCTCGGCCGCGTCCTGGTCAGAACACGCACAGCACAACACCAGGACCAGCGTCGCGATCCCTACACTCAACTTGGCCATCATTCCCCTCTCGGTTAGAGCAGCGTCTCCAGGCGATCCTCAAGGGCGTCCAGGGGCACCTCCTCCTGCTCCGAGTCGGCCATCCTGCGCAGGGTCACCACGCCCTTTTCCAGCTCATCCTCGCCCAGGATCAACACCGCCGGGGCGCCGAGCTTGTTGGCTCGCTTCATCTGGCTCTTCATGCTCCCCGCCCGGTGATCCATGTCCACGCGCAGGCCGACCTGTCTCAGGCGCGCTGCCAGAGTCACGGCAGCCTCCCGGGCGCGGTCCCCGCGGGTAACCAGGGCCACCTGGGCCAGGGACGGCAGGGGGGGCAGGTCTGGCCCCAGGGCCAGAAGCAGACGCTCCAGCCCCATGGCGAAGCCCACCGCGGGGGTTGGCGGCCCGCCCAGCTCCTGCACCAGGCCGTCGTACCGTCCGCCGCCGGCGATGGTGTTCTGGCTGCCCAGATCACCTGCGTCGCTGATCATCTCGAAGGTGGTGCGGGTATAGTAATCGAGGCCGCGCACCAGCCGGTTGTCCACGCGCACCTCCACCTGGAGCAGCCCGAGGTCGGTCATCAGCCCGTCCCAGTGCTCGCGGCACTCTCCGCAGGTGTGATCCAGGGAAGTGGGCGCCGCGTCGGCCACGGCCTGGCACCCCTCCTTCTTGCAGTCGAGGACGCGCAACGGGTTGTTCTTGAACCGGCGCTGGCAATCCTCGCACAGCGAGCCTTCCATGGGGCCCAGGTAGGCGAGCAGCGCGTCACGGTAACCGGGGCGGCACTCGGGGCAGCCCAGGGTGTTCAGGTGCACCCGGAGCCCCTCGAGGCCCAGCTCTTCCAGCAGCTGCACCAGCATGGCGATCATCTCGGCGTCCACCCCCGGCTTGGCGGCGCCCAGGGCCTCGACGCCCAGCTGATAGAACTGACGGTAGCGCCCGCGCTGAGCCCGCTCGTGGCGGAACATGGGGCCGAAGTAGTACCACCGCGTCATGGGCTCGCTCTTGTGAATGGCGTGCTCCACGTAGGACCTCACCACCGAGGCCGTCCCCTCGGGGCGCATGGTAAGCGAGCGGCCGTCGCGGCCATCGAAGGTGTACATCTCCTTCTCCACGATGTCGGTCTGATCGCCGATGGATCGGGAGAAGAGCGGGGTGTACTCCACGATGGGGGTGCGCGCCTCCACGTAGCCGTAGCGGGCGAGGATGTCGTGGCTCACGCTCTCCACCTTACGCAACCGCCGGCTGTCCGGCGGGAGCATGTCGTACATCCCCTTGACCACCCGCAGGCGCTTCTTCTTGTTACCCATTGCTCTTCTCCGTCTTCCTGGCCCGCATGGCGCTCTCCGCCACGGCCTCGTCCACCGCCCCACGCCGCCGCAGCTGGCCGGGCCTCAGGTGGAGCTTGCACTCACCTTTCTGGAACAGCCGCACCGCCCCGGACGTCTCGGAGACCACCACCGTGATGGCGTCCGTATCCAGGGATGTGCCGGCCGCGGCCATGTGCCGGGCGCCCAGACCCAGGGGCACGGTGAGCCCCTTCTCCACATCAAAGCGCAGGTAGCGCCCCGCGGACAGGACCACACCGTCCGCGCGAATAACGAACGCGCCGTCCAGCACGGCGAAGTTCTTGATGGCGTCCCTCACCTCCGGGTTGAGGATGTTCTTCTCCTCCTCGGAGTAGCCCTGGAAGGGGTTGAGGGTGAGCTGCCGCGACTTCTCCATCACGGCGTTGGTGTCCCCCACCACCAGGATGGTGCCGATGGCCTTGCCCTCCCACCCCTCCACCGAGATGGCCACGGCCAGGTCGATGACGCTCTCCAGCACCGTGCTCGGGATCCGCTCGGTGCCCACCACCCCGAAGCCGGTGTCCACGGAGTCGGGCCCCTCCTCGCCGATGGTCACCAACAGCAGGCTGTCCGGGTAGCTCGCCGGCCGCCGGGAGGTCATGCCGAGCACCGCGTCGCCGTTGTTGAACAGCCCCTTGGCGATGCCCCCCACCAGGGCGATCTTGAACTTCTCTGGCCTGGCCATGTCGTACACCGGCAGAGAGATGGTCTCGATGCCCATGGCCTCGATGACCCGCCGCTGGGCCTCGCTGGTCACGGCCTGGACCATCTTGCGGCGGGCCGGGGACTTGGCCTTGATCAGGTCCTCCGGGATGGGCAGGTCCCCGATGTAGAGCAGGTGGTCGATCTCCTTCTTGTTGGCCATACTGCCGGCGGCCCGGATCAGCTCGGCCTGGGCTTTGTTGATCACGTCAACGCTCCCTCTGTCGCTTCGGGGTTTACTCCGGGTACCGCTCGCGCATCAGCATGACCACCGCCTCCCGCGCGCAGTGAGTGCAGTAGCCGTTGTCCCCGGTCAGGCGCTCTATCACCTTCTGCGCGGCCTCAACATCGGCCGCCTCCAGCCCATCGGTGTCCTCGCTCAGCACCATGAGCACCTGGCCCAGCAGCTGGCGCAGGCGGTCGCCGCGGCGCCGGAAGTAGGCGTCCCGCAGCTGGTCCAGCTGGGCCGGGAAGATCTCGTGGTAGTCGGGCATCTCGCCTGAGTTGTCCACTGACCAGGCGCCGATCCTGGAGATCAGGCCGCCCCGGAACTCCTCCGGCTTGCCCTCCATCTCCAGGTCCTTCTCCACGTCGGCCAATAGTTTCTGGTCAGGCTCGTCGTAGTCACCGGTCACCGGGTTCTGGACCTTCTCGCCCTTGGTCTGGTGCAGCACATGGGTCAAGTAGCGGGAGAAGAGGTCGTGGTGGCTCTCCTCGGCCACGAGCCCGGACGCCGCGCTCACCTCCCGGTCCACGCGGTCCAGGTACCAGCCCCGCGCCAGCTTGATGAACCCGGCGAAGTCCTGGTAGCCCTCCTTGGCCTCCATGCGCAGGTAGGCGTACACCGAGGTCTCCTTGACCAGCCGCGCCAGGCCGTCGAGCACCGCGTTGGGGGAGAGGCAGCCATAGGATGGGTCCTGGCCGGCGTGGAGGATCAGGGTCTTCATCTCCCGCGGCGAGGGGCCGATGCGCCCCTCATAGACCACGTCGTTGGCGGTCTCCTGCCACAGCTCCTGCACCGCGCCCTTGAGCAGCTTGGCGTCGTCGCCGCGGGCCCACCCGGGCACCTTGCCCCGGGCATACATCTCCGCCTTCTCCATGGGCGTGATCTTCTTGACCAGCCCCTTGAGCTTGCCGTCGAAGTTGTCGGGCTTGGGCTTGTACATGCGGCTGAGCACGGCCCAGAGCGCGGCCACCCGCGTGGTGTGCGGCGCCACATGTTTACCCACCTGCCCCTCGGCCACCTGGGCGTCGTAGATCTCCGCCTCATGGGTGTAGTCCCGCAGGTAGGGCACCTTCACCAGCTCCATGCGCGCCTTGAAGGAGGTCCACTCGGGGGTCTCCATCAGGGCGTTGAGGTGGGACTCGTTTGAGCTGCCCAGGAAGAGCAGGTCGAAGAAGATGTTCGCCTGGTCCAGCATCACCCGCCCCTCCTCCACCGCGATGAGCAGGTACTTGTAATGCTCGATGGGGCGCTTGAGCAGGTCGGAGAAGTCCACCACGCCCCGGTTGGCGCGCACCAGGTGACCGTCCAGCTCGAACAGGTTGATGTTCTGCAGGGCCGTGGGCAACGCGCTCAGGCTACGGTCAGCGGTGACCTGGCGGGTTTGGGCGTCGGCGGCCAGCTGCGGCTCCACCCGGCTCGTGGCCTGGCGGTAGCGGCGGGAGGCGTAGAACCGCTCTACCTGCACATGGCGCAGCAGGCGCATGAAGTCCCCCTCGTAGGATCCGAGCAGGGCCTCATAGATGAGCTTGCACTTGGGGCACAGGTCCCCGTCGGCGAGGTACACGGAGGGGGCCAGATCGTCGCACTTGCCATCCTCACATTGGCCCCGCAACTTCTCCAGCAGGTCGCCGCGCACCTCCTTGGGCACCAGCAGCAGCGGGTGGTCGCCCATCTCGCACGGCAGGCGGGCGTCCACCTGGCTCTCCTCCAGGTGGGCGAAGCTGTCCAGGTACGCGGGGCTCTCACCCGTGCCGCCAGGTCCGCCGGCGAACCCGATGCCGCCTCGGCTCACCTTCTCGGTGGGGAAGATCCAGTTGAAGCGGTAGGTCGCGCCCTCGGGCAGGGCGGAGTAGCTCTCCATGCCCCGGGCCACCATCTCGGTGATGGTGGACTTGGCGCTGCCGTTGGGGCCGGTGAGCAGCAGGATCCGATCAACCCGGCCCTGGCGCACGAAGTTGCGCAGGCTGCGGTGGATGGCGACCTGCACCTCCTCCTGTCCGGCCACCCGCCCCTGGCCGTCAGCCCAGGGCGCGTCGAAGAGCTGTGACCGCCGGGCAGTGCGCCCCGGGGAGGGCGAATCGTCCCAGCCGAAGTGCTCGAACATGTCCGCCAGGTACTGGGCCGCTCCTCGGAGCTGGGCCCGTGGGTTCTCACCCGCCAGCTCCAGGTACTCCCCGAATGTGAGCACCCGCTTGCTCCCGCGGAACTGGTCCTTGACGGTCTTGCCGATGGCGTTCAGTAGCTCCATGGCGCTGTCTCCCTGGTGGCCGTCCCCCGGCCGCCCTCACTCCTGGACCGAGACGGTCCAGCTAACCTGCTTGTTCTTGACCTCACACACCGCGTCGGTGCAGACGCTGAAGCTCAGCTTGCCCGAGAACTTGTGCTCCCCGCCCCTGCCCATGGCCGCGGCAGGCGCCATGATCAGCTCCTGCTCGGTGAGGGTCTGGGCGTCGCCGCGGTTGATCACCTGCCTCATGGGAGCGGCGCCCATGGGGCCCTGGACCTGCAGCTTGGCTGGGTACTCCAGGTTCATCTTGTACTCCCCCTGGGGCTCCACCCTTATCTTGGCGCTCATGGGCTCCCCCACCCTGCCAGCTGGCGGAGGGGTCACGGTCACGGCGTAAGAGTCGTCCGCTGCGTCCTCGCCGCCGCCTCTCTTGCAGCCGCCTGCGACGGCGACGGCGAGGGCGAGGGCGACGGTGCATAGCTGCTTCAGATTCACAGTTGCTTGCCTCTCTTTATCAACATGCAACCTAGCATAAAACGGCCCCACCGGGACCGACGGTCCCGGCGTGCCCGTAGCGGCCTTCGGCCGCCATGTTTTTTCGCCTTGCTTCGCGCGGCTGTGGCCGGGCGCCGAACGCCCGGGTAGAATTACGGCCCGTGATCATCGCACAACAGGTGGGCCGCTACTTCCTTCTCGACCGCATCGCGGTGGGCGGAATGGCCGAGATCTACCGGGCCCTTACCTTCGACTCTCAGGGCCACAACCACATGGTGGCCATCAAGCGGGTGCTGTCAAACCTGGCTGACGACGATGACTTCCTCCAGATGATGGTTGATGAGGCCAAGATCACCATCCTGCTCAACCACGCCAACGTCGCCCGAGTGTACGAGTTCGTGCGGGTGGGGGACGATTACTTCATCGCCATGGAGTACGTGGATGGCCGGGACATCCGCGCGATCCTGGAGCGCTTGCGTGAGGACAACGCCTGGCTTCCCCCGGAGCACGCGGCCTATATCGTTATGTGCGCGCTCCATGCCCTGCACGCCACCCACGAGGCCCGGGATGGCACGGGCGAGTTCATGGAGATCGTGCACCGGGATGTGAGCCCCTCCAACGTGCTGGTGGGGTACGACGCCCGGGTCAAGCTGTGCGACTTCGGCATCGCCAAGGCCAAGCTGAGCCGAATCCAGACCCGGCACGGGGTGATCAAGGGGAAGGTGAAGTACATGAGCCCGGAGCAGGCCATGGGCCGCAAGGTAGACCGCCGCTCCGACATCTTCAGCGCGGGCACCGTGCTGTACGAGCTGCTCACCCGGCAGCCTCCCTTCACGGCCGAGGGGGAGATGGACCTGATCATGAAGGTCCGGGACGCTCGCTTCACCAAGCCCTCCAAGGTGAACCAGCGTATCCCTGCCCAGCTTGACCGGATCATCCGGAAGGCCATGAACCGATCGCTGGGCGGCCGATATCAGACCGCCCAGGAGTTCGCCGAGGCGCTGCGCATGTTCATCCACGAGCACTGCCCGGACTACACGCCGGCCACCCTGGGCCAGCTCCTGCGGGTGATGTTCAAGCGGGACATCGACAAGGACCTGCGCCTGCTTGAGCAGTTTGTGCTCGGGGAGAGCGACCCGGACAACCTGGGGGACAACTTGCTGGCCGAGGTGCTGGGCGAGGGCGCGCCGTACACCCAGTTCGTGCCAGTGCACCCGCGCAAGGAGACCACCGGCATGGTGGTCACCCGCATGACTCCCCATGTACCCAGCCCTGAGGAGCGGATCCCGCCCGGGGCGAACCTGCACCGGCTGCGCACCATGATCCTCGACCCGGAGGAGCGCGATGCCTGGGTGCGGGTGCGCAAGAAGCGCCCGCGGCCCGGAGCCGACTACCGCGCCGAGGCCAAGACCGACACCGGGCGCGGAACCGGCGAGCTCCGGGCCGACGACGACGCCACGGATCCAGACGCCGTGGCCCCGATGGACGGCACGCTGGATCGCCACTTCCACAGCCAGCCCACCCGGATCATCAAGATCGGCGCGGACGACACGGACGAGAACGAAATCGACGAGGAGCCAACGGAAGCCGAGAACTGAGAATTATCTGGTACTCTATATTTCGTGCTCAAACGAACCCTACTTATCCTGGTCGCTTCCTTCTTCCTCTTCTCATGCCCTGGTGAGCTGTCGGATCCTCCCGGCAACACCGGCAAGCTGGATCTGGGTGGTCAACCCCCCAAGAAGGATACGGGCGGCAAGCCGCCCAAAAAGGACCTCGGCGGGCAGCCTCCCAAGAAGGACCAGAACTGGCAGCCACCCAAGAAGGACAAGGGCGGGTGGCCACCGGCGCCGGACCAGTGGCAGCCCCCCAAGGACAAGGGCTACAAGCCCTCCCCCTTCGGCTGCCAGGTGGACGCAGAGTGCTTCGGCCTCAAGTGCTGCGCCACCCCGTGGGGCGTCAAGCTCTGCGCCGAGGACTGCAGCTGGTAGCTGCTAGCAGCCAGTAACCACCTTCACATCGTCGATATAGACACCCTCGGTGTCATTTGCCCAGTTGTCCTTGCTGTCGAAGGTGAAGATGATGTTGACGGTCTTGCCTGCCTGGGAGGAGAGGCCTACCTCAACCTGGACCCACCGCTTGTAGTCGCCCACCGGGAGGGTAGTGTTGCTCTTGGTCCAGAGCACCTTGGTCCCCGCCGAAACAGTGAGCACGTCCACCTTGCTGGTGGTTTCTGTGTCCATGTAGAGCCAGAAACTGATGGCCGCCTTTTTGCCCGCGGGGAAGGTGAAGGCCTTCATGGCGGTTCCGGTCGTGGTGGCGCCGGTGTCGTAGTTGCCCGCGGTCTTGCTGCCGTAATAGAGGCTCCCCTTGCCGCTCCTGGAACGGGTGGTTGACTGCTGCCAGCCCACGCCCTTGACCGCCGCCGACACCTTGAAGCTCGACAGCCCGGTGTCGAAGGTGCTCGCCTTCACAGTGGCCGCCGTGGGCGCGCTCCAGGCCAACCCGTCCTTGGCCGGGGTACATACGCCGCACGCGCTGGTGCTCTTGGCGCCGCTCATGTAGCAGGACCCGCCGATGAAGCACCGGTTGGCGTCCGCGGTCCACGAGGTCTGGCTCTTGGACGGCACGCAGGACGCGCAGCCCGCCTTGTGCTTGTCCCCCTTGTCGTAGCAGATCCCGCCGATGAGGCACTTGTCCGGTGTCGCGGACCACCCCTTGGCGTTCTTCTTCGGGTCGCACACGCCGCAGCCGCTGGCGTCCTTGGTGTTCTTCGGGAAGCAGTAGTAGCCGATCTTGCAGATGTCCGGGGTTGGGGTCCAGGCGAACAGGCTCTTGTTGGGATCGCAGTAGCCGCAGCCGTTCTTGTCGTAAGTGGCGGTCTTGTAGCAGACCTTGTTGATCAGGCAGTAGTTGCTCTTCATCGGGTTCTTGCAGCCGCCCTTGCCGTCGCACACGTCGTCGGTGCAGCCCAGGCCGTCAGCGCACTTGTTGCCGTAATAGGTGCCTGCGCAGACGCCGTCCTTGCACACGTCGTTGACCGTGCAGAGGGTCTGATCATCGCACTTCTTCTGCAGGTAATTGGGCGTTGAGCTCCACTGGGTCTGACTGGTCTTCGGGTCGCACGACTTGCATGGATCCTTGGGGTGCACCGACTCCTTCATGCCCGGCTTGACGCACTTTCGGACGCTGTCCCCGCCCTTTGGATCGGGCACCATCAGGGCACACCAGCCCGCCGTAATCGTGTTGTTGTCGCACATGCCGAGGCCGGTGCAGCGGTCCGTGGTGCAGTCCAGCTTGTCGCTGCAGTCCTGATACCGCTCGGGGTAACAGATGCCGTCCTTGCCGCAGATCGGATTGATGGCGCAGGCGTTGTGGGGGCTGCACGTCTTTCCCGGGTTTTTGCACGGCCACAACTTGGCGTCGCCTTTGACGAAGCCGTCATGCGCCGGGTTGATGCCCGCGTCATGGCCTGCCTGGTTGTCGTCACCGTCGTCGGAACAGGAAAGGCTCGTGAGGATCAAGGCGAGGCACAGGATAAAGGTAGTTAAGCTCTTGCACTGCATAGGTTCACTCCTTCAAAAAGGAGATTATCGCTCCATCCTGCCCGTGGCAACCGCGAGCCAGCGGAGTATAAAGAGAGAGGGTCTGACCCTCTCTCTTTATACCGATCCAGGATGGTGCATCGGTCCAGGATTGTGCCCTGTTTCGGCACGGTCGCGCCTGGTCGCATCGCATAACCTGCTGGAATCAGGGCGGACGGCCCCTGGCACCTGCCTTGCACATTCAAAAGGCAGACAGGGTTGAAGAACCTGCAAAGGAGGCCGACCATGCACAACACACTACGCTTTTGGGGTGTCAGGGGGAGCATCGCCTCACCGGGCCCACACACCGCGGGAGCCGGCGGGAACACCGCCTGCGTCGAGGTGAGGCTGGGGGGAGAGCACATCATTATTGACGCCGGGACTGGCATCCGGCAGCTGGGGCTATGTAGGCAGGGAGAGGCGATGGACGCCTGGCTGCTGCTGGGCCACCTGCACTGGGATCACATCCAGGGCTTCCCCTTCCTGGGCGCGCTTTTCGATCCGAACACGCGGCTAAGGATAATCGGCCCCCAGGGGGTTCGTCTGGCCCTGGCCGCGCAGATGTCCGGGCCGTCCTTCCCGATCTCCCTGGACCAGGTCCCCGCGCGGCTGGAGTTCACCGAGGTGTCCCCCGGGCGCCGCATGCAGCTGGGGGAGGTGTCTCTCTCCACGGCCGCCCTGAACCACCCGGGGGGCGGGGTGGCCTACCGCCTGGAGCATGATCTGCGCTCCCTTGTCTACGCCTGCGACACCGAGCACCCGGAGAGGGGCCACGATCCGGCGCTGGCGGAGCTGTCAGGAGGGGCAGGCATCTTGATCCATGACGCCCAGTACCTGCCTGATGAATATCCGGCCAGGCAGGGGTGGGGGCACAGTACGTTCGAGGCCGCCGCCGCCCTGGCCCACGCCGCCCGGGTGCCGCGCCTGCTGTTGACCCACCACGATCCCACGCGGGACGACCTGGCCCTGGCCCGGCTGGAACGAGACGCCCGGACTCTGCACCCCGGAGTCCGCGCTGCCCGTGAGGGGGACATCCTGGAGCTGGAAGAGTGGACGGGGGACGAGATGGATGATCTTCAGGAGATGAACCGATGACTTCGAGATCGCAGGTGGGCAGTTGACAGTCGACAGTCGACAGTTCCGAACCAGGAACGTAACATTTGTCGCCCATGCCCAAGCGTGAACCCCCAGGCGTCCTGCACTCGGTGGCGGACATGATCAACCGGCCCGTGACCAGGGAACAGCTGCTCACGGTCCTTGTGGACTCCATGGTGCAGGCGGCCGGGGCCGAGCGGGGGACCATCTACCTGGTAGACGGCCTCACCGGCGAGCTTTGCAGTCGGGCGGCCCACCTGCCGGAGATGGAAGAGATCCGGCTGCCTCCGGGCCAGGGCGTGGCGGGCCATGTGGCGGACAGCGGAGGGTCGGTGCTGATCCAGGACGTGGAGGAGGACCACCACTTCTTCCCGGGCATCGACGAGCAGACTGGTTTCACCACGCGCAGCATGGTGGCGGCGCCGGTGCTGGATGATGATGGCGCGGTTCGGGGCGTGCTCCAGGTGCTCAACCGCCGGGAGGGCAGGTTCGGCCCTGGCGACCTGCGCCTGTTGGAGGAGATGGCCGCCCAGGTCAACGAGGCCCTGGGCCGCACCTCAATGCGCCCCTGCGGCGACCGGCAGCACGGCGTGCTGGTGGACGGCCCGTTCAACAACATCGTGGGCGAATCTCCGCTCATGGCCGAGCTTTACCGCCGCATCCAGGCCGCGGCCCGCGCAGACGTCACGGTGCTCATCCGGGGGGAGACAGGCACCGGCAAGAGCCTCGTGGCCAGAGCCGTACACGACAACAGCGCCCGCGCCGCAGGGCCGCTGGTCCATGTGGACTGCACCGCCCTGCCCTCAGGCCTCATAGAGAGCGAACTGTTCGGCCACGAGCGTGGTGCCTTCACTGGAGCCGAGCGCCGGGTGCGCGGCAAGTTCGAGATGGCCAACGGCGGCACGCTGCTGCTGGATGAGCTGGGCGACCTGCCCCTGGCCCTGCAGGGAAAGCTGCTCAGGTTCCTGCAGGATCGGGCCTTCGAGCGCCTGGGCGGGCGAGAAACCCTCAAGGCCGATGTGCGGGTCCTGGCTGCGACCAACGCGGATCTGGACGCCCTGGTCAAGGAGGGGAAGTTCCGCAGAGACCTTTACTACCGGGTCCGGGTGGTGGAGTTGGTGGTCCCCCCGCTGGCAAGCCGCGGCGCGGTGGACATCCAGCGCCTGGCCGAGCACTTCCTGGATCTTTACGCCCGGCGACATCGGCGACGGATCCGCGGCATCACGGAGGAGGCCATGGCTCGGCTGCAGGCCCACTCCTGGCCGGGCAACGTGCGTGAGCTGGAGCACTGCATGGAGAGCGCAGTGGTGCTCTGCCCGGGGGATCTCATCGACGCCGGCCACCTGCCCTTGCCAGCCGGGGATCCTGATCCCGGGGCGCCTGGATCCGGCTACCCCCCCGGCACGCCGCTGCGCAGCGTGGAACTGGATCATATCCGCAGGACCGTGGACGCTTGCGGTGGAAACCGCTCAGAAGCGGCCCGTCAGCTCGGGATCGGGCGCAACACCTTGCAGCGAAAGCTAAAAGTGGATTAATTCTGCGCCTGGATCCGCCTCACAGCTTGTCCCATCTCCCATGATGTCGTACACTTCTGTCCGGAGCGGAATTTTAACGCCAGGAGAGATCTATGCGCCTAAAGAACTATTGGCTTGTGATGGTTGTCGGCCTCTTTTTTGCCGCCGGTTGTACCGACCTTGACGGAGACTTTGACAACAACGGCAGCGACGGTGGAGGGAGCGTAAGCCCTGACCTGTTTGCCACCGTGGACGGCGGGGATGCGTGCACCGATCCGAGCGGAGACTACGACGGAGACGGCATCACCAACGCCCAGGAGGGCTGCCTCAACGGCCGGGACTCCGACCAGGATAAGATCCCTGACTGGCAGGACTTCGACTCTGACGGCGACAAGATCCCGGACAGCCTTGAGAAGGGCGTCAAGGACAAGAACGGCAAGTGCGTGGGCTCCAAGAACGGCAAGTACCCGTGCGACACCGACGGCGACGGCGTGCCCGACTACCTGGACAAGGACTCTGACGGCGACGGCATGCAGGACGGAGAGGAGGACGCCAACTACGACGGCCTGCTCGGCTGCTGCCTCAAGACCTGCAACGCTCCGGACGTCAAGTGGCAGAAATCCAACTGCAAGCTGACCACGGACGGCTGCGGCAGCGGGCAGAAGTGCGTCAACAAGTCCTGCACCCCCTCAGCGGCGTTCAAGTGCTCCGAGGGCGAAACCGCGCCTCTCAAGAAGGATACCTTCGGCGACGGCAAGCTGGATAACGAGCGCGGCACCTTCATCTGCCGCGACGCCACCGAGGACAAACCTCAGGGCCGCAAGCCCGTGCAGCTGCGCCAGGACACCAAGGGCGACTACCACATCGCCATCGAGAAGTTCGCCAAGTACGGCGCGGTGACCGTGGCCGGCGCCACCACCACCAACAAGCTGGCGGCCGGCTCCATCAACTACGACAAGACCTCCGACGAGGTGGCCGGCTTCGTGATCTCCAAGGCCACCACCAACACCAGCGTCAGCGACGACCTCACCGCCCTCATCGCCCTGCTCAACAGCTCGGGCGTAGGCACCATGACCGTGCGCGCCTCCGGTACCGTTAACAAGAGCCACGACAAGTACGACCAGGCTGAGGGGACCCTGGTTGACATCGCTGCCAGCTCAACCACCGACGTGAGCTCGGCGCGTAACGCCATCATGGCCGCCCTGCTGGGCAAGAGCCTCAGCGATCTGACCAACGTCTCGTCTCCCTTCGGCTCCAGCCACAGCACCCTGCAGCTCCGCTTCACCACCGTGCGCCGCTTCGCCTTCAAGAAGGACAGCGCTGGCAAGCTGGTCCTGGACAGCAAGGGCAACCCCACCGACGATAACGACAGCACCAAGTGGCGCACCATCGTCATGGGCGCCGTGGCCTCCAAGACCAACTACCAGAACCCGAAGCTGCAGACCGGCTTCCTGGTGGACGACCTCTCCAACGGGACCGCCCTGGCAATCGCCAAGGACACGGTGAGCAACGAGTGCGACGTCGGCACCATCACCCAGCTGCCCGTGGCGGACATCATCTGGGTCATCGACGAGTCTGGCTCCATGAGCGACGAGCGCCAGGACGTGGTGAACAACGCGAACAACTTCTTCTCCCGCGCCCTGGCCTCCGGCCTGGACTTCCGCATGGGTGTCACCAACGTGTGCACCCCCAACGGCTCCTACAAGAAGTGCCTGGGCAAGTTCTGCTCCAAGATCAGCTCCAACACCTCGGACGACGGCGGCACGGACCGCTTCCTGCTGCCCACCGAGCAGAACATCTTCTCCTCCTGCATCAAGAACCCGCCCTGCTACGAGGGCGGCAGCGAGTACAGCCTGGTCAACGCCAGGGACGCTGTGAAGCGGCACCTGCCGCGGGCCTCCAACGATCCGCTCAAGATCCGCACCCAGGCCACCCTGGTCATCATCGTGGCCACGGATGAGATCGCCAACAGCCTCTCCGGCGTGGGCTTCTCCTCCTCTGGTTGCCCCCTCAGCGCGGCCATCCAGACCAAGCTGGACACGGCCCTGCAGTCGTACCTGAACCTGTTCACGGGCGTCACCGACCCCGAGGGCGTGTCCATGTACCACATCATCGGCAACGTGTGCGGCGGGACGTCCACCTACGGCATCAACCACGGCCACATGACCCTGGCCAAGAAGCTGGGCGGCCAGTCGGCCTCCATCAAGCAGAAGAACCTGGGCAACACGCTGCAGGTCATCATCGACGCCATCGTCGGTAAGGCATCCCCGGTTGTGCTGGATTACGTGCCGATCTCCTCATCCCTGGCCGTGGCCATGGACGCGGTGGAGATCAAGCGCAGCCGCACCAACGGCTTCGACTACCGCACCAACGCCAACTCCCTGGTCTTCATCAACGTGAAGTACAAGAAGGGCTCCGAGGTCATCGCCAGCTACAAGCGCTGGAAGCGTCAGGAAGATATTAAATAGAAGGACCGGGCCCACGGCCCGTCCCTTCTATTTGCGGGCCTTGGCCCGCTCCGTTCATCGCCTGGCTTCGCTAGGCTAGGGCCCGCCAGCGCTTCCGCGTGGCGGGCGGAAAAACCGCTCTCCCTCCACCATTAAAATCCTTTGCCTGACCAAGGCTATTGATCTTTTTGCAGCCAGGTCATGAAATAAGAGCGTATAGAGGCTGTGGAATTTGTATATTCACGCCCTCGTTTATCTATCTGGAGGATCCTGATGCGGACAACGACCTTATTACTCTCCTGCGCGAGCCTGGTGCTGGCCCTCTCCTGCACAAACATTGACGACGGCGATAGCAACCCGGCCGGTTCCGATAGTGGCACCACGCCTGACATCCTCGCCGTGGGTGACTGGGGCAGCTCCATCTGCTCGGACCCGAAGGGGGACTACGACGGCGACGGCATCAACAACGCCATGGAAGGGTGCCTGAGCGGCCGGGACTCGGATCAGGACAAGATCCCGGACTGGCAAGACTTCGACTCGGACGGCGACAAGCTGCCCGACTCCAAGGAGAAGGGGGTCCAGGGCTCCACAGGCAAGTGCCAGGGCGCCAAGAAGGGCAAGGACACCTGGCCCTGCGACACGGACGGCGACGGCGTTCCCGACTACCTGGACAAGGACTCCGACGGCGATGGGCTGTTCGACGGCAACGAGGACGCCAACTATGACGGCCTGCTCGGCTGCTGCCTCAAGACCTGCAACGCGCCTGATGTCTCCTGGCAGAAGGCCAACTGCAAGCTGACCAAGGACGGGTGCGGAAACGGGCAGAAGTGCGTCAACAAGAAGTGCACCCCCGCCGCGGCCTTCAAGTGCTCCGAGGGTGAAACAAACCCAAAGCAGAAGGACACCTTCGGCGACGGCAAGCTGGACAACGAGCGCGGAACATTCATTTGCCGCGACGCCACTGAGGACAACCCCCAGGGGCGCAAGCCGGTGCAGCTCCGCAAGAACACCTCGGGTGACTGGCACATCGCCATCGAGAAGAGCGCCAAGTACGGCGCCATCACCGTGGCCGGGGCAACCACCACCAACAAGCTGGCCGCGGCCGCAGTCAACTACGACAAGACCACCGACGAGGTGGCGGGCTTCATCGTCTCCAAGTCCACCAGCAACAGCGACATCCAGAACGACCTGACCTCTCTGATCGGCCTCCTGAAGAGCTCCGGCGTGGGCACCCTGACGGTGCGCGCCTCGGGTACCCAGAACAAGAGCCACGACAAGTACGACCAGATCGAGAGCACCCTGGTGGACATCTCCGCCAGCTCAACCACAGACGTCAGCTCCGCCCGCAACCAGGTCGTGGCCGCGCTCCTGGGCAAGACCCTCGCAGATCTGACCAACGTCTCGTCCCCCTTCGGCTCCAGCCACAGCACCCTGGTGCTGCGCTTCACCACGGTGCGGCGCTTCGCTTTCAAGAAGGACTCCGCGGGCAAGCTGGTCCTGGATAGCAAGGGCAACCCCACGGATGACCTGGACAAGACCAAGTGGCGCACCATCATCATGGGCGCCGTGGCGGCCAAGACCAACTACCAGAACCCGAAGCTGCAGACCGGCTTCCTGGTGGATGACCTGTCCAACGGGACGGCCGTGGCCATCGCCAAGGACACGGTGAGCAACGAGTGCGACGTGGGCACCATCACCCAGCTGCCCGTGGCGGACATCATCTGGGTCATCGACGAGTCCGGATCCATGAGCGACGAGCGCCAGGACGTGGTGAACAACGCCAACAACTTCTTCTCCCGCGCCCTTTCCAGCGGCCTGGACTTCCGCATGGGCGTAACCAACGTGTGCACCCCCAACGGCTCCTACAAGAAGTGCCTGGGCAAGTTCTGCTCCAAGATCAGCTCCAACACCTCGGACGACGGCGGCACCGACCGTTTCCTGTTGCCCAGCGAGCAGAACATCTTCTCCTCCTGCATCAAGAACCCGCCGTGCTACGAGGGCGGCAGCGAGTACAGCCTTATCAACGCCAGGGACGCGGTGAAGAGACACCTGCCCAGGGCCACCAACGACGCCTCCAAGATCCGCAAGAACGCCACGCTGGTGATCATCGTGGCCACCGACGAGATCGCCAACGAGCTGTCTGGCATCCTCGGCTACTCCTCCAAGCCCTGCCCCCTCACCGCGGCGGTCCAGACCCAGCTGGACACGGCCCTGCAGCCCTACCTGAACCTGTTCACGGGGATCACTGATCCCGAGGCCGTGTCCATGTACCACATCATCGGCCATGTGTGCGGCAGCGCCACCAGCCAGGTGAACCATGGCCACATCACCCTGGCCAAGAAGCTGGGCGGCCAGGCGGCCTCCATCCAGCAGAAGAACCTGGGCAACACCCTGCAGGTCATCATTGACGCCATCGTCGGCAAGGCCTCCCCGGTGGTCCTGGACTACGTGCCGATCTCCTCCTCCCTGGCCGTGGCCATGGACGCCACCGAGATCAAGCGCAGCCGCACCAACGGCTTCGACTACCGCACCAACGCCAACTCGCTGGTCTTCATCAACGTGAAGTACAAGAAGGGCTCTGAGGTCATCGCCAGCTACAAGCGCTGGAAGCGCCAGGAAGATATCAAGTAACAAACGACGGGCTGAAGCCCATCGTTTATTACTTGCGGGCCTTTGGCCCGCTCCTTTCATCGCCTGGCTGCGCCAGGCTAGGGCCCACCGGCACTTCCGCGCGGTGGGCGGTCCAGGCGGACCACTCCTCTTCTTCTCTTACCTCTTGGGAGCTTTTCGCGTGTATCCCTGTTGCGGGGGAGGGTCGCTGCTACTTGCCGGCAGGTTGTGCCTGGCGTGCGGAGCAGGCCTTGAGCAGCTTGGTGTTGTCCTCGCGCAGAGTGTCCAGTTCCTTGCGCAGGCCAAACAGCTCACTGCGGATCTGACCGGTCTGGCTGGTAAGCCGGATTGTCAACTCGTCCAGGCGGACATCGTTGCTCTTACCCACCAGCCAGAGGCCGCCGCCGAGGGTAACCACCAGTAGAATAATGACCAGATAGAGGTAGACATTGAAGCTACTACCTCTCTGTTCCTTCTTGAGAACCGCCATCAGCCGCTCCTGCAAAGGGCCAGGTTTTTATACGGAAAAGACGATTATACGACAGGGTTCTTTTGAATTGAAACGAATTGCCCATATCTTCAACATGTTTTTCGTGCCTTGTAACGCTTCAGGCGCTGGATTGACTCTGAATTACACTTTTGCTGAAAACTGGAGCGTCAAGATGATTGCCTGGATCCTCATTACCCTGATGATGCTCATCCCGATCCCCGTCGTGGCGGAGACTGCCCCCCCCCCTCCTCCTCCCCCAGCGCCTGTTGCCGCTCCCAAGGATTCTCCGAATCATGCGGTTTTTGATCGGATCCTGCGCGCCCATGTCAAGCGGGGCCGAGTGAACTATGGGGCCATCAAGGCCCGTGATCGCGGTGCGCTGGAGGCATACGTGAAGTCAGTGGCCACCGCGAACCTCAAGGGACTCAAGCGCAGGGAGAGGCTGTCCTTCTACCTCAACGCGTACAACGCGCTGGTGATCAAGTCCGTGGTAGACCGCCTGCCTCTTCGCAGCGTCAAGAAGGTGAAGGGCTTCTTTGACGGGGCGCGTCACAAGGTGGCGGGCCGGTCAATCTCCCTCAACGGCCTCGAGAACAAGATCATCCGGCCCCGGTTCAAGGAGCCGCGGATCCACTTCGCCCTGGTGTGCGCCGCCCGCTCATGCCCGCCGCTCATGGCGCGCGCCTTCAAGGCAAAGACCCTGAACCGGGACCTGACGCGGCTGACGCGGAGCTTCCTCAAGTCCCGCGCCGGCCTGGTCATCGAGGGTGGCAAGGTGAAGGCGTCCAAGCTGTTCACCTGGTACGCGGATGACTTCGTAAAGGCGGCCGGGTCCGTGCCAGCCTACCTGGCGAAGTACCGGCCCGAACACGCCGCCCTGCTCGCTCAGGGCGGGTTGAAGATCGGCTTCCTCGAATACGACTGGGCCCTCAACGGGCCATGATCGCCATGCCCTCCAGGATCGCCCTGGCCTGATCCGCCTTGAGCAGCAGCGCCGCCCCGTCCCCTCCCCTTGTGGCAACCAGAGCGCCGCCCTCCCCGTCGTGAAGGGTCAAGGCCTCCACAGGTCCCGCTTCGGCGACGAGCAGGATCCTCGCTCTGGGCTCACCGCCTGTGGTCCCGGCGAAGAGCCTGGCCCTGGCGTCCCGTATGGCCTTGATCCAGGCGCGCACCGCCAGGCTGTCCACCACCCCTGCTTGCCCCGGGCGTGTCCAGCCCTCCGGCTTGCGCACCAGGCTCTCTTCGACGCCCCCGGCGCGTAAGCTGACCTTCTCCAGGTCCGGTTCCTGAAGTCGTGTCAGGCGCAGATCCTGAAGGGACCATGGCTCCGGCGAGAGGGCAGCCACCTCCGGCTGTTCCACGCACCCCCCAACGCGGCGCTCCTCCTTCCCGGCGCGCCGCTCGGTCACCGCCAGGAGCACCCTGTCGGCGCGGCCCGGGCAAGCGCCCGCGTGGTCAAGGATCACCTCCACACCCGATCCTCCTGAGGTCCGGATCCAGGCCCTCGCGGCGCCGGCGGGCGCGGGCAAGATGCGCTGGGCGCGCAGCACGGAGAGGGCGTTGAGCAAGCGCCGCGTACGCTGGGCAGCTGCCCGGCAGGTGTTCCCCGCCGCAGTGGCCGCCCAGCCGGCGCCCTGTCGTTCCAGCACCCCCTCGCCCGAGGTTGTGTGGATCTCCACCCGCTGTATCTGCCCGGGGGGCAGGGGTACGAGCTGTTGATCTCGGAGGTCGGCCGTGGTGAGGGAGAGCAGCCCCACCAGCCGGACAGGGGCCACGGCCAGGCGCGCGCCGGAGGCGTCCTTCACCCGCACATTTACCCCCTCCCCGCTCACATCTGCCGCCCCCACCTTGATCTCCACCTCCCCTGCGGACAGCCCCAAGGTCAGGGTGATCCGGGGCGTGTCAAGGCCAGCAGCCGGCGGCGGCTTGGAGCCGGGCAACAGGCGGAGCGGGCGCATGAACTCCACCCCGGCCAGCAGCCGCTCCACGCCCGTCGTGTCTGCCCGGTCCTGCACGGGTGACTCCATGCGCCACCCGGTGTCATGGCGCTTGAGCAGCAGGGGCTTCGCCTCCCCGGACCTCTTCAGCTTGACGGTCCGCACAGCGCCCCCCTCCAGCGCGAGCAGCCGGCCGCTCCCCTTTGCCGGTCCCTGCCCGCTCCCACCAAGGAGGAGCATCGCGCCAAGGAGGGCAGCGGAGATTCCGAGGAAGGCGATGGTCTTCCAGCTCACTGGTCAGCGCCTCCTCCGCCACCAGACCAGCAGAGCCAGGCCGAGGGCGCAGAGCGGGAGCAGGACCACCACGAGCAAAAACACCTTGTGCAGCTGGGCCCGATCAAGGATTGACCTCGCCGACTGACCCGCCGGCGGCCCGGGGAGCGCCCCGAGCTTGTCGTCGCCGGCCAGCCAGCTCACGGCAGCCAGGAAGAGCTCCCGGTTGTGGTCTTTCACGCGCTGGCCCGACTGCCGGCGGTTGAGCAAGCCCCGCTCGCAGCCGAACACCACGATCCGGGTGGATCGCCACTGAACGGCCACCGCCACCGCCGCCGGGCCCGGTGAGTCGAGCGCGCGATCCAGCGTGAGGGGGCGGTCCCCGCGTAGAGAGGCGAGGTCAGCCTCGGCCCACCCCTCCGCGCTCGTGACAATGAGAGGCGCGGCCTTGAGACCAGCCATGGTGCCCGGCAGCGGGCGAACCTCCCGGCTCAGAGGCCAGACGGTGATCCGCCCGGCTACCGCGCGCACCGCCGGGTGGTCCGCGTACCCGTCGCGCGTGCCCCAGGTGAGGAGCGGCTGCTCGCCGGGGACCTGCATCTTGTCCACCAGGATCTTGTGGGGCAGGGCCACGCCCCAGCGGGCCATGAGCGACTCCACGCCAACCACGCCGTGGCGCGTCACCCGGCGGTCCAGCACGGGCCCCATGAGCAGGAAGAGCCTCCCCCCGCCGCGCAGGAATTTCTCCAGGGCGTGCACCTCGGCCGGGGCGAACGCGCGCCGCGGGCCGCCGATGACCAGCACCCGGCAGCTGTCGAGCCCGCCGCCCTTGCCCGTGGCGGTTCCCAGCAGCCCCGCCGGCCCCAGGGCCCGCACCGTATAGCCGTCCCGGCGCGCCTCGTCGGCGATGATGCCGTACCCCTTCTGGTCGTACGAGTCCACGAGCGCCTCGCCGTGGCCCTGGCTAAAGCAGAGCACCCGCGGCCTCGGGTCGAGCAGCCCCCGCAGGGCCGTAAGCAGGGCGGCCTCTCCGCGGAAGCCGAGCACCCGGGGCGGCGACACGGAGTGATCCACGCCGGTGGCCATCTGGCTGCTTGTGACCAGCCGCGTCCGCTCCCCCCCGGAGAGCACCACCACCCCGCGGCGCAGGTCGTCGCCGCTGACGCCAAAACGCCGGGCCAACACCTCCGCCCGGGTGGGCGCCGCGTCGATGTCCACGCGCTCCACGGTGAAGGCCCCGCCCGAGCGCTTGGCGAAGCGGTGGAGCACCTCCTTCACCCTGGGGTACATGGATGGCTGGAGCCGGTCGGGGGGCACCATGAAGAGGTACGCCTTCACCGGCCGCGCCATGGTGCGCAGCACCTGGACCGTGCGCGGCGAGAGGGTGTAGGTCCCCCCGGCGGTCCAGTCCCACCTGGCGTGGTGCCTGGCGCCCAGGAGGTTGATCAGGACCAGGTTGAGCAGCAGCAGACCCACGCCGAGGAGCAGCCTCAGCCGCTGACGACGGCGGCGGGGAGCGCGCAGGGCCAAAACCGCGCAGGTGATGCAGAACAGGGCCACGCTGCCGTAGAGGAGCAACGCGCGGCTGTCCACCAGGCCGCGAGAGAAGTCTTCCATCTGCTGGAACAGATCCAGGGCCCCGGCCAGCTGCCTGAGCCAGGCTGCCTGCACGAAGAGCTTGAGCGGGCCGAGCTGAAGGAAGGAGCCGAGCACGGCGAAGGTGGCGATGCCCGACAGGAGCTGGCTCCGGGTGAGGCTGGAACAGAGCACCCCCACCGACAGGGCCGCCGCGCCCAGGGCCAGGGTGCCCAGGTAGCCGGAGGCCACCACCCCGACGTCGGCCTCGCCCCCAAGGCTGGCGGCGAGCATCACATGGCACAGGGTGGGCGCCCAGAGGAAGACATAGAACAGGCACACCGCCAGGAACTTGCCCAGCACCACCTGCGCCGCGCCCACCGGGGCCGCGAGGAGGATCTCCAGGGTGCCCAGGCGCCGCTCCCCGGCCAGGGTGCGCATGGTGAGCAGGGAGATCACAGCGATGACGAAGAGCCAGTAGAAGAAGCTCCCGCCGAAGAAGTAGTTGAGCACCGGCCCGGGCGGACCCTTGGGGTGGTTGCACAGCTCCAGCAGCACGTAGAAGGCGTACCCCTGCACCAGCAGGAAGAGGGTGAGCACCACCCAGGCCAGAGGCGAGAGGAAGAGCCCCCGCAGCTCCCGGCCCACCAGGGTCAGGACCAGCCTGGGCTTCCCTGGCGCTCCTGCCCTGTCCCTCATCGCGCTCCCCCGGTGAGCCGGGTGAAGAGCTCCTCCAGCCCGCCGGGCGCGCGGTCCTCGCCCAGGAGCTCGTCCATGGCGCCCTGGGCCGCAACCTCGCCGCGGTCGAGGATGATCAACCGCTGGCACACCGCCTCCACCTCACCGAGCAGGTGCGATGAGAGGATCACCGTCCGCCCGCTGTCGGCCGCCAGGTCACGGATCAGGCGGCGGACCTGGGCCATCTGGTTCGGGTCGAGGCCCACCGTGGGCTCGTCCAGGATCAGCAATGGCGGATCTCCAAGCAGCGCGTCAGCCAGGGCCACCCGCTGGCGATACCCCCGGGAGAGCTGGCCGCACAGGCGCCGCCGGGCGGAGGCCAGGTCACACAGCTCCAGCACCCGGTCAACCTCCTCCCGCCGCCGGGCCCTGCCCACCACGCGCAGGGCGCAGCGGAAGCCCAGGTACTCCCCGACCCGCATGTCCACGGGCAGGGGCGCCCCCTCGGCCACGTACCCCAGGAGGCCGCGCACCTGGAGCCCACGCTCAGGAAGAGGCAGGTCGTCCACCTCCACCCGCCCCGCGTCCGGGGCCAGGAGGTTGGCCAGCACCCGCAGGCATGTGGTCTTCCCCGCGCCGTTGGGGCCGAGCAACCCGGCGACCTCCCCCCGGCCCACCGAGAAGGTCACATCACGCAGGGCCGGCACGCCGGCGAATGACCGGCACAGCCCCTCGACGCGGACCATCATCTCTTATCGTTGGCCGTCGCGAGGCGGCTGGGACCAAGGCCGCGTGGTTTCGCGGCAGCGAAGGCATGCTCGCGGCACGCCGAGCTGACGCGGAGCCGCTTCGGCCGACGGTAGCGGCCGCCGCAGCAGGCAGGGCGGTGAGAGATGATGGTCAATCACTTGGTGGACTCGGGGGCGCCCTCTTTGGGGTGAGGCTTCTTCGGCGCCGGCGGGGGCTGCGGCGATGGCTGTGTCGCGTTGGCGATGGCCTCGAGGCTGAGCTGGATGGCGCGCTTCTCCGCCTCGTCGCTGGTGCGCTTGCGCAGGGCGCGCAGGGCGCCGGCCCCTGCCTTGAGCCCCTGCTGCCCCAGCGCGCGGATGACCGCCAGGCGCACTGCCTTGCTGCCGTCGCTCAAGGCCAGCCCCAGGGCCTTGGCCGTGGACTCATCGCGGGCCTGCCCCAGCAGCGCCGCGGCCATGGCCCGCTCCTCCTCGTCCTTGGAGAGGCCGAGCACCTTGATCAGCCCGGTGCGCTGGGCCTCGTAGGCCAGGAACGCCTTCTGGGCGTTGGTCTGGTCCTTGAGGCGCAGGTAGATGCCGGCCAGGTCCGAGTAGGCGGTGAGCTGATCCGGGTTCAGGGTCAGGGACTGCCTGAGCATGTCCGCTGCCTCGGCCAGCTTGCCCCCCTCCTCCAGCCCGATGGCCAGCGCGCGATACGCGTCAGGATCTTGCGGCGACAGCTCCACCACCTTGCGGTACGCCTCGAGGGCCGCGTCCTTCTGCCCCATTTCGGCCAGCGCCGAGCCGAGGCCGAGGTAACAGTTGGCGCTGAGCTTACCCCCCTCCTGAGCGGCGATGGCCCGCCTGAACGCCTCCACCGCGGGCTCGAGCCGCCCCCCGCGCAGCAGGCCCTTGGCCTGTTCGTAGTAGATCTTCTGGGCCAGGGGGCCCTTGCTCGGGATATCGGGCGCGCGCTTGGCCGCCACTTTTTTGGCCTTGCTCGCCGGCTCACGCTCCTTGTCAGCGTGCCGCTTGGGCGAGGGGCACCCGCCGCTCAGGACCAGGCCCATGGCCAGCGAGAGCATCATCGCCGCTGTAAAGAGCCGCCTCACCGCCTGGGCCCCTCCGTGGCTGCCGCGGGCCACTCGCTGGTGGGCACCGGCGCCTGGCCACGTTCGGCCGGCAGGGTGATGGAGAACGTGGTCCCCTCACCTGCCTGGCTGTGGTAGTCGATGAGGCCGTCGTGTTCCCGCACGATGCGCTGCACGATGGCCAGGCCCAGCCCGGTGCCGTTCTCCTTGCCAGCGGTGGCGAACGGCTTGAACACCTTGCCCTCCATCTCCTCCGGGATGCCCGTGCCGGTGTCGGAGAAGGTGAAGATCAGGTTGCCAGCCTCGCGGTCCACCTTGCAGGTGAAGGTGCCGCCGTTGGGCATGGCCTCGGCCGCGTTGCGCGCCAGGTTGTGGAACACCCGCCGCATCTTCGGTTCGTCGAAGAACGCCTCCGCCGTGTAGCTGGCGTCCACCTCCAGGGCGATCTCCCGCCCGGTGAGCAGGTGGCGCAGGTGCTCCTCCATGTCCTTGAGGAAGCGGTTGAGGTACACCTTGCGGATCAACACATGCGACTCGCCCCGGGCGAAGGCGAGCACCTCCTGCGTCATGGCGGTGAGCACCGCGGTCTGCTTGACGATGCTCTCGGCGAACTCGGTGCGCTGGGCGCGGTCCTCCGCCTCGGTGATCAGCTGGGCGTAGCCCGAGATGATGGTCAGCGGCGTGCGCAGATCGTGAACCAGGCTGGAGAGGGCCTGGCCGATGGAGGCGAGCCTGCTCTGCACCTCCTTCTCCTGCTTGGCGCGGTCCAGGTGGATGGCGTGGGCGATGCGGCTGGCCACCAGGGTTAGCAGGGTGCGGTCCTCCTGGTCGAAGTCCCGCCCGCCCACCTTGTTGAGCAGCTCCACCGCTCCGAGGGTTCCGTCCTGCCCGAGCAGGGGCACGCACAGAATATTGGCCGGCACAAAGGCCAGCTGGCGGGCGATGTCGCCGTGGTAGCGCGAGTCGTTGATGGGATCGTTTGTGCAGGCCGTCTGCCCGTTCTCGATGACCCAGCCGCAGATCCCGCGCCCCAGGGGCACGGAGATGGTCCGGATCCGTTCCCGCACCTTTCCCGTGGCGTTGGAGAAGAAGATCTGCTGCCGCTCATGGTCGCACAACACCACGCTGGAGGCCTCGGCCCCGATGAGCTCGGTGGTGCGCTCCAGCAGCCGGTCGAGCAGCTCCTCCAGGGACTCGGCCTCGGTGATCTGCTTCTCCACTTCCAGCAGCAGGTCCAGCTCCCGTGCCCTGCGCTCAAGTTTTTGCTGTGTGGCCATGAGCTGGCGGTTCTGCTCCACCTGGGCCAGGTAGAGCCGGGAGTTGTCGATGGCCACCGAGGCGTGGCTGGCCAGGGCGGTGAGCACCTCCTCGTCATCCGCGGTGAAGGGGCCGCCCTTCTTGTTGAGCACCTGCACCACCCCGGTGAGGCGGCTCTTGTGGTCCAGCATGGGCACGCAGAGGATGGAGCGGGTGCGGTAGCCAGACGCCTGGTCCACCTCCTGGTTGAAGCGCGGGTCGGTGTAGGCGTCCTTGATGCGCACCGCCTTCTCGGACTCCGCCACCCACCCGGCGATGCCCTGGCCCAGGCCCAGGCGGATCTCCTTCATCCCCTCCCCTTCCAGCACCTTGGTCCAGAGCTCCTCACCCGACTCGTCCAGCAGGTAGAGCGTGGTGCGGTCCGCCTCCATCAGTTCGGTGAATTTGCTCACCAGAAGATCCAGCAGGTCATCCAGGGCGAGGGTGGATCCCACCGCCCGGGTGATGAGCAGGATGCTTCGGTTTTTCTGTCGTTCTCGCTCGAGCTGGTCCATGACCTGTACCGTCAAGTCGAGATTAAGCCGAGGGGGGTGATTCAGGCAAGGGAGGGGCCGATCTGGCCCGGAAAATCAGGCGTCCTTACGGGCCTTGATGATCTCCTCCTGCACCTTGGCGGGCACGGCCTGATAGGAGGCGAACTCCATGGAGAAGCTCGCGCGGCCGCTGCTCATGGTGCGCAGGGGGGTGGCGAAGCCGAACATCTCGGCCAGGGGCGCCAGGGCGTTGATCTTCTGGGCCCCCTTGCGGAAGCGCCGCATGGAGACGACCTTGCCCCGCCTGGAGCCGAGGTAGCCAACGATCTCGCCGATGTACTCGTCGGGCGTGTTGATCTCCACCTTCATGATTGGCTCCAGGATGCGCGTACCGCCCTTCTTCAGGGCCTCTCGCACCGCCGCCTTGGCCGCGGTCTTGAACGCCATGTCAGAGGAGTCCACGTCGTGGTGGGTGCCGTCCAGGAGTACGGCGTTGAGGCCGAGCACCGGGTAGCCAGCCAGGACCCCCTGCTCCAGCCCGCTGCTGATGCCGCGGCGGATGGCCGGGAAGTAATCGGACGGCACCGCGCCGCCCTTGATGCGTGAGGCGAAGGTCTGCTCCCCGTCCGAGTTGGGCGAGAAAGCGATGATCACATGGGCGAACTGACCGTGGCCGCCGGTCTGCTTCACATGCTTGTAGTTGATCTCCAGCGCGCGGCCCAGGGCCTCCCGGTAGGCCACCTGCGGCTCGTCCACCCGGCAAGTGACCCCAAACTCGCTGCTCAGGCGGTCCACCAGCACCTCCAGGTGCAGCTCCCCCATGCCACCAAGCACCAGGTCCCCGGTCTCCTCGTCATGGGTCACGGTGAAGGATGGGTCCTCCATGGCCAGCCGCCCCAGGGCCTTGATCAACTTCTCCTGCTCCTTCTGATCCGGCGCGGACACCCGCTGGCTGATCACCGAATGGGGCACGGTGATGGCCTCCAGCAGCACCCGGTGGTTGGGGTCGCACAGGGTGTCGCCGGTGGTGGTCTTCTTCAGGCCGATGATGGCCACGATCTCGCCGGCCTCCGCCTCCTCCATCTCCTCCCGTTCCTTGGCCTTGATCCGCATCAGGCGCCCCACCCGCTCCTTCATGTTCCGGGTGGAGTTCCAGATCTGGTCACCGCGGCGCAGGGTCCCGGAGTAGACGCGCACGAAGGTCTGCTGGCCCACGTACGGGTCATGGATGATCTTGAACGCCAGGGCGGAGAGGGGATCAGTGGGAATGGGCAGGCGGGTGTGGGTCTTCTCCTCATCCTCGGGGTCGATACCCACCACGGCCCCCACCTCCACTGGCGAGGGGAGGTAATCCACCACCGCGTCCAGCAGCAGCTGCATTCCAGCGTTCTTGTACGCCGCTCCTGCCAGCACCGGCACGATGAGCAGCCTGGCCACAGCGCTGCGCGTGGCCGCCTGGATCTCTTCCGGGGAGATCTCCCTGCCGTCCAGGTAGCATTCCATCAGATCGTCGTCGAACTCGGCCAGGGCCTCCAGGAGCTGCTCGCGACCAGTGGCCACCTCCTCAGCCATGTTGGCCGGCACATCGAACTCGGCCCTCTCGAATCCCTCGTAGCGGTACGCTTTCATCTCCACCAGGTCCACCACCCCGATGAAGCTGTCCTCCTCCATGATCGGGATCTGGTAGGCCACAGCGTTGGCGTCAAGGACCTTGCGCATCTCCGCCACGGTGCCGGCGAAGTCCGCCCCGGGCCGGTCCATCTTGTTGATGAAGGCCATGCGCGGCACCCGGTGCAGGTCCGCCTGGGACCAAACCGTCTCGGACTGGGGCTCCACGCCGCCCACGGCGCAGAACACGGCGACCATGCCGTCGAGCACCCGCAGGGCCCGCTCCACCTCAACGGTGAAGTCCACATGCCCCGGCGTATCGATGATGTTGATCCGGTGGTCACGCCAGCCACAGGAGATGGCGGCGGAGGCGATAGTGATGCCCCGCTCCTGCTCCTGCTTCATGAAGTCCATGGTCGCCTGGCCGTCATGCACCTCGCCCATGCGGCGGGTGACCCCTGAAAGGAAGAGGATCCGCTCGGTCACCGTGGTCTTGCCGGCGTCGATGTGGGCCGCGATCCCGATGTTCCTGGTCTTGTGTAACTCGCTCATTTCACTTCTCCAAACCCGTGGCAGCGACCGCGGGGTAGCGGAGAATAGCAGGGTTGCTGTGGCCCGCCAGTGGCAACCCGGAAAATGTTTATGAAAGTTGCATGTTGGGCAGTAGCCAGCCGATACTGAGGAGGACCGTAGTACTGACTGGTAGTAGGGATAGCCCCTCCACACGGGGGGCCGAAATAGGCGAGGACGTCCAGTGTCAAAGGACATCGCAATAGGCATCGATCTCGGAACGACCAACTCCTGCGCGGCCATGGTGGAGAACGGCAAGCCTCGGGTGATCCATTCCCGGCTGGGCTACCCCACAATCCCCTCTGTGGTCACCTTCAGCGCGGAGAAGGTGGTTGTGGGTCAGGCGGCCGAGCGCCGGCTTGTGTTGGCTCCCCAGGAAACCATTTACGGCTCCAAGCGCCTGCTCGGCCGCACCTTCCTGGCCGGGGTAAAGAAGCGCTTCCAGCCCCACTTCCACTATCAGCTCGTCGCCGACGAGGATCACTTCATCGGAGCGGAGATAAGCGGGCAGACCATCTCCATCGTGGACGTCTCGGCCCATATCCTGAGAGAGATCAAGCGCAACGCCGAGGACCGCCTGGGCCACGAGGTGACCAAGGCCGTTGTCACGGTGCCGGCTTACTATAACGACAACCAGCGGCAGTTCGTGCGCGAGGCGGGGGAACGCGCCGGCCTGGAGGTGTTGCGCACGCTCAACGAGCCCACCGCTGCGGCCCTCTGCTACGGCATGGGGCGCGGCGAGAACAAGACCCTGCTGGTGTTCGACCTGGGCGGCGGCACCTTTGACGTCTCAATCGTTGAGGTGAACCAGGACTCCTTCACCGTGCTCGGCGTGGACGGCGACACCTTCCTGGGCGGCCTCGACTTCGATCATCGCATCACCGACTGGCTGCACGACAAGATCTCCGAGGACATGGGCGAGGAGCTGGAGCTTAGCGCCGTGGGGCGGGAGCGCCTCCGCCTGGTGGCCCGGGACACCAAGCACCAGCTCAGCGTGAAGGACGACCACGAGATCACCATCCCCAACCTGGTGCTCATGGACGGCACCAAGGTGGACGTGATCCAGCACATCACCCGCGAGATGCTGGAGGATATGACCTCCGAGTTTCTCGACCGGACCATGGACCTGGTGGGTAAGGCCATGGACCGCGCGTCAGTGCGCGCCTCCGAGATCGACGAGGTGCTGCTGGTGGGCGGTCAGACCCGCATGCCGGCGGTGCACCAGCGCATCCGCGAGAAGTTCGACAAGGAGCCCACCAAGCGGGTGCACCCCGACGAGGTCGTGGCCTTGGGCGCCGCCATCGACGCCCACAACTACAGCGACCCCACCAAGCCCAAGCTCAACGACGTGGTGCCAATGACCATCGGCGTGGCCAACGCCGCGGGCATGTTCATGCCGGTGGTGCCGCGCAACACCCCCGTGCCCCACGAGGACTCCATCGAGGTGGCGGTGCCAGCCAACTGCGACTCGTTCCAGATCGCGGTGTTCCAGGGGGACCGCTCCCACGCCTTTGACAACGAGTTCCTGGGCAGCATCACCATGGACGGCCTGGATGATGTGCCGGCCCAGAAGCTGACGGTGCTGTTCATCCTCAACGCCGAGGGGCTGCTCACCCTCAAGGTGCGCTCGGAGCAGGGAGAAGAACGACAGGTCACCCTGGCCACGCGCCTCTCGCCAGAGGACGCGCTGGTCACCATGGGCCGGGAGCAGATCCAAGTCACCGCGCCATCCGACCTGGGCAGCGCGGCCCGACGCCGGGCCCAGCACACGCCCACGGCCGCCGAGCTTGAAAAGCTGAGGGCCCCTGCCCTGGCCCCGCCCTCAGCGCAAGCGCCGAGCAATGATCCCGCCTCCCGCTACGGCGGCTCCGCGCTGATCCAGATGGGGGGGAATAGGCCCGGGCTGTTCAAGCGGATCTGGCGCTACTTCTTCGGCTAGTGCGCCTCGGTCCAGTTTGATCCCACACCGGTGTCCACCTTGAGCGGCACGTCCAGCTCCATGACCGCGCCCATCTCTTCCACCACCATGGCGGCCAGCTCGTCCGCCTGATCCGGGTTCACCTCGAAGATGAGCTCATCGTGCACGGTGAGGATCATGGGGGCGTCGATCTCCTCCTGCCTCAGCCGCCTGTCCACACGCAGCATGGCCAGCTTCATCATGTCGGCCGCCGTGCCCTGGATCGGGGTATTGCGCACCATGCGTTCGGCGTACATGCGCATGTTTCGGCGCTTGTTGTTGATGTCCGACACCGGCCGCTTGCGGCCCATTAGCGTGTACACCGCCTCGGTCTCCCGGGCCCGCTCGATGGTCTGCTCCATGAATGCCTGCACCCCGGCGTAGCGCTGGAAGTAGCTCTCGATGTACTGGCTGGCGGTGGCCCGAGGGATCCGGAGCTGCCGGGAGAGGCCCCAGTCGGACTGCCCATAGATGACGCCAAAGTTAACCGCCTTGGCCACCCGCCGCTGCTCGTCGGAGACCTCCTCCGAGGGCACACCGAACACCTCGGCCGCAGTGCGCCGGTGCACGTCCTCCCCCTCGCGGAAGGCGGCGAGCAGCAGGGGGTCCCCTGACAGGTGGGCGAGCACCCTCAGCTCCACCTGGGAGTAGTCGGCCGACAGGAGCACCCTCCCCTCCGGCGCTGTGAACGCGGCGCGGATCTGCCGCCCCAGGGGAGTGCGGATTGGGATGTTCTGCAGGTTCGGATCCGAGGAGCTGAGCCGCCCGGTGGCTGCCACGGCCTGGTTGTAGCTGGTGTGCACCCGCCCTGTGCGCGCGTTGATCAACGCCGGCAAGGTGTCGATGTATGTGTTCTTCAGCTTGGAGAGGGTGCGGAACGCCTCAATCTGCCCGGCGATGGGGTGCTCCAGGGCCAGGTCAGCCAGGGTGTCAGCGTCGGTGGAGTAGCCGGTCTTGGTCTTGCGCCCGGGGGTCAGGCCGAGGTCCTCGAACAGCAGTTTCTGGAGCTGCTTGGGTGAGTTGATGTTCACCGGCCAGTCGGCCTGTGCCTGGATCTCCTGCTCCAGCCTGACCAGATCCCCTTCCGTTTCCATGCTCAGCCTCATGAGGCACGCCGCGTCCAGGTGCACCCCGGTGCGCTCCATGCGCGCCAGCACGGGCCAGAGGGGCATCTCCACCTCGTGGAAGAGCCGCTCCAGCTCCGGCTCACGGGCAAGCCGGGCGGAGAGCCGCTGACACAGGCGGAAGGTCACGTCCGCGTCCTCCGCGGCGTACTCGGTGGCCCGGTCCACATCCACCATGGAGAAGTCGCCCCCCTTCCCCGCCACCTCCTTGAAGGAGAGCATGGAGTGGTCCATGTGGTCGCGTGCAAGGGCGTCCAGGCCGTGGGAGTTGCGCCCGGCGTCCAGCACGTAGGAGGCGAGCATGGAGTCGAAGGTCACGCCCTGTACCTCAACCCCATGTTGCTTCAACACCATCCAGTCGTACTTGAAGTTCTGGCCGTATTTGGGCAGGCCGGGGTCCGTGAGCAGCGGGTCCAGTTGGGCCAGCGCCTGCTCCACGGTGAGCTGCTCCGGCCGGCCCAGGTAACCGTGGGCCAGGGGGATGTAGCACGCCTCCCCCTCCGCCCAGGCCAGGCTGATCCCCACCAGCTTCGCCTTCATCACGTCCAGGTCGGTGGTCTCCACATCCACGGCGCACGCCCCCGCCTCTCGCACCAGGCCGATGACCTCCTCCAGCCCCTCTGCGTCCAGGACGGTGCGGTAGGCGCTCCGGTCAACCGCGGGCGGCACGTCGCCCCCCAGGCGATCCATGAGGCGCGTGAAGCCGAGCTCGGTGAACAGCTCGCCCAGAGCCGCGGTGTCCAGCTCGGTCCGGCGCAGGTCCTCCAGGCTGTGCGGCATATCGCAGTCCATCTTCAGGGCAACCAGGCGGCGCGAGAGCCGGGCCTGGTCCGCGAACTCGGTGAGGTTCTGCTTCAGCTTCTTGCCCGACACCTCCTCCACCGAGGCGAGCACCGTTTCAAGGTCGCCGAACCGGGTGAGCAGCTTCACCGCTGTCTTGGGCCCCACGCCGGGCACGCCGGGCACGTTGTCCGACGCGTCCCCACACAGCGCGAGGTAGTCCCCAAGCTGGGCGGGCGTGATGCCGAACTTCTTCTCCACCCCGGCCGGATCCATGAGGCTGTTCTTCATGGTGTCCAGCTGGCGCACCTGGTCGCCCACCAGCTGCATCAAGTCCTTGTCGCTGGACACGATGGTCACATCCATGCCCGCGTCCACGGCCAGGCGCGCATAGGTGGCGATGAGGTCGTCCGCCTCCACCCCTTCCTGCCGGATGGCGGGGATACGGAAACCATCGGCCGCACGGTCCACCAGGGGGAACTGAGGCACCAGCTCCTCCGGCGCGGGGGGGCGGTTCGCCTTGTACTCGGGGTAGATCTCCTTGCGGAAGGTCGGCGCCGCCGTGTCGAACATGCAGGCCATGTAGTCGGGCTGCTCCTCGTCGAGCAGGCGGAATAACATGTTGCAGAACCCGAGCACCGCCCCGGTGGGCACACCCTTGGGGCTGGTCAGGGAGGGTAACGCGAAGAAGCTACGAAAGATGAAGCCGGAGCCGTCCAGGAGGTAGATGCGAGGTTTGGTGTCGGGCATGCCCGATCTTTAGCACAGCGGGGAGTGGCAGGAATGGACTATTCCTCGGCCTGTTCCTCGGCCTCGTCGTCCTGCTCATCGACCTCCGGCTCCTCCTCCGGGATCGGCGCCACCTCATCCAGCAGCTCATCCATGTCCACCTCTTTCCCCTTGCGCTTCATGGCCACGCTGCTCTTTACCTTGGCCTTGGGCTTCTGGGCGTCATTGGGGATGAACCGGATCTCGGTCTTGATCTCGAAGGAGAGGCTGGTGAGCAGGCGCGTCAGCTCCTCGTTGAGGTTCAGGCTCTCAAGGAACTCGCGCAGCTCCCCCGCCACGATGCGGAAGAGTTCGTTCTTGGTGGTGCCCGCCTGCTGGATCAGGTACGTGGCCGCATCCTTGGGCAAGGAGAACTCGTTGGCCAGCTTGCGCACCCCTTCCTCGGTGGTGAACACCGCGCCGAGCCCGGCGTAGAAGGTCCGCTTCAAGATCTCGGGCATCAGCCCTTCCAGCCGTTGCCTCAGACGTTCGTCGATTCTGGGATCGTCTTCTCGCTCTTCGTCGATGGGGTCATTTCCTGCCATGACCAGAACCTCCTGCAAAGATTTCATGACGTTACCACAACCCCCAAAAACGATCTATGATGCGAGGATGCCGCAACAACCAAACGGGGAAAGTTCGCGCAACCTGAGCCCGCTCGGGCGCGTGGTGAAGGCATACTGGGTCACCTTTATTGTGCTCTCCTCGTACCTGTGGTGGCGGTTCAACACCCGCTTCCACTCCCGCACCTCCAACCTGGCGCGGCTCGAGGCGGCCAACCGCCGCAACGCCCGGCGCATCTATATCGCCATCCTTCAACTCCAGGGCCTGTACATCAAGGTGGGGCAGCTGATCAGCATCATGACCAACTTCCTTCCGCCCGCCTTCCGCACCGAGCTGGAGGGGCTGCAGGACCAGGTGCCGCCCCGGGCCTACGACCAGATCGAGAAGCGCCTGCGCGAGGAGTTCGACGGCAAGGGCCCTGAAGACCTGTTCGCGGAGTTCGACAAGGAGCCCCTGGCCAGCGCCAGCATCGGGCAGGTGCACAAGGCCCGCCTGCCAGATGGCCGCGAGGTGGCCGTGAAGGTGCAATACCCGGACATCGATCGGGTGGTGCGCAGCGACCTCACCTCCCTTCGCCGGATCATCGCCATCATCCAGCGCACGGTGCCCGCCTACCAGGGCCTGGACAACGTGTACCTGGAGATCAAGGCGATGATCCTGCAGGAGCTCGACTTCCAGGCGGAGGCGCGCAACATCGACGCAGTGGCGGTGAACTTCACCGACGATCCCACCATCTGTTTCCCCACGGTGGTGCCGGAGCGCACCACCCGCCGCGTGATCACCACCGAGTTCATGGAGGGAATCAAGGTCAGCGACGTCAGCGGCATGGACACCATGGGAGTGGACCGCCAGGAGGTGGCCCGCATGGTGGTGGAGGCGTACTGCCGGCAGATCTTTCACCACGGCATCTACCACGCCGATCCCCACCCGGGGAACATCCTGATCTCCAGGGGCCCAACCATCAAGTTCCTCGACTTCGGCGCGGTGGCAGAGATCAGCCCCAACATGCGCCACGGCATCATCAACATCCTGCAGGGCGCGATCAACCGCGACACCAGCAAGGTCATCGCCGCCATGCGCGAGATGGGGTTCATCGCCCTGGACAGCGATCCCCGGGTGTTCGATCGGGTGGTGGACTACTTCCACAGCCGCTTCCAGGACGAGATCCAGCTGGAGAGCTTTAACCTCAAGGACATCAAGCTCGATCCGGCGCGTGGCCTGGAGAACCTGGCCGATCTGCGCCACATGAAGATCTCCCTGCGGGACATCACCTCCTCCTTCCAGGTGCCGAAGGAGTGGATCATGCTGGAGCGCACGGTCCTGCTGCTCATGGGGCTATGCACCGACCTGGATCCTGATCTGAACCCCATGGAGGTCATCCGGCCGCACATCGAGGAGTTCGTGCTGGGCAAGGACCGGGACTGGTCCAAGTTCCTGCTCGATACGGCCCGGGACGTGGGCCTCTCCACCCTGGCCCTGCCCCAGGAGATCAAGAAGTTCACCAACCGGGCGTTACAGGGAGACCTTGAGGTCTCGGTGCCGGAGCTGGAGCGCGCGGCGAAGCTGCACTACACCATCGCCCAGCAGGTGATCTACACCGGGCTGGCGGTGGCCTCCTTCGCCTTCGCTCTGTCCATGCACGACCGTGGCGAGCTGGATTTCAGCCGCTACCTGATGGCGGGATCCGGCGTGTTCGGGCTGCTGCTGCTCAAGTCGATCTGGAGCACGCGGCGCTGGATGAAGCGGGGCCGGCGGTAGACGCGGCGCGGGAGTTCTCATGCAGAAAAGAGAAAACCGGGCGCCCGCGTTGGACGCCCGGCGAGGTGTTGAGGCTCTTGCTGGTTACTGCTCCGCGGGCTTCGGCTTCTTGATCGGCCGGGGCCTCGGCTTTGGAGCGGGTCTCCACTGGGGCATCTGAACTCTCCCTACTGATGTTGTCTCGAAGAAATTCTATACTGCTAAGAATTCGTGCCATTTAGAATTCCATTGATGAAGTGGTGGGTCAATCGCCCATGAGCGTGTCCGAGGACAAGGGAGCGCCAGAGGCCGAGGAGCCGGCCAGGATCCAGGCCAGGATTCAGTGGGGACGTGAGGATCTCTGGATCATCCTCCCCCTGCTCGCCCTGGCCCTGGGCGTGCGCCTGTACGGCCTCATTGATCTCACCTTCATTGACGACGAACTGAGCCACATCTACTTCCTCGGCAAGGGCGCGGAGTTCGTCTGGGACGCGGTCTTCGTCTCCGCCCTGCTGCCGGTGTGGTTCTTCATGTACAAGGCCTGGATCCTGGTCGCGGGCATAGGGCTCGGCGCAAAGCTGTTCAGCGTCATGTGGGGCGTCCTGTCGGTGCTCTGCCTGTACGGGGCCATGCGCGAGGTGCGGGGCCGGTGGGTTTCAGCCGCGGCCGCCGGGCTCCTGGCGGTCATCGGCTTCCACATCCACTTCTCCCAGATCGCAACCCCCTACGCCTTCCTCACCTTCCTGGGATCCGCGGCCCTCTGGACCCTGCTGGCCACGCTCCGTCGGGGGAGCGCCATCGCGGCTGCCCTGCATGTGCTGGTGCTGGTGCTGGCCAACTACACCCACCAGTCAGGCCCGCTGCTCTGGGGGGCGGAGCTGGCCGGCGTGCTGCTGCTCCTGGCCTTGAAGGCCCGGGGGATCAGACCTCGCCCCTTCCTGGTCGCCCAGGGCGTGGCCCTGCTGCTGAGCCTGGGCCTGATCCCGATCCTGTCCGCCCAGTGGCAGGCCGTTCAGCAGATACAGGGGATCTCATACCTGCCCGAGGTATCGGTGCCGGTGCTCCTGGACCGCCTGCACGGGTTCCTCGCCTTCGGCTCCCAGGAGGATCATGTCTCATGGGTCGTGGAGGCCATCGCCCTGGGTGTGGCCCTGGCCGGCGCCCTGGTGGCGGCGGTGCGGTCCCGGCGGCGAGGCCATGGCGCGCCCTGGGCCACCTTCCTGTTCGCCATGGTGCTGGTGAGCCCCATGCTCCTGTGCGCCATCCTGGGAGCGCTGGTGCGCAAGGAGTTGCTGTACGAGACCCGCTTCTTCGCCATCTTCATCCCTGCCCTGCCCGCGTTGACCGCGGCCGTGGCGGGGCACCTGGCGGGCCGCAAAGGCGCCCGCTGGAGGAAGGCGCGGGCCGTGGCGGCGGCGTGCCTGCTGCTGGTCTTGCTCGCGCCTCAGGCGGGGTCCTTGAGGTACCTCTTCGGGGGCACGCGGACGCAGGAGAACTTTCCCATCCACGAGATCAGCAAGATCATCGCGGCCAACTCCTTGCCGGGCGACATGGCCGTGGTGCACTCGTCCTTCTACCTCTTCTTCTTCGACTACTTCTACGCCGGGGACACCCCCCGCTTCATCGGCGCCGTCACAGAGGGCTTCCACCTACGCCCCTTTGGCGGCCTGCACGATGTGGCCGACCAGGACTCAGTGGCCGAAGTGATGGAGCGCCTGGCCGGGACCGAGCGTGTTTGGCTGGTCCTCACCCCCACCACCAACGCCCACCTCCGGGATCCGGATGGCCTCATCGTCGCCGGCATCGAGCAGGAGTTCGACCTGGACTCCCAACAGTGCTGGCGTTGTGATTCCGGCGATCCCATCCATGTGAAGCTCATGCTCCGGACGCTGTACCACGACTGATCACCCGCCCCCCCCGCGCTCCCCGGGTCCGTGCTATATGCTCGTACCTTCATGAGGGTCTTGCTCGTCCAGCCGCCGCGGCCGCTCTGGCCATACATCAACGAACAGGACAACTACCTCCTGCCCCAGTGGATGGTCTGCCTGGGCGCTGTTTTGCGGGACGCGGGCCACGAGACGCGGTTGCTCGACTGCATGCCCGAACGCGTGGGCTGGAGGACGCTGGAGGCGCGCATCAGGGCACTTCGGCCAGACATGATCTGCGCCGGTGAGAACCACGCCCTCTTCGCCTCGAGTGTGGTGCGCCTGGTATCCCTGGCCAAGGCCATCGACCCGGCCATGATCACGGTGGTGGGGGGCGGGCACTTCACCAACACGGTGGAGCACTACCTGCCGGCAGAGCCCATGGACTTCATCGTGCGCGGCGAGGGCGAGGCGACCCTGCTGGAGCTGGCCGGGGCCCTGGAGTCCGGGGGCCTCGAGGAGGCCCGCACAGTGCACGGCGTCGCCTTCGCCGAGGACGGCGAGGTGCGTTACACCGCGCCCCGGGAGCTGGTGGAGGACCTGGACAGCCTGCCCATGCCGGCCTACGACCTGCTCCCCCTGCGCGCCTACGGCCGCGCCCGCTACCTGTTCAGCCCTGGCGGGGTTACCGTCCACCACAGCCGCGGCTGCACCGGGAGGTGCCAGTTCTGCGCCTGGTGGCGGCAGATGGCCCAGCGCGAGGTCACCTGCAGCGACGGATGCCGCACCGAGCGCCTGGTGCCCCGCTGGCGCACCAAGTCCGTGGAGCGCACCCTGGCCGAGATGGAGGCGCTGCACCGCCGGTACGACAAGCGGTGCCTGGTGTTCGTGGATCCCACCTTCAACCTGGATCCTGAATGGAACGACGAGTTCGCCGAGGCGCTCATCCGGAAGCGGTGGGACCTCACCTGGTTCGCCTTCATGCGCGCCGACTTCATCCTGCGCGATGAGGGGCTGGGCATCTTCGACAAGCTCGTGCGCTCCGGGCTGGTGCACCTCTGCGTGGGCGTGGAGCGTCAGGATGACGACCAACTCGACGCCTGGGACAAGCCCGGGGCCCGGGCCGACGACTACGTCCGCTGCTTCGACCTGCTGCACGACAAGTACCCCGAGGTGTTCCGCCAGGCTACCTTCATCGTGGGCACAGCCTCGGAGACCCGGGCGTCCATGATGTCCCAGCTGCGCTACGCCCGCCGCATCCGCGCGGACTACCCCGCCTTCCACCCGGAAACCCCGTTCCCCGGCACCGACCTGTACGAGGAGGCGCGGCGCACCGGCAGGCTGGAGCTCACCGACTTCGACGACTTCGACATGATGACCGCGGTGATGGGGACGGACCACCTGACCCGCGAGCAGGTGGAGGATGGCCTGGTCCGGCTCAACAAGGCGTACGTGGGGCCCAGGTGGTGGCTCAAGGGCATGCTCTCCAGCTCCGCGTACCGGCGAGACATGTACATATGGTGGTCCCTGGTGACCGGCCGGGTCTTCCTGGACGCGGTGAAGCGCCGGGTGAACCCCCTCTCCCCGGAGCCGTACACCAGCGCCTTCACCCCCGACTGGTACGAGGCATAGCCGCCTTGCGCTTCCTCCTGATCAACCCCGCCCAGGATCCGCGCCTCACCGCCGGCTACTACCGGCGCATGCTCTCCATCATGCCGCCCATCAACCTGGCATACCTGGCCGCGGCGCTGGAGCAGGCCGGGGTGGAGGTGGCGGTGCACGACGACGCGGTGGCCGGCGGGGATCCAGCCGCGCTGGCGAACGCGCTCAGGCGCTTCCGTCCCGACGCCGTGGGGCTCTCCGTGGTGACCAGCATGATGCCCGACGCGGCGCGGGTGATCCGGGGGGTGCGGCAGGCGGCGCCGGAGGCTGCCGTGGTGCTCGGCAACATCCACCCCACCCTGTATGACGGTGACCTCCTGCGGCAGGGTCTGGCCGACGTTGTGGTGCGCGGTGAAGGGGAGCACACCGTCGTGGAGTTGTGCCACGCGCTCTCCTCGGCGGGTGGGGACATGGCGCAGGTGCCCGGCGTCTCCTTCATGCGGGAGGGCGAGGTGGTGCGCACCCCGGACAGGCCGCGCATCGAGGACCTGGACAGCCTGCCCCTGCCCGCCTGGCACCTGTTCCCCCTGGACGGCTACCGCCTGTTCAACTTCGCCCGTGTACGGGAGCCGGGCACGCTGATCCAGGGATCGCGCGGATGCCCGTACGGCTGCACCTACTGCTCTCTCAAGATCATGGGCTCAAGGCGGCGGGTTCGCAGCGCCGGGAGCCTGGCCGACGAGTTCGAATACCTGCTGTCCCGCTTCGGCTACCGGCAGCCCTCCTTCGTTGACCCTATTTTCCCTTTCACCAAGAAGGAAGGCCTCGACTTCGCCGCCGAGGTTGTGCGCCGGGGCCTTCACCGGGAGCAGGTCTGGATCACCGAGACCCGCGCTGATCTGGTGGATCTGGAGCTACTCCAGGCCCTCCGCGAGGCGGGCCTGAGGCGCATCATGTTCGGCTTCGAGGCGGGCCAGGACGCCCAACTCCGGGCCATCAACAAGCGCGGCTCGGCCCAACAGGCGGAGCGGGCGGTTCAGCTGGCGCGCAAGGCCGGCGTCCAGGTCATCGGCTTCTTCATGCTCGGCATCCCTGGCTCGGACCGGGCGTCCCTGCAGGCCACCATTGACCACGCCCGCGGGCTGGACATCGACTTCGCCAAGTTCACTGTGTTCACACCCTTCCCCGGCACGTCGGCGCACAAGGAGCTCCTGGCGCGGGGTGATCTGCCAGAGCCCGAGAACTGGCGCCGCTACACCAGCTACCCGTCCAGGGAGGTCCCGCCCTGCTACGTACCCGAGGGGCTGTCCGCCGACGATCTCGTGAACGCCCAACGGCGCGCCTACCTCTCCTGGTACCTGCGCCCGACCGTGATCTACAACCAGTTGGCGCGGGTGCGCGCCCTCGGGTTGGATGAGCTGCTGGCCGGCGCGGGCACAGTGCTCTCGGCCTTGAGGAGGCGGGGCTGATGAGCCTTAAGACCGCTGGCGGCGCGGTCGCGCCCGCCGGCCACAGCCTGGCGCAGCCGGGCGAAACAACAATGCGGGCCGAAGGCCCTCAGCTGGGCACGTCGGGCCGAAGCGCCCGTCGGGGACAGCTGATATTGAGGCGGGGCTGATGCCCTCTCGGCGCCCCGTCTACCTTGTGCTGCCGTTCCAGCCCATGGCCGGCACCGAGCGGTTCTATCCGCGCACCATGGTGAGGCCGCCGCTGGGGCTCCTCATCCTGTCCCGGGTGCTCAGGGAGGCCGGCTACAGGACCCGGGTGTTTGACCTCTCCGCCCGCAAGATGAGCCCCGCCAGCCTCGGGGAGGCGGCCCGCCGTGAGCGCCCCCTGGCCGTGGGCTTCTACGCCAACTGCCTGACCCCTCGCTGGACCACGGCGTACATGCGGGCGGTGCTGGAAAGCGCCCCCGGCGCCCCCGTGGTGGTGGGTGGACCTGGCGGCGACTCCTACCAGCAGTGGCTGGATGTGGGCGCCGCCGCCGTGCACCGCGGGGAGGGTGAGCGCGCCATCGTGCCCATCGTGCGCTACCTGCAGGGCGAGGAGGACCCGGCGGAGATCCCGGGCCTGGTCTACCGCGATCCAGCCGGCCAGGTGCGCGTGAACCCGGTGGGTCCCGTGATCGAGGACCTGGACAGTGTGCCCCTGCCCGACTGGGACGCGGTGAAGATCGCGGACTACCACGACCGCGCGTTCCTCCTGGCCCGGCGGCCCTACTTCACCTCCATGACCTCGCGCGGCTGCCCCTACCGGTGCGCGTTCTGCTACCAGGGCGTCCACTCCCGCCATACCTACCGAAGCCGCAGCGTGGGGCGGGTCCTGGAGGAGCTTGAGATCCTGGTGGGCCGTTACGGTGTGCGGCATGTTGCCTTCCAGGACGATGTCTTCGGCCTCGAGCCAGGCTGGGTGGAGTCTTTCTGCGAGCAGATCCAGCGCCGCGGGCTGCGCCTGGGCTGGAACGCCATCGTGCACCCCATGACCTTCCGCGGGCGGCACGGAGAGCTGTTCGCCCTGATGAAGGCGGCCGGCCTCAACACCATCTCCGTGGGGGTGCAATCGTCGTCGCCGGAGGTGCTGGAGCGGATCCACCGCTCACCGCGGGAACCGGAGCATGTGGCCGCTGCGTTGGAGGCGGCCCACGAGCTGGGGATCATGAGCGCCATCGAGTACATCTACGGCCTGCCCGGGGACACGGTGGCCACCCTGCGCGAGAACACCAGGGTCGCTGCCAGCTCGCTGGCCACCGTGGTCAACTTCCACGACCTGACCATCTACCCTGGCATCCCATTGAGCGGCATGAGCGCGGAGGAGCGCGGCGAGCTGCTGCCCGGGCCCGTGGTCAAGCGGGAGCTGCTCAGGGCCTACCTCGCCTTCTACGCCAACCCGGCCGCGCTGGGGCGCATCGCCCACTTCGCCGGGCTGGGCGCCGCCAGGCGTATTGCCGGCCGATTTCTGTCATCATGAGACCTCCCATGAAGGTCCTGTTCATCTCCTCCAACCTGTACTCCCAGTTCCCCGCCTGCTTCCCCAACGGCGTGGGTGCTTTGAGCGCGTACCTCAAGCGTGAGGGGCACCAGGTGGAGGCCCTGCACCTGGGCCGGAAGCGTGATGAGGCTCGCCTGCCGGGGTTGCTGCGGGGCCTGGAGCCCGACCTGGTGGGCATCTCGACGGTGACCTGCGAGACGCCCATCATCCGGCGGGTGGCCAGGGCGGCCAAGGCGTGGCGCCCGCGGGTGCCGGTGCTGGTGGGCGGCATCCACGCCATCGTCTCCCCGGAGAGCGTGCTGGAGGTGCAGCAGGTGGACGCGGTGTGCTGCGGCGAGGGGGAGCTGGCCCTGGCAGAGTACCTGCGCCGCATGGAGGCAGGGGAGGACCTGGCCGGGGTGGGCAACTTCATCACCCGAGCCGACGGCGGCGGCACGGTCAGGGGCGAGAGCATGGCGTTCATCCAGGAGCTGGACGATCTGCCCCTCATGGACCGCGGCGTCACGGACATGCAGCAGGTCATCGACGCCAACAACGGCGTGCTCAACGTGATCTTCTCCCGGGGCTGCCCCTGGACCTGCAAGTTCTGCTGCAACCGCGACATCAAGAAGGCGGGCACCGGCACCTACGCCCGGGTCAACAGCGTGCCCCGGGCCATCGCCGAGCTGGAAACCCTGGCCGACAAGTACAGCTTCCGCCATGTCCTCTTCCGGGACGACACCTTCACCTGGAACCGGGAGTGGTCCCTGGAGTTCGTGGCGGCCTACAGGGAGAGCAGCCTCACCGCGCCGTTCGACATCTTCAGCCGGGTGGACTGCCTGGACGACGAGCTGCTGCAAGCCCTGGCCAGCGGCGGCTGTCATCACATCTTCATCGGCCTCGACTCGGGCAACGACTTCATCCGCAACGAGGTGCTGCACAAGGAGCAGGAGAACGAGGACCTGCTGCCAATCTGCGAGAAGATGAAGGCCCTCGGCATCACGCCGATGATCTCCAACATCGTGGGCCTACCCCACGAAACACCGGAGATGTTCAGGGACACCATCGAGCTCAACAAGCAGATCCACCAGGACATGGTGGTCTTCTCTCCCACCTGCGGCGCCTGCCCCAAGATCTGGGTCTTCACACCGTGGCCCGGCTCGGAGCTGTACAACATGTGCCAGCGCGAGGGGTGGCTCGAGGAAGAGGCCGGGGTCCGCAAGGTGTACCGCGAGTCGACCCTGCGCATGCCCGACTTCCCGGCGGCAGAGATTGACCGCCAGTACCGGCGCTTCCGTTTCAACGTGTACAAGGACAACTTCCCCCTGCACGCCCTGCTCTATCTGGTCTATGACAGCGCCAAGTTCCAGTCGCTGTTCGAGCGGATCCCCATGGGGCTCATCGGCGGCGTGCGACAGTCGGTGCTGACGTTGATGAACCCGGGTAAGAGGCGGGAGTTTGTGGAGAGGATGCTGGGAGGGGGTGGGTTGAGGGATGATCCGCGGGGTCACGCTTAGTCGACGGTCACGGCCCAAGGCCCACGGCCCATGTCTCCCCTACAATCCCTTGAGGATTCTCACGACCTGGGCGCGTTCGGCCTGGGTGCTTGACCTGATGGGGGTGCGGGCCAGGTAGAGGCGGTAGAAGAAGATGGCCTTCTTCCGCTTGCCTGCCTTGCGGTGGGCGTCACCCAGCAGCCTGATGGCGCCGGACAGATCCGGGTTCAGGGAGAGGGCGCGGCCGCCGTCGTTGATGGCGCCCGAGGGATCACCCTTTCCGAGCCGGGCCTTGCCCCGCAGCATGTACACCCGGGCGGTGGGGCTCATGGAGAGCAGCGATGAGGCAGCCTTGGCGGCCGCAGCGTACTGCCTGGCTGCCAGCAGCGACTCCACCCGGCTGGCGCGGCTCTTGACCAGCCGGGCCGCGCTTGCCTGTTCCCGGGCCGAACGCCGGCACAGCTCCAGGTTGTATCGGGCAGCCTCGTCGTCGCTGTTAAGGCGCAGGACCTTGCGGTAGAAGGACGATGCCCTGTCCATCTGCCCCAGGGCCATGGCCGTGGCGCCGCCCTTGTACAGGGCCTCCTGGCTGGACGGATCCAGCTTGGCCGCCTGCTCGTACAGGCCCATGGCCACCACCAGGTGCCGCTTGGAGAACTCACGGTCCGCCATGCGAACCAGCCCCTTGGCCGCATCGCTGGCAGACTTGTACATGCTTGTGGGCGCCTGGGCCGCCGGGAAGGGGAGCGTGCCCTCGGCCGACAGGTCCCCGCTCACCGCCCGGGCCAACTCCACGCTGCCGCTGGACGGGGCGGGAGTGGCGACGGGCTGACGCGCAGCCTCGGCCTCCGCCGCCTTACGATCCTTGGCCTCCTGGCGGGCCCGAACCTTGGCCTCGCGAGCCGCCAGGGCCTCGGCCTTCTTGCGCGCCCTGGCGTCCTTGCGCGCCTGGATCTTCGCCTCTCGCGCGGCCTTTGCCTCGGCCCGCTTGCGCGCCTTGGCCTCCTTGCGCGCCCGAATCTTTGCCCGCCGGGCCTCCTTGGCCTCGGCTGCCTCGCGCTCTGCGTCGAGAGCCAGGGCCTGGCGCTTACGACCCTTGATGTACTCCGCAACGGTGACCGTGCGGCCGCGGTCGCCTGGCATCGTGATCTTGGTGGCCGGGGGGGTTCCCCCCAGGGCCTTCAGTTCCTGGTGAGCGGCCAGCACCTGGGAGGCGGCGAAGGCCCGGTTCTCGACTCTCAAGTACTTGCCGTAGGCGATGACCGCCTGGTCCTTCATGCCGAGGTCGCGCAGGGTACGGGCCAGCTCAAAGTGGGCGTCCGGGCTGGGCTTGCCCTTGCCGAGGTAACGGCGAAAGGAGCCGACAGCGGAGACGTTCTCCTTGGCCGCCCGCTCCAGGCGCGCCTTGTGCAACCAGCCAGTTTGGTAGCCGAGGTTGTCGCGCATGCCCACGCGCAGGGCCGAGATCCCCTGCTTGTAATGCCCGAGCTGGTACGCGCAGAACGCGAGCCCGTTATAAGCGGCCGTATTGAACGGGTCCTTCCTGGTGGCGCGAACGAACAGGGGCTGCGCCTGCTGGCACTTGCCCAGGCGGGCCAGGGTGTCCCCCTGCTGGCGCAGCTTGTCCGAGGCGGACACGGCGTTGCCGTCGGGCTCACCCGGCGCCGGGGGCGCCATGGGCCTGTCCTCGGCCGGGGACACCAGGGGGAGCAATCCGCGCTTGCCCTTCTTCCTGCGTCCCTTGCCCTTGGATGCGTAGGCCGCTGTGGCGTCCATCATGGCCATGTCGCGCTCTCGCTGGCGCCTGGCCTCTTCGTCCCCGGCGCTTGAACTGTCGGCAGCCACTGCTGCCTCGGCCTCGCTGGCCGCCACAGGTTTCTTGTCCGCGCTGTCCACGGGCGGCAGCCCCGGCAGGGCTGGCGGCGAGGCGCTGGCGGCGGCTGGAGCTGCGGCAGCCACAGGGGCGGCCTTCCCCTTGCCCCGCATGCGCGCGATCTCCACACGGGCCCGGTGGATCCACTTCTCCTGCCCGCTGCGCTTCTCCTTCTCGATGTACCGCTCGAACGATGTGGCCGCGGCGCTCTTCTTGCCCATCCCCTTGTAGGCCAGGGCGAGGCCAAAGTACGGATCCGCGTTGTCCGGGTCCTTCTCGATGTACCGCTGGTAGGCCCTCACGGCCTTGCCGTGGCGCCCCAGCTTGCGAAGCGCGTAGGCCAGGTTGTACCAGGCCTGGTTGTAGCCCGGGTTCGCCTTGATCGCGGACCGGAACACCTTCACCGCCTTGCTATAGCGGCGAGAACGGAACAGGCAGGTGGCCAGGGCGTCCAGGGCCGCCGTGTCACCGGGGTTCGCCCTGATGGCGGCCAGGTACTTGTCTGCGGCCTCCGCGACCTTTCCCTCCCGATACAGTCTGTCCCCCTGCTGGCGGGCCGTCTCATTGCGAGCTGGCCTTGGCGTCGCGGCTGGCGGGAGCGTGGGCGCCGTCGCCGTCGCTGGCGCGAGCGCTGGAGCTGGTTTGGCAGCAGGCGCACTTGTGGCGGCCTTCTTCAACATCTCATCAGCCATGGCCCCTGCCTTGGCCACCCAGGAGGCGCGGTCAGACCGCTTCTCCAGCTCGGTGTAGCGGCGGAAGGCGTCCGAAGCCAGGCCAAACTTGCCCTGTGCCTTGTAGGCCAGCCCGAGGCCGAAGTACGGGTCTGCGCTGGTGGGTTCCATGCGGGAGAAGGTCTTGTATGCGCGGATGGCGTCCGCCATTTTCCCCCTCTTCCGGAGGGCGTAGGCCAGGTTGTACCAACCCTCGCCGTACTTCCGGTCCCGCTTCACCGCCCGCTGCAGCAGTGAGATGGCTTGGTCGTATTTGCGCTGACGCAGGTAGTGGGTGGAGAGGGCGGTGTACCCTTCCCGGTAGCTCGGATCCGCAGCCACCGCCTTCTTGTAGCTCGCCTCGGCCGAGACCTGATCGCCGGCGGCTACATGCGCGTCACCCTGTTTTTTGAGGGCCGCCGCCTTCTTGCTTTGTGCGTTGGCAGAGGACGCGGAGATTAGTGGCAAGACAACTGTGAGGGCGAGCAGGACGCGCCGGAGCTGCTGGTGCTGGCTCATGAACCACCTCTGGGGGTTTTTGCATTCAGTGATGATACGTTTCTCGCCGGGATTTTACCGTGCATTCCCGCCATCGTCACCTCTCGAAAATACCGTGAAAAATTGGAGATACCCCATTGACCCTTTAAGCTCATCTGGTAGTTTATTGGCCCATCAGCACACACTGTAGTAAGGTGTAGGCAACTGTAAGAGGGAAGCTGACAAGATGCTCTACGTCGTTGGAAATGTCGCCTTGATGCTCGTAACTGTCGGACTCTTCGTGGCGACCATCCGCCTGGGCCGCCCCGAGTCGTAGCAGACCCCCCTGCCCCACCCCACGGCTCCCTGCCGCGGGTATCCAGCTTCTACTTGTAATTTCGAAGACGTACTACTTGATGGTCACCGGCCCGCCCACCTTGGTGGCGATCCACTGCCAGTTGTCGATGATGGCCGCGGAGTCGAGGATCCTGTCCCCCTCGTCATGGATCCAGAAGGTGAGGGTCATGGTCTCCCCCGGCTTGCACGGGGCGGTGGTTGTGAGCCAGCCCGATGAGCTGCCTGCCTGCTTGCCGCTGATCCACTTGTCGTAGCCGGTGCCCGAGAGCTTCTGGGTCGCGCTGGAGGGATTCTCGAACCAGCCGTTGTTCACGGTGAGCGGCTGGCCCTTTATATCGAAGCTGATGTTCTGGGTCTTGCTTAGCTTGGCGCTGCTGAGCACGGCGTAGAAGGTGTCGTTGAACGAGCTCTTGACCCACTCCGGGTACTCGGCAGAGAGGAAGATGAAGTCGAACTTGAAGCCCTGGGCGTTCTTCGGGACCTTGATGGTGAGCTTCACCCAGGATGGGTCGTTCTCGGTGCGGCTCTCGCAGCACCCGCTGGGGCCGGGGTGAACCCACTTGCTGCCCCCTGGCACGGTGCACTTCATGCAGCCGGTGGTGCTCACCGGGTTGCCGTTGGTGTACTGCTTGGTGCCGTTCTGCACGTTGGTGCTCCACGCCACCCCGGACGAGATTGTGAAGAAGCCGCACCCCCGGCGGGGCTTGATCACACCGTATGAGCCGGTCTTCACCCCTCGGCTGTTGGCCTTGCCGCCGGAGGTGATGGTGACGCCCTTGAGGCACAGGTCGATGGCCTTGGCCTCGGTGACCCCGCCAGCGCAGTCGCACTGGGGCACGTTGTCCACCTTGCCGTCGCAGTCGTTGTCCTTGCCGTCCCCCTGGATCTCGGCGTACTCCGGGCTGCGGGCCGCGTCATTGTCGTCGCAGTCCCCGTCACACCCGCTCACTCCGTCGCCGTCGTAGTCCTGCTTCTCCTGGTTGTCCGGGATCTTGTTGCAGTTGTTGTCGGTGGGGCTGTTGCACGCGACCTTGGCGCCCGGGTAGATGTTCTTGTCCTTGTCGTTGCAGTCCCCGTTGGTGACGGTCCAGCCGTCCCCGTCGATGTCCTCGTCCACCAGGTTGTCGCAGTTGTTGTCCTTGCCGTCGCCAGCGATCTCGGCGGCCTTGGGGTTCACCTTGGCGTCATTGTCGTCGCAATCCCCGGAGCAGGGGCCGTAGCCGTCCTTGTCCTTGTCCGGCTCCTTATCGTCGATGTATCCGTTGCAGTCGTTGTCCTTCTTGTCGTGGCAATTCTCGGTGGCCTTGGGGTTGACGTAGGCGTCCTTGTCGTCGCAGTCCCCCTTGGCCGTGGTGTAGCCGTCGCCGTCGTAGTCGCCGTCGATGATGCCGTCGCAGTTGTTGTCCTTGCCGTCCGCCACCTCCACCGCCGCGGGGCTGATGGTCTTGTCCTTGTCGTTGCAGTCCCCCTGGCACGGCCCGTAGCCGTCGCCGTCTCCGTCAGGCTCGTACAGGTCAGCGGTGCCGTTGCAGTTGTTGTCCACGCTGTCGTTGCAGATCTCCGTGGCGCCGGGGTGGATAGATGCGTTGTAGTCGTTGCAGTCCCCCTGGGTCTCGGTGTACTTGTCCCCGTCGTTGTCGATGGTGCCGTTGGGATCGTCGGCGTAGTCGCTCAGGCCCGCGTCGAAGATCGCGCTGAGGCCGTCGGCGTCAGACGGGTGGTTGGTGAACAGGGTCTCGGTGCGGCACCCGCCCATGGTCACCAGGGCCAGTACGGCAAGGACGCAAAGGATTGGGGATAACCTCATCATCTCAATTCACCTCGCACTTGAAAGTGGCGGTGACGGTGTGCTTGGTCCCGTCTTGTAGGGATTTACAGTAGCTCCCGTACAGCTTGATCTTGGTCATGGTGGCGTCCGAGAAGTCCCAGCCGTTGGTCTTGGTCTTGTCCCTGGGCACCGGCTTGCCGTCCAGGTAGACCAGCACGTAGTCGGGCTCCTTGGGCTTCTCTGCCAGGTCGATTGTGCAGGAGATCACCGAGGCCGCGATGATGTTCAGCGCGTTCTGGATCTCTGTCTTGCTGCTCGCTTTGTAATAGGAGGTGGTGCCGCCTATCTGGGGCGCGCCCCCCGCGATGGCCATGGCCTCGAGCAGGGTTACGTACTCGGCGGTCCCCTCCAGCCCGATGACGAAGGTCGTGATCCCCTTGCTGGTCCTGATCTCCTTGATCACCTTGAGGCTGTTGGCGTCGTCCAGGCAGGTGTGGCCCACGTTGCACTTTGCCGTGGGATGGCTGGTGCAGCAGTAGTCCTTGCTGGAGGCGTATGTGCAGCTGCACTTGGGCTTGGAGATGAGCAGGTAGTTGCAGTTGGGGCCACCGTCGGTGGCCAGCACCAGGTACTTCTTGGCCGCCTTGTTGCCCAGGCTGGAGAGAGACGAGGCCGCGTTGTTCAGGGCCGCCGCCGTGGGCGTGCCCCCGGCCGGTTTGGCGGCTGCCAGGTAGGAGAGCACCCCGGCGCGGTTGTTCAGGCCCACCTTCACCTGGGGCCCGGGGGTCTTGCACATGGAGTCCGAGGGGTACATCAGCAGGCCGAAGTGGATGCTGCTCTCGTACTTCTGAAGGGCAAAGTCCGCGGCCCCGTACAGCTCCTTCCACTTGGTGACCGTGGCGGAGGACGCCTTGTCGCTCATGGAGCCCGACCGGTCCAGCACCAGGTACACCTCGGCGGGCGGGGCCTGCTTCAGGGTGAAGTTCTTCGGCTTGCACCCGGGCAGCGCGTCACGGTGTTTGGCGCCGCCGTCGTTGGGTTTGAAGGTGTCGAAGCCAGCCTCAACCTTGGCGTCAGAGGAGGCGGCAGCATCGACCGGGGCGCTCAAAAAGGTCGACGACCCCTCGCAGGCCGGGAGCGCCAGAAGCAGGGCTGCGAGCAGTATGCGGCTAGTTTGGCTCATCAATGGCGGTTCTCCGATCTCCAACGCTGCCATGGTAGCATTCATGTCGTCATGACCACCCTCGAAAAGCTCATCGGAGCCCGCCGCGCAGACCTCTCGACCATCTCGACTCACCTGGACGCCCTGCCCCACCAGGACCGCATGGAGCAGGTGCTGGATCTGGGCTGGCGATCCCAGCGCCGCCTCTTTGAGGTGTGCCTCCAGGGGCCCGCCGTCACCCTGGATCACTTCGTGCCCCCTGGCGTGCCCGACCTGCAGGAGGTGGTGCACCACGGGCGCAACACCTTCCCCACCTTCCGCTTCTTCCAGAAACGGTTCTGCCGCCCAGGCGGAGAGACCGAGCGCCTGTACGGCTACAACCATGGCCCAACGCTGCGGCTGCTTGGGCCGGGCTACTTCGTCGCCCACCCCACCGAGAGCACGCCAGGGTGGGGAGCGCGCGGCGCCGTGGTGGTGGACTACTTCATGGTGCCCGACACCGAGGTGCCGTCAGGCTGGCCCAAGGTCATCCCCAACAGCGTGGGCGGCCAGCGCCTGGTGTACGACCGCACCCGCGACTTCATGCGCAGGGTCTCCGAGCATGTGAGCATCGGGAGGGCGTGGAAGGAGAAGCGGAAGCTGCCGGCGTATTTCGTGTTGGTGCGCGAGGACTAACCCCGTCGACGTCGACCTAACCTATCCGTAAATACTCTTCACAAAGGCCTGGAGCAGGTCGTGGAACTTGTCCGTCTCGTCCAGGTAGCAGGCGTGGCGGGCATCTTCGAGCACCTCCAGCCGGGCAGACGGAATGGTCCGCTCCAGGTGCCTTCCCATCTCCACGGGGTAGCGTGCGTCATCCTCGCCCCAGATCACCAGGGTTGGGACCTCGGATCCTGACAGCCTGTCCGCGAACTCATTCACAGCCACGGGGGCCACGGCCACCAGGCCGTTGAGGTCCTTGGGGTGGCGCTGCATCCAGGGGAAGGCGTAGCGGCCGGCCAGGCAGGGGGCGACAACCACAGGTCGGGAGATCTCCAGGGCGGGCAGGATCTCCTTGAGGTAGGTGTTGGGCGAGAGGCGGATGTCATCTGTGGTGCCGAAGCCGGGCAGGTCAATGGCGATGGCCCGGTACCCCATGCCCGCCAGCAGCTTGAGGGTGCCAAGCTCTTCCCACACCGAGGCGTCGCTGTTGCGGCCATGGAGCAGGAGCACGGGCGGATCTTCGAGCCCCCCGGCGGCCAGCACATGGATCCGGTAGGTGCTGTGCAGGGTGTGGTAATCGTCGATGGCGATTTCGTCCTCGGCGGTGATGCACTCGTCGGTGGTCACATGCTTACTCTCTGCAGGTTTAACCGGAATCTAATTGAGGAGGAGCACCTGCGCAACCTCCCAGGGCTCAAGGCCACGCTGCCAGGTAGTCGAAGCTGGCCCGGGAGTAGAAGGTCACCAGGGCCACGCCGCCGTTGAGCATGTCCAGGATCGGGAACAGGATCGATTTGTTCTGATCCGGCAGGTAGCAGGTGATCACGCTCCCCACCGCCCCCACCCGGATCCTGTACGGCGAGCCCAAGGCGATGCTCGCTGTTCGGCTGTCCAAGATTGTGCAGTCATTGGTGCCGCCCCCAGGGCAGCGGGCCAGGACCAGCTGGTTGGCGTCAGGGCTCACCGCGCAGACATACATGGCCGGCGGCGCGGGGGGCTTGTAACCCGAGGTCTGCACCCGCACGCCCAGGCCCGCCCCCTCGGTCCAGCTCGCGATGCCCTTGATGGCGTGGATCTGCACCAGGGTCTCGGCATAGTAATCATTGGCCGGCACCGCGGCGGTGGCGTGGCAGCCGTTGTTGGCCGTGGAGGTCTGGTGCAGCAATCCGTCGAACACCTTCCAGGTGCACCCCGCCCCGGCCCTGACCGCACCCATGCCGCCCTTGAAGAGCTCCTTGATATAAAACCCGCCGGTGTCGCTGCGGCCCAGGTCCTGCGTGCTCAGCTCCGCCCAGGTGATCTGATCCCCTGCCGGCTCGGCGTCACCGGCGGCTGCGTCTGCGGAGACCTCCCGATCCTCATACTGGAAGATCAGGTGGCACCCCGTGAGAGCCAAACACAGGGCAGCGCATGTGAGGATTCGAGGCACGGATCCAGGATAGCAAAGGAAGGGCAAGGGCAAAGCCAGGGTCCACGTATTATTCCCCATGATGCCTCACCCACCACCCCTGGCCCTGGCCCTGGCCCTCCTAATCCTCCCTCACCCTGCCCTTGCCCAGGACAACAGCCTCCTCATCGCAGCCCTCCCGCCCGGCGGCACCCACGCCGCTGACCGCGCCATCCACGCCCGCCTGGGTGAAACTGTCCAACTCTTCGCCGTGCTCAAGCGTGGCCGCGGCCGCCGCGCCGTCTACCACACCGACGCCCCTGCCCTGCGGCTGCGCGGCAGGCGCGTCGCGAAGTCCAGGATCCGCCCCTGGTCCTCGGCCAGCGCGTCGTCCCTTCAGTGGCTGCGGGTGGAGCCCCGCCCCCACCATGTGGACACAGATCCCCCCAACCCCGGGAACCCGGCCTACTCCAACGCCATCCTGTTCGGCAAGAAGCACGGCTCCTGGCTCGGCTTCGACACAATCGAGTACCACGAGACCGACATCCCCGGCGCCTCGGAGAGCGCGCTCACGGTTAGCCGGGTGCGCCCCACCAACGATAAGGTGAACGTGCACGGCGGGCTCGGCACCATGCGCTACCGGGTGCGCGCCCGGATCGGGGCCCAGGAGCTGGGCTCACACGGGGCCGCCGAGGTCAGCCGCCAGGGCATCTCCACCAGGGTGATGCGGGTGACCTTCCGCTCGGGGGACTCCCTGGCAGGACACCTGCGGGGGTACTTCAATGTGCCCAACGTCTTCGGCAGCGCAGGAGGAAGCGGCAAGCGGCACCAGGCGGCGCGGTACCAGGGGGCAGACTGCGCCGACGTGCTCATCGGCGCTGCCAGGGAGGCCGGGGCCAGGGTGCCCTACACAAGCGTGGCCGGGCTCCGCGCCCACACGGTGAAGCTCACCCCGAGGCTGCTCCTGCGCCGGGACGGCCTGTACAGCGAGGACGGCCTCACCCGCCAGACCCTGCGCTTCAACGAGGAGCTGAGCTCGGGTGACCTCATGTTGATCGACTACAAGGGCTTCGACGGCTCCCCCCGCTCCTGGGACCACATCGCCATGATCGACCGGGACAGGGGCAAGGCGGGCGTGTTCGACCCCGACGATCCCGTGCTGCACATGGGCTACCTGTACGGCCTCACCGAGGCGCCGGCCCACACCGAGGGTCCCGCGTACGTCCAGTTCAGGCGCCTGAAGAAGAAGTACCGGCGGCAAATGGATCGCCGCCGGCGCTACTTGCAGCGCAGGGCGGCCAGGCAGGCGCGCTGAGTGGGCAGGCCCGAGAGGCCGGCTTGCATGGCGACGCCCACGGTATCTCCGGCCCACGCGGTCGCCGGCCTGCTGGAGGTGAGCAGGCAGCCTGCCACCGCCACCGCCCCCCCCACGGGCGCGCCGTCCCTGTTCAGCAGCCGGGCGGAGAGCCTCAGATCGGCACGCTTTGCGTCGTACACCACAACGAACCGCTTGCCAGACCATGCCAGGGCCATGGGGGCGTCTCCAGCGCCCACGCCGCTGGCCACCTTGCGCTCAGGCCCCAGGCCGCTACCCATGGCCTGAACAATCCTGAACATCAGATCCACCTTGCCAGGGTTGGTGGCCTGCTGGAGGTAGAGGATCCCCACCCGGTCAGGGCTCACGAGGACGTAGCGCGCGGCCCAGGGACCGGACCGCTGGGCTACCACGGCTGGGAACGCCAGCATTCTCCCGTCCTGTGCCAGCCTGGCCAGCATGTAGTGCTTGCCCCACCAGCCCGCCAGGAATCCTCCGTCGGACCTCTCGGACAGCCAGAGGTCGTTGTAGCTGTCGCCAGTCACAACCCTGCGCGCCGCCCCTGTCTTGCCAGCGCTGTCCATGGCGCGGAAGTTGATCGTCCCCACCTTGCTGGGGTGGGTGTAGATCATCCCGTACCCGCCTTTCCCCCGCGCCGCCAGCGCCTGGGCCATGGCCTGGGCCGTGATCTCGAGCGTCGGCCCCAGGGGCTTACCCGCGCCGTCGAACCTGGCCAGCACCAGCTTCGGCACCATGGATCCGGTGGTCGAACCCCGCATGAACAGGGCGGCCCACTCCTGCGGCCCCACCGCCAGGGCCGCCGGCGCGCCCGGGATCGCGCTCGAGACCACCGCGCCCGCCGTCGGTGATGGCTTCAGGCCAGCGCCGAAGGTTGCGAACCGCAGCTCCAGATCGTTGGTGCCTGGTTTGCGCGTGGTGGTCCACGAGACCCCGAGGAGGCCGCCCCTCCCTGCGATGGAGGGCGCGTGGCTGTCCTTTCCGGGAGGCCCGAGCTCTGCCGAGCCCAGGGATACCAACGAGCTGCAGGCAGCCGGGGGAACGGCGCCGTCAGCTTCAGGAGAGGTGGCCTTGCCGGCCAAACCGGAGCGGCCGCAACCAGAGGCAAAAACTGGGAGGACAAGGGAGAGGATCAGGAGGCGCATGCCTCCAGGGTACACCTACGATTAAAGCAGGGTCTGGGCGCCGTCCTCGAAGGCCATGAAGCTATCCTTGCCCAGCACCTCCAGCAGGGGCCCGTTGTTGGCCACCTCGTCGGTGTCGGTGGTCTGCAGCAGGTCCTTGTTGAAGATGGAGACGAAGTAGGTGCTCGCGATGAAGAGCTGCTTCGGCAGGTGCAGCTTGAACACGTTCTTGCCGATGAGCCCGCACAGGATGTCGGTGATGTCGTCCAGGGGGATCGCCCTGGGCCCGCCGATATCGAAGGCCTCGCCCTTGAACCGATCCTTCTCGATGAAGAAGTTGATGGCGTGGTTGAAGTCGTCCACATGCACCGGCTGCCGGGTGTACCTGCCGTCGCCGATGACCGGGATGGCGGGCAGCTTCTTGATGAAGTTGACCAGGGCGTGGAACGACTGGTCGCGGGCCGCCTTGTGGTCGGGCAGCAGCGGACCGTATGGCGCCGCCGGGCGCAGGCTCACGTGGGGCACGCCCGAGGCCTTGGCCGCGTTCTCGTCGTCGATCTTGGACTGGGCGTACTGGTTCAGCTTGGAGAAGTTCACCTGCGAGGAGCTGATGTAAACCAGCTTGGCCCCGGAGATTTTGCACGCCTCCAGCACGTTGACCATCATCTTGGTGTTGATGTCGCGGGCGTTGTCCTCGGTGATGGCCGCGGCCATGTGCACGATGACGTCCGGCTCGGTGGAGGCCAGCATCTGGGCTGACATGGGCCGGGTCAGGTCAGCGGTGAGGCAGGTGAGGTTGTCCGCGGTGAAGCCCAGCGGCGTGGACCGCACCTGGGCCACCAGCTTCCAGTCAGGGTGGTTGCGCAGGGTGTACTTGATGTAGTGAGCGCCCAGGAATCCGGACGCGCCGGTAACGGTGACGGTTAGAGGGGCCATCTGTCGTCTCCCTTGGCCAGGTAACGCACGCCCTCGTCGAAGTCGATGAGCGGCATGTCAAAGGTTTCGATGAACTTGGCCGGATCGGCCACGCGGTCCTCGCCGATGGTGTTCATCTGGTCCGCGTCAGCGCTCTTGGTCAGGGTGAAGAGCAGCTTGAACATTGCCGGCGGCAGGGGCACGGGCACGTAGGTCTCCACGCCCACCTCCCGGGCCAGCAGGTCCATCATCTCCATCCAGGTGTACGCCGTGGGAGACCCCATCTCGAAGATGTCGTTGGGGTATATCTCCTCGGTGATCATCTTGTGCACGGCGGTGGCGATGTCCCAGATGTAGCAGGGCGTGCGCTTGTACTTGCCGTTGCCCACAACCGGCACCATGTGCTTGCGCAGGGCGTTCATGAAGGTGTCGTACTTGGGCTCGCCGAAGGCGTACATGGTGTCGGGGCGCAGGATGACGTACTTCATGCCCGACTTGCGCAGCTCGTGCTCGCTGTCCAGCTTGGCGTACTTGTAGAAGTTGTTGCACCGCATGGAGGCGTAGAAGGAGCTGAAGAAGATGAACCGCTCCACGCCCCGCTCGCCCGAGTAGTCCAACAGGTTCTTCATGGACACCTCGTTGGCGTGCAGCAGGTACGGCGTGGCCTGGTCCGCGGCGGTGTGGATCACCACGTCGGGCTTGTAGTCCTTGATCGGGTCGTAGGTGTTCCAGTCGGTCAGGTCCACCACATGGGACTCGAGCTTGGGGTGGAAAACCTTGGGCGGGACGAAGTCCACGCCGATGACCTTGTCCACGTTCTTCTGTAGGGCCAGGTAGAGCGCAACCCGGCAGCCGGAGAAGCCGCTGGATCCCGTGAGCAGTACTTGCACTTGAGCCTCCTTATTGGGGGTCGTGTCCGAGTGGGGCTTATATACGGGCTACGCCGCGGTGTGTCAACGTACTGTCGCTGCTACTGCAGCGTCCGGAGTGGGGCTACAGAGGAGTGTCCCGCTGGTACACCTCCAGCGATTTCACAGGCGCGCCGGCGCTGTCCAGGCCACCGGAGATCAGGACGCTGTTCTTGCCCAGGCGGTCCACGCGCGGGACAGCGCGCTGCACGGCGATGTCCGAGCTGCTCACCGCCTTGAGGGTGATGGCGTCCAGCAACTCGACCTTGCTGGCCAGGGCGGCGTCCCCCTCCCCTCCCAGCACAACCAGGCGGGCGCCCACTACGATCGCCTGGTGCCCCTTGCGGCCGGCGGCCAGGGCGTCCTTGTAGTGCGTGACCTTCAGGGTCCTGGGATCCACTCGCCAGATATCCCGTATGGCCTTACCGGCCGAGTCCGCGCCCCCCACCAGGAGGAAAGTGCCGTCGCTCATGGCGCACGCCGCGGCGCCGGAGTCGGGCACCGTGCCCGCGAGGGTCACGGCCTGGGCCGAGAGGGAAGACCGGGTGAACACCTCCACCTTGCCCGCGCCAGCGACGAAGGCGTGCCCACCCACACCGGCGGCCACCGGCGCTTTGCGGGCGGCGGCGGATCGGGCGGAGAGCTTGCGCAGGCCCGGCACCGAGGTGGAGGTGCCTGGATCCAGCTGGAGCAGGGTGTCCAGCGCCACGCCCTTGGCGTCCACACCGCCGGCGATGAGATAGGTCCCGTCCCCCAGCGGGGCGGAGGCAGCTCCCTTGCGGCGGGCCAGATCGTCCAGCTTGTCAGCGAAAGATGTCCAGGAGGAGCCATCGTAAGAGAGGATCTTGCTGGCCATGGCCGAACCGTCGTGGCCCAGGGCAATGGTGACGCAGCGGCCGCCACAGGGGGCCATCACAGCGCCAACCCGGGACTCTGGCAGGGCCGGAAGGTCCTTCATGGAATGGGTGAAGAAGTCATACAAAGCAGCTTGTTTATTCAAAGCAAAGAACACACCAAATCCGACCAATGACTGCGTCTGCACGCCTGCGCCGGACAGCTTCACTTCTGGCTTCAGCTTGCTGGCCCTTCCGGCCAGGGCCACGAGCAGTGAGACCTGTCCCTCCTCGGGCACCAGCAACATGGGCGGGGTCTCGCCGCGGGCGGTGATCTTGCCAGCGGTGGCGCCCTCCAGGGTGATCACCCCGGCGGCGCTCTCCACCTCCACCTCCACCTCGATGTCGATCCTTTTGGGATCTGTCACGGTGAAGTTGCGGTCCACGGCAGGATCGGTGACATGGAGGCGCACCGTGTCCACACCGGCCAGCGGATCCGGCCCGGGGGGGACAACGATCTTCAGATCGAGCACGGGCGGGTCCGAACATGCGGCAAGGAGGATGAGCAGGAGGGGGAGGCCCCGGTACATCAGATGCCCTGGCGGTCCAGCCAGCAGAAATCCCCCGGCTGCACCAGGCGCTCGTGCAGGCCGCCGCCCAGGCAGAGGGAGAAAAAGGAGCACCCCTTGCAGTGCCCCTCCTTGCGCCACTTCAGGTCACGGAAGGCCTTGAACTCCCGGTGCCAGATCTCGGAGAAGCGGCGCTCCAGGGCCGAGCCCTGGGCCCACTCCCGGGGCATGGAGGGGCAAGCGCTCACCTGGCCATCGCACAGGATGGAGGCCACGCAGAGCCCCGCGTAGCACTGGCCCATCTCCGGGCGAACCGACAGCTCCCGGTCCACGCCGAGGAAGCCGCCGCAGGAGAAGCGGACGCCAGTGTCACCCTCCTTCTCCTGTTTGCGTTTGTCCTCGACGTACTGGAACAGGCGGTTGATGTGGTGCGGCTCCATCCAAAGCTCGGGATCCGGCGGACCGGAGACCCGGCCCATGCGGTCGATGGTGATAACCCGGTAGTGGGTGGCCCCGGCGGCCCGCACAGCCTGCTCCACCTCCTCCAGGCTCTCCAGGTTGGCCGGGCGCACGCAGGTGATGGCCTCCACCACGTTCATGCCCACCTCGCTGCAGTGGCCGATGGCGGCCAGGGCCTTGTCGTAGGTCCCCTTGCCCCGCATGGCCTCGTGCTCCTCCCTGAGCCCGTCCACGCTGATGGTGATGGTGTTCATGCCGGCCTCGGCCAGCAGGGAGGCCTGTTTGCGCCCCAGGAGCACGCCGTTGGTGACGATGCAGGCCTGCATGCCCAGGCGGTGCATGCGGTCCACCACCTGGAACAGGTCCTTTCGCATGAGCGGCTCGCCGCCGGTGATTGAGACGAAGATGCGGCACGGGTCGAAGTCCTCGGCGATGGTGTCGAGGATGGCGAAGATCTGGTCGGTGCTCAGCTCCTCGTGCGGGGAGCGCGCCTCGCAGCTTGAGCCGCAGTGCACGCATTGGAGGTTGCACTTGAGGGTGCACTCCCAGAAGAGGTAGGTCAGTTCAGGCCTGGCGAAGAGCTTCTTGCGGCGCTCCATCTCGCGCCGGATGGCGACCAGCTTGGGAAAGTCTTTGGGTTTCATTCAGCAGGAGGGCGCGGCTCAGGAGGGCTGGCCGCCATACTTGGGCGTGCCGCCGTACATCGGTTTTGGTCCGCCACTGTCTGCCTTGCCGCCGTACTTCACCGAGGGACCGCTGTCCACCTTGCCGCCGTACTTCACCACGGCGCCGTCCAGCTTGACGCCGCCGTACTTCACCGTGGGGCCGGTGTCCGGCTTGACCGTCATGTCCGGCTTGCCGCCGTACTTGGTCATGGCCATGTCAGGCTTGCCGCCGTACTTCACCACACCCTGATCGGGCTTGGGCACGGAGCCGTCCTGCTTCTGCCCGCCGTACTTCACCACGGGGCCGGTGTCCTTGGGGGGCACGCCGCCGTACTTGGGCGTATTGTCCCCATCGTCATCAGCGCAGCCGGAGATGAGGGATGTGATGCTCACGGTGCCGCCGAGCACCAGGAAGGCGCCGGCAGCAGATGACATCAGGTCCACCACGAAGGAACGACGATCTTTCTTTTTGCCAGTCATCTCTAAGTACCCCTGTTTGCCAAGGACTTACATTCTATGCCCGTGCGGTCCATGTGGTCAACGAGGCGGGCCACCACTCTATTCCCTACAGGTACCCGAACCGGCGCCTGAGCACCCAGTCCAGCCCCAGGAGCAGCACGGCCAGGGCCAAGGACCACCACCGGCTCCAGAGGGCCAGGTCCTTGCGCCAGTTGGCCTGCAGCACCCGGGGCTGCAGCAGCTTCAGGTCCGCGGGCAGGCTGGCGGCCTTTTCCAGGTAGCGCCCCCCCGTGACCCGGGCCAGGGCGCGCAGCAGGGCCGGCCGGGTTCCAGGCTCCCGTAGCTCTGGCCCGGCGGGCTCCACCAGCACCACCTCCTCCAGGGCCGTGGTCTGCCTCCCGCCCAGGGTGGCCGTGGCGCGCAGCCGGTAGGCGCCCGTGGTCCGCGGGGTGAAGCTCAGGGCCAGCTCCCCCTTGCGGTCGGTCTTCCCCTTCCCCGCCTTTCCCTTTGGCGCCGGCTTCCCCATGGCGAGCGCGGGCGGGATGATCTCGTGGGACACCTCCAGCCCGGCGGCCGCGCTGTAGTCCGGGTTGTGCGCCCGGACCACCGCCCTCACCTGCGAGCCCAGACGCACCCGATCCTGCTGGGCGATGATGCGCAGGTACTTGAGCTCCGGGTCACGGATGAGCCAGCGGATGGCGTTGCGCCAGAAGCGATCGTAGGCCTGGCGCCCGCTCCCCTGCCCGGCAGAGAGGAAGGCCCAGTGCCAGGATGTGTCGGTGGTCAGGGCCAGGGTGCGCCCCTTGCCAGCTTCAGCGGCCGCCAGCACGGGCATGGCCCCGCCGCCGCGAAGGCGCAGCTTCGGGTGAGTCATCAGGGATGTGGCCCCGGGGCTCAGGCTCGCCACGAGGTTCACCCCCTCCAGCGCGGGCAGCCCGGCGATGATCCGGGCGGTGTGTTCGCTGGAGTTGCCGAGCTGCAGGATCGGGTGGTCACGCCCCTGCCTGGTCACCCTCGGTTTGAACCGCTCCACCGAGGTGAGGCGCCCCGGGTTGGCGCGCTCCGGCAGCAGCCGCACGGGCAGCACGGGCTCCAGCACCGTGCCAGCGTACCCGCCAGAGCTGAAGCTCAAGTCACCGCCTAGCATGGCCAGGCCGCCCCCCTGAACCACGTAGCGGCGGATATGGTCCAGGTAGCCGCCGATGCCGTACGGCCCGTAGTTGAAGTTCTGCAGCAGCACCAGGTCGAAGGAGCCCAGCTCCTCGGAGAAGAGCTCGTCAGTGGGGAACGGGATCAGGGAGAGCTCGTTCTGGTTCACGGCGGTCAGGTCGGACGGGGTGCGCAGAATAAAGAAGGAGATCAGGTCCACGTTGGGGTTCCGCTTGAGCAGCCGCCGCAGGAACCGCTGGTCCCAGGAGGGGCGGCCGACCAGCTGCAACACCCGCACCCGATCGCGGATCACCTTGAGCACAAAAGAGCGCCGGTTGTTGTGCCGGAGCGCCTCCCCCGGCAGCCGGGGGAGTGAGACCTCGTACACCCTCTTGCCCACCTTCTGGGGCACAAACTCCAGCCGCACCCGGTAGCGCGTCTTGCCCTTTGTTACGTGCACACGCTGGCGGGCCACCACCGTACCGCTGCCGCCGCCGCTTCCGCCCTCGGTGAGGGTCACCTCCAGGCGGCCCGGCTTGACTCCCAGGGCCAGCACGTCCGCCTCCACCCGCACCGCGTTGCGCACGAAGGCGAAGTGGTCAACGTACAGCTCGGTGATTGCCAGGTCGCGCACGGGATCCGCGCCGGCCAGCACGGTGTGCACGGGCACGGCCAGTTCCTCCAAAAAAGCCAGGGCGGCCTGGGGCAGCTTGGCCCCCGCGCCCAGCAGGCTGCCGTTGTCTGCGCCGTCGCTGATGATCACGACCCCTGCCAGGTCAAGGCGGGGGGTGCGGCGCTGCAGATCCGTGAGCGCCTCCAGGATACGGGTGGCGCTGTCTGCAGCTGGCAGACCTTCCTCCCAGGCGCCGAGACCCTGCCCAAAGCTGTACAGGTCGACCAGGTGCTGCTTGCGCCACTGCCGGAGCTGGGGCTCCGACTTTTTGAGCAGGGCGGCTGCCCTGGTGAGGCGGGTGGGGCTGCCCGGGCGGGCTCGGATCCCCATGGAGGCCGAGGTGTCCACCAACACGGCCAGGTGGTTGGGGAGCCTGGTGACGCTGCGCAGCTGCACGGCGGGCTGGAGGATTATGGCCAACACCGCCGCCACGGCCAGGATCCGGGTGGCGAGCAGGGTGAACAGCACCCGCCGGCGGCGCTCCCGGCGGTAGCCCCAGACGGTGAGCAACACCGTGAGCATGGCAGCCGCCACGGCGAGCGCGATGCCGGGGGTATCCCAGCTCGTGAGGAGGACCAGGCGCCAGTCTTCCAGGGTGGTGGGCGGGGTGGGCTGCACCTGGGTAATGTACATTCACAACTCTGCCTTGTCCCCGCTACCTGTATGTGGCATCAACTTAATTCCCACCATATAGGGGTATTTAAATGTCTACCCAGGTAATGACCCTCTACGGCACCTCCATCGGCAAGAAAGTGGTGATGGCCGTGACGGGGATCGTGTTCTTCGGCTTCGTGGTGATTCACATGATCGGCAACCTGCAGATCTTCGCCGGGGCCGAGCAGCTCGACGGCTACGCCGCCTTCCTCCACTCCAAGCCGGCCGTGGTCTGGGCCCTACGCCTGATCCTGCTCGGCGCGGTGGGCCTCCATGTGCTGGCCGCCACCCAGCTCACCCTGCAGAGCTGGCGGGCCAGGCCGCGGAAGTACGTCAAGCAGCGTTACCAGGAGTCTGACTACGCGGCGCGCACCATGCGCTGGAGCGGCCCGCTGCTCGGCCTGTTCATCGTGTACCACCTGCTCCACCTGACCACTGGCCAGGCGCACACAACCTTCGTGGCGGGCAACGTGTACGCCAACGTGGTGGCCGGCTTCTCGTCCCCCGCCATCGCCGGCGTCTACATCGTGGGCATGGTGCTGCTCGGGCTGCACATGTACCACGGGCTGTGGAGCCTGTTTCAGACCCTCGGCGCCAACCACCCCAGGTACAACCACCTGCGCCGGGCCTTCGCCGCCACGGCGACCCTGATCGTGGTTTGCGGCAACATCTCCATGCCGGTGGCTGTGCTCGCCGGAATCATCAAATAGGGAGCGCGAGATGAAACTCGACGCCAAGATCCCCGACGGCCCGATCCAGGAAAAATGGGACAGCCACCGCTTCAAGCTGAAGCTGGTGAACCCGGCCAACAAGCGCAAGTTCCATATCATCGTGGTGGGGTCCGGCCTGGCCGGCGGCGCCGCGGCGGCAACCCTGGCGGAGCTGGGCTACGACGTCTCGTGCTTCGCTTACCAGGACTCGCCACGCCGAGCCCACAGCATCGCGGCCCAGGGCGGCATCAACGCGGCCAAGAACTACCAGAACGACGGCGACAGCATCTACCGCCTGTTCTACGACACGGTGAAGGGGGGCGACTACCGCTCCCGCGAGGCCAACGTTTATCGCCTGGCCCAGCTCTCTAACAACATCATCGACCAGTGCGTGGCCCAGGGCGTGCCCTTCGCGCGAGAGTACGGCGGCACCCTGGACAACCGCTCCTTCGGCGGGGCCCAGGTGTCGCGCACCTTCTACGCCCGGGGGGCGACCGGCCAGCAGCTCCTGCTCGGCGCCTACTCGGCCCTGTCGCGGCAGATCGGCCTGGGCAAGGTGAAGATGTTCCCGCGCCGGGAGATGCTCGACCTGGTGTTGGTGGACGGCCACGCCCGCGGCATCCTGTGCCGCAACATGATCACCGGCGCCATGGAGCGTTACGCGGCCGACGCTGTGGTGCTGGCCACGGGCGGCTACTCCAACGTCTTCTTCCTCTCCACCAACGCCATGGGGTGCAACGTCACCGCGGCGTACCGCGCTTACCGGCGGGGCGCCCTGTTCGCCAACCCCTGCTACACGCAGATCCACCCCACCTGCATCCCGGTTCACGGGGAGTACCAGTCCAAGCTCACCTTGATGAGCGAGTCCCTGCGCAACGACGGGCGCATCTGGGTGCCCCAGGAAGTCGGGGAGAAGCGGGCGGCCAACGACATCCCCGAGGGTGAACGTGACTACTTCCTGGAGCGGCGCTACCCGAGCTTCGGCAACCTGGTCCCCAGGGATGTGGCCAGCCGGGCGGCCAAGCTGGTGGTAGACGAGGGCCGGGGCGTGGGTGGCCAGGGCGGCACCGGCGTGTACCTGGACTTCGACGAGGCGGTGGCGCGGCTGGGAGAGGACGTCGTGCGCGACAAGTACGGCAACCTGTTCCACATGTACGAGAAGATCACCGCCGACAACCCCTACAAGGTGCCCATGCGCATCTTCCCGGCGCCCCACTACACCATGGGCGGCCTCTGGGTGGACTACAACCTGATGAGCACCATCCCGGGCCTGCACGTGCTCGGGGAGGCCAACTTCTCCGACCACGGCGCCAACCGCCTGGGGGCCAGCGCCCTCATGCAGGGTCTGGCCGACGGGTACTTCATCATCCCGTACACCATCGGCGATTACCTGGCCAACAGCGGGGTGAGCGGCGTGACCACCGACGACCCGGCCTTCGACGAGGTTGAGGCGGAGGTGAAGGGGCGGGTGGACAGGTTGCTGAGCATCGGCGGGGCCCGCACCGTGGACGACTTCCACAAGGAGCTTGGCCGGGTGATGTGGGACAACTGCGGCATGGGGCGCAACGAGACCGGCCTGCGCCAGGCGATCAAGCGGATCCCGGAGATCCGGGAGGCGTTCTGGCAGGATGTGAAGGTGCCTGGCAGCGCGGCGGACCTGAACCAGTCTCTGGAGAAGGCAGGGCGCGTGGCCGACTTCCTGGAGTTCGCCGAGGTGATGTGCCATGACGCGCTGGAGCGCGCCGAGTCGTGCGGCGGCCACTTCCGCGAGGAGAGCCAGACCGACGAGGGCGAGGCCATGCGCGACGACGAAAACTTCTCCTACGTGGCGGCCTGGGAGTTCAAGGGCGTGGGCCAGGAGCCGGAGCTACACAAGGAGCCGCTGACCTTCGAGCACTGCAAGCCGAGCCAGCGGAGCTACAAGTGAGGGACGCCATGAACTTGACCCTACATGTATGGCGCCAGGCCGGCCCCGATGATGCCGGGCGCATGGAAACAATCCAGGCCAAAGGCATCAGCGAGGAGGCGTCCTTCCTTGAGATGCTGGACGTGGTCAACGAGGAGCTCACCCTGGCCGGGAAGGAACCCATCGCCTTTGATCACGACTGCCGCGAGGGGATCTGCGGCACCTGCGGCGCTGTGGTAGATGGCTACGCCCACAGCAAGCAGCGCGGCACCACCCTGTGCCAGCTCCACATGCGCTCCTTCTCCGACGGGGACGCGGTGTACATCGAGCCGTGGCGCTGCCGGGCCTTCCCCGTGCACAAGGACCTGGTGGTGGACCGGGGGGCCCTCGACCGGATCATGGCCGCGGGCGGCTTCGTCTCGGTGAACACCGGCGGCTCGCCGGACGCCAACGCCACGCCCATCGGCAAGGATGTGGCGGACAAGGCCTTCGACGCGGCGGCATGCATCGGCTGCGGCGCCTGCGTGGCCGCCTGCCCCAACGGCTCGGCCATGCTCTTCCTCTCCGCCAAGATCACCCAGCTCGGCCTGCTGCCCCAGGGCCAGCCCGAGCGGTGGGATCGGGTGCGCAAGATGGTGTCCCAGATGGAGCAGGAGGGCTTCGGCGCCTGCACCAACCACGGGGAGTGCGAGGCAGCGTGCCCCAAGGAGGTCAGCATGAGCTTCATCGCCCGCCTCAACCGAGACCTGATCTGGGCCAGCCTCAAATCCGAGAAGTGATCGCGCGCCCGCCAGGCCTCCTGCTGATCACCATCCTGCTATCAGCGTGTTCGCCGTCGCCGGCGAGGACCGGCATGGCAAGCGGCGCCCCCCCTTCCCCGCCGCCCGCCCGGGTATGGCTGGAGTTGACCCCGGGGCCGGAGGACGAGGTGCCCCGCGCCGAGGTGGCCGTCCTGATCAAGCAGGGGGCGAAGGTCCAGCGGCACGCCGTGGATGAGCTGCCCGGCTGGCCAGAGGCATGCGAGCGGCGCGCGCCCCGGGCTGGCCAGGCGTTCCTGCTCGCCTCCACATCCATGGCCGGGGACCTGTGGGAGGTGGAGGCGCGGCTGGCCGCCGATGGCTCGCGGCTCCTGCTGGTTGAGCGCTCCTTCAGCGAGGCCCGGGGCCAGCATCTGGTGGAGGAGCTGGCCGAGGTGCCCCTGCCTGCCGGGGCGCAGGCGCGGCTCGTGCCGTGTCCCCCTGCTGTCCATGAAGATCGCGCGGGCGTCACGACTCCCGCGCCACCCCATCGTTGAGGCCCCTGCCCCCGGCCAGCCCCACTGACTTGTAGCCGTACTTCTCCCGCACGGCGTCCAGGGAGCGGCACAGCTTCTCCTCGGAGTGGTCCTCAAACAGGCCGAGCTGAGCCGGCGGCTCGCTGAGGTTGGACAGGGCGATGCCCAGCAGCCTCACCGGGGTGGAGCGCTTGCGGGCCTGGCGGTAGATGCCCCGGATGATGCGGTACACCTCCCGCTCCGAGTTGGTGGGGCGCCCGATGCTCTTGCCCCGGGTGAGGGTTTCGAAGTCGGCGTAGCGCAGCTTGAGGGTGATGGTGCGGGCAAGCACCCCGCGCTTTCGGGCGCGCCAGCACACCCGCTCGCTCAGGGAGCAGAGCATGCGCTGGATGCTGGTGGGGTCGCCCATGTCCTCGCGGAAGGTGCGCTCGTTGGAGATGGATCCCACGGTGCCGCCCTCTGGATCGTACTCGCGGAAGGCGGGCCGGTCCTCGCCCAGGCTTGTGGCGCCGGCGCCGCGCACGCCGCGGCCAACATAGTCGGCCCAGGCGCCGAACAGCTGGCGAAGCTCTCCGTCGGGGAGGTCGGCCAGCTGCCCCAGGGTAAACACGCCGTGGGCCTCGAGCTTCTCCTTGGCCACCGGCCCGATCCCCGGGAACTTCTTCACCGGCAATGGGGCCAGGAACTCCGGCTCGGCGCCGCCCGGGACCATGATCACGCCCCTCGGCTTGGCCAGCCCCGACGCGATCTTGGCAACTGGCCGGGCCGCCGCGATACCCGCGCTGGCGGGCAGGCCCACCTCCCGCTTGATGCAGCGGATCATGTGCCACACCGTGCGGTGGATCGTGTCGTCCGGGCACCGGTCCTGGGGCTGGGCGTACATGCGCTCGCACCCGGCGAAGTCGATGAAGAACTCGTCGATGCTCGCGGCCTGGACCGACGGGGAGAAGTCATCGATCACTGCCCGCACCCGGCGCGAGTAGGTGGAGTAGTTGGACCCTCGGCCCGAGAGGAAGATGGCGTCGGGGGCCAGGCGCCCGGCCTCGGACAGGGCCATGCCTGAGTGAACACCCAGCTCGCGCACCTCGTAGCTGCACGCGGTGACCACGCCGCGCTTCCCGGGCTGACCGCCCACGATGACCTGCTTGCCCTCCAGGCTGGGGTCGAGCAGCCGCTCCACGGACACAAAGAAGGTGTCCAGGTCTAGGCAGCACAGGCGGGGTGGTGGCGGATTTGGCGACATACTGTCCGTCTGTTCAGTGTACTGAAAGCCAGAATGATGAACAATGGTGCAATGCGATCAAAGACCACCCAGCTGCTGATCCTGACGTTCCTGGTCCTCTGCATCCCCGGCTGTTCAGAGGAGAGGACCATCTCACCTGGAAAGGATTCAGGGGAAGATCTGGCTCAAGCCGCGGATCTGAGCACAGCTCCCGACAAGGGGCCGGCGGCCAAAAAGCTCAAGATCGTCTTCATCGGCAACAGCCTCACCTTCGTCAACAACCTCCCGCTGGTGCTGATGAACGCGGCGGCCTCAGCCAAGCCGGCGTGGAGCATCGCGGCCGGCAAGAACCACACGCCAGGCGCCTCCTCCCTGAGCTCCAACTGGCAGTCCTGGTCAGGGTCCAGCCGCGGCACCGAGGCGCTCGACCTGATCCAGAAGGTCAAGCCAGACATTGTCGTGCTCCAGGATCAGAGCTCGGGACCGTCGGTGGCGACCTACACGGAGCTGTGGCACGGCTGGATCCAGGCCGCCGGAGCCCGCACCGTGCTGTTCATGACCTGGGGCACCGGCGACATGGGCGGGCCGGTGTTCAAGCAGAGCGCGGGCTACCTGGAGAGGATCTACAACAAGGCAGGACAGCGTAACGGCGTCACCGTGGCCCCGGTGGGGACCGCCTGGCAGCGTCACTACGCCAAGTCGAAGCAGTACTTGCACAGCGGGGACGCGCTGCACCCCGCCCCCCACGGCACATACCTGGCCGCCATGGTCTTCTTCGCCACCCTCACCGGCCAGAACCCCAAGGGCCTCTCGTCGGGGGGGCTCAACATCTCCACTGCCGATAGAGCCGCCCTGCAACAGCTCGCGTGGGAGACCTACTCGGCATCGCCCCAGGCCGATCTGAGCAAGCAGGTAAAGACCCCCCCCAAGGATGACCACGCCAACACCCCGGCCGGGGCGACCAGCTTGACCCTGGGAAAACCCGCCAGCGGCAAGCTCCCCATGACGGACGTGGATGTGTTCAGCTTCTCGATGCCCAGGAGCGGCAAGCTCTCTCTGAGCATTCAGGGCGTCGGCAAGGTCCTTGACCTGATGATCCTTGATGAGAAGGAGAAGATCATCGGGCGCAACAACCACGCCTCCTCCAAGCTCACTGTGGCGGACTACTACTTCAAAAACCTCGGGGAGAGCCCGACCTTGAAGGCCGGAAAGTACTACCTGCGGGTGAGCGGGATTACCCCCGCGGCCAGCACGGTGGCCGCGACCTACACCATCACCTCCCAGGCGCCCTGAGGGATCAGCCCGGGCCCACCTTGAGGACCATGCCGTCCTGGGCCAGTCGCACCGGGCCGTCAAAGCGATCCTTCACGGTGACCACGGGATCTGCGGCCTCAATGTGCGGGTAGAGGTGGGTCAGGACCACCTCACGGCAGCCAGAGTCGCGGGCCAGGTCGCCCACCTCGCTGGCCTTCATGTGGCCCGTGATCTCTTCCTCTTCCATGACCGAGCACTCGCAGACCAGCAGGTCCACGCCCCGGGCGGCTTGTCGGAGCCCGGCGCAGGGGCCGGTGTCGCCGCTGTAGCAGAAGGAACCGTGCCCGGTCTCCGCCCGAAAGCTGAAGCAGTGCTCCGTGTGTTCAGCCGACAGAGGGGTGAGGCGGAGGCTGCCCAGGACCAGGGGCTCGCCAGGTGAGAGCTCCACCACCGTGACCTCGCACCCTGGTGGCTCTATCCAGCGGCCATATACCCCGCGCAGGGCCTGCATCAAGGCTGATACGCCCGGTGGCCCCCAGATAAAGAAGGGCTGCTCCCGGGGGGGGTGAGCCGGGTTGACCAGGGCGAACAGGAGCGTGACAAGGTCGCCGGTATGATCCGGGTGGAGGTGACTCAGGGCCACTCCGGCGAGGGTTTGAAGGGATCCACCGGCGTTGGCCAGGGATCCCGCTGCCCCGGAACCGCAATCCAGGAGGAGGCTGGCGTCCGGGGTGCGTACAAAATAAGAAGCCGGGCGGCGCCCTGGTGATGGAATGGAAGTACCAGAACCGAGAATCGTCAATGAAAACTTGCTGTTCTCCACCTGATCTCCCTCAAACGCGCTCTGCGGGCTGCCCTGGGTTAGACTCTATAATCATGTGCAAGTATCAGGCGCGGCGGCGTGGGCGGCAAGGTCGGGGCGAACTTCCTTTTGGATCGGCTGAACATTCTGCCGCCGACGGGCAACTTAGTATTTGTAATGAGCAGACGACCTACAGATACGATTCCGCTGCAGAGGCCCATGGCTCGTAAACCCTCAATGCCCACGGGCGAGCTGGTCTGTAAGTGCCAGATTGGCGAGCGCGATGCCCAGGCCCAGTTCTACGAGAAGTACAGGGGCGATGTGGCCAGGACCGTGTTCAAGGTCTTCGGTCACGACCCGGAGCTGGAAGACGTCATCCAGGACGTTTTCATCGAGGCCTTCAGAAGCATTGAGAAATTCAAGGGGAAGGCCAAGGTCAGCACCTGGCTGTACCGGGTGGCTTTCAACGTGGCCCTGCAACGCCTGCGCAAGCGGAAGCGGCGCCGGGAGGTGGCCCTGCCGCCCACGGAGGCTGCCACGCCCACGCTGGAGACGCCCCACAGGGTGTTGGAACGGCGCGAGCAGCTCGACACGGTGTACGAGGTGCTCGACCACCTGACCCCGAAGAAGCGCATCGTCTTTATCCTTCACGAGTTCCTCGGCATGAGCGCCAAGGAGATCGGCGAGCTGGTTGACGCCAACGTGCTGACCGTCCGGACGCGGCTACACTATGCGAGGAAGGACTTTTACCGGCGCGTGCTCCAGACCGAGCTTTTCGCCGAGGAGGAAGCGTCATGAGCCGCCCCTGCAAGGGGAACTTCGACAGGCTGCTGGGCCTGATGGACGGCTCCCTCCGCCCGCGCGCAGCCGAGAGCCTCCGCAAACACATGGAGGGTTGCCCCGGGTGCGCCACCGCGTTCCGGCGGCTGCAGTCCACCAAGAGGCTCTGCCGGGAGGCGGCCACAGACGAGCTCCCCGAGCTGAACTGGACCGAGATCGAGACCAAGATCCACTGGCGCACGGCCAGGGAGGAGCGCAAGGCGCCGCGGCGGTCGTTCTGGCAGCCGGCGCTGGCCCTGACTGGCTCTGCCGCCGTGGGGGCGCTGATCACAGCCCTGGTCATGTTCGGTATGGGCGAGCGCACCGCGCCTGCCCCGTCGCCCGGCCCACCGCCGGCCAGGGTAGCCGTGAAGCCGACCCCGGCGCCCGCGGCCTGCCCCGCCCTGGAGGACAGGGCGGAGGGCCTGTCCGCGCTGCCCACCCTGCTGCAGGGAGAGGTCTACCTGCTCACGGCCAGCGGGCTCAAGACGCCCATGGAGCTGAACCGGCCCCTGTTTGGCGGGGACCGCGCCATCACGTACAAGGGCAAGGCTGCCCTGCAGTGGAGCGACGGCACGGGCCTGCGCATGACGCCTCAGGCCGAGGTGGAGCTCAAGGAGCTCACCACCCGGGACCAGGAGATGGTGCTGTGGCAGGGGAAGATCTACCTGGAGGTGGCCAAGCGCAAGGAGGGCCAGAACAAGCTGGCCGTGCTGAGCCAGGGCCTGCGCGTGTCTGTGAAGGGGACCCACCTGTCCGTGGCCCGGCAGGGCGACAACCTGGTGGTGGAGGTGTTCAGGGGATCCGTTGTGGTGGCGCCTCAGGATGGCCGGTGGAAGGGCGTGGAGGTTCCGGCGGGGTTCGCCCTGGCCGCGCCCCTTGATGGCGAGGGCAAGCCGCAGATGGATCGTCTGCCCGTGGACGCCATCTCATTCATGGAGAGCGTGTCGCGCATGAACCTTGTGCCCTGGACCGGGCTCAAGGAGGTGCTCGGCGGCACCGGGCCCATGCAGGTCACGAGCAAGCCCGCCGGGGCCAAGCTGCACCTGAACAGCCTGAAGGTGGGGACCACGGACATCATGCTGCGCAGGCCGTACCGCAACCACCTCATCGAGCTGTACAAGAACGGCCGGCTGATCCAGAAGAAGTGGGTGAACTTCACGCCGTCTCTGAAGACGGTGGCGCTCCGCGGCAAGCCCGCCGGGCACATGCCCAGGGTGCGGAAGGCGAGCCAGATTCCGGAGGTTTCGGCGGCGCTGGGTCCAGCAAGCATCAGAATAAAACAGAGTCAAGTTCAGCGGTGTTACGAGCGAAGGTTAAAGCAAAACCCGAAGCTCAAGGGCACCCTGGAGATCGTGATCAGCGTGGACGGCGATGGCCGCGTGCTGGGCACCCGCCTGGGCCGCAAGGGCACCATCCGCGACCGCTACCTCGAGCGCTGCGCCCTCTCCGTGGCGCAGGCCTGGCGCTTTGCTCCGGCCAAGGACAAGCGGCCGTATGACGTGAGCTTCCCCATCGCGCTCGCGCCGCGCTAGCCTCTCAAAAAACCCGCCATACTTGATTTGCGTAATTTGGCGTTAACGCGCTACTATAAAGGGTGTGCCTTTTTCCCTGGAGGATCGGAATGGACACCTTTAAGCGCCGCGGGTCCCTCTTCTCTCACTGGATCATCCTCGCAATCCCGCTGCTGATATTGATGGCCGGCTGTGGCCGGACCGAATCACAGGCAACTTGCCCCCCTGGATCCACCCAGTGCGATTGCGCGCCCGATGGTGTCTGCACTTTCTGCGGGGACGGGAGCTGCGACGCGCCCGGAGAGACCTGCTCAACGTGCAGCGCGGATTGTGGCAAGTGCGGCAAGCCCAACTGTGGAGACGGCACGTGCGGGCCCGGGGAGGGCTGCAACACCTGCCCGGCGGACTGTGGCAAGTGCGTCAAGCCAACGTGTGGGAACGGAGTCTGCGGCCCCGGGGAGAGCTGCGCCACCTGCCCGGCGGACTGTGGCGGGTGCCCGCCAAAGCCCGCCTGCGGCGACAAGAAGTGCGACGCGAGCGCGGGGGAGGATTGCAAAGCCTGCCCCGCCGACTGCGGCAAGTGCCCGCCAAAGCCAAGCTGTGGAGATGGCGCCTGCGGTCCCGGGGAGAGCTGCAAGAGCTGCCCGGCGGATTGCGGAAAGTGCCCGCCAAAGCCCACATGTGGCGACGGCGCCTGCGGACCCGGGGAGAGCTGCAAGACTTGCCCGGCTGATTGCGGAAAGTGCAAACCAAAGCCCACCTGTGGCGACAAGACCTGCACCGCCCCGTCAGAGGACTGTGAGTCTTGCCCGGCGGACTGTGGCAAGTGCGACGGCTGCCAGGGAAAGAAGAGCGGAGGGTGCAAGGGGTGCCTCTGTGAGGCCTGCGTATGCGCCCTGGATCCGTACTGCTGCAAGAACGCCTGGGACCCCATCTGCGCCAAGCGGTGCTCGCAGAAGTGTGGCGGCTGCGGTGTTGGAAAGTGCGGGGACAGCAAGTGCAGCGCGTCGCTGGGTGAGACGTGCAAGACATGCCCCGGCGACTGCGGCCCGTGCAAGCCGCCTTGCGGGGATGGCACCTGTGGGGCAGGCGAGTCGTGTACGACCTGCCCCACCGACTGCGGAAAGTGCCCGCCAAAGTGCGGCGACAAGAAGTGCGACTACCTCAACGGGGAGACCTGCACCACCTGCCCGCTGGACTGCGGCAAGTGCAAGCCCTTCTGCGGCGACAAGAAATGCGATCCGGTGGAGTCGTGCAGCTCGTGCCCCGCTGACTGCGGGCCCTGCTTACCCGCCTGTGGTGACAAGAAGTGCGACGCGGGAGAGTCGTGTGCGACCTGCCCCGCCGCCTGCGGCAAGTGCCCCCCAAAGCCAGCCAGCGGCCCCCACCAAAGCGGCGCGGGCGCGGCGGGGGAA